>CACWLC010000022.1 GCA_902761605.1 uncultured Prevotellaceae bacterium
CTTCAGAACGTAGATAGAAGCCTTGAACTTCTTGAATGGCTTGATCTGACCTGGGTGGCAGAGTACCATACCACGCTTGATCTCGTTCTTGTCGATACCACGGAGCAGCAGACCTACGTTATCACCAGCCTGACCCTCATCAAGAATCTTGCGGAACATCTCAACGCCAGTTACAACTGACTTCTTATCCTCACCAAGACCGAGCAGCTCAACCTCATCACCTACGTGGATAACACCAGTCTCGATACGACCAGTAGCAACTGTACCACGACCTGTGATTGAGAATACGTCCTCAACAGGCATCAGGAATGGCTTGTCAGTTGCACGAGGAGGCTCCTGGATCCAAGTGTCGCAGGTGTCCATCAGCTCCATAACCTTCTCCTCCCACTTAGCAACACCGTTCAGTGCACCAAGAGCAGAACCACGGATGATAGGAGTATCCTCTTCAAACTCATACTGCTCCAGAATCTCGCGGACCTCCATCTCAACGAGCTCCAGCATCTCCTCGTCATCAACCATATCACACTTGTTCAGGAATACAACAAGACGTGGAACGTTTACCTGACGAGCGAGCAGAACGTGCTCACGAGTCTGAGGCATAGGACCGTCAGTTGCAGCAACTACGAGGATAGCACCGTCCATCTGAGCAGCACCAGTTACCATGTTCTTTACATAGTCAGCGTGTCCCGGGCAGTCAACGTGAGCGTAGTGACGCAGCTTGGTCTCGTACTCAACGTGAGCGGTGTTAATAGTGATACCGCGCTCCTTCTCCTCAGGAGCGTTATCAATCTGATCGAATGACTTAACCTCAGAGAGTCCAGCCTTTGCCAACACTGTTGTGATAGCAGCTGTCAGAGTTGTCTTACCGTGGTCAACGTGACCGATAGTACCAATGTTTACGTGCGGTTTGGTGCGCACAAAATTCTCTTTTGCCATTTTACTTGTTTATTAAATTGTATATAATTCTGAATTTTCAGTTTCCTCCTAACAGTGAGAGAGCTGTAACTGAGAGTTGAACTCAGGACCTCTTCCTTACCAAGGAAGTGCTCTACCACTGAGCTATTACAGCAAGTGAGCGGAAAACGGGGCTCAAACCCGCGACCCCCAGCTTGGAAGGCTAGTGCTCTATCAACTGAGCTATTTCCGCATAGATCTCTCTAGTGGGTGCTGATGGATTCGAACCACCGAAGTCGAAAGACAGCAGATTTACAGTCTGCCCCATTTGGCCACTCTGGAAAACACCCAAGCCATTTTTCCTTTTAGTCACGAAAGCCCGGTTTTCACCGAACTTCATTCCTTTTCAGGAGAGCCTCTTGTCGGATTCGAACCAACGACCCCGAGATTACAAATCACGTGCTCTGGCCAACTGAGCTAAAGAGGCGTTTTTGCAGCCGCTCCCTATGTCATGGGTTACGACCTGTCGGAAAACGGCTGCAAAGTTACTACTTATTTTTGAAATAACAAAACTTTTCTTGTTTTTTTTTATCTATCTCTTAATTTTTCCTTGAATTTTTGCAGTTGAGCCCTCATAGAATCCACACAAAGGTCCGTACTTTCCTCAAATGTGTCACTTGTCTTCTCTACGAACAGAGTGTTTCCTGGAACGGCTACCGACAGACTTACAGTCTTGTTGTCGGCAGTTGCGGGCTTCACTACCTTAAGTTGCACCTCTACTTTCTGAATATCCTCAAATGATTTTTCTAACTTGGCAATCTTCTTTTCGATAAACGCCTGTAACTTCTCGGTAGTGTCGAAATGAATCGACTGAATCTTAATCTCCATAGATACCTCCTATTTTTAAATAGTTATTAAAAAGGTTCTAGGCTCTTGGATGAGCCTCTTTATAAACTCGTTTCAATTGCTCAAAGGTTGTGTGGGTATAGATTTCCGTCGTACTGACGCTCTCATGACCCAACAGATCCTTTATTGATTCCAGACCTGCCCCATTGTTGAGCATTGCCGTGGCGAAGGTGTGCCTGAGCACGTGTGGGGAACGTTTCTTCAGCGTGGTGACTGCAGTAAGATATTTCCTAACCATCAGATATACCTGCTGTCCGGAGATCCGTTCTCCCTTATTCCCCAGAAAGAGTGGATGCCCGTCCACCCCATCCGACTTACCCGCTTGTGCGTCGCGTACTTCTATATAGTGCTGCAACTCACTAGCCAACTCATCTCCGAAAGGAACGATGCGTTGCTTGTTTCTTTTTCCAGTCACTTTCAACTGCTTTGAACCGAAGTCCACATCCTTATCATTCAGACCTACAAGTTCCGAACGTCTTAGTCCCGTAGTATATAATAATAATAATATGGTACGCGCACGTACATTATTATAATCATCACTCCACTCAAGATCGTCGAGCAGCCTGTCCATCTCCCCTTCACGGAGGAATTGAGGCAAGGGCTTCGACTTCTTAGGACCGTCGATGCAGTGTGCCGGATCGCGGGTTACCAGTTTCCGTTTTAGGGCAAAGCGATAAAAGGAACGCAATGCACTCAATTTTTTGTTAATCGTTGACGCAGAGTTTCCTTTATCCATCAGACTCTCCATCCAGTCACGGATGATGTCGGTATCTATATCACCGAGCGAGAGTCCTTCATCCCTAAATGTGATATACGATTCAAACTCCTCGAGAGCTTCCTCGTATGTCTGCGCAGTCTGCGGAGATGAATTCCGCTCGTACCGCAGGTAGTTTAGAAACTGGTTTATCATCCTTCTCGCCATTACAGAGAGTGTTAGCTCTCCTTTTTGGCTACGAATTTACGAATAAAATTCGAAACTACCAAATTTTTTAGGAACTTTTATTATTCCTCGTTTGTGCGCAGCTGCTGTACGTAGACGGCGTGCTCCATCTTAAGACGCTTAAGTACAGAAGGTTTGTCAAACTGCTGACGGCGGCGAAGCTCCTTAACTACACCTGTCTTTTCAAACTTTCTCTTAAACTTCTTGAGGGCCTTTTCGATGTTCTCGCCTTCTTTTACTGGTACAATAATCATTTGTCTTTGTTTTTAAAAATTTTGATGTTAAACTTATGCTCCGGGCACAGGTGCCACAAAAAGCGGGTGCAAAATTACTACTTTTTTACGAAACCACCAAGTTTTTACACCTTTTTTATTAAAAGAAGATGCATTTTTTCTAATTAAACATAAAAAAAGACCCCTATCCAATAAGAACAGGGATCTTTTTACGATTATCTTCAGATATTAATCCTCTATTATGATTGGCTTGTACTTTGGCACGAGTGCCTTCATGATACACCAGCCTATGAGATAAGCTACGGCACAGATGCAGAACACTACCATGTAAGCAGCAGGCTTACCCTCGAATCCAAAGAACTGGAAAGCAGAGCCCTGAGCAGCTGCCCAAGTAAAGAACTCACCACTACCCATGTTAATAGCCATAGAACCGAAACCACCTGTCATGGTTCCCAGACCAACGATAGTACCAATAGTGCTCTTTGGGAACATATCGCCGATGGTTGAGAATAGGTTAGCACTCCAAGCCTGATGTCCTGCACCCAGCAGACCAATCAGGATGGCTGGCCACCATGCGCTGTATGCTCCCATAGGCTGAGCCAGCAGACCCAATACTGGGAAACAAGCGAAAATCAACATGGCGCGCATACGACCCAGATATGGGTTCATACCCTTCTTATCAACAAAGTATGTGGGCAGATAACCACCACCAATTGAAAGCACTGTTACAATCAGATAAAGTGTGAAGATCAGCAGAATACCCATAGTTGAGTCTGATGTATATCCATACTGGTCAGAGAAGTATGCCGGAGCCCAGAAAAGGAAGAACCACCAAACGCCATCAGTCATAAACTTACCAACGAGGAAAGCCCAAGTCTGACGATAGGTAAAGCACTCGAAGAACGGGATAGCCTTTTCTTCCTTCGCCTTGTCGCGATCCTGTACCTCAGCGATATCGATATCCTGCTCAATATAGTTGAGCTCTGCCTGATTTACGCGTTTGTTCTTACGAGGCTTCTCATAGAGCCACATCCAAAGGCCCATCCAGATATAACCCAATACACCGATGATAATGAAAGCCATCTCCCAACCCCAAGCACGAGCCAACAGAGGGATAGTAGCAGGAGCAGCAAGAGCACCTACTGATGCGCCACTATTAAAAATAGATGTACTGAACGCACGGTCTTTCTTTGGGAAATACTCTGCAGTAGCCTTGATGGCTGCAGGGAAGTTTCCTGCCTCACCGACAGCGAGTATCAGACGACAGCTAAGGAAGAGCCATACCGATATAGTAGCGATAGCTACAGCAGCATCGCTACCTGCCTGTACGGCGCGCAATGCCTCGATAGAGTCATAACCCTCAATATTCATAGCTACCCATCCGCATCCAGCATGAAGAACAGCACCGGTGCTCCATACGAAGATAGCAATGAGATAACCCTTCTTGGTACCCATCCAGTCGATGAATTTACCAGCAAAGAGGTTGGCGATAGCATAGAATAATGAGAACATTCCTGTAATCCTACCGTAGTCAGCATCTGTCCAGTGGAAGTCTACTGCGATAAAGTCTTTCCAGGTTAACGACAGAACCTGACGGTCCATATAGTTTACTGTTGTTGCCAAGAACAGCAGCGCACAGATCACCCAACGGAAGTTGGACATCTTTGATGTTTGTACTGGAGCCATATTTTTACCTTTTTACCTTTAAATATCCTTTTTACCTTTACTTGAGGTCGATGACGGGGATATTGTCCTTATCGTTATAGTTCAGGTTCTCACCTGCCATACCCCAGATAAATGTATAATAATAGGTAGCCGAAGCGCAGTGGATGCTCCACTCTGGTGACATGATAGCCTGCTCGTTGTGCAGCCATACCACCCTACTCTCCTGTGGTTCGCCCATCACGTGGCAAACAGTCTGTGTCTCAGGCACATTAAAATAGTAATATGCCTCGATACGACGTCCGTGAGTGTGAGGAGGCATAGTATTCCACACGCTACCCTCCTGCAACTGTGTCAGACCCATCTGCAACTGACATGGGCCCTCCTCAAGGGCTGTGTTAACAATCAGCTGGTTGATAGTACGCAGATTACTCTCAGCCTTAGAACCGAGAGGTTTTTCCTTTGTACCTACAATCACTGCCTTCAGGCTCTGCACTTTTCCATTCTTACGTCCGTCAAGTGTCACCCACTGAGTCTTGTAATGATGATGTGCTGTAGCTGAATTCAGATAGAACTTGGCTGGTTTCTGAGGGTCTTTTGAACGGAATACCACTTCCTTATTTGAGTCTATGTCACCGCCCTTCTTATCCTTACCAAGCCAACCGCGACCAACGTAGAGGGCCTCACTGTAACCAAGAGGATACTCCTGTCCGTCAACGATTACCACACCGTCACCACCAGTGTTGATGACACCCAACTCACGATTGCGCATAAAATAGTCAGCACGGAGCTCTGGGAAAGTCTCAAGTTTCAGGTCCTTGGTAACAGGCATTGCACCACCGAAGATAAAACGGTCGTACATCGAATAAGTAAGGTTGATCTCGTCGGCAACCATCACCTTTTCCATAACGAAGCGTTCACGAAGGGTCTTCGTGTCGTAATGCTTCACATCATCAGGATGACATGCCTTCTGGAAACTCACGTTCTGCTGGCCGAAGCCACTTGTAAAACTTGCCATAAGCATTAAAGTCAAAATTGATTTCTTCATTTCTATTTTTGTTTTAATATGTTATTCCTTGGAACCCTTTTCATCTGCAACGATAATCCTACGGTTCCAGATTACCATACAGATAGTGATAAGTGTAAGAATACCAGCACCCACATAGGCCAGATTATTCACACATTTATAAATCACCCAACCGAAAAGCGAACTAGCAAAATCAATCGCACCAGCCTGGAATCCCTCAGGAATCTTCGCTGCAGGATCCTGTGTCTGAGCATAAACTGTCTGGGCTGCCTGAGTAAAGGCAGGGGCCATATCCGTCACAAACCAAAGGCCTATACCTACTGCTATGATACCTATTATGAGTGTCTTCACCACATTACCCTTGGTATAAGGCAGAACCATAACAAACACATAGAACATACCAGCCAGCGATGCTAGAGGAAGGAACTCATTGCCAGGCAAGGCCACAGCCATCAACAGCGCCAGAGGAATAAGTATCAGCGAAGCTACAAGCGTTGTTGGATGACCAATCACAAGTGCTGGCGACATACCGATATACACTTTCTTACCAGCCCATTTCTTCTGAACGACCTCCTGCGTCTTCTCTGCAATAGGCTTCAATCCGTCGATGAAGAGCTTTGTGATACGTGGTATCAGTTCCATCACAGCACCCATAGTCACTCCAAGAAAGAGTACTTTCTTAATATCCAGCTGTGCTACGACACCAATCAACGCACCAACAATAACACCAAGCACAATAGGCTCACCAAGCACACCAAACTTTTTCTTCAGTCCATCGGCATCAATATCGAGCTTTGAGAATCCGGGAATTCTGTCGAGCAACCAGTTGATACCTATTGCGAACACCGTAAAACTCTGGCAGAAAGGCTGAGGGATAGAGATACCATCCATATCATCATAGTATCCCTGAAACTTCGAGGCGGTAAGGTCGGCCATAACCAGGGTGATGATGTAACAAACGATGGCAGCGAAATAGCCCCATGCCAGACTCTGATCCATTACGAAGTATGCCACAGCTCCGATAAATGCGAAATGCCAGTAGTTCCACAGGTCGATATTCACCGTACGGGTACATTTTGTGATAAGCATCAGGAAATTCACTCCAAGACAGATGGGGATGATCAGAGCTCCCACTGCTGTGTTGTAAGCCACTGCTGCAGCAGCAGGCCAACCCATGTCGAACACGCCGAGCTGGAGGTTATAAAGACGTGAGATCTCACTCAGCGGATTACCGAAGTTGCTCGTTAGAAGAGCTGTCACGATACCCAAGCCAACGAATCCCACACCTACATACAGACCTGATTTCAAGGACTTTCCGAACTTCATGCCTATACACAGGCCAATGATAGTAAAGAGGATAGGCATCATCACCGATGCCCCAAGACTAATAATGTAACTGAATACCTGTTCCATTTTTTTAATATCGATATTTTTGTTTGTTCAGAGTCAATTTTCGACCATCTTAGTAGTCTGTGGCTGCAAAATTAATAAAAAAAGGTGAAACGCAGAACATTTCACCTTATATTTTTTTACGTTATCGTTAACGTCAATCTTGAAAATATACACGCTTCACACGGTTTGACACACCTGTGAGGACTTCGTATGGGATGGTGTCGATGATGTCAGAGAGCGTGGTTACTGGCAGATGCTCACCGAAGATTTCCACCATGTCGCCCTCATGACAGTCGATGCCTGTGACATCTATCATAGCCACATCCATACAGATATTACCCACATACTCCGCCTTCTGGCCATTTACCAGACAGTAACAACGACGGTTGCCCAAATGACGATTCAGACCGTCGGCATAGCCTATAGGTATAGCAGCGATAACTGAATCGTGATCAATCTTTCCCTTACGGCTATAGCCCACTGTATCGCCTGCAGGAACATGGCGCATCTGGAGGATGGTTGTCTTAAGCGTAGATACGGTGTTAAGTATTCTGTTGTCACGAGGGTCAACACCGTAGAGCCCCAATCCCAGGCGACACATATCCATCTGTCGCTCAGGGAAATGCTCTATACCGGCAGAATTGTCCATGTGACGAAGGATCTTATGCGTGAATGCCGCCTGCAGCTTCTTGCTTCCTTCATCAAAGAGGGCAAACTGACGGGCAGAGAACTCATCGAAGCCATCGCTATCGGAACCTACGAAATGGCTGAACACAGAACGCGGAATAATGGCATTCTGATGTTTCAGACGGTCGATAAGCTCATCCATATCGTTTATAGGATCGAAGCCTAAACGATGCATTCCGGTATCGAGTTTGATATGTACCGGCCATCCTGTGATACCCTCCTTACGCGCTGCCCTTATGAGAGCATCGAGAAGACGGAAGGAATAGACCTCTGGCTCAAGGTCATAGTCGAACATGGTCTTGAAGGCGGTCATCTCAGGATTCATAATCATGATATTGGCTGTGATGCCAGCCTTACGGAGCGTAACGCCCTCATCGGCAACAGCTACAGCGAGATAGTCAACACGATGATCCTGAAGGGTCTTGGCTATCTCTATAGCTCCTGCCCCATAGGCATCGGCCTTAATCATACAGACCATCTTGGTCTCTGGCTTAAGAAAAGAGCGGTAGTAATTGAGGTTATTCACAACGGCATTGAGGTTCACCTCGAGAATTGTCTCATGGACTTTCTGCTCCAGCTGTTCTGTTATCTGATCAAAGCCGAAACTACGGGCACCCTTCAGAAGTATCAATTCATTTCGCAGACTGCTAAACGTATCGCTTGTAAGAAAATGCTGAACATCGAGGAAGAACTGTTTGTCGACAATCTGTATCTTATCTGCCTGGGCAGAGAGGTCAGTACCTATACCTATGAACTTCTGTATTCCGCGCTTTACACACAGGTCTGACACCTGGGCATAGAGCTGCTCTGGGGCGACACCTGTCTGATACATATCACTGAGGATAAGTGTCTTCTTTAGAAGTGAGGGGTGAGAGGTGAGAGGTGAGAACTGACGGCGGTTCATGAAGTCGAGAGCTATGTCAAGAGAGTTGACATCGCTATTATAAGAGTCATTGATAAGCACACAACCTCTCTGTCCGTCCTTTACCTCAAGGCGCATGGCTACAGGCTCCAGCACGGGCATACGCTCTGCGAGCTGCTCTGGCGTAATGCCGAGATAAAGTGCTGTGGCAGCACAAGTGATACAGTCTTCTATCGAAGCCTCATCGCTAAATGGGATGTCAAAAGCGCCATCCTCTCCTTTATAACGATAAGAGATCTTAGTTCCATCGACTGTCTTTACAAAGAAAGCCACCTGTTCGTCGCACTGCGACCAGGCTATCTTCTCACCCTTATACTGCATACGGCGTACACAGCGGCTTACGATGTCATTGTCCGAACAATATATCATCGCCTGAGTATCGTGCATCAGTTCGAGTTTCTCCATACATTTCTCTTCCATCGAACGGAAATTCTCCTGATGGGCAGAACCTAAGGATGTGAAGACTCCTACTGTGGGCTGGATGATGTCACGAAGGGCCATCATCTCACCTGGTTCGGAGATACCTGCCTCGAAGATGCCTACCTCGGTCTGTTCGTTGAGAAGCCATACAGAGAGAGGGACTCCTATCTGAGAGTTATAGCTCTTTGGTGAACGAACGATCTTCTGCGACGGGAGGAGTATCTGATAGAGCCACTCCTTTACCATCGTCTTTCCGTTTGAGCCCGTTATTCCCACAATGGGGATGTCAAACTCATCACGATGACGCTCTGCAAGTCGCTGAAGTGCAGCTAAAGGTGATGGTACGATAAGGAAGTTAGCATCATTCATCTCAGAGGCACTATTTGGGCAATATTCATGAATGCCTCTTGACTCTACGACGAAATTACGCACACCACGACGATAGAGGTCGCTGATATATTTGTGGCCATCGTTACGGGCTGACTTAAGAGCAAAAAACAGTGTCTCCTCAGGGAAACACAGGGAACGGCTGTCTGTAAGCAACCAACCTATCTGGGCATCGGTATCACCCACACGACGGGCACCGATGAGTGTAGCTATCTTTATTATCGAATATTTCAACATATTGTTTCTATTTAGACTGCAAAGGTAGCATATTTTTTCTTTAGTTCAGCAATTTTTAACATAGTTTTATCCATCAGTGCCTTGTAATCCTCTGACTGAGGGTCGAAAGGTTTGTGTCCCAAGGTCTGTTTGATAGGTCGCCATTCTTCAAGGAAATGTTTCGCCTCATCAGAGAAATAAGTATCGACCAAACGCTCCCAGATATATTCTACCGTCTGTTCTGAAGGATGGAGCATATCGGGTTTGTAGAAGCGATAATCGCGGAGCTCGTCGTTGAGAATCTCATATGCGGGGAAATAGGAGATCTTAGATATCCTAGAGATTCTAGGCTTCCTGGGCAAGATAGAACTTCTAGGATAGCCTAGTACCTTATCTATCGCCAGTAGCAATGCCGCTTTGGATAATTGTGAGCCGTGATAGCCATATTTACGATAGCGAATAGGGCTGACAGTAAGGACAATATTCATCTCTGGATTAATATCTCGAAGGATGGATATCGCCTTCATCAAATAATCAGCACACTCATCGACAGACAGTTCTTCTTCGGTAAATAGCGACTGTGGGCGCTTCTGGCAGTTATCCACAATCTCGCCAGTTTCATTAAGACGATAGACGTGATTAGTACCAAGGGTAATAAAAGTGGTTCTGAGAGAGGGCGATAAATCCATTCGCTCTACGGTGTGCAGAATACTGGCGGGATTATACATCACACCATAAGGATTGACCACAGCATGGAACTTCTCTTCCTTAAACCTGCTGCCGATATTGTCAGCGAAACATGATCCCACGAAGAGCATCTCCTCGCATGGCACGATTCTGAAACCTGGATCATCAATATCAACTATCGTCCTAAATTCCATCAACTCCTGCTTATTTGCAGTCCTATAGTAGAAAGTGTCATCTCCACAAATCGGGCATTGCGATTGGTACTATTCTCTGTAAGGATTTGTTTTATGCGCACTGCGGCCTCGGGATCTTTTGCAATCATATAAAGGTAGCCTCCACCTCCCGCACCTGGAAGTTTATATCCCATACAGAGGTCATCGATAAGGTCTGTCAGTTTTGATACAGCCTGAGGATTGGTGCCGTAGTCTAGAGCCTGATTCTGAGCCCAAGTCTTACGGACAAGCAGTCCCATACGCTGGAAATCATTCTGCTGTATTGCTTCATACATCTCCATAGTATGATCCTTCATCTCACGCAACTGACGTATTTCGCCACTATGATTCAGGAACATCCTGCGGACTATCTCTGCGAGAATGCTTTTCGCTGTACGAGTGATACCGGTATAATATAATAGGTGACAAGCACGATATTCCGGTTGTGTCCAAAGGTCGTTGGGCAACCATCTAACCTTAGGGCTTTGGTCGAAGCCCCTGCCCGTCTGCAAAAGCTTCACTCCACTCAGTATGCCACCAAACTGATCCTGCCAACCGCCTCCAGTGGTAAGCATCTGTTCGAGCATCAGCGTGCGACGACCAATCTCATTCTTATCCCATCCAAGTCCACAGAAGTCATTGAGGGCTCCAAGTACTGTGGCAGCGAGGATGCTCGATGTTCCAAGGCCACTACCTGCAGGTATGGCTGAGAGCAACGTTAGTTCAATGCCGCAACCAAACTCCTCCAATTGAGAGTGAATGTCACAAAGTGTCCTGATTCCATTGTGACTTCCGAAGCCGGCAAGGACGAGGGCTGCTTTAGGAATGGAGAATGGGGAACCGACATGCATGAAGTCGGTGAGTTGTTCATTAGTCTCAACCACTTCCATTGCTCCGAGATCAATACTCCTGAGCACAATGTGGTATTCTCTTGATGGCTTAATATATACCTGTAATGGTGGCTGACCATTTAGTTCTATGGCGAAGTTAATCACATTTCCACCTTCCATCAGACAATAAGGAGGCGTATCTGTCCATCCTCCCGCAATATCTATTCTTACTGGAGAACGTCCCCACACAATCTGATCGTCAGCGATATCCCTTTGAGGTGTGCCAACAATCTCCTGCCCCTCAAGAATACCCTCGCGCAATAAACTGAACGCTTTATCGCTCTCCCCACGGAACATCGCATTATGAATGCGCGTCATCAGAGGAGCATCATCTTCAAGAGGCTCTGGCAATGGTATTCCTAAGTTCTTAAACTCCTCCTGAGCATCTGCAAGATCGAGTTGATAGAACACGCTGTGACGCCAGTTCTTGACCAATGCCGACCAATTCTGCTTCCTGAACTCACGACGTTGTGCAAAAAGCCTGTAGAGATTTGCTTTCTCAGCAAGTTCATTACTATTCTGAGGTTCGTCGATATGATAACGACGGATTTCATAGTCACTATCCCCCACCGGCACCACGTCGATACATTCGCCTGGTTCAAGACTAATCTCCCAGTCATTGTCCGGCACACCTGTTATCACATGGTCGTGGGTGAGATGCCACTTTTCTCCGATATAGCTATTTTCTACCCAGATGTTAGTATTCTCTTCTGTAAATGGAATCTTTGTAACTGCATTCTGTACAAAGATCGAAGGATGCGGCTTACGATCCAAGTGCATTATCTCACGCTGATCGTTCACCAGATTCTGTAGCCTAAGCGTAGAGGAAATCATCTCTTTCGACGTGCCGAAATGATAAAACTCTCCACCCGAAAGCGGAACGATAGCTACAGAGAGCTCAGACAACTCACTATCAGGTATCGACGGGTCTGTGCCCAGAGCACATCCAAACTCAGAGTATAGATCATATTCCTTAAAGTCAGAAGGACTATAATTGCCAGTCATCCTAGTTTCCCTAGTCTCTCTAGGATTGCCTACAATACTCCGCTCCATCAAAAGCCTTACGGCCTTATCGCTCAGCATCCACACCCCAATATCAGTAAGATAGAAATGATCTTTCTGCAGTTCTGACAACGTCTTTACTGATGGTTTCTGAAGCATCTGTTTCAAAACAGACGGACTTCGGCGGTCACTCACAAACACTCCATGATTCTTTGCCACTGATGCATCAAGCCACAGACCATAGCAAACAACATCTGCCTGAGGTATCGCCTGCAGCGGTTGTGTTGCACGGATAAGCACATCGCCGCTGACAATCATCGTGTGGATATTTTCTGGCGCCATCTGCATCATCTTCTCATAGAGCGGCAGTTGCACACTAAGGAGGTTCTGCGACAGCTTCTGGCCTCTCTCCCATCTGAATACCGGCAGTGGCATCAATACCTTACCCGATACAGCATAGCTGGGCAGACGCTTACTCTGACCTCCAGCATGAACCAGTATGCGTTTCTCTTTGGCGAGCCACTCATCGAAAGTCTCAGCTTTATCTCCTTTCATAGCCTCCATGAGAAGCCACGAAGTACCTCCACCACTTCCCAATCGATGTCCAATAGGATCGCAGGTACAGAAATACTCTTCATCAGAGAGTCCTGTCACCTCATGGAAGGCACTCACCAGATTCGGTGGCAACGAAAGCAACTTTTTCAACATCTGACTTTATTTTTACGTCGGCGATATTCCACAAACACACCACCCAAGATAACGAGAATCAGTACAGCATAAGCCGTATAAGCGATACTCTCTGTGGTATCCACAGACTTGGGGAAAAAACTGAGCACCACCTCGTGCTTTCCCGGTTTTACATTCAGAGCACGGAGGATATAGTTAACACGTCCCAACTCTGCTGGTTCACCATCGATGGTAGCCGTCCATCCAGGATAATATATCTCTGAGAACACTATCACACCACCCTTATTCGAGTTGACATCATATTTCAACTCATTAGGCTCATAAGATATTATCTTAACCACACTTGCTGTATCCTGGACCACAGCATCGCCAAGCTGAGTCTTGAACTTCGCATCGGCCACAGCCTCATGGCGGAGATCTATCTTACCCACCCCAAGGAGCTCCTCATTGGCATTCTGCACATATTGGAGCTTATCCACAAACCATGCATTACCATAGGTATACGGATTCTGGATGGGCACAGTCTGTCCTCCTTGAAGAGGAAGGATAAAATACTTCGTGTTAAGCATATTGAGCACAGGATAGATACTGTCGCCGTTAACCTGTGTCATATCCCCTCCAGCATCTGCTACTGCACTCATCGTCTGCTGCATCTCTGGAGAGATATATTGTTCGATCATCTCCTGATAGCGACGCAGCTTGGCAGCATGATAACCTCCGATACTCTTATGATAATAAGAAGTCTCATTCTCATTGAAGGTGTTGGAAGCCATATTGAGTACTCTGTAATCAAGGCTCTTATCGTGCAGAATCTGCTCGTCTGTCTGAGTCATCTGTTGCGGAGCCTCACGCTCACTCTTCGGCACGAACATCTCATCATTAAGATAACGCTTGTTTATTGGCCAGAGGTCGACAAGACAGAGTATCAGCAATGCTCCAACAGCATACTCCTTCTTTAACTTACCATAGATAGCTGCAAACAAGATGCCTGCACCTACGATGATGATAAAGAATGAACGCCAACAATCGCTGGTGAACATTGCCTTACGCATCTCTGTAAGATTACTCATGATAGGTTGTACGTGTTCTGCGGGCAGCCCCTGCAATGCCTGAACCTCGCTCGAAGAAATGAAAGAGCTGAAGAACATCGATGGCATCAGTGCAAAGAGCAATGCGATTCCGGCAGTGAGTCCCAACGATATCAACGAGTATTTTGTTATTTCTTTTCTATTTTCATTCATTCCTGAGCAAAGCACTTCCTTCAATGCCAGCATAGCCAGAAGAGGAATAGTAAACTCCGCGATAACAAGTATTGAGGCTACAGTACGGAACTTGGCATACATCGGCACATAGTCGATGAAGAAATCTGTCAATCCCATAAAATTCTTTCCCCATGAGAGCATTATCGACAGTACTGTGGCTGAGAGAAGAGCCCACTTCATTGGTCCCTTAACAACGAACAGTCCCAAAATAAACAGAAACACCACAAATGCACCTACATATACAGGTCCACTGGTTCCAGGCTGTTCACCCCAGTATTGTCCTATCTGATGATATATGTCGATATAGTTATTGTCGGCATGCTTCATTGCCGTCTCGTTCATCGACAATGGCATCGAAGCACCGCCCTTGGTGTTTGGTACAAGCAAAGTCCATGTCTCACCGATACCATAGCTCCACTGTGTGATATAGTCGCGCTCAAGTCCACTGTTGGTCTGGTTGGCAGAATTCTTCTTCACGAGTTCACTCTTGCCACGCATCGACTCCTTACTATACTCCCATGTGTGGTAAATATTAGAGAGATTCAGACATACACCTATCAGACCCGCAACGACACACACTCCTGTAGCCTTGGCAAAGTGTACTAGCCGTTTCTCACGTATTGCCTCAACCAACCAGGCTATTATCATAAAGAGGATGATAAAGAGATAATAGTAGGTCATCTGAACGTGGTTGGCGTTTATCTCAAATGCAGCAAAGATTGCCGTGACGATAAATCCCCATAGATATTTTCCTCTATATGCAAGCACAATACCGGCAATCAGCGGAGGCAGATACGCCAATGCCCATACCTTCCAGATGTGTCCGGCAGCTATGATGATAAGGAAATAGGTGCTGAAAGCCCATATTATAGATCCTAAGGCAGCTAGATGCTGACGAAAGTCAAATGCACGAAGCAGGATATAGAATCCCAACAGATATGC
The DNA here is from genome assembly GCA_902761605.1 of uncultured Prevotellaceae bacterium. Classification (GTDB taxonomy): domain Bacteria; phylum Bacteroidota; class Bacteroidia; order Bacteroidales; family Bacteroidaceae; genus Prevotella. The sequence goes on from CACWLC010000022.1 coordinate 15,369, forward strand.
AAACACATACCATACATTCTCTGGCAACCAGAGGTGATAAGCACTGATAATAGTACTAAGCTTATCAGTAGACTTATAAGACGGAGCCATCTGATAGGTAGGCATACCTCCGAACAGAGCATTGGTCCATCGGCTTCGCTCACCTGTCTTTTGAAGATACTCCACACCCTCCTGACCAGCACCTCTTCCTGCCGATGCATCATGTCGGTAAAGAATACGTCCCTCGATGTCGGCAGGGAAGAAATAGGCGAAAGCCAAAACGGCAAACAACAGCACTGCCAACACATCGGGCAGCAGCTTTTTTACAATATTCATAACTTGCAAGTATTTATTTTGCCGACAAAGGTACCACTTTCTTTGAAAAAAACCAAATAAATTTGGATTTTTGCTCACTAAATCGTACCTTTGTACCCTGAATATGGAAGAAAATGTAATTACCAGCACGCAGAATGCGAGGATAAAGCATGTAGTAACGCTCCAGCAGAAGTCTTCACTCAGACGAGAGGAAGGGCTCTTCGTTGTTGAAGGTCAGCGAGAGATAGAACACTGTATCGCCTGCGGATATGAGATAGTAGAGTTGTTTGTACTCGACACAACAAACTACACTGGCGACATCGAACCTACGTTCGTAACAGCGCAGGTGTATGAGAAGATGGCATATCGTGAGTCTACTGAGGGTATCATTGCGGTGGCCAAGGTGAAGAGCCACAGACTTCAGGACCTCAAGTTCAACAAGCATAATCCCCTTGTGGTAGTACTTGAAAGTGTAGAGAAGCCTGGTAATCTGGGAGCCATCCTCCGCACTGCCGAGGCTGCCAATGTAGATGCCGTGATAGTGTGTGATCCTTTGACGGATATCTACAACCCTAACCTGATACGTGCCAGCATCGGTGGGGTATTCAGCGTGTCTGTTGCCACTTGTGCCTCAAAGGAGTGTATCGAATTCCTTAAGGCAAATAAGATCCGCATCCTTACAGCACAGCTTCAGGACTCTTATGATTACTATGACTATGACATGAGTCATGCAACGGCTCTTGTCATGGGCACAGAATCTACAGGGCTCTCTCAACAATGGCGCGATGCTGCTGATGTACATATCCGTATACCAATGCTGGGACGTCTCGACTCTCTAAATGTCAGCGTCAGCACTGCCATCCTCATCTATGAGGCTGTTCGCCAGCGAAACAAGGTATATCAGTATCCAGATAGCAGAATGTAAACAAAAACAATTATGAAGATAGGAGTAATAGTAGCAATGGATAAGGAGCTCAAGCAGCTCCAGCAGTTGTTCTCTTCTGAAAACATCATTATCCAGAAGAGCGGTATTGGAAAGGTTAATGCAGCCATACAAGCGGTGGAGATGATCCGTCAGCATAAGCCCGATGTGATTATATCATCCGGTTGTGCTGGAGGAAACGGTGATGATATCAATATACAAGATGTAATAGTAAGCAGTCAACTGACTTATCACGATGTATATTGTGGCACAGCCATTGACAACACCACACAATACGGACAGGTACAGGGGCTTCCTGCCCGTTATGAGGCAGATTCCACATTATTGGAGAAAGCCCTAAAGACAGGTGCTAAGCCGGGACTCATCGTCACTGGCGACTGGTTTGTTGACTCAAAGGAAAAAATGCGTGAGATAATCAGTCATTTCCCAGAGGCCAAGGCTGTGGATATGGAGTCGGCAGCAATAGCCCAGGCTTGCTATATCTATAAGGTACCATTTATCTCCTTCCGTGTTATCAGCGACATCCCCCTTCGCGACACTGATGCATCTCAGTATCACGACTTCTGGAACACTATCGCAGATAATTCATTCCATGTTACAAAGACTTTCATCGAAAGCCTGTAGTCATCATTTTTATCTATTTTTTTTAATGGAAGTAATACAGAGTTTCACCATCGATCATACCCGTCTTAAGCCTGGTATCTACGTTTCCAGAGTGGACAAGGGATTTACCACTTTCGACCTTCGCATCACAGAGCCAAATAAAGAACCTGCTGTAGCCCCGTCAGCCATACATAGCATAGAACACCTGATGGCCACATGGTTTCGCAACTCAGAAGCAAAGGAAGATGTGGTATATGTTGGGCCTATGGGCTGTCTCACGGGTATGTATATCATCATGACTGGTTCATACACAGTAGAGGACATGCGCAGGCTAACCATCGAGTGCCTCAAGTGGATTCTCACACAGAAAGAAGTGCCTGCCACAGAGCCTCAGTCGTGCGGCAACTATCTGCTTCATGATCTTCCTATGTGTAAATGGGAATGTGCCCGCTATCTTGACCGTCTTGAGAACGATTTCCACAGCGAGTACACAAAACTACAGATTACCCTCGACGACGGCAAGGTATTTGCTGACGCTTAAGAGACTTACTTTTCTGCTATGACATACCTCTGATAGTAAGATATCAGAAGGGTTGTCATTGGCAGGGCAATAATCATACCCAATATACCAAGTAGCGATCCCCAGATAGAAAGCGACAACAGGATAATGGCTGAGTTCAGACCTGTTACGTGCCCCATAATCTTAGGTGTAAGGAAAGTATCCTGAATAATCTGAACAATAGCAAACACCGCAAGAGCCATAAGCAGTATTATCCAGAAGTTCTGTCCTGTATCAGCAGCCTTAACGATGGCAAGGAGTATCGTGGGAATAAAACCCAACAGCTGCAGATAAGGCACCATATTAAGAAGCCCGATAAACATTCCGAGTCCCACAGCCATCGGGAACCCGATAATCAGGAATCCGATGCTAAAGAGTATACCCACACAAAGAGCTACCATAGCCTGACCTCGGAAATACTTATTCATACTGTCCTCCACATCGCCCACCAGCTGTTTAGCGAACTGACGATATTTCTCCGGCAGGAGATTAGGCCATCCGCTACATATATCCTCATAATCAAGGAGAATAAACAAGGTATAAAGCACTACCATCGTCAGTGTAAACACACTCGATACTATGCTTATCGACTGAGTTATGACATCCCACAACTTAGGAACAGTGGCCTTTATTGCATCAAGGAATCCGCCCTGGGTAACTATTGCCTGAATTTCCTCCACACTGAGATGTTCGCGCACATACTGATGTACCATACCAGGAATATTGCTGACGGTCTCGTTGGTTCCTATATATTCCAATAGCAGATCCTTAACTCTGAAGCTTTCCTCCACCATAGGTGGAATCATCAACATGAATACACCTGTGAGCACGAGGCCGGTAACCAGAAACGCCGAGAGGATGCCTAATATACGGTATTTCATCTTACAACGATACTGGAAGAACTTCACCAACGGGAAAAGCAGATACGCTATAAGCCAAGCGAGGAAGAAAGGCACCAGCACACTACTCAGACGATTGAGCAGCATGACAACACCAGTTATGATGATAGCCCAAAGGATACCACGAATGACATTGTCGAAAGTGTATTTATTGTTCGTCATCATCAGCATTGGCCTCGTTTCCACCATTTGTATCAAGATCGGTGTCGAGACGTATTCCCACCTCGCCGAAATTGCTTACTGACACAACGAGAGGGATATACTCATCTGTCTGAGGATGACTGACACTGGCAGCAAAGAAGAGGTTATTACCCTCTACCTTATCATATACAAGACCTTCGAGCACACCAGTCCGGCGATAGTCATTATTAAGGTATGACTCAAAGGCAGCCTTGGTAAATGACCGGCTGAAGAACACAGAACCATCAGAACGCATCACCTTGACAGAGATACGGTTGTCAACGAACTTCTGTCCGTTTTCATCCTTTACCATCTTCAGGCTGTCATCAGCCACACGGTGTACTTCTACTTGATAGTTCTTACCAAGCCATGCTACATCAGTAGTCTGCTTATACTCCTGCATACGAATAGGAGCCTGAGGCTTTACAACTTCCGGTTTTGTAGCGATAATATCATCGCTCTTCTTCTTTTGGGAACAGCCCGTCAACAGCAAAAGAGCCGCAAGGGGCAATATCTGATACAGTCTCTTCATATCTTGTTCTAATGGTTTCGCGGACAAAGGTACGCATTTTTTTTCATATTACCACACATCCTGTCACCTTTAACACGTTTTTCACTACTCTAAAGCGCACGTCATACTTACCAAAGGGCATGCCATACACCCGTTCAGGATCATCCTGATAACGTGGACGAGGGTCGAGGGCTAAGATATCCTTCAATGCAGCAAGTTCTTCCTCGGGAAACAGTCTACATATCTCTTCCGGCATGTCCACACCAAGACCCTTCCACTCTGTCTTATCCACAAATCCGCTTCTGGCATCAGCATGGGCATCAGCATAAGCAACATAGGGTTTGATGTCATAGATAGGAGTACCGTCCATAAGGTCGGCACCTCGAACATATATCACAGGCCCCAGCCTGAGATCTTCCTCAATATGGTCTATCTTCACACATGAGAGTCCAAGATTATTAGGTCGGAAGGGTGACCTCGTGGCAAAGACTCCAAGCCTTTTGTTACCACCAAGTCTCGGAGGTCTCGACGTGAGTTTTCCATCTTCCTTCTTCCATCTCCCATCAGAGAACTCCCATATAATCCACAGATAGTCAAAGTCCTCCAGCCCCCTTATTGCCTCCATCCTGCGATAATCAGGCTCAAAGACAACACTTCCCGCCAGGTTACTGACGAGTCCGCTCTGTCGTGGAATGCCGAACTTCGACTTCATGGGTGAACGGAAATATGCTATAGGTGAGATCTCCATTTCGTCGGCAAAGATACAAATAAATCGGCAAGGAATTACAAAAAAAACAAAAAAATAGGTTCTTTTCTTCATTATATTAAAAAGAATGCCTATATTTGCATATTGATATTAGCTAACAATAATGAAAATAATAAGAACAATATTGCTTACGGTATTCACAATCATTTGCCTGAACCCCGTAAAAGCAGCCAATGACCTGAAAGACGATCCGAGGTTCAAAGAACTTCGTGACTCCATGAGCCGTGCCTTCAATGATGCCGACAGTGCACGTTTCTTCCCTATAATATACCGACTGGAAGAATATTGCCTAAGCAAAAACGACCTGCATGCTTATTACACCCAAAGATGTAATGAAATAGTCTTCCTGATGAACCAACAACATATCTATGAAGCTTATACGCTGGCTTACAAGCTTTCATCAGAGTTGAGGGAGAAAGGTCTCGAGAAAGAGATGTATATGGCTTACAACATGCTCGGACACATTAACCACTATTGCGGTAATAATGCCACTGCCAAGGAGAATTTCTATCACGTCATAAGTGAGATGGAGAAATACGGCTACTGGGAGAGCATGCCACCTATCTATATGAATATCGTAAATGTGGAACTCGACGATGACCCAGATGAAGCCATCAGACTACTCGACAGGGCGAAGGAGATAGCTAAGAAATATTCACCAGAACGTGTCTTCGACATAGAGACGCGAAAGATACTCAGCTACTACAACAGAGGCGACATTCCCCGATTCCTCGAAGGCTACAAGGAATATAAGAAAGGCGTTGATGAAGGTAAAAGCACTGTTCACGGGCGCTCTATGGAAGTTTATTACCTTGCTGCGACAGGAAAGACAGATGAGGCTGTAGCACTGGCTGCAAGAGATCTTGGCGATGAAGGGGGGGAAGCCATCTCTCTTATCTACGAACATGCAGGACGATGGGAGGACGCTTATAAGGCTCTTCACAAGCATTATACCTCACAGGACTCCATAACCAATGTGGTACTTATAAACAGCATGCAGGGCATCCGTGAGCAACTGTCACTTTTCGAGGCAGAGAAAAAGACCAGCCGTGCACAGTTCATTGGACTACTCGTGGGGATATTATTGCTCACACTGCTTGTTGTAGCACTTACATATATCGTTTATAGCCGAAAGCGTCATTTCAGAGAACTGAAAGTGGCCTACGACCATGCTTTGGAGTCAGACCAGATGAAGACTGCATTTATACAGAATGTTAGCCATGAGATCCGTACACCATTGAATATCATCAGTGGGTTTGCACAGGTCATCTCTGATCCAGATCTTGCCCACGGAACAAAAGAGCGCCAGCATATGGCAGATATGATACAGAAGAACACTCTTCAGATCACATCACTTATCGACGAGGTGCTTGAATTGTCTTACAGCGAGTCTACTAATGTTGCTGCAAGAGAGGATAAGGTAAGCGTAAACAGCCTCCTTAACGAGCTCTTAGGCGACCATCACGGAGTTATGAAATCCGACGTGGAGATTAAGATAGAGTCTTCTCTCGACAATGATTTTATTATTCTCTCCAACCGCACATTGTTGAAGCGTGCCGTTGCCACACTTATCGACAACGCAATAAAGAACACCCCCAAAGGCTCTGTCACCCTGAGGGCAAAGGCGAAAGAGAGAAAAGTGCTCATCGCCGTAGAAGATACAGGCAGCGGTATCCCTAAGGAAGAGGCTGACCGCATCTTCGACCGTTTTGTGAAACTAGACTCCTTCAAGGAAGGTCTGGGCCTTGGTCTTCCATTATGTCGTGCCCTTATTGAGCGTCTGGGAGGAACAGTACGCCTGGACACAAACTATGGTCCAGGCGCAAGGTTCGTAATAGAGCTTCCCAATGATTTCATCGCTTATGAAAGCTCTACTAATCAATCTCAATCCAAGTAGGCTTAAGTGTTGCTGACTTTGCAGTGACAGATCCTTTTCCTTTGGCTACGACGAGGCATTTTCCGAAGAAAGCCTTACGTTGAGGTGCTTTAAAGTTCTCCATAGAAGTCTGGCAACCATTATCCGTACCAATGATTCCACCCTCGCCTTCATAGATGAAATATATCAGATCATCTGCCCAAGGACAGAGGTTACCGTCTTTATCCACCACCTCGGCAGTGATAAAGGTGGTCTCCTTACCCTTATAGTCTACTGACAGACGGATATGATCAGGTGCACCAGCTGTCTTTATGACCTGCTCACAAACCACCTTACCGTCTTTCCTACTCACTGCCTTAACCTCGCCCGGGTCAAAGGTAACGCGCCAACCTACGTGATACTCAGATACAAGTGGATCATTTGAAGACGCATCCTTCCTCTTTATTCCCTGGCTCTCACCATTAATAAACAGCTCCACCTCATCAGCGCCACTATAGTAACACCACATATCGATATAATCACCTGGCACCCAGTTCCAATGAGGGAAGAGGTGTAACATGGGCTTCTGAGTCCATTCACTCTGATACATATAATAGGTATCCTTGGGGAATCCGGCAAGGTCGATGATGCCGAAATATGAACTGCGAGCTGGGAATCCGTATGGTGTAGGCTCTCCGATATAGTCAAAGCCCGTCCATATATACTGACCACCCACATATGGTGTATGCTTCACCACATCCCAAGTCTCCTCATGGGTTGATCCCCATGAAGCCGACATATTATCATATGACGAACACATAAATGTAGGATCAGTATAAGGCATCCACCACTCTTTAGGAGCGCGGTAAATACTGTCTGATGGCATCATATAGAAACCGCGAGTCTGTAGGGCAGAGACACTCTCAGAGAAGATAAAGGGTTTATCAGGGAACTCTTTAGGCACCCCTGGGACCCACTGGTGATGATAATTAAAGCCTATGATATCTATAGCGCCACTCTTAAAGAGATGGTTATTAGGCGATGGCTCATTACAGCCTGCAGTAATGGGGCGCGAAGTGTCATAACGCTTCACAATCTCTGCCAGATGCTGGGTGAGTAGGGATTGTACAGAGAGTTCACCATCCTTGGCAAGTGTAGATGCATCGTGACCAGCATTAAGAATCAAGTTGGCCTGTTCAAGGGTGAGGGTATCAGCCTCAGCCGAAGACCACTGTTCCAGAACCTCATTACCTATTGACCACATCAGAATTGATGGGTGATTACGGTCTCTAAGTATTAAGTCAGTGAGGTCGCGCTCATGCCACTCATCAAAGAAACGGGCATAGTCATTCTGTGTCTTTCTGCGGCGCCACATATCAAAACTCTCGTCCATGACTATGAGTCCCATGGTGTCACACATATTCAAGAGCTCCGGTGTCGGAGGATTATGCGAACTACGGATAGAGTTCACTCCCATCGCCTTCAGTTTCGTAAGTTTACGATGCAGGGCATCCTCGTTGAGGGCAGCACCAAGACATCCGAAGTCATGATGCTCACAGACACCATTGAGTTTGAAGTTCTTGCCATTGAGCCAGAAGCCCGTCTTTGCATCAAACTTGAAATCGCGGAATCCTGTAGTGGTCTCATAGGTGTCTACCACCTTGCCACCAACCGTCACTTCCGTAAGTATCTTATATATATTGGGGGTCTCACAGCTCCAGAGCACAGGCTTGCTGATAGAGATGGAAGACTTTACGCCCTTAGATTTTCCTACCACTTTACCATTGGGAGCGATAAGTGTATTTGTCACACCGGGGTCAGGATACTTTGTGACATTGTCAATCGCCACCTCGATGTTAACCTTTCCTTTACCCTTAACTACCCTGGCATCGGCAAATACGCCCCAATGCTTTACATGGACGGGGTTTGTCTTAGTGAGCCATACATGACGATAGATACCGCAGCCACTATACCAACGGGAATTAGGCTGATCGGAATTATCTACCTTAACCGCCACGATGTTTCTTCCTTCTTTAAGATATTCCGTGATATCATACTCGAAGCTGGAATACCCATAAGGACGGAATCCAACCTTCTGACCATTCACAAATACCGTAGAATTCATATAAACACCATCAAACTCAAGATAGTAGCGAGAGGTGAGAGGTGAGAAATGAGAGATTTCCAGCATCTTCCTGTACCATCCTATGCCGCCAGGAAGTGCGCCACCTCCGGCACCACTGGGATTACCTACATAGAAATCACCTTCAATGGCCCAGTCATGAGGCACATCGAGTGTCCTCCACTCAGAATCATCAAAGTCTGCCTGAGCCATCTCTGGCTTATCTGCCAAGATAAACTTCCACCCTTTATCAAAGTTCACTCTCTCACGTGCCTGCACAGCCATACCTACGATGACAGCAGCAAAAAGAATTATCAGTCGTTTCTTCATATTCATCATGATGTTTTAGTAGTTTTTTAAAAGTGAGGGTGCACCAGAATCGTGCACCCTCTATGGTTAAGGTCAGTCTATTCAGCCTATAGCTGAACCTTCACGGCTTTGCCGTTATAAGTAACCAACTTTCCTTGCGGATTATCCAGCTCAAGTGGTTTTGGAGCGTCTTTTGTAATCAGCACCACATTGAAGCGACGATTCTTCAACATACCGGGGAAATTACCCTTTCGTGCTGAGAAGCTGACAGTACGGTCTTCGTCATCATACTCGATATCAATAGTGGCATACTTGCCCTTCTCGTAGTTGTAATTGGTGCCTTCGTCCTCATAGAGCTGGAACTTACCATCCTGTCCTGCATAGACATAAAGGTTGATGAGTTCTGCGGGTTTCTCATCACTCCACTGCATCTCTGGTCCGAATGGAATGATGGCTCCCTCGCGAACAAATACAGGTATCTGCTCGTATGGGGCATCAACGATGAGATTCTGCCCTCCCTCGATATACTCATTGGTATAGAGGTTATACCAGCCGCAATCCACTGGGAAGTAAACCGAACGGTTGCGAGCCTTGTAATAGCCTACAGGACAAGCCATCAGGGCAGGACCGAACATCCACTGGTTGCCGATATTCTCAACTTCCTTATCACCATTGAAGTCCATCACCAATGGGCGCATCAGGGTATAATCCTTGAAGTGTGCCCAACCTGCCATAGAATAGAGGTATGGCATCAAGCGATAGCGAAGCTTATCGTAATAAACAAATGACTTATAAGCGGGATGCTCATCGGTAGCTATGTTCCATATCTCGCGCAATGGCCACTGACCATGTGAGCGGAAGAGAGGAATAAAGGTACCGAACTGGTTCCAACGAGTCTGCAGTTCACGCCACTCCTTGAGGTCTTCATTCTCTACCCCACTCTTGTCGAACAACTGCTGAGCAGCCACATAACGGTTCTCAACACAGAATCCGCCCTGATCCATACCCCAGAAAGGAACACCTGAGATAGAATAGTTCAGACCAGCTGTCATCTGAGCACGCATATCCTCCCAACGGGTACCGATATCACCACTCCAAGTAGCTGTAGAGAAGCGCTGCTCTCCAGCAAATCCACTACGTGTCAACAGGAACACGCGAGGCTCATTCTTTTTACCCTTCCATACCGAGCGCTGACCATTATAGATAGCATCAGCATTTACGGTAGAATAAGCATTGAAATACTCTGTTGATGTGCCTAAAGCAGTAGGACCAGAGAGAGCCTTGCGATACCACATTGGGGTGCAATCGCGCACATTTGGCTCTGAAGCATCCATCCACCAGGCATCAACTCCTGCAATACCATCGTGATTATACTTTGTATAGAGATTCTCGTCCATCTGACGCCAGAACATCTTGCGAGCTCCAGCATCATAGGCATCGTAGAAACCATTCTTATAGCCAGGACCTACCCAGTCGTGGATATCATCAGTAGGACTCTGAACATACATCCATCCCTTAGCATCGAGTTCCTTATAGTTATCGGTATTGCAATAGAACTTAGGCCATACAGAGATCATAAAGCGACCATGCATCTTGTGAACATTGTCGAGCATCTGCTGTGGGTTAGCATAGCGAGACTCCTCAAACTTATGACTTCCCCACTGATCCTCTGGCCAATAGTTCCAGTCCTGAACAATGTTATCGATAGGAATCTGACGCTTACGGAATTCTGCCAATGTTCCTTCGATCTCATCCTGAGTCTTATAACGCTCACGACTCTGCCAGAAACCAAGTACCCATTTAGGATAGAGTGAAGCCTTTCCTGTAAGTGTACGATAGCCTGAAACCACCTCATCGAGATTCTCACCAGCAATGAAGTAATAGTCCATATCCTTAGCCATCTCACTCCAAACACTCAGCTTTCCACGCTCCTCGGCACTACGTGGCTCAGATACACGCAATCCACAGTAAGCCTCACCACCATCAGGACGCCACTCTATGCGCAACTGCACACGCTTGCCCTTCTGCAACTCGGTAGAGAACTTATAGGTATTTGGGTTCCAGGCAGTACGCCAACGCTCAGGAACAACCTCCTTACCATCGATATACACCTTCACATATCCTGAATAATAAAGCACAAACTGATAGAGCTGCATATGCTTCTTACCCTTCTTGCCCTGGGCCTTACAGCAACACTCTGGCTCGATAAAGCCCTCGTAGGTAACATTGGCTCCCATCAGGTTGAAGCCTTTGGGGAAATTCTTGATACCGCCATTATCAGTCTTCAAAGCTATCTCAGACTTCGCGGGTGTACCATATTCATAATAGATAGAATCCTCATCGCGAACAAGCCTCTTGCCCTGTGCGTCGATATAAGTTCCTGTCAGATGACCCTCCTTACCATTCCTGTCATAAAGCTTAAAGGCACGATTCAGCTGGAGATAGTCATTAGGATTACCAAAGCGGCAATAGCTATACGAATCCCAAAGGATACCGTAGTTCTTATTCGACAGCACAAACGGGATACTTACCTTTGTATTATACTGGAAGAGATCCTCGTTCTTGCCCTTCATATTAAACTCCTCGCTCTGGTGCTGACCCAAACCGTAGAAAGCCTCATCAGCAGGGCTGTCAAACTTCATCTGCCATGAGAGACCATGCTTATGTTCCTCAGGTACAGTATATCCGTTCCTCCTACCCAGCTCACGCTCAGGAACAGTAAAGTCCCAGAACTTCTTTCCGTCCTTGGCTTCCTTCAGAAACTGATTACCATCTTCGTCGAAGAAGGTTATCTCGCCAGTAGCCTTAGCTACCACAGCCTTAACGTTCTTAGCCTTTACAACCACATTGGCACTATCCTCATTGATGGTATACGAGCCCTTAGCAGGAGCTGTCTGAGGAACAATCATCAGCGATGCCGGTTTTTGGGGCAGTGCCTCTTTGGAAGTAGCACGCACACGGATAATGTTCCCATTCATCACTTCGAGACGGATAACCTTTGCCTGACCACCGTCAGGAATAATTGTCACACCGTTTCCTTCTGTCTTTACATCTGCTGCCATAGCCATTCCAGCCATCATCAGCGCAGATCCAATCAATAGTAGTTTTTTCATTGTTTATACCTTGGAATATTTCTTAATCTATATTTCTCTTCACTCCTCCATTATCACCGCATCCTCTACCGGAATATTCATTCCAGACGGAATCTCGATGACAAACACTGTGCCTCCTCCCTGATTCTCCTCAGCACGGATAGTTCCGTTATGACCAAGCACAATGTCAAACACCTTATGCAGGTTGAGAGTGTCATCATCGCCAATGATCTCATCAAAGAGGGTAGCCATCGCCTCACTTGGGATTCCTATGCCACTGTCGGCAACACGAAGCTCAGCATTGTCGTCCTTCTTCTCAAGGAACACTTTAATCTTACTCTTCGATGGAGAGAAGTTGGCTGCGTTATTTAGAAGGATACTGAGCATCTCACCCAGCTTTTTGCGGTCGCCCATGACATATAAGTCATCTACAAACGGGAAGAACAGCACATTGATTTCCTTGTCCTTAGGAGCCCTAAAGTCATCGCAGGCCATACGGAAGAGAGGCACAAGGTCAACTTTCTGTCTTTCCATCACCTCCTCTTCTTCCACGGCTTCAACAATTCCGTTCTCATCTGGCACATGCACCTTTCCCTCTTTCTCCTTAAACAGTCTCATCTCCTCCTGCATCTGCTTGCGCATCTCGCTCATCCACTGTTTCTTCTCAGTATCGCGCCTGAGTTGTTCCATCTCCATCCTCTCATGCTGCTTTTTGAGGAACCTCTTACGCCAGAAGAAAGCTACAGCAGCAATAATGACCATATAGAGGAGCACCATCCAACGAGTGCGATACAATGGCGGACGGATAGTTATCTCAAGCTGGCTCTCTTCAGAACCGAATGTACCGTCTTCTTTCAGTATCCTCACGCAGAGGGTGTATGAACCAGCACGAAGTGAGTTGAAGGTAATATTAGGGTTGAGCTCAGAGGTCTTCACCCAGTTCTCGTTGAATCCCTCAAGCTTATATGCAAATCGCCTGTTGTTTTTGACACTTACCTCACTGGTGGCAAGCTGGATGGTAAACTGGTCATTAAACTTCAACGACAGTTCACGACACACATCAAGAGCCTCATCAAGTATCACACGTCCGTCAAACTCCTGACCCACGGCAATATCCTGATCGAATATCTGCAGTCCACTGAATACCACATGCTCTTCATTGCGTTCTTCCAGAAGTTTTGCCGGGTCTATGATATCCAGACCACCTTGTCCGCCAATGAGCACCTTTCCATCCCGGGTAAGGAATGTTGAGCGCTGGTTGTATACAGCCTTCTGGAGTCCGTCACGGCTGTTATAGCTGCGGATATTAAACTGCCACGTGCCATCATCCTGTTTTATGGGCACGATATTTGTCACGCCATGATCGGTCACAGCCCATATATTATGCTTCTTATCCTCAATTATCGAGTTGATGGTAGAGCCATACAGACCATTGGTCATATCGAGCATGGTGATGAACTTTGTCTTGGGGTCATAGACGGTTAGTCCTGACGTTGATCCCTGCCAGATGATACCACGACTATCCTCGATGACATAATTGGTGGTATTGATGTTTACAGTTATATCCGGTGAATCGGGGATAGTCTGATTGACAAGCTTCTTGCTCACTGGATTAACAAGAGAGTAGTAATTACTTGTGCCAGTTATCAGCCAGCCTTTCTTTGTCCATCCCACAGAAGTGAGGTAGTCGCCTGGAATCTGACTGTTCTGAGTGTTCCAGGTATGATACTTCTGAGTCTTGGGGTCGAGCATCTGAAGTCCTCCTCCGAGGGTACTGAACCACATCCGGCCCCATTTATCCTCAGTAAGTGCCCACACGCTGTTGTTGGCAAGTCCCTGCCCGTTATCCGTAGCCTGGTAGTTCACCACAGTGGCATGCGAGGGGTCAGAGGGAATACAGTGCGTAAGACCGCCGTTATATGATCCAAACCACAATGAGCCATCCTTCGAAGGCCATGAGCCAACGACGATGTTACTGGCAAGGTTACTGTTATCCTTGGTATAATGACTGATCACCTCGCCCGTCTTGGGGTTATACACCTTGATACCGTCATCGTTTGTACCCACCCAGTAGTTGCCGTACTTATCCTCACTGGCTGTAGTGATGTCACCCAGCTCCACTGTCCTCAGACTCGAAAGACCTGGCACATACTGGCAGACACCGTTCTTATATGTGCCTATCCACACACTGCCGTCGTTGGTCTTCAGAAGGTAGCGGAGGGTATTATCGCTGATGGTTGTCTCGTCATACTTGTTATTAAGAAACTGTTTCCACTGTTTCCCCTTAAGGTCAACCACAACAAGACCGTCATGGTCGCAGGCAAGCCATAGCCAATCGTTCTTGTCGATGATAATGTTCCATACCATCAGAGGTCCTGGCACACCCTCGATGCCGTGAGCAGCTAAGTACTCTCCCAAGGTGGTATACCATTTCTTCTCTTTCTTAATATATATATAGGTATAGTCGAGAACCGAGCACCAGTAGTTTTCTTCATTGTCTATGACAATGCGATATTCCTGATTCTCAGGACTGCCATGATCGTGCATCCAGTTATCCACCCAGTCCACTTCTCCCTTCTCTCCATTAAGAGCTAACATGTGGCCCTTGTTTGTAAGCACGATGAGCCACTCTCCGAGCTCCGCAACATTAGAGATACCCCAGTCAGGATGGAACTCATTCATCCCGTATCCCTTATTTATCTTTGTAACATTGTATCCCTTCTTCTCTTTCGGGTGGAGGCAGTATATTCCGTCATCAAATCCTTTCACCCAGATATTCTTCCTTGAGTCGATATGAAGCCACTCTACGCCCACTTCTACACCCATCTCGGCCAACACTCTCGAAGCATTGCGCTCAAAGGTTTCATTCTCAGGATTGTAGATACAGTAGTTCATGCCCTGACGCAACCACAGCTGGCCGTACTTATCCTCATATATACGGTCTGTGTAGTTGTCGCGCATGGTGGTTGTATCGCGCTTGTTTGAGTAAAAGGTCCTGACACGATATCCGTCATAACGGTTCAATCCATAAGGAGTGCCTATCCAGACATAGCCACGTGAGTCTTTGAAGATACAGTTAATCTGTGACGACGAAAGTCCGTTCTGCGTGTCAAGCCTACGGAACTTCATATCTGGAATTAACGATGACTGTGCCATTACTGAAACAGTAGTAATGGTCATAAGGAGTAGTGATATCAGTTTTCTCATCGCTCGTTTCTTATTATCGGGACCTATTCAAGTTACAAAATTAGGCATTTTTTATGATACTGACAAATATTTGGTAAAAAAAGTATTCAATATGAGCAAAATATTTGGTAATTTCGAAGAAAAACCTTACTTTTGCACAAAAATTTTTTCGAATCTTTATTATGCAACAATCAGAACAAGGTAGCAAATCTTACCTAATCAGTATCGTAATGGTCGCCGTATTGGGCGGTCTGCTGTTCGGTTACGACACAGCTGTTATCTCTGGAGCCGAGAAGGGTCTCCAGGCGTTTTTCATGGAAGCAAAGGATTTTGCCTATACCGACGGTTGGCATGGCTTCACCTCTGCCTCTGCCCTAATAGGCTGTATCATCGGTTCAGCTCTCTCTGGATTCCTTGCCACCAACCTTGGCCGTAAGAAGTCACTTATCATCGCAGGTCTGCTCTTCTTCATCTCAGCCCTCGGCTCGATGGACCCAGAGTTCCTGTTCTTCAACTACGGCGAGCCTACTTACTCTCTGCTTATCATGTTTAACTTCTACCGTGTCATCGGTGGTATCGGTGTAGGTCTGGCATCAGCCATCTGCCCAATGTATATCGGTGAGGTGGCTCCATCAAATATCCGAGGCATGCTCGTAAGCTGGAACCAGTTTGCCATTATCTTCGGTCAGCTGGTGGTTTATTTCGTTAACTTCTTTATCCTTGGCGATCATATCCAGCCCGTAGTAGAGGATATGGGTAAGGGACTTGCCGCTCTTGATCCAAGAGCAGTATGGACGGTAGAAACTGGTTGGCGCTATATGTTTGGTAGTGAGGCTGTTCCCGCAGGTCTCTTCGCTCTGCTTATCTGTTTCGTTCCAGAGACTCCACGTTATCTTGTAAGTATCGGTCAGGACAATAAGGCTCTTGGCATCCTCGCCAAGATCAACGGCAGCAGCAAGGCAGCACAGATCCTTCAGGACATCAAGGACACCATGGTGGTAAAGACCGAGAAACTGATGACCTATGGTGCGATGTGTATCTTCGTAGGTATCATGCTCTCTGTATTCCAGCAGGCAGTAGGTATCAATGCGGTGCTCTACTATGCTCCACGTATCTTCGGTGACATGGGCATGGACGACCCGATGATGCTGACCGTATTCATGGGTATCATCAATATCTCCTTCACCCTCGTGGCTGTGTTTACTGTCGAGAAGTGGGGTCGCAAGCCTCTGCTCATCTCCGGTTCTTTAGGCATGGCATTAGGAGCCTTCGGTGTGGCTGTAACATTCGGTCATGCAGGCATGGAACTCATCACAGCAGCCTCTCTGCTCATCTATTCAGCGTCGTTCATGTTCTCTTGGGGTCCTATCTGCTGGGTTCTTATTGCAGAAATCTTCCCCAACACCATCCGTGGTGCTGCAGTAGCCATCGCAGTTGCCTTCCAGTGGATATCCAACTTCATCGTGTCAAGCTCGTTTGTACCAATGTTCAACATGCAGCTTACAGAGGGCGATGGTTTCGGCCATTGGTTCACCTATGGTCTCTATGGCATCATCTGCGTCATCGCTGCTCTCTTCGTCTGGAAGCTTGTTCCTGAGACCAAGGGCAAGACTCTCGAGGACATGACCCAGCTCTGGCGCAACAGACAGAAGTAATGTCACATCGGGGTTAATACCTCTTCGCGCATCCAGGCGGTGACGCTCTTATGCATGCGCTGCTTGAAGGCAGTGCTGAAGGTGCTGTAACTATGATAGCCGCTCTCGTGGGCCAACTGTTGGGCGACGATGGGCACATGGGCAGATGTAAGCTCGCGGTAGCGGGCTATGAAGTGACGGACCCGTAGGTCGTGGATGTAGGCATAATAGCTTATATCCTGACTGGCGAAATACTGGCTGAGATAGTAGTGGTTCACGCCGATGGCTGTCGATAGTTGCGTCAGAGTCAGGTCTGGTTGCAGGTAGAGCTGCGTGTCCTCACAGTGCTTCGCAAGCAGTTGGCCGATATGGGATAAAGCATCACTAACAGGGAGGGGCTCAGGGATTGTCTCTGCCTCCGGCAGGATGTCGTCCTCGCGCTCTGCCGCTTTATCCAGCTGCGGCAATGTCTCCACCCGCCACAGCAGAAGGCCCGCCAGTGGGAATCCTGTGAGATGAGCGATAGTTGACATCACGTAGCTATCGGTATATTCATAGCTCATGAGCAGTAACATGAGGCCGATGAGCAGCGCAAGGCTGACCCACACCTCCTTGTGCTCCAAGTCGGCGTAGTTGTCGCGCAGCCACCGCCCATATTGTCTCACCGCAACCACCATATATATAATAAAGGCCACTGCGAGTACCAGCCCATAGATCATGTTCGGGGTTGTGAGGTCGTTGGATGGCAGGGCGGTCTGCAGCACTGCAAACACCGCGCAGGGCGCCAGGGCCACTACAAAGAACCACTGCGGTCGTCGTCGGTCCTGCAGCATGTTCAGCAGTGTGCCGATGAAGACGGGGGGCAGAGTCATGCAGTCCATCGCGACGAGCAGCCCGTAAATCACCGAGCGGTTGTCGTCCGAGTATGTGTAGAACAGTATCCACCAGACGTGGACCAGGGCCATGATGCCGAATAATGCCGCTGTCCAGCGACGAAGTCGTGCGGGTGGCGTGATGTCGGGCGCGATAGCCTTACCCCGACACAACAGCAGGTAGAGGAATAGCACGACGCACACAGCTGTTCCTGCGCCGTGGAGCTGAAGATACAATACTGACAATGGAGTTATCTGTTCAGGCATATCGTTCTTATTATTTACGCCGCAAAATTACTACTTTTTCAGTGAAATCAGGTATGTTTTCAAAAAAAGTTTTGTTATTTTTTGCTATTTTGTCGGCGGTTGCCGATGTCGAAAATGCTTGAATTGAGGTTGAAAATGTGTGAATGGTCAAATTTGGAGTGTGAAGCGACTCTCAGCTAATGCAAAAAATGTCTCAGCTAATGCAAAATCTTCGCTCGCGGCGATTTTGCCCTTTCAGGTTTCGGTTATTTTGAGTACCTTTGCGCCACAAAAATACTAACTCCAACCCCTGCCCGACAATGCGACGGAGTTCGATTTCATTGTCCCTTCTTCCGAATGGCAATTCAAGGACATCAAGTTTAAGTAATCAATATTAATAAACAAATTATCAATTATGAAAAAGTATTTAATGGCCGCAGTTGCCTTAATCTGTATGTCAATGACAAATGTAGTTTTTACTTCTTGCAGTGAGGAAAAAACAGAGTATAAGACACAAGTCTACTACAAACTTACCGATGATATAACTTATATCACGTCTCATAAGGATGCAGCAGACGCTTTCATTGCTGAGCTGACCAGCGTGATTCAGTCAATCAGAAACACCGTTGTCGATCAGGACGACTTGATTAACCGCATACAGGCGATAGTAGACACCTACAACAACCAATATCTCCAGGGTAATCTTTATTTGCAGAGTTCATCTGACGGCACCAACTTCACCACCATTAAGACCTTTACGATGAGGTATGGAGAGTAAGGGGTAATTTATATTAAGAAACTGTTTTTACCGGAATATTAACATTTTAAACAATAAAAATATGAAAAAAATGATGATGATGCTGCTCATGGCAACAGTTGCTATGACAGCCAGTGCACAGAAGACATTGCACGACAGTGGTACATTCACCTTGCAGCCTAAAGTAGGTCTTGCCTTAGGAAGCTTCTCTGGAGATTATAAAAAGTTGGCAGGTGATGACGATCCTAAGATGCGCGCAGCACTCATTGCCGGTGTGGAAGGTGAGTATTACATCAACGACTGGTTCAGTGCAGCCGCAGGTCTCAGCTATGCCCAGCAAGGCTGGAAGCGCAACGACGTAACAGTTAAGCTCGACTATCTGAACATCCCCCTCACTGCCAATTTCTACGTAGCTCCGGGTCTGGCTCTGAAGACAGGCGCACAGTTCGGCTTCCTGATGAACGCCAAGGCTGATGATGAGGATGTGAAGGATAATATCGAGAAACTGAATGTATCCATTCCTGTTGGCGTATCCTATGAATTCAGTAGCTTCGTGATCGATGCCCGTTACAACATTGCTGTTACCAAATGTAACAAGTACGACGGTGGCACAGGCGACAAGCAGCGCAGCGACCTGGTGCAGATTACCTTAGGTTATAAGTTCTCACTCTAATATAACAATTGAAAATGAAAAAGATTGTGAATTGGATGCTCGCCACTATCCTGATCTGTGGCGCAAGTGTGTTCACGTCGTGTTCTAATTCGGATGACCCGGTTACACCACCCGTCGATAATAAAAAATGTACGCGCGCAGAGGTGATTTACGGAATCACAAGTCCCAAGACCAATTACACCTTCTTCGAGGGCAAGTTTGCTCTCAAGAGCGGCAACGAGGTAAAAGAGATAAAAAAGCTGCTGACCTTTGTTGAGCAGCAGAACGAAGACTATAACATAAACGACATCACCACCTTCCCCGTAGAGGAAGCCATCTGCCTGCACTATGGCATAAAGGATGGTCTGGAGTCTTACGCAGGCGATTATAGTCTGAATTGGGAAATGTCTTATACTGTGACCTCCTATAATGCCCAGGGCGAAAAACTCGACAGCCAGACAATCACTGACCAATTTAGTGTAAATGGCAAAATTCAGAAAAAGGAAGATTTAGAGAATGATGTCAAGTTGTCGTATAGCGAGCTGCATGCCAGCATAGCCGAGGACGGCACAATTACCCTCAGCACGGTCAACAAGATGCGTCCTGAAAAAAGTGGCATCGAGTGGTAATGGCTTAATTCCTTGCCGACGCTACTTGCCGCCGAGGGTGTCAACTCTTCGGCGGCAATTAATAACAATATAACTATAAATATTTGATGATATGAAAAAGTATTTGAATTGGATGTTGGCCGCCATTCTGATTGTCGGCGCGAGTGTGTTTACGTCATGCATTGAAATTGACAATCCGACACCAGCCCAGCCTTCGGAGCCTGTGGAGACAACAGGCGCCGACCCCAACTACAACTGGAGTGTTTGTAACAAGCCTACATTCT
>CACWLC010000023.1 GCA_902761605.1 uncultured Prevotellaceae bacterium
CTTTGATGAACTGATCATCGAGGTACGAGGTTCTACCGTATGGGTTCACTTCGCAGTCCGCCCGAAAGGTAATCGCAGGAAGATAGTCTTCGATATTAACAATTGAAATAAAATCCCGAAATTCTTTGTAGTTTCGGGATTTATTGTTAACTTTGCAAACAGAAATAACAATAAAACTAAAGCGAGAAGTATGAAACAATCAAGAATCTGGATAGTTTTCGTCATGGCGGCGATGCTGATGACAGCCTGTAGCAGCGGTCCCACCAAGGAACAGAGTGAGAACGCAGAGCGCGCGATAGAGACGGCCCACAAACAGAGAGACTACGACAAGCTGTTGACACTGGCCGACAGTCTGGAGAAGAACGGCTGTCTGTCGCAAGCTGAGGCATACTACTGGAGAGGCTATGCCAGCGACAGGCTGAAGATGTACCGCATGGCCGAGTTCTACTGGAAGACAGCACTCGAGGCCTGTGAGGGATCCACCGAACCCGAAGACCTGAAGATATACGCCATGACAGCCTCGCGAATGGCTAACCTGCTCAGCGTGAGAGGCAACTACGAGGGGACACTGAAGATAGGTGAGCCGGCAGCAAAACGACTCGAGGAACTGCAGTGCGACACCACCAGCGACTACGTGAACCTGCTGATATATATCGGCTGCTGTCAGTCGGCTACCGGCAAGGCAGAAGGCGATGCCGGTGACGGTTTTAACCGTGCATTCAAGAAACATAAGGAGAACATAGAGAAAAACCATACCGAGTCGGCATATAAGAACGCCATCGCAGGACTGATAAACATCGCATATTTCTGTAACTACACCAAAGACTATCAGAGAGCGATGAGGTGGATAGAGAATTTCGGAGAGATGATCAACGAATACGAGCAGCGTCCAGATGCCGACAAGAAATATATAGACAAACAGATAGCCCGATTCAATATCTACAAGGCCATTGCCCTCGAGGGACAGGGAAAGAAGGAAGAGGCCGCCGCTGCCTTCGAGGATTTCAAGGCCACGGAATTCAGCAAGACCCCGGAAGGAAAGATTCAGGGCAACGACTATCTGGCAGCCGCAGAGAGATGGGACGAGGCTGTGGACAACTATCACAGTCTGAACGAGCTGCTCGACACTCAGAAGAAATCCATGACACTCGACGATATCCACGACCTGCTGTTGAAGAAATACGAGGCTAACCTACAGGCAGGCCGCAGAGACTCGGCAGCAAGAGTAAGTATGCAGGTGTGCGACTCGCTCAACAATGCACTGGCACTCGCAAAGAAACTCGATGCAGCCGAGCAGGCCACGATCGTGGAGAACGTGGAGACGGTGACCGAGCAGCATGCCAGGGAGGCGAGAATGAAACAGATGTGGCTGTTTGGTGCACTCATACTTCTGTTCTTGGGATTCGTGGTCTATGTCTACTATCAGAGACATGCCGACAGACAACTTAAGAAAGACCACGAGGAGCTGAAGAAAGAGTGTGCAAGGCTGGAGGAGAAAGCATCGTCGAAGGAGCGTGAGCAGACAGAGCTGCGACTGGCGCACAGCCTGAACAGCAGTGCCAAGGCCGCAGAGGCACATCTGCCGAAGGATATCACCGCCTACGCCCAGCTGATACCTACCAGCACCTTCGGAACAAGTATCTGCGACTATCACACCATAGGCGACAAGCTCTTCTTCTGCATCGGCGACGTGGCAGGCAACAGCGTAGAGGCGTCGATGGCAGCAGCGATGGCGAAGGCACAGTTCCGTACGGCATCGATGTTACACACAGAGCCTCAGCAGATAGTAGAGGCCATCAGCGAGTCGAGAAACTGGAATGAGCCAGTGACGATGTTCGCAGGAGTGATGGACATGACATCGAGGATGCTTAGATTCTATAATGCGGGGCATGACGCTCCAGTGATGGTAGGTCAGGAGATAACCCGTCTGGAGGATGTGTCCGGAGAGATTGAGATGGCCAAAGGCACGATGATATACCTATTTAACAAAGGTGTGCTCACGGCAGAGAACAAAGACCACAAGCAGTATGGCGAGAACAAGATGCTTGGTGCAGCACTCCAGGCGATGAAGACGGACGCAAGACCCGAGCCATTTGTGGTAAGTATCGAGGAGAACCTGAATAAGTTTACCGGCGATACTCAACAGGAAAGAGATATTATGATGTTGGCGATAAGATGCTGACTCCTCCCCTAACCCCTCCCCTGCGAGGGGAGGGGAATGCAACGAGCAGCGCTGCGGATTAAGATTCCGCAGCGTTTTTAAGTATCTCAGAGAGTGTGGGATGGATGTGAACCATATCCGCGAGTTCGTGGATGGTGGTATCCTTGCACATCAGGACACTGACCTCCTGGATGATGTCGGCAGCATGGGCACCATAGGCATGACAACCGAGGATCTTTCCGTCGGAAGGAGCCACGAAGAGCTTCAGAAGACCTTCGCTCTCGTTCATGGCAAGAGCCTTGCCATTGGCACGCCAGAAGGACTTCTTGCAGACAAAGTCGATGCCCTGTGCCTTGAGCTGATCCTCAGTAGGACCAACGCATGCAGCCTCGGGGGAGGTGAAGATGGCTGCCGGCATGATATCGAAACGGATACCATCGCTCTTGCCGAGGATATGATTGACAGCGCGGACGGCCTGCATCTCAGCGGCATGGGCAAGCATCTGCTTTCCATTCACATCGCCGATGGCATAGATGCCCTTAACGGTAGTCGCATAGTTTTCATCTACCGTGATTCCCTTACGCTCATCGTATTCGAAGCCGGCATTGGCGAAATCAGCCTGCACTCGAGGTTTGCGACCTGTAGCCATGAGGATAATGTCGGCATCGATATCAGCGATATTCTCAACGGCAGTCTTCATCTTGAAGGCGATGCCACGCTTCTCAAGGTACTTACGCAGACGCTTGGCGATGTCGCTGTCGAGGGCAGGGAGACATTCCTTCAGGAACTCGATAACGGTAACCTCAGAGCCAAAGCGACTGAAGACAGAGGCAAACTCCATGCCGATGACACCTGCACCGATGATGCAGAGGCGCTTGGGGAGAGTGTCGAGATTCAGCAAGCCTGTGGAGTCGACAACGCGAGGGTCATCGAGGCCGGAAACAGGGATCAGCTTGGTCTCAGAACCTGTGGCGATGATGATGTTGTCAGAGGTATAAACCGTATTATTCGCCTCCACCCCTAACCCCTCCTCCCGAGAGGAGGGGAATTTCGCCATATCGTGGATGAGCGTGATATTGGGGTGCGAGAGGATGCTCTCAACGCCTGCACGGAGCTGGGGAACGACTTGCGCCATGCGCTCACGAGCCTCAGCGAAGGTGGATGAATGGACGTAGGTCTTCGTAGGGATACAACCGACGTTGAGACATGTGCCTCCGACGTTGTCGCCCTCGAAGATCACGACCTTCAGCCCTTGCTTGGCGGCATATTCAGCGGCGCGGTAACCTCCAGGCCCCGCACCGATTATTATCAGATCTACATTTTCAGACATAATTATTCTGTCTTCATTTGTTTGAAGGTGACTACAGGATGCTTGGCGGCGAGGACATCATCGACACGTCCGATAGGAGTATCGTGAGGTGCTGTCTTTACCAGGTCTGGATCATTCTTCGCCTCCTCGGCAATCTTACGCATCACAGCGATGAAACCATCGAGAGTCTCTTTCGACTCGTTCTCGGTAGGCTCAATCATCAGACTCTCGTGGAAGAGCAGAGGGAAGTAGATGGTCGGAGCATGATAGCCGTAATCCAACAGGCGCTTTGCCACATCCATCGTGGTGACACCGGTAGACTTATCCTTCAAACCGTCGAACACGAACTCATGACAACATACAGTGTCGATAGGCAGTTCATAGACATCCTTCAACGACTCTTTGATATAGTTGGCATTGAGAGTGGCCAGAGGACCCACCAGCTTCACGTTCTCACGACCCAACGAGAGGATATAAGCGTAGGCACGCATCATCACTCCGAAGTTGCCATGATAAGGCGACACGAACGGGAAGAACTCCTGCAATCCCTCACGCACACCAACGGGACCCGCACCAGGACCACCACCTCCGTGAGGAGTGGAGAAGGTCTTGTGGAGGTTGATATGCATCACGTCGAAACCCATGTCGCCCGGACGACAAGCACCAAGCATCGGGTTCAGATTGGCACCATCGTAATACATCAGACCTCCCGCATCGTGGATAAGCTTTGCGATGGCAGGTATCTGTGTCTCAAAGAGACCAAGGGTATTAGGATTGGTCATCATCATCGCAGAGATGTTAGGTCCTTCGAGAGAGACAAGACGTTCCAGATCAGCGAGATCGACCTGACCATCGGCGCGCGATTTCACCTCGATGATTTCGAGGCCGCAGACAGCTGCAGAGGCAGGATTGGTGCCGTGGGCGCTGTCAGGCACAATGACTTTCTTACGAGCCATATCACCACGAGAACGATGATAGTTGTCGATAACCATCAGTCCTGTAAGCTCGCCATGAGCACCAGCGTATGGCTTGAATGTGAAGTGAGCCAGACCTGTAAGGGCACAGAGCGACTTCTCGAGCATGATAACCAGAGCACGGGCACCAATGACAGTCTGTTCAGGCTGCAACGGATGCAGGTTCTGGAACTGAGGCAGAGCGGCCATTTCCTCATTGATCTTGGGATTATATTTCATCGTACATGATCCCAGAGGATAGAAGCCGGTATCCACACCGAAGTTATTATTCGAGAGGTTGGTATAGTGGCGCACCACTGTCAGTTCATCGCACTCAGGCAATGCGGCATCCTCTGCGCGACGCAAAGATGCAGGCACCTCGTATTTCTCACCAAAGTTATTCCTTGGCAGGCTATAACCTTTGCGCCCCTCCTTGGAGAGTTCGAAAATCAGGTTTCCATAAAGTCGGTTATTCATAGGGCTGCAATCTTTACGAGGTTATCAATTTCTTCCTTAGTACGTTTCTCTGTGACAGCGAAGATGAATCCATCCTGGCAACGGACACCACCAAGGATGCCAGCCTCGATGAAACGCTGATAGAGAGTATCGGCATCGCCATCGTACTTAACATAGAACTCATTGAAGAAAGGCTTGTCGTAGACCAAAGAGAAACGACCCGTCTTCAGCAGTTCGTCGCAGAGGTAATGAGCACCAGCGTAAGAGAGTTCGGCAGACTCCTTAAGACCCTGTCGGCCCATAAGGGAGCAATATATCGTAACGAAGAGTGCCATCAGACTCTGGTTTGAGCAGATATTCGATGTAGCCTTCTGACGACGGATATGCTGTTCGCGAGCCTGGAGAGTGAGCACGAAGGCACGCTGATCGCGGTTATCTTTGGTCATACCCACGATACGTCCGGGCATCTTTCGGATAAGTTTCTCCGTGCAACACATGTAGCCCACGTAAGGACCACCGAAGAGCATAGGTATTCCCAGGCTCTGGCCATCGCCAACAGCGATATCAGCCCCCCACTCGCCTGGTGTCTTCAGCACTGCAAGGTCGGAGGCAACAGAGTCGATGATGAAGAGAGCCTTGTTCTCATGACACGCATCAGCAAAACCGGTGAAGTCCTCAACGATACCAAAGACATTTGGTTGCTGAACCATCACACCGGCAACACCTTCAAAATTGGCGGCTGACAGATCGGTCACGCCATCTTTCAAAGGAAGTGTTTCCAACTCTATTCCCTGATGCAGGGCGTAAGTGTCGAGCACCTCACGGGTCTTTGGATTAATGCCGGCAGAGACAAGAACCTTATTCTGTTTCTTACCAGCAGCCACAGCCATCATCATAGCCTCAGCAGCAGCTGTTGTACCATCGTACATAGAGGCGTTGGAGATGTCCATACCTGTGAGTTCGGCCATCATGCTCTGATACTCGAAGATATAATGGAGCGTGCCCTGAGAGATCTCTGCCTGATACGGGGTGTAGGAGGTAAGGAACTCAGAACGCTGCAACAGACTCGGAATCACAGAGGGGGTGTAATGATCATATACGCCCATGCCAGCGAAACAGGTGAGTTGTTTGTTTTCTGAGCCAAGCTTCTCGAAGAGCTGTCGCACCTCCAGTTCACACATCGACATGGGGAGGTCATAGTCGCCCTTGAAACGGATGCTGTCAGGTATCTGGGCATAGAGGCCATCGAGGTCTTTTACCCCAGCCTTTGCCAGCATAGCCTGCAGGTCATCCTCTGTATGAGGAAAGTACTTGTACATAATTAAAATTAAATAATGAAACAATGAAATAATGAAACAATGAAATAATGAAAGTTATTCATTTCTTTCTTTTTGTTTCGTACTTTTTATTGTGTTAACTAATGTTCCAATTATGATATTCAAATCATTTACGATTGAGTCAAACTGCGTATCGCTAATATGATCTGATTCATGTAATAACTCCAGCCAATACTTTGTTTCTGTTGCTTCTTTCAAAGAAATGCTCAATTTGCTTACAAAATCTGCACGACTCTGTGCGTTCATGCTTTCTGCAATATTTGCGCCAATACTTGTTCCACTCCTATATACCTGCTTTGACATAATGAGTTCATGATTTTCATTTATCAAATAAGAATAGAGTTTTATGATGCGCAGAGCAAACTTTTTACTCAATTCATACAGAAGATTGTCATGGGTCATACATTTTTCATTTTTTCATTTCTTCATTCTTTCATTTTTCGCAGAAGGCGGCGTAGGCAGTAGCGTCCATGAGGTTGTCGAGATCAGCCTTGTCAGAGAGTTCCACCTTGATGATCCAGTTCTCGAAAGCATCCTGATTGATGAGCTCGGGCTGGTCATCGAGAGCCTCGTTAACCTCAACGACAGTACCGCTGACAGGAGAGATAAGATCAGAAGCGGCCTTTGTGCTCTCAACGGCACCAAACTCCTCACCTGCCTCTACTTCGTCATCCACATCGGGCATGTCGACATAAACCACTGTGCCAAGGGCATCCTGTGCATAGTCTGTGATACCAACGAAACCAAAATCACCTTCTACTCTTACAAATTCGTGTGACTCTGAGTAGTAGAGTCCTTCAATTACTTTTGCCATAGTTATTTTTTTTAATAATGAAAAAATGAAGAAATGAGAAAATGAAAACCATTCATCATATACATTCATCTTTTCATTGTTGTTAATATTTCATTTTTTCATTCTTTCATTCTTTCATTCTTTCATTCTTTCATTTTTTATAGCTCTTGTTATAGAACTGTTTCTTGACGACTTTGCCTGGGAAGACCTTCTTTCGGATCTGAATCTGAAGGTCGGTATCGAGTTTAGCGTATGCGGTATCCACGAGAGCCATGCAGACGCTCTTGTCGGTAGAGAGGGTGCGATAACCTGTGGTAACCTCACCGATTACCTCGCCAGCCATATTGAGAACAGGGTATCCATGACGGGGAATAGCCTTGTCTGCCAGTTCGATGCCTACAATCTTCTTTGCAGGACCCTCCGCCTTCTGTTTTGCGAGAGCCTCCTTACCGATGAATTCCTCCTTGTCGAGTTTCACGAACATGCCCAAGCCTGCCATGATAGGAGTGATATCCTCTGAGAGTTCATCGCCATAGAGAGGCAGTCCCACCTCGAAGCGCAGGGTATCACGACATCCTAAGCCACAAGCCTGTACTCCTGCATCAATCAGCTTGTCCCAGCACTCACGGATATAGTCGTGAGAGGCATAGATCTCGAATCCATCCTCACCAGTATAGCCAGTACGGGAGATGATAACATCGCCAACAGTCTTAACGGTGTAGAACGTCAGCTCTGCACACGGGATGCCTAATACCGTCTCCACGATATGCTCAGACTCAGGACCCTGGATGGCTATCTGGCCATAGAAGTCACTACGGTTCTGAAGGTCGATGTCGAAACCCTGGGCATTCTGTTGCATCCAAGCCCAGTCCTTATCGATATTGGCGGCATTGATGACGAGGAAGAAGTCGTTCTCACCCATCTTATACACCAACAGGTCGTCGACAGTTCCACCATTCTCGTAGCACATCATACCATAATAGATCTTACCCACAGGGGCACCAGCAATATCGTTGGTGAAGATATGCTGCACATAACGCTCGGCATCCTTGCCCTTAACCGTCACCTCGCCCATGTGAGAGACATCGAAGAGTCCCACTTTTTCGCGCACTGCCGTATGCTCAGGGGCGATACCGGCACTCTGATAGAGCAATGGCATGTCGAAACCTCCGAACGACACCATCGTTGCTCCCAAGGAGATGTGCTTGTCGTGCAAGCAGGTTACCTTGTCTTTCTTTTCAAGTTCTTGTTTTATTGCCATAGATTATTGTTGTAATAAATTAATAAAGTCTTCTTTCAGATATGTCTGCTCTAAAGCCTCAATCCTTCTCACATCTTCCTCGGAGAGAATCAGTTCACCATCGCATAGGGTTTCAAGGATAAGAGCCTTCACCTCATCGAGGGTCTTTGGAGTATATTCTTTAAGCAGGGTTATCCTCTGGCGGACACTCTCAATACCCTTCTTCTGAAGTTTCTCCTTGCTGGGGGTGATGGCATTGAGCATGTGGTCCATATTAGTGTCATAGAGCATAGTACTATGCACGATACTCTTCTCGCCAAGATGATAACATGCTGTGCCACACACCTTCCTATCGCCTATCATGATGTCATTATGAGTGGTGCCAGTGGCGCTGATGCCGAGTTTGCGCAATATCAGCAGTACCATGTTCACGAACCTGTTGAAGGCAAAGCCGACATTCTGTTCAGAGGTGATGAACGATAGCATCAGATTATCCTTGTCGGCATAGACACACCCTCCCCCACTCTTGCGGCGATAGACCTTGATATTATGCTGTTTGCAGTACTCGAGGTTAACCTCATTCTCCGCCACCTGATTACGTCCGAAGATCACGCTGGGCTCTACCTGCCACATAAAAAACAAATCCGACTCGCTGCTGTTACGAGCCAGATACTCTTCCATCGCCAGATAAAACGAAAGGTTACGTTCTCCCTCTTTCAAAGGAGAAACGGCTACAATTCCGGGTAGTGACACATACTTCATTTAAAGGCCAGCGAATATTTTCTGCAAATATATGAAGTTTTTGCGATACCACCAAATATTTCACAAACTTTTAGATTAGCCTAACTCTGTAGAGACTTTATTTGTCAGTTCGATGAATTCCTGGATAGAGAGCTGCTCCGGGCGCCGGGTCATCATCTCGTCCTCGAAGAAGGAAGGCGAGGCAGGATGATTGGCATCAAAGATCTGTCGAAGAGACACCCTCAACATCTTACGACGCTGATTGAAGGTGGTCTTTACAACACGTTTGAAGAGCTGTTCGTCGCATCCGAGGTCAGTAACATCATTCCGGGTCATACGGATAACGGCACTCTGCACCTTTGGAGGAGGATTAAACACAGACGGCTCGACGGTAAAGAGATACTCTACATTATACCATGCCTGGATGAGCACAGACAGGATACCATACTGTTTGTTGCCCGGCTGCGACGCCATACGCACAGCCACCTCATGCTGGATCATTCCCGTGCAACAAGGAATAAGGTCCTTATTGTCGAGCATCTTGAAGAATATCTGCGAAGAGATGTCATAAGGATAGTTGCCCGTGAGCACAAACTGCTGACCATCGAAGACATCGCGAAGATCCATCCTCAGGAAGTCGCCACCTATGATATTATCGATGAGACGAGGGAAATTCTCTTTGAGGTAAGCCACACTCTCACGATCGATCTCCACCACCTTCAAAGGACGTGGTTTCTCTACGAGATACTGAGTCATGACACCCATACCAGGACCGACCTCCAACACAGGGAGGTCATTATACGGCTCATCTACCGTATCTGCAATCCGCTTTGCGATATTCAGGTCAGTAAGGAAATGCTGACCCAGGTTCTTCTTTGGTCGTACTTGTTTCATTCTGGCTGCAAAGATACAAAAAAAAGTGAATATATTATCAATTTATCATTTATATTTCGTACCTTTGCACCAATGGAACTGAAAAGCATATTGGCAAACGTAGTCAAAATCGTACTTCCCTTCATCCTGGGAGGAGCGATTCTGTGGTGGATGTATCGTGGGGAAGACCTCTCAACGGTAAGTCATGTGCTTAAGGAAGAGATGAACTGGACATGGATGCTTCTGTCATTTCCCTTTGGTATCCTTGCCCAGATGTTTCGTGGGTGGCGATGGAAACAGACACTCGAACCTATGGGAGAGAAACCAAGGACGAGTATCTGTCTCAATGCCGTGTTCCTGTCGTATGCCGCCAGTCTGGTAATTCCCCGCATAGGAGAGTTCTCGCGCTGTGCGGTCCTGAAGCGCTATGAAGGGATATCATTCAGTAAGGCCCTGGGCACTGTAGTGACGGAGCGCGCTGTTGACACTCTTTTGGTTATGATCTACTCAGGAATAATCCTTTTGGTAGAGATGAGCGTCTTCGGCACATTCTTCAAGAAGACAGGCACATCACTGGACCATATCCTGGAGAAATTCTCCCTAACAGGTTGGATAGTGACGGCGATATGCGGCATTGCAGCACTGATACTCCTGCACCTGCTGCTGAAGAACCTTTCTATATATAATAAGGTAAAGATGACGCTGGGAGGCATCTGGGAGGGAGTATTGTCGCTGAGAGGTATCAGAAACCTTCCACTCTATATATTCTTCTCTGTTGGTATATGGGTGATGTACTTCCTGCATTACTATCTCACATTCTTCTGTTTCGACTTCACGGAGAATCTCGGAATAGGCTGTGCACTGGTATCGTTCGTTGTGGCCAACTTCGCTGTCATCGTGCCTACGCCCAATGGAGCAGGTC
The DNA here is from genome assembly GCA_902761605.1 of uncultured Prevotellaceae bacterium. GTDB lineage: Bacteria > Bacteroidota > Bacteroidia > Bacteroidales > Bacteroidaceae > Prevotella. Next base: position 10,786 of record CACWLC010000023.1, read on the forward strand.
CCTGGCACTTCGCAATAAAGACGATGCTCATACTCTATGGAGTGGCTGATGAACAGGCGCTGTGGTTTGTGCTTATCGTACATACCGTACAGACAATGCTGGTTATCGCATTAGGCGTCTATTCATGGGCCGCACTGAGTTTTACGAAAAGACAGAGTATTGTTTTAAAGACAGAATAACATAATAACATATTACAAGAAACAGCTATGAGTGAAATTAAGAATCTGAACCCGACGTGCATCTGGAAGAACTTCTATGCACTGACACAAGTACCACGTCCTTCTGGACATCTGGAAAAAGTACAGCAATTCCTACTCGACTTCGCCAAGGAAGCAGGTGTCGAGGCCTTTAAGGATCCTGCTGACAATATCGTAATGAGAAAACCCGCCTCTGCTGGTATGGAGAAAAAGAAAGGTGTTATCCTTCAGGCTCACATGGACATGGTGCCACAGAAGACACCAGAGAGCACCCATAACTTTGAGACTGACCCCATTGAACCCTGGATCGATGGTGAGTGGGTGAAGGCAAAGGGTACTACCCTTGGAGCCGACAACGGACTCGGTGTAGCTGCCATTATGGCAATCATGGAGGATAAGACCTTGAGACACGGACCTATCGAAGCCCTTATCACCGCTGATGAAGAGACAGGAATGTTTGGTGCCAACGGTCTTCCTGAAGGTGAGCTCAATGGCGATATTCTCCTTAACCTCGACTCAGAGCATTGGGGAAAGTTCGTTATCGGATCAGCTGGTGGTATCAACATCACAGCCACACTTGACTATCAGGAGGTAGAGACAGATGCTGAGGATGCCGCTGTCAAGGTAACGGTAAAGGGGCTGCGCGGCGGACACTCCGGACTCGAGATTCACGAGGGACGAGGCAATGCCAACAAGCTGCTTGTACGTCTGGTACGTGAGGCTATCGAAGAGTGCGATGCCCGTTTGGCTTCATGGCAGGGAGGCAACATGCGTAACGCCATTCCATTCAAGGCAGAGGCCGTGCTCACACTCCCCAAGGAGAATGTGACATTACTGAAAGAACTCGCCCAGGATTGGCTCGAGGACTTCACAGATGAATATAAAGGCATCGAAAGTGGCATCGAGGTAATCTGTGAGGATGTGGAGACTCCGAAGATGGAAGTGCCCCTGGAGATTCAGGACAACCTCATCAATGCCATCTACGGATGTCATGACGGTGTTGTACGTATGATCCCAAGTTATCCTAATGTAGTTGAGACTTCAAGCAACCTCGCCATCATCAACATCGGTGAAGGAAAGTCATTACTGAAGATCCTGGCACGCAGTAGCCGCGAGGACATGAAAGACTATATCGTAAAGACTCTCGAGAGCTGCTTCAACATGGCAGGCATGAAAGTGGAGACAGCTGGCAGCTATGGCGGTTGGGATCCAAACCCGGAATCACCCATCCTGCACCTCTTGCTAAAGGAGTATAAAGAACTCTTCGGCAAGGATGGTATCATACAGGTAGACCATGCTGGTCTGGAGTGTTCTATCATTCTCGGCAAGTATCCACACCTCGATGTAGTATCGTTAGGTCCTACGATGAAATCGCCACATACGACTACTGAGCGAGCCCTCATCGAGACTGTCGCTCCCTTCTGGGAACTGCTTAAGAAGACCTTGGAGGATATTCCTGAAAAATAAAAGAAGAAAAATGTGGAAAATGCTTGGCGTTTTCCACATTTTTTCTTAACTTTGCACCCGATAAATCAAATTAGTAACAAAATTATGGACGATTACCCGGCGGAAAATTACAATTCGTAATGGCGGGGGATAGCGAGCAAGGCTGCTAATCCCTTTGCCGCTAAACTATTTTCAAGGATTAGCAAAATGAAGACATTCTGGAATACCCAAGGAGGACTGACCCAACTCTCAGAGTGGCAGTCCAATTGCTGGATACAGGTGACATGCCCCACCGAAGAAGACCAGCACGAACTCGAAGAGAAGTTCAACATCCCCGACTACTTCATGTCGGACATCAGCGATACCGACGAGCGTGCCCGTTATGAGTACGACGACGGATGGATGCTTATCATCCTTCGTATCCCATACGTAAAGGAGATACGTTCGAGGACGCCATATACCACAGTGCCTCTTGGTATCATACATAAGCGCGATGTCACCATCACAGTATGCTACTATGAGACAAACATGATGATCGACTTCGTATCATTCCAGCAGAAGCGAGGCGAAGGATTTACCGACCATGTGGATATGATATTCCGTCTGTTCCTGAGCAGTGCAGTGTGGTATCTGAAACGTCTGAAGCAGATTTCTATGCTCGTTGACAGGGCTAAGCGAAACCTCGACAAAGAGGTGAACAACGAGAGCCTTATCGGACTGAGCCGTCTGCAGGACTCGCTCACATATTTCCAGACTTCTATCCGTGGTAATGAGACTCTGCTGTCGAAACTGAAGTTCAAGCTCCAGATTGACGAATTGGATGCCGACCTCATCGAGGACGTAAACATCGAGATGACACAGGCCCGCGAGACAACACTGATCTACTCAAACATCCTTGAGTCGACGATGGACACCTATCAGAGTATCATCAACAACAATATGAACACCGTGATGCGTACGCTCACTTCTGTAACTATCATCATGATGATACCAACACTCATTACCTCGATGTTCGGAATGAACCTTATCAACGGCATGGAGTCAAGTCCTTGGGGTTTTGTTATGGCTATCATCATTTCTATGGGTGTTTCTGGCCTCTGTTGGTTGTTCTTCAGGCATAGACGCCTTGTTTAAGGCTTAAATAATGTTAATTGTTAGGCAGTTTCGAAAATTATGCCTAATTTTGCCACATATTGTGTGAATAAAATCAAGTCAGTAACTAAAAAAGTTAAATGATGGACTCTCAAGAGAAAAACCTCGAAATCGGCACAGCCGCTTCGCCAGTCGAAGAACAGGAGGTAAAAGAGGAAATTATCCAGGCAGCAGAAGCTCCTGAAGTTGTAACCACAGAAGCCGTTGAGCCAGAAGCTCAGCCAGAAGAGGCAGTCCCTGAAGCAGAAGAGCAGCCACGTAAGGTCTACGAGACCAAGAAGGAGATACTCGACCGCGTCAAGGATATCGCTCATGGTGATGAGATACCGCAGAAAGATGAGATCGACTATCTGAAGACCGCTTTCTACAAGATCCACATCGCAGAGCGTGAGGCAGCCCTTAAGGCATATATCGACGGAGGCGGTGATCCTGAGGCATACCAGATCACACGCGACGAGGACGAAGAAGTCTTCAAAGCAGAGATGGGTATCATCAAGGAGAAGCGTGCACAACTCTTCAAGGAACAGGAAGCAGAGAAACAGGTAAACCTCGAAAAGAAACTTGCCATCATTGACAAGATAAAGAACATGATCACCTCTCCAGAAGAGGCAAACAAGTCATATCAGGAATTTAAGGCCTTACAGACAGAGTGGCGCGAGATAAAGAACGTGCCAGCAGAGAAGGCCAGCGAACTATGGCGTAACTACCAGCTGTACGTAGAACAGTTCTACGATCTGCTGAAGCTCAACAATGAGGCTCGCGAATACGACTTCAAGAAGAATCTTGAGCTTAAGACCAAGCTTTGTGAGGCAGCAGAGCGCCTGGCAGAAGAGACAGATATCATCAGCGCATTCCATCAGCTCCAGAAGTTACATGCAGAATACCGCGAGATTGGTCCTGTGGCAAAGGAACAGCGTGAAGAGATATGGAACCGTTTCAAGGCGGCATCAACAATCATCAACAAACGTCACCAGCAGCACTTTGAGGGTATCCGTGCCAAGGAAGAAGAGAATCTGACACGTAAGACAGAGCTCTGTGAAAAGGCAGAGGCTATCGCTGCAAAAGAGAACAAAGGCTCAGGCGACTGGGAGAAGCATACCAAGGAGATTATTGACATCCAAACAGAGTGGAAGACTATCGGATTTGCTCCACAGAAGATGAATGTGAAGATCTTCGAGCGTTTCCGTGCAGCCTGCGATGACTTTTTCGGACGCAAGGCAGAATACTTCAAAGGTCTAAAGAATACCTTCAAGGAGAATGCCGACAAGAAACGTGCCCTCATAGAAAAAGCTAAAGAACTGCAGGACAGCACAGATTGGAAGGCTACCAGCGACAAGCTCATCGCACTCCAGAAAGAATGGAAGACCATCGGTATGGTACCAAAGAAACTCGGTGACCAGCTTTGGGAGGAGTTCCTGGGCACATGCAATAAGTTCTTTGAGGCACGTAATGCTGCAGGAGCAGGACAGCGTGGTGAGGAGCGTGAGAATCTTGAAAAGAAGCGTGCTGTAGTAGAGAAACTCAAGGCTGTAGCAGAGGAGACAGGAGAAAACCTTCAAGAAAAGGTGCAAAAGCTCGTTGAGGAATATCAGAGCATCGGACATGTGCCATTCAAGGAGAAGGATAAGCTCTATGAAGAGTATCATGCAGTGCTCGACAAGCTCTATAAGGATCTCAATATCAGCGTTGCCAAGAAACGTCTTAACAACTTCAAGCAGAACCTCAAGCAGGTTGCAGAACGTGGAGAGAATGCACTCGATAACGAGCGCGCACGTCTGTTCCGTCAGTATGAAGCTATCAAGCAGGAGGTGCAGACATATGAGAACAACCTCGGATTCCTTAATGCATCATCAAAGAAAGGCAACAGCCTTATCGACGAGATGAACCGTAAGGTGCAGAAGCTTAAGGATGAGATGAATCTCGTACGCGAGAAGATCAAGGCTATCGACGCTGAAAACAAAGAGTAATCAGAAAGCTTCGCGATATTTACCATCGTCCTTATCATCAAGCATGCTAAGGTACGATTGGTAGCGGCTTTGAGCAATATAATGGTCCTCGAGGGCCTTGAGAACGGCACATCCTGGTTCGTGGGTGTGGGTACAGTTAGAAAAGCGGCAATCCTTCGAGAAAGAGAAGATTTCCTTAAAATAGCTGGTGAGTTCTTCAGGCTCCATATCAAAGGTACCAAAGCCTTTAATTCCTGGGGTATCGATGAGATACCCCTTTTCTATTGGTATCATCTCACTGAAGGTGGTTGTGTGCTGACCAGTATTATGAGCATCGGAAATCTCTGAGGTACGGAGATCTGCACCAGGCACAAGACGATTGATAAGGGTAGACTTGCCCACTCCACTATTGCCACTGAGGAGTGTTATCTTTCCTTCAAGCATGGGTAATAGTTCTGCCACACCTTCGCCTGTCTCAGCAGAGATAGCCCGACACTCGTAGCCTATCGTCGTATACAGGTGGATAAGTGCCTCCTGGTAGCTGGCCTCGTCATCATCGAGAAGATCGGTCTTATTGAAGATGAGTACAACAGGAACACGATAAGCCTCGGCAGATGCAAGAAAACGGTCTATGAAGGTTGTAGAGGTAGGAGGACGATTAACAGTAACCACCAAAAGAGCCTGATCTACATTAGCCGCAAGGATATGACTCTGCTTGGAGAGATTCTGAGACTTACGGATGATATAGTTCTTACGATCATCAATCTCTGTAATAAAGGCAGTACCCTCTTGATTGGCTACTATTGTAACACGATCACCTACAGCCACAGGATTAGTACTGCGGATGCCCTTAAGACGGAAATTACCCTTTATCTTGGATTCAACCAACTGGCCATCGTCAGTGCAGACGGTATACCAGCTCCCTGTATTTTTTACAACTAAACCCTTCATAGAAAAAAAATCCCGTCCCCCAAACAGAGGACGGGAGCTATCGATTATACCGTCATTATCTCTTTATTCTTGGCAGCGATGAGCTCATCAATCTTCTTGATATACTTATCATGAATCTTCTGGAGCTCAAGCTCTGCATCTTTCTCATTATCCTCTGACAATCCGTCCTTGATGGCCTTCTTAAGTTTCTCCTTAATGTCTGCACGTACATTACGAACCTCTACCTTTGCCTTCTCAGCAATCTTGTTACACTGTTTGGTAAGGTCACGACGACGCTCCTCCGTAGGAATAGGGATATTAAGACGGATTATCTCGCCATTGTTCTCAGGAGTGATACCTACATCACTATCCATAATAGCCTTCTCAATATCGCGGATCTGCTTCTTGTCCCATGGACGGATAGCGATAGTACGAGGATCGGGAACGCTCACGTTTGCAACTTGGTTGAGGGGAACCTTACTTCCATAGGATTCCACCTTTACACCATCAAGAATGGCAACATTGGCACGACCCGCACGAATACGGTTCAACTCGTCCTCAAGGAACATAGCAGCCATTTCCATTCTCTCTTCACTCTTCTTTAATGTCTCTTTTACGTCTAACATAATTCGATAGTTTTAAATTTTCTGATTACAAAAGTAACTATTTTTTGTTATTCAACCAAACAATTTACACTTTTTATGCTAAATATTTGGATAATTGAACTCTTTTTTATAACTTTGCACCAATATAACCACCTAAAGACTACATGAACCGTAACAATAGTCTGAGGATATTAACAACGATAGCTCTTGCGGCATTGACCCTCACAGCATATGCCCAGAAAGAGAATCTGGAAACCGTAGCTGATTTCCATCATATAGCGGCATATCTCGTTGCTGGTCTCCTGATAACAGTCTTTGTGATGTTTTTTTCAAACCGTATATACTATTTCCGTGAAAAGGAGATTGTATCGCAGAGACGTGGCATGATATCACAGTTAGGAGTTGTGATGGAGACCAACAATACCAGAATCTTCACTCTTGACTTGGAAAATAAACTTATTTGGCTGATATCTGAAAATGGAGAGGACAAAAAAGGGACTTCCCTTATGGACTTTAGCCAGATGTACAACCACGATGATTTCAGGAGATTGATGAAGGAAGTTATCGACCCTGTGAAGGAAGGACGTATAGAACAGGGGAACATGAATGTCAAAGGTGGTGGCAAAGATAATAAAGGAAACGTGTATGACATCAATATCTCCGTGCTTCACAGACGCAAGAGTGGAGGCCCGAAGGTCTTACTTGGTATACAGAGGGACATCACAGATGAGTTTAGCAGGAGGGAGAATGCCCAGAAACTGGCAATGAGAATGCGCACGGTATTTGATTCTTCTCAGGCTGACATGATATATTATGATGAGAACGGACACATTACAGATATCAACGACAAGGCTTGTGAGACATTTGGCATCAGCAACCGCGAGAGTCTTTTAAAGAGGAAAGTCCATCTTAACGATATCGTCACATTCAGGGATATCGACATGAGAGATCTTGATAAGACCACAATGTCAGCAATCACAGATCTGGACAAGTTAAAGGCTACTGACGAGAGAGTAGCAGAAGTTACAATTAGGGGGAAGCTGTACTATGAGGTATCACTAACCGCAATAAGGGATAAGGAAGGAAAATTCCTTGGAGTGATTTCTGCAGGACGAAATATCACGGAAATGGTGACAAGATACCACCAAGAGCAGAAAAACAGAAGGCTGCTGGAGCAGACCACAGAAGATATAAAGAGGTATATCAATAATATAAACTATACTCTAAGGGTAAGCGGTGTTAGAATGGTGAATTACGATCTGGAACACCATATGCTGGACATTGCCAGCGACCTGAACAAGATTGAGTACAGATTATCGCAGATACGTTGCGCAAGCCTTCTTACAGAACGTGAGAGAAGAAGAGCACGAGGGCTGTTTATGCGTATGGATCGTAGAATCCAGGGAGCATTGGAGGTAACCCTCGAAACAATCTTCCGCGATGAAAAAGGAAGGAACATATATCAGACCATCAGCATGGTTCCTGTAAAGGACAAGGAAGGGAACATCACCAACTATTTCGGCATGGCTCGTAACGACACAGAGATGCACTACACAGAGGCTCTGTTGGAGGAAGAGACAAAGAAAGCTCAGGAAACAGAGGAGCTGAAGAATACTTTCCTGACAAACATGAGTTACGAGATCAGAACTCCTCTTAACGCCGTGCTGGGATTCGCAGAACTGTTTAACGGACCTCACGACGAAGCAGATGAACCAGTCTTTGCAGAAGAAATAAAACGAAACACAGGAAACCTTCTGAAACTGGTAAATGATATCCTCTTTATATCAAGACTTGACGCAAAGATGGTAGAATTCAACTACAAAGAGTCTGACTTCGCTGCATCATTTGAAGGATATTGCTACATGGGATTTAGCGTGGTTAACCCTGGTGTGAATGTATCCGTTGAGAATCCGTATAGTCAGTTGCTGTTGAACATCGACGAGCAGAACCTTGGAGAAGTAATATCTAAGATGTGTGCAATATCTGCAGCATCAACCAAAGAAGGCAGCATACGGGCAAAATGCGATTACAGACACGGAGAACTTACCATATCAATAGAAGACACAAGCGAAGGAATGGACAAGAACAGCCTGAGCCATATCTTTGATCGCTTTGCCAACGATTTTAGTAGCGAAAGAACAGGTACTGGTCTTGAGATGCCTATCATAAAGGGGTTGATAGAACAGATGGGAGGTAGTATAGAAGTACAGTCTGAACAGGGTAAGGGTACTGCAGTTTACGTGATTATACCTTGTGAAATGATCAAGATGGAGAAGAAGTAAGATGACTGGGCAAGACGTTATAACACTACTGATGGTGATGATGGTGACGATGGTATTCATTGTCACATGGGCCATCAACCGTATCAGCATACTGCGTATAAGGAAGAAATCCGATCAGACAAAGGAGATTTCTGCTATTATGCAACGTACACTGGATATCGGACATAACAACGTGCTCAAGCTTGATCTACGTCGAAGATATGCAAAGAACCTTCATGGTGATATGATGCCGAAAGAGGGTATGTCATACGAGGAGAGTATTAACCAGATTCATCCCGATGACAGAAGCGCCTACCTTGAATTCATCTATGACCTATATCATGGCATCAAGAAAACTAACGAATGTCTGATCAGATGGGATATTAGCGGTAAGGAAACCTCTGGCGAGTGGAGGTTCATGCGCATAAAGGGTGTTGCGGAATACAGAAACTCGAAGCAGAAGGAGCCCGACACGCTGTTCTGTACAATTACAGACGAGACAGCTATACAGTTGGAGGAACAGAAAGACAACGAAATGACTGATAAATATCGTACGATGTTTGAACAGTCGATTATCGGTTTGGCTTTCTATGACAAGGACGGAAACCTCTTAACAGCAAATCGAAAGATGAGGGAGATCCTGAAATTCCAAACGGAGAAAGATCCCTATTACTACAGCCACAGTATCTACGACCTGCCAACATTTCGTCATATTTTGGACAATCGGAATGTTGAGGATCTGTACTTCTGTACGAAGAGCATCGTTATCGAACGAGGCGTAAACTGCTATACAGAGTTGCGAGTGCATCCTATATATGAGGAAAACGGAGAGCTTTATTATATCAGTTTCTCTATCCGCGACGTGACTCAGGAACGTGAACTTTATCTGCAGAACAAGAAGAACGACACGCAGATGAGGGAAGCCAATATAGAGATACAGAATTATGAGAATCAGCTGCAGTATCTGATGGACACATGTAACATGAGATTCTTCCGTTGTAACAGAAAGGATCGCACGTGTACATTCTATAAGAGGATCTCCAACGTTGAAAGCAAGATGACATTAGAAGAGGTGGCAGAACACTTTGTAGACAGTCCATTCCGTCAAGGGCTATACGATTACGAGAACTATTTCAGTGTACAAAGAACAGATCTGACATATATGCATCCCTTATTCCACGATGGTAAAGACATGCAGTGGAACTTCATAGACAGTGTTCCTTTCTTCGATGAAAATGGAGAAATGATTGGTACGTATGGAGTGGTAAGAAACGTTGACGAGCTGATCAAGAAGCAAGAGATGTTGAAGCAGGAGACAGAACGTGCCAATGACTCCGGAAGGTTAAAGTCAGTATTTATGGCTAACATGACTCACGAGATACGTACACCACTGAACTCTATCGTGGGCTTCTCTGACATTCTGCCAATGCTGTCAACGCCAGAAGAAAAGAAGGAGATTATACGCGTGATAATGAACAACTGCGATATGCTCCTGAGGCTCATCAACGATATCCTCGCTATCTCATCATTAGACTCAGGAGGTATACATATCGAGCCTCGCATGGTGGACTTCGCTAAGTCATTTGATGATATCTGTGAGTCATTGAAGGAGAGGGTGCAGAATCCTGGAGTAGAGTTTATAAAGGAGAATCCGTATAAGACATTCGAAACGGTTATCGATAACGGACGAATACAGCAGGTTATCACAAACTTCGTAACAAATGCTGTAAAATATACCCATCAGGGATATATCAAGGTAGGATACCGATACGAGAATCAGGGACTTTACGTATATTGCGAAGATACCGGCGACGGAATACCAAAGGAAGCTCAAGACAAGATTTTCGACAGATTTGTAAAACTCAACGACTTCATACAGGGAACAGGTCTCGGACTGTCTATATGTAAAGCCATAGCCGATGGTCATAAGGGTAAAATCGGTGTGAATTCAGAGGGGAAAGACAAGGGTTCAACATTCTGGATCTGGATACCATGCGAAGTGAATAAAGAAGAATCATAAAAAGGAAATGAAGATATACAAAAATAATAAATGGCTAATGTCAAATATGCAAACAATGATAAGAATTCTTGCAATACTTATCACATATAACATATCAACTATAATCATTGTTGCCCAGAATAATCAAGATAGCACACGTGTATTTACAGAAGAGCGTCCATTAGTATATGAAGACGCATGGGATCTGTGGCCCTATACCTTCCTGAATGAAGCTGGTGACCCCGCAGGTTATAACATCGACCTTCTGAAACTTATCATGAAACGTCTGGATATCCCATACATAGTAAAATTAAAACCCACCTCAGAGGCACTCAAGGATCTTAAGTCAGGGCATGCAGACCTGATGTGCGGTATGTCGGCAAAATTCCATGACGACTATGCAAAATACAGTAAGAACATTATACAGCTCTTTACACATAGTATCGTGCATCATAAAAGCGAGCAACCGGCCGTAAAAACAACAGAAGATCTTGCAAGTCATAGGATACTTGTACACCAAGGAGCTTTCAGCCATCATCTGATGATAGACAACGGATGGGGTAACAATGCCGTACCTTATAATGACATGCATGAGGCTGTGCAGAAGGCACATATTGACCCAAATAGTCAGATATTGTGGAACACGATGTCGCTGAAATGGCTCATCAACAAGTTTAAATACGAAAATCTGAACTTGTCGCCAGTGGAGATGCAGAATGGTGAATACAGATTCATGTCAAACAATCAGGAACTGCTTAACAAAATCGACAGTATATACACACAGCTCAACTCCGAAGGACAATTTCAAGCCATACAGAACAAATGGTTCTACCCGGATCGTGTGGATTCTGGTATCCCAGTTTGGATATGGTATGTAGCCATAATACTTATCCTCCTGATCATCTTCTCTCTAATATACTATAGCATCTATCGCAAACGCGAAAAGAAGATGACGCGAGACATCACCAAGAACAACAATCGACTTGCCCTTATACTCAAGACCAGCAATGTGAAGATCTGGATATACCACGTGGCTAACAGAACCGTTACCGCATTGGATAATGACGGACAGCCACAAACCACATTGCCATCAATAGAGTACTTTAAACAGACAAGTCCTGAGGATTTTGAACGTCTGAAGACTGCTATTGAGAGTATCGTTAAGGGTAAAGAAAACAAGATAACACTCAACGTTCTTGCCAAGGACAGTCCTGAGGAGAAAGAATTCCGTAATTTCACAGCAGAACTCTCTGTGCTACACCGCGATAAGAACGGCAAGCCCATAGACCTTATAGGTACACGTAGCGATGTCACAGAAGAGATGATGAAGCAGCAGAAGGTGAAAGACATGATGTTACGTTATCAGAACATCTTCAACTCAACGATGATAGATATGATAGCCTACGATGAGAATGGTATCATCAACGATCTCAATGACAAAGCGCTAAGGGCTTTGGGAAAGACCAAGGAAGAAATTGTAGATGCTCATATCTCCATAAACGATGTTTTAGGATGGGATGTTAATCTGGAAACACTTGACACTCTCTATCTTACTCAAATATATAAATCTTCAGATGACGAGCGTACATTAAACGGATATCTACAACGTCAGGAGTTGTACTACGAACTGAAGATTGAGCCTGTACGCGATGAGAATGGAAAGTTACTTGCCATCTACGGCACAGGTCGTAATGTGACGGAAAATGCCAAGTCATACTCCTCACTTCAGCATAATATGAAGCTCCTGAAAGATGCTAATATAGAGATGAGCCGTTACATCAAGAACATCGACTATGTGATGAAGAACGGTAATGTCAGAATAGCAACCTACTCGCCCGACATTCATATCATGAATATATACAGCGAGATCGGAAAAGTGCAATACAGACTTACCCAGACACGTGCTATTCAGCTTACAGATGAAGAATATAAGAATAAAGCGTTAAGGCTACTCAACAATATGGATAACCTGACGGCTGCATCTATCAATACTACTATCAAGACTGTACTGAGAGCACCTGGTGGCAAACGGCTTTTCCTTCAACTGTCGTTCATCCCAACTTACGACAAAGAAGGAAACGTGAAAAGCTACTTCGGTATGTGTCGTGACGTCAGCGACATTAAAGCTACTGAGGCAGATCTGGCACGTGAGACAGTAAAAGCCCAGGAGGTAGAGACTGTTAAGAATGCCTTCCTGCATAACATGAGCTATGAGATACGTACCCCACTAAACACTGTGGTGGGTTTTGCAGAGCTTTTCGAGATGGAACATTCACCAGAAGACGAAGTTGTATTCACTAGCGAGATAAAAGAGAGTTCATCGACGCTTCTTAAGCTGATCAACGATATTCTCTTCCTATCCCGCTTGGATGCAAGAATGATAGAGTTCAAATACAAGCCAACAGACTTTGCCTCAATCTTCGAGACAAGATGTCAGACAGCAGTATTCCGTTCTCAGAAACCTGGAGTAAACTATGTATACGACAACCCATATAACAGTCTTATTGTCGACATCGATGAGCAGAATCTGGGAATCGTAATAGATCAGGTAGTAAAGCGTGCAGTAGAGAACACCACATCAGGTCAGGTACGCTGCCGATATGACTATACGGGTGAGCATCTGATAATAGCTGTGCAGGACACAAGCAATGGTATCTCAGAAGAGAATCTTAAACACATCTTCGATCGATTCACTCCTACAGATGAAAAGAGCACTGGTTTGGGAATGAGTATATGTCAGGAACTGGTATCTCAGATGGGAGGAAAGATTACAGTTAAGTCCGTCGTAGGCGAAGGCACAATAGTATGGATCTCCGTTCCATGTGCCAGTTCAAAGATTGACAGGAAATAGAGAACGGAAAGTAAAAACAGCAAGCAACATGAAAATCAAAAGATATAGAATAAGAACCAGTTGGCTGAGGGCGATAGTATTTCTAACCCTCCAACTATCATTTCTTAATCCTCAGTTATCAGTTCTCTCCGCCAAGGATTTTTATGGATATACAAAAGACCGTCCCCTAGTAATAGTAAGTGACTGGGATTTCCAACCTTATGAATTCCTTAATAATGACGGAGAGCCCGCTGGATATAACATCGATGTACTTAACCTGATATTGGACAAGCTCGACATTCCGCATAAATTTGTGATGGAGGAATGGTACCTTGCCGCACAGATGTTTGAGCACAGAGAAGCTGACCTGATACATGCACTCACGTTTGCATATAGAGGCCATCCTTATGTGCAGTCAAAAAAGTATATAAACTACTATAATCTGAAAGTTGCCCGCAAGCAAGGTAATGCGCCACTTACGTCAGTAACTCATCTGACAAAAGACGACACTTTAATGCTAAAAAACAACGACTATGCTGCTTTGCGCCTGAACGAGATCAACGACTCATTATTTCATATAGAATATATGTCGCCAAAAGAAGCTCTGACAGGTATACGCAACGGATTATACAGATACTATATATGGGGAGAGATTCCTCTTGCAAGAAAGATTACAGAGTTGCAAATAGACAGTATTGTACTCGACGACATTGATATACCTGCAGGAGAACTGCGCATCATAGGATACGACAAGGAACTGGTGGATATCATTGATGATGAATACACAAGACTTGAACAGAACGGTGAACTTGATAAGATTCGCGATAAATGGTTTCATCCAGAGAGGGTGCATGATGATGCTTCTCCACTTGCAATCATTATTATTATCGCATTGGCAATAATTGGCGCCATTTCATTCCTGCTTAACCGCCTTATTACCTTGAGGGTTAAGAATGCCGTAAGACGCACTGAGGATATTAACGAACTGATGACAACTGCTCTGGGTATGGGCGATTTCATTGTCGTGGAGTTTGACGTCAGGAAATGGTGGTTGAAAAATGTATATGGTAACATGCTACCAGAAGACGGGATGAGTCCTGAAGAGTATCTTAGTCGTCTGCCACAGGATCAGGCAAAGCTTGTGCATGAGAATAACCAACTGCTTATATCAGGTAAGATAAATAACTTTGAAATGCTTCTGAACTATAATACGGGCAGTAAGGATAACCCTGTAATAAGGGATTTCTATGGTAATGCTATCATTGAGTTTGAAGACGGAAAGCCTTCTGTCATTACATATACGGCAAAAGAGGTTACAAAAGAGTTTGAAGAGGAACGAAAGAATCAGGCTCTATGGAATAAGTATCAAAAGGTTTTTGAAACCAATCTGGTAGCAATGTCATTCTACGACAAGAACGGCTATCTGTTGGATGTTAACGAGAAGATGAAAGAGCTTTGCGAGTTCCACAATCAAGAGACTGAGGCATTCTTCAGGAGATTGTGTATACAGGACATGCCTACTATATCTGGTGTGTTTGATCTTAAGACTCGTGATGTTCTTCATGTATGCCAGAAACTGCATTTCCAGGAAACAGGAAAGACAAAATACCTCGAGGTAAGGATCAAGCCTGTGACTGACGAGAAAGGCGAGTTGATATATATAGTGAATACTGCCCGCGATGCTACATTTGAGCGTGATAACTATATGGAACTCAAAAAGCATAATGCGGAGTTAATTAAGACTAACGAATCGATCAACGAATATGAGAGACAGTTGGGATATCTTCTGGAACAGAGCAATATCTTTATATGGTATTACAACCCGAAAACTGACAATATAAGATATACCCGTTCTCCACGCCACGAAGGATTCACTGAGACAGTATCACAATTCTTCGAAGGAATAATCGAGGACGAGCCTGGCATGTCGGAGAGAAATATGCGTAATGTCATTGCAGAGGATAAGCAATTATTTGCTATTCATCACTATAGTCACACACCTGCAGAGCCTAGTCCTGTATGGTACGCCATTAGTGGAATCCCGCTAAAGGACAATGATGGTAACACTATAGAATATTTTGGCATCGCGCGTAATATCACCGACCTTATGGAGGCTCAGCAAAGGCTTAAGGAAGAGACTAATCGAGCAGAAGACTCAGGTCGCCTGAAGGCAGCATTCCTGGCCAATATGACCCATGAGATCCGTACTCCACTAAATGCTATCGTAGGCTTCAGTGATATCCTTCAGATGGTAGATACACCTGAGGAGCGTCTGGAGTTTATCCGTATTATCCGCAACAACTGCGATATGCTGCTGCGCCTCATCAATGATATTCTAGAGGCATCAAGCATGGGTCAGGCTCTTGCTATCGAACCCACTGAATGTGATTTCTCACAGGTGTTCGATGACATCTGCCAGACTCTTGAACAGAGAGTTTCAGAGGCAGGAATCCCATTCATTAAGGACAACCCCTACCCTACGTTCAAAGCAAAGCTTGACAAAGGACGTATACAGCAGGTACTTACCAACTTCACGACAAATGCGGTAAAGTACACCAAGACTGGTCATATAAAAGTGGGATACCGCGAACAGGACGGAGGAATTTATTTCTATTGCGAAGACACGGGAGCTGGAATACCAAAGGATAAACAGGCTGCTGTGTTTGAGCGCTTCGTTAAGCTCAACGACTTCGTACAAGGTACTGGTCTCGGACTAAGTATCTGTAAGTCTATTGCAGAACGTTGTAACGGAAGAATTGGTGTTTTCTCTGAGGGAGAAGGCCACGGATCAACATTCTGGTTATGGACTCCAAGAGAGATTACCCCCATGGGGTGAATAAACAAAAAATCCCTCGCTGAAAAAGCGAGGGATTTTTTGTTAGAATAAAAATGTTTTTTGCAGCCAGTATATCAGGATACCTGCGAGATAGCCAGCAAATGCTATCCACGTGATCTTCTTCATATACCATCCGAAAGTGATCTTCTCCAGACCCATTACAACTACACCAGCGGCACTTCCGATGATAAGCATAGAACCTCCCACACCAGCGCAGTAAGCCAGGAGCTGCCAGAAGATACCATCTATAGCCATGTCGCCAGCTGGAGCCACAGGATACATACCCATACAGCCTGCCACAAGAGGTACATTATCGACAATTGAAGAGAGGACTCCGATGATACCTGTGACGAGATAGTGATTACCCTCGAAGACTACGTCGAGACCTTGTCCCAGCATTGTCAGGACACCAATGGTCTCAAGACAAGCTACGGCCATCAGGATGCCAAGGAAGAAGAGGATGGTATCCATATCAATACGCGAAAGCATCTTAGACACACGCTTCTGGGTATTACGGTTGTCGGCTGTATCTTCACTCTCCTGATGGATGCTTGTATAGAAAATCTCTGTGGTGGTCCAAAGTACACCCAACACAAGCAGGATGCCCACAAATGGTGGCAGATGGGTGATAGTCTTGAAAATAGGCACAAAGATCAGGCCTCCCACACCGAGGAAAAAGATAATCTTACGTTGGGCTGCAGAGAGACCGTCGGACTCCTCGATGACAGCTGTGTCTTCTGCAAACTCCAGATTACCCTTCAACGACAACGAGAGAATATAGGCAGGAACGAGCATCGACACCAAAGAGGGAATGAAGATTTCCGAGATGACACCGGCTGCAGTGATGACACCCTTGTTCCATAGCATGATGGTGGTCACGTCGCCAATTGGAGAGAAAGCACCACCCGAATTGGCAGCAATCACTACCAAGGCAGCGTAGATGAGACGGTCCTTCTTGTCGCTGACAAGTTTTCGAAGGATCATAATCATCACGATAGACGTGGTCAGGTTGTCGAGAATGGCAGAAAGAATAAACGTCATGAATGCAATACGCCACAACAGAGCCCGCTTCGATTTGGTCTGGAGCGTGTCGCGCACGAAATTGAAACCACCATTCTGGTCGACGAGTTCAACAATGGTCATAGCACCCATCAAGAAGAAAAGAGTGGTAGCAGTGCTGCCGAGATGGTGTTCTATGACCTGACTCACTGCCGAGGCAATGTTTGAGCCGACAGCTTCTGAAACATAGCTGCCCGGATCGAACATGAAGAGGGTCCAGGTAGCAACAAACATCAGCAGGGCAATGGCTGCCTTGTTGATTTTTGTCACGCTCTCAATGGCTATACAGAAATAGCCTATACAGAAAACGATGACAATAATAACTGTTAATGTAGACATCTTTTTACTATTTTATTAATTGTTATGTTGACTCTGTTCCAAAACTCCCCGATGCTACAGCACCGGGGAGCTTGTACTGCTATTTTGCAGTCATCTTATAGTAGTCAGTAGTTGTTTCAGTTGCAAAGGTAAGTTAAAAAAAGCAGACTAATGCAGATGCAGAAAGAAATCTCCCATAAATTAGCATTTTTTAATTGATTTATGTCAATTCGCGTCTAAAAACAAAAAAAATCATATTAAATTTGGTAATGTCTGAAATTTGATGTACCTTTGCCTTCGAGTATGAACAACAGCATACAGGACATCAGATGGAGCGAAAATGTGATACTGGTTGACGCCGACTACGTTGACAAGGTAGCATTCAACCTCATCGTAAACTTTGAGCGCATGCTTGGACGGCGCATCCCGCAGGCAGACATTACCCGCTGGATAGACTGTGTGGCCTTAGACGGAGGTATAAGAGAAGGAGAACATGAGACTCAGGTAATACTTCTGCATAGTGCCAAGAAGTCACAGCTGGATAATTTTAATCCTGGCAAGTTCGAGGAGCTCTCTGGAAAAGCATTCAAGGACCATCTTGGTGAATTCCTAATAAATGCCTATCCTGTGGAAGACATCGTTGGGAGCGAACAGCATTTCTGCGACATGCTCCAACTTGTGAGCAGCCAGAAAGAAGTAAAGAGAGTTATCGTTATACCAGACTCTGAGCAGGAGCATATTTATAATAAGGTACGCGCGACACTTAAGCAGGTTGATGAAGAAAAACGTATCACCTTATTGGCGATGCAGCCTATGGCTAATTGGAACTTCCGCCAGGAGATATTAGGTTATTCGCTATTAGCAGCCCTTGGCATCTCATCTGATGAAATAAATAGTAAATCGTAAATTTGTAAATCGTAAATATAACTATGTCAAAGGTATTAATGATTGGCGCCGGAGGCGTCGCAACGGTAGCAGCATTCAAGATCGCCCAGAATGCTGACGTATTTACCGACTTTATGATTGCAAGCCGCAGAAAAGCTAAATGCGACAAGATCGTAGAGGATATCCACAAGGCAGGATATAATATGGACATTAAGACAGCTCAGGTTGATGCCGACGATGTGGAACAGCTGAAAGCACTTTTCAACGACTACAAGCCAGAGCTCGTAATAAACCTCGCCCTGCCCTATCAGGACCTTACTATTATGGATGCCTGTCTGGCTTGTGGCTGTAACTATCTCGACACAGCCAATTACGAGCCAAAGGACGAGGCACACTTCGAGTACTCTTGGCAGTGGGCCTATAAGGACCGTTTCGAACAGGCAGGACTTACAGCAATCTTAGGTTGCGGTTTCGACCCTGGAGTATCTGGAGTGTATACAGCATATGCTGCAAAGCACCACTTCGATGAGATCCATTATCTCGACATCGTAGACTGTAATGCAGGTGATCACCACCATGCTTTCGCAACGAATTTCAATCCTGAAATCAATATCCGCGAGATTACCCAGAAGGGACTCTACTATAAGGACGGACAGTGGATTGAGACAGAACCTCTTGAGATTCACAAGCCTCTCACCTACCCCAACATCGGCCCTCGTGAGAGCTATCTGCTGCACCATGAGGAGTTGGAGAGTCTGGTAAAGAACTATCCTACCATCAAGCAAGGACGTTTCTGGATGACCTTCGGTGAGCAATATCTGAAACACCTCGACGTGATTCAGAATATCGGCATGAGCCGTATTGATGAAATCGAATACGAGGCACCATTGGCTGACGGCACTGGCACAGCAAAGGTAAAGATCGTTCCATTGCAGTTCCTGAAAGCCGTTTTGCCTAATCCTCAGGATTTGGGTGAGAACTACGAGGGTGAGACATCTATCGGATGCCGTATCCGTGGTATCAAGGATGGTAAAGAGCATACCTATTATGTATACAACAACTGCAAGCACCAGGAGGCTTACAAGGAGACTGGTATGCAGGGGGTGTCATACACCACTGGTGTTCCTGCTATGATTGGAGCAATGATGTTCGTAAAGGGTATATGGAAGAAACCTGGCGTATGGAACGTTGAGGACTTCGACCCAGACCCATTCATGGAGCAACTTAACAAACAAGGTCTGCCTTGGCATGAGATTCATGACGGTGACCTCGAATTATAATTATTAACTCTTAAATTTCTAAAGCTATGGCAAAGAAAGAAGAAAATGCGGAGCAGTTGACCCCGCAACAGCAGAAAATGAAAGCTCTGCAGGCTGCAATGGCCAAGATTGAGAAAGATTTCGGCAAGGGCAGCATCATGAAGATGGGTGATGAATCGATTGCAAACGTGGAAGTAATCCCCACTGGAAGTATCGGCCTGAATGCAGCACTTGGCGTAGGAGGATATCCCAAAGGACGTATCATTGAGATTTATGGTCCTGAGTCATCAGGTAAGACTACACTCTCCATCCATGCTATGGCAGAATGCCAGAAAGCAGGTGGTGTGTGCGCCTTTATCGATGCTGAGCATGCATTCGACAGATTCTATGCAGAAAAACTTGGTGTGGATATCAGCAACCTCTATATATCACAGCCAGACAACGGAGAGCAGGCACTTGAGATTGCCGACCAGCTTATCCGTTCTTCTGCCATCGACCTGATTATCATCGACTCAGTGGCAGCTCTGACTCCTAAGAAGGAGATTGAGGGCGACATGGGTGACTCTTCAGTAGGTCTTCAGGCACGTCTGATGAGCCAGGCTCTGCGTAAGATGACTTCTACCATCTCTAAGACAAATACCACATGTATCTTCATCAACCAGCTTCGTGAAAAAATCGGTGTGATGTTTGGCAGCCCTGAGACAACTACTGGTGGTAATGCCCTGAAGTTCTATTCTTCTGTTCGCCTTGATATCCGTAAGAATGGACCAACCATCAAGGATGGTGACATTGCAATAGGCAACAAGGTGAAGGTAAAGGTTGTAAAGAACAAGGTTGCTCCCCCATTCCGTTTTGCTGAGTTCGAGATTACCTTTGGTGAGGGTATCTCAAGAATTGGCGAGATTGTTGACCTCAGCGAGCAGTTTGATATCATCAAGAAGAGCGGTTCATGGTACTCTTACGGAGACTCCAAGCTTGGTCAGGGCCGTGACGCAGTAAAAGCCCTGCTGACAGACAATCCTGAGCTCTGCGATGAACTCGAAGCAAAAATCATGGAAAAGCTTAAAGCTTAAATAAATAATAAATCCCAGCCAGGTGGCTGGGATTTTTATTTATAGTGGAGTTCCGTCTTTTTGCTGCCACTCATTATTTGCCTTGGCATTTGTTGCAGCCTTGCGGCGAGCCTTGGTCTTCTTGCTGTTATTTGCTGCTGGAGTAGTATAGCTCTCAACACGTCCGTTACGTCCGAATGTCACAGTTAGATAACCCTTAGAACGCTGATAGAGCCACATGTATCTACCATCGCCAGAAGCCTCCTTACGTGTTGGCTCCTCACCCATTGCCAGAACTACCTCATCCTCGCTCATGCCAACAATGACACGACCTTGCTGGATGGCGGCACGTGCTGCCTGTGATGTCTCACGAGCCTGACCTTCACCCATAGCGAAGAGATAGCCGAAATACTCATCCTCCCTAGCACGGGCATTGGCCTTACCAACAGGATTGGTGAATGTAACATCCTTATAGAACACACGACGTGACTCTACCTCTGTCAGTGTCAGAGTGACAAACTCGCTGTTTGGCTGTGCCAGAGTATTGTCAACACGGAATGACATCATCTTAGGAATGGTCACATAGCGCTCCTTACCATCACCCTTGGTTACCATCTCTGTCTTATACTTATTATGGATAACCTGACCAATGTAAGTCTTAAAGTCTTTATTAACCTTCATCACAGCATCCTGAATCTCAAATGCGCCATAGAAGGTGTGCTTCAGAGAATCCATGATAAACTCATCATCACGCATGCCACTATTTGTCTTCGACATGGCTACTACCTGATAATACTCATTGCCAAGTTCATCCTCCACGATAATCTTAACAGGGAAACTACGGGTACCAACGCCAACGGCAGTAACTGTTACCTCCTTGTTCATTGGTTGTATGGTCTCACGGAATCCGTCACCATCAATTTCTGTGTCTACACGATATATACGGGTCTTGGTAAACAGTTTCTTACCCATAAGCTGCTCTCTTGCAATGTCCACATCACCAAGATATGCCAGAGTTGGCACACCGAGTTTGCCATAGCAATAGTCATCAAAAGAGCCGCTTGGGATCTCGTAATAATACATCTTTTTATTATCACAAAGGAAATTCATGCGCCAATGACCATCCGCACTCTCACTCTTTCCTTTGTATGTCATAATCTTATGACGAAGTGACATACTGCTAACCTCTTTACCCGTAGCAGCATCACAGAAAGTCTTTACTACAAGGTCATACTTCTCAGGCATAACCATGAATTTCATTCCTTCTTTCCAGTCACAAAGACTTTGGTACTTGAAATACTGACTAACAAAGTCAGTAGCTGTCTCTTCCTCCTCAACCGAAATACTATCGGTCAACAGATTCTCAACTGCCACCTTCTTTTTGGCATTACGAGTCTTGACGATGTAGGAGTTCTCCTGAGCCGAGACTGTCATCAGCAAAACAGCTAATCCTGCTGTCAATATAGCTCTTTTCATTTTACAGGTTAAAATTTAAATTGTACAATTTCCGGTGCAAAGATAAAAAATATTTCTGATACTTGTGCCAAAATGACGTGACAAAAAACAATTTTAGGCAAAAAAAGTCATTTTGGCACGTGGTTTGCTAAGATATTTGCGGATTTTTCATCCAAATTAACAGAATAATAACAATTAAATAAAATAAGAATTATGGGAAAGATTATTGGAATTGACTTAGGAACTACCAACAGCTGCGTTGCCGTATTCGAGGGTAACGAGCCAGTAGTAATTGCCAACAGCGAGGGTAAGCGTACAACACCTTCAGTAGTTGGTTTCGTTGACAACGGTGAGCGTAAGATCGGTGATCCTGCCAAGCGACAGGCTATCACTAACCCAAAGAACACCGTTTACTCTATCAAGCGTTTCATGGGTGAGAACTGGCAGCAGACTGAGAAGGAGATTGCTCGCGTACCTTATTCAGTAGTTAACGAGGGTGGCTACCCACGTGTTGACATCAATGGTCGCAAGTACACTCCACAGGAAATCTCCGCTATGGTTCTGCAGAAGATGAAGAAGACTGCTGAGGATTATCTCGGACAGGAGGTTACAGAAGCCGTTATCACCGTTCCTGCATATTTCTCTGACTCTCAGCGTCAGGCAACTAAGGAGGCTGGTCAGATTGCAGGTCTTGACGTAAAGCGTATCGTCAACGAGCCTACAGCAGCAGCTCTGGCATACGGTGTCGATAAGGCCAACAAGGATATGAAGATTGCTGTGTTCGACCTCGGTGGTGGTACATTCGATATCTCAATCCTGGAGTTCGGCGGCGGTGTATTTGAGGTACTCTCTACCAATGGTGATACTCACCTTGGTGGTGATGACTTCGACCAGGTAATCATCGACTGGCTGGTACAGGAGTTTAAGAACGATGAGGGTGCCAACCTGAAGGATGACCCGATGGCTATGCAGCGTCTGAAGGAGGCTGCTGAGAAAGCTAAGATCGAGTTGTCTTCAAGCACCTCTACCGAGATTAACCTGCCATACATCATGCCAGTAGCTGGTGTACCTAAGCACTTGGTTAAGACTCTTACACGTGCGAAGTTCGAGCAGCTGGCTCACGATCTTATCCAGGCTTGTCTGGCTCCATGTCAGAAGGCTATCGCTGATGCACACCTCACAACTGCTGATATCGACGAGGTTATCCTCGTAGGTGGTTCAAGCCGTATCCCAGCCGTTCAGACTCTGGTTAAGAACTACTTTGGCAAGGAGCCTTCAAAGGGTGTAAATCCTGATGAGGTTGTAGCCGTAGGTGCTTCTATTCAGGGTGCTATCCTGAACAAGGAAGGTGGCGTAGGCGACATCGTACTGCTCGATGTTACTCCTCTTACACTGGGTATCGAGACCATGGGTGGTGTTATGACCAAGCTGATTGAGGCTAACACAACTATTCCTTGCAAGAAGAGTGAGACATTCTCTACTGCAGCTGACAATCAGACAGAGGTAACCATCCACGTTCTGCAGGGTGAGCGTCCAATGGCTTCACAGAACAAGTCAATCGGTCAGTTCAACCTCACAGGTATTGCTCCAGCACGTCGTGGTATTCCTCAGATTGAGGTTACATTCGATATCGATGCCAACGGTATCCTCAAGGTTTCTGCTAAGGATAAGGCTACAGGCAAGGAGCAGGCCATCCGCATCGAGGCTTCGTCTGGTCTGTCACAGGACGAGATCAACCGCATGAAGGCCGAGGCTGAGCAGAATGCCGAGAACGATAAGAAGGAGCGCGAGCGTGTTGACAAGCTGAATCAGGCCGACTCTATGATCTTCCAGACAGAGAACCAGCTCCAGGAGCTTGGCGACAAGATTCCTGCTCAGCACAAGCCCGCCATCGAACAGGCTCTGCAGCAGTTGAAGGATGCTCACAAGAGTGGTGACGTTGCTGCTATCGACAACGCTATCAACGCCCTCAACGCTGCTTGGCAAACTGCCTCTCAGCAGATGTATCAGGGTGCCCAGGGCGCTCAGGCCGGTCCTCAGGACAACCCCTTTGCTGGTCAGCAACAGGCTCAGCAGCAGGGTGCTCCAAAGGATGACAACATCCAGGATGCCGACTTCGAGGAGGTCAAATGAGACGCATAAGTAAAGACATAACAAAACACTATCAAATGGCGTGTAGCTCAATGAGTTACACGCCGTTTGCTTTTTATAGGCTCATGTTTTCTATGTGCTTATTCTGCCTTTTTTTACGGCTTTTTTGTTACATGTGTGTAGCACGACAAAAACGTAGGAAAAGCCCGACTAAAACCTACTTATTCCTACTAATCCGTACTTAATGCCCGCCGTGCCATGCGCTATGCCCATGCCAAGCACACCTTTGTAAACCGTTCTATTTTAGTCCATGTTGCCATATTTGCTGCAAATTTACAATATTATCTTTGTATTCAAAACTGTCTTTATTAGACTATCAGTTATACATTTGTCTCGCTTTTCTTTCGCTCTTGCCATACTCTTGCCATACTCATGAGTAAGCTTAGAAGCAGCCTAGAGTAAGCCTAGAAGCAGCCTAGAGTATGGCTACACTATATCAACACCTCCCAATGCCCACCTTTATCACCACCAACACGTCGAATGATGTTATTTTCAATCTTCCGCTTATTCAACCTCAGCCATCTTCAGCGGATCAAAGAACTGTCCCGTGACTCTTTCAAATTAAGGTGTTCGTAATTTCCGAACAAGTTTAGCCCCGGTATTGGTGTCAAGTTAATGAATACTGATATTATGACCATTTGTCCGAAGCTTACCAAATTCTTTGGATAGTGTCGGACAAATGCTTTTGACTTATTGAGTACTTAACTATTATTTCCGTCCAACAATATCAAACCTTTTATTGTCAGCAAATAACGTTGAAGGGGATGATGGGGATTGGCAGGATATTTCATACACACAAATCCTTCTCTTATTGCTGGTGTAAGAGAATAATCCATAAAGTTCGGACGGTTCTTCAAACCTACGGCTTCCATCATACTCTTCACACTCATTTCTTCTTTACCGATTGCCAATACCAAACGCGTCACATTCTCCGAAGAAGGTTGTATGTCGATTGAACTTGTATGGGTACTTGTATGGGCATCGTTCTCATCATCTTTATACCCAATCAGCATATATCGTTCTTCAGATAGTCAGACACACGAAGCCCATCTACGTCTTGAAGTCCTATTGCAGTACGCCATGCCGAAACCCGCTCACGTTTATGTGGCTCTGCCACACGTTCGTAAGCCTCAAAGTCAATATATTTCTGCTTTTCGCTCATATCTCGTCTTACTTTATTTCTAAAAAGCTTATATCTCGTTCATTATTATCACATCTTCCATCTTCAGCGGATCAAAAAGTCCCGTGATTCAATTTATAGTATTTATTGTTGATATATCCCTCTATGAGATAGACATAGCCGTGTATCTTGCTATAATACTTCTCGTAAAGTTTTTGATTGTAATTGAAAATTCGTCCTTTCAAAGAGTAGTGCTCTGATTGGGAAAACAGTCTATAATATTGATAAACAGAAGCAAGAGCTCTCACGTCATAGTCAAGCGTCTTTAGAATGTCGTACATTTGTCTAATCTGACCTGTGTAAGCAATACCATTAATGATAACGGGCTTTACTTTTTTTATTTTCCATTCTTCACATTTTCTAGAACTTAGACAATCATTTAAATCATCATACACTTTGATTTGATAGTTTTGACTTAATTCATCGAAATCGTCAGACTCTTCTGGGTATGTTTCTTTGCGGATTTCGATATTCGCATCTAAGGATTTTTTTAAAGATTTTGCAAAATCGATATTCATTATGTGCATAACTTCATCAAACTGCGAATCGTCTATAACGACAATAAATAACGATGTTATTAAGTCCGAAATAATGCAACGATACATCAAGTTTGCTGGTACACACAATACATCATACTTGTCGAGTGGAAGTAGATAAATGGCATTAAAACAAGCTCTAATTTTTCTAGTCAAATCGTTTAATGCAACAAAACGATTAGACTTAGTCTCATTGTAGCAGAGCTCAGTAAGCCTTTGAATCTTCTCTACAATTGACAGAGCATCTTTAAATGTTGTCTCTTTACTCATTTTTTTCTTCCTTATATTTCCACAAAAAACCGCCAGCAGATTTCTTTTTACCTTTGCAAACTTCTCCTATTCCAGAAATATTCAATGCACGCTCAGCACTATGTGCATTTTGCCATTCTTTAATAAAAGTACCATCTAGACCATATTGAAGCACAGCCTTACGTACAGAATTAGGATACCTCTTTTGTAATAATCCAGCTTCTTTTAATAAACGATAGGCAACAGGAGCATGATTACAAAGCTCTGTGATACTATTATAATACTTCGAAACCTTCCATGCGCCCTCTATGGTTTTAGCCCTTCGGAACATGGCATCAGTAGGCTTTGCTTCTTTGAACAGATTATTCTTTTTAAGATAGCTGTATAAGTGATTATTCTTTACCCTTATTTGTTCTATTGAACGATAATTGGCTGCTTCTTTTAAAGCCTCATTTTTTGTATATTCTCTGGGTTTCCCAAATACATCATCCAACATTCTATTATTATATAGTATCCTATAAGCCCAGGAACATTCACGATGTAAATGCATTCTGTTCTTGAAATGGCCTTTATTCACGACAAGAAGAGCGTCTTCGATGGTATGATGTGTATGCTTAGCTCGATGAGGAAATAGTTCATTGAGCAAACCTCTGTAGCGACTCAATATTGCTTCATATGCCCCAATGTATAGTTCTTGAAACAATTTTATGTTGTAGTTGCATTCTTTTGCCTTTTCTCTAATAGTCTTTTTAGTCCATTTTAGAGGATATGATCCACCTATAGAGCTTTCCCTCTCTCCTGTTTTAGCTCTATTCAGCAATTTCCAGTTTAGTCTTTTATAATGCTCCACCCAAAATGCCTCTCGTTTTCCGCTCTCATGAATCGGTATACCTTCTTCTAACTGTCGAGGTACAGGTATGGTACATCCGGATTCTTCTGCGAACCTATACACAGAAGAGTCTTTACTATTTCGATGTTGCCAATCTCTTTTGATCATGCTATTTGTTAAACCAACATATACTGCTTTTTTCTCAACGAATTCATAAGCATATATGTATTTCTTTTCTTTTTCGTAATCAGCAGTCTTAGGTGGTAGTCTCTTTAACCAAGTATAATCTTTTAGCCAACCATTGCTTAAGGCTTTACTATAAGCGGCAGACGCTCTTGTGCTGAACGTAAAAATGTATTCATGCTTGCGAGCTTCTTGCTCACAAGTTTCCTTATTCCACTTCTTAGCATTTCCAGAGCAATAAGGACAACCTTTACCTTTCAGATGATTGGTCGGTGATTGCCAAAACTCTCCATGTATTGGACACACGATGCAGACCTTAGTTTTTCCATTCACATATTCCACTTTGTGATATTCGTATAGTCCTCCATGAACTTTTGTTGCCTCTTCAATAAACTTTTCCGCAGGTTTACGCTGAAGTTTACTTCGTCTAGCGTCGTAACATTTGGGACAGGCTTGGTTGCTAGAAAAGATATTATCAGGTCGCATAGAGAATTCCCCATGTTCAACACCATCAGCATCCCTTTCATGGCATACAAACGTAATGGGAACTTTCATGGCTTTATATTCCACCTTTTCATAACTATAGCGGTCACCAAAGATAGAACGAAGTTTCTTGATTATTTCTTCCTGAGTATATGATTGCCTTTTCTTTTTGGGGTTCGAAACGTCAATCTTATAGGATAACCACATATAATTCTTTAGCCAATGATGCTTCAATGCCGCATTATAAGCATCTTCACTTTGCGTTCTGAAAGATTTTAAATCTTTATAACGAGAGGCTTCCTCGTAGCATTTTGTTTCAGTCCAAAATCTTAATTTATCTGCATTAACTTCAGTTGCACATTTTTTACACCCTCGACCAGCAGTATGGTGAGAAGGCCTTTGCCAGAATACTCCATGTTGTTTACATATTATGCAAACATTTGTTTTGGCATCAACATACTCCACATTGGAATAGTCGTACTTATCCCCATGCACCTCTCGGGCTTTCTTGATGAATTCTTCAGTGGTCAGCTTCTGGCTCATAATCTTAAATAGTTTACGCCTTCAAATGCTCATATAACTTTAGCCTCAGCACTTCGCCATTCTCGAACTCGAGCTGGAACTTCTTGCGATTGAACCTCGGATTGTTCTTGTGGATAACCCGGTGGTAGTTCGGACTGATAATAATGATGTTCGTAGAGTCGTTGTTCTGCGAATGGGTGAAATAGTCGATGTGGTGGGATGTGAACAGCGAGCACAC
>CACWLC010000024.1 GCA_902761605.1 uncultured Prevotellaceae bacterium
AGGGTCGCCTGGCGCCTGAACTGGGGCCTTACTATAGTTATAGGCCTCATAAACGTCGTTGCTCGGAGTCACGTCCACAGGTGCCTTCCAGCGCAGGTTGCCGACAGGCTGCTGGCCTACAAAAGGAATACCCTTATAGGAAATGATGTTCTCAGTCTTCTTACCGACGAACGTTCCGTTGATACACTTCACAGCCAACGCCTTGTCGTAGTTGCCGTCAGTAATCTTCTTGTTGGGATACTCTGTCTCAGGTTCTGTAGGAACTGGGTTGTCGTTTTTGTCACTACATGAAGAGAGACCCATTGTGGTGCCACAAACGAGGGTGGCGGCCATCATACACTTTTTCATTTTTCTCATAATTACAATTTTAGGGTTTATACTACAAAAGTGTTGCAAATTTAGTAAAATCCCCTAAATAAAGCGTCACAGCCCTTGACCTGAGCTGTGATATTTGCAGATTTCGGTACTTTTTTTGCAGATTTCGTTACTTCTTCTCGCTCATAGTCCGCATCCAAGCAGTCACCGACTGGCCTGTCCTGCGCTTAAAGGCATCACTGAAGGTGTTGTAGCTTCGGTAGCCACTCTCCATAGCCAACTGCTGGACGGTGAAGGAACGCTGGGCAGCGATAGCCTCGTGATAAAGGCTGATGAAATGATTAACTCTCAGATCGTTGATATAAGCATTATAATTCAAGCCCTGACTGGAGAAATACTGGCTGAGATAGTAGCGGTTGGTGCCAATTTCCATCGCAAGCCGGGAAAGAGAGATGTCATATTGCAGATATAAGCGCGGTTGCTCGCAATACTGTTTCAGCAATGTCCCAATGTTGCTGGAAATAGAGAGTGGTAATGCATCACTTTCCTCATTCTCTGTGGAGGTCGTTTTCTCTTCTTCATGAAGTATCGGCTGTGATACGCTCAAGTCGCTCAGCGTTTCTACGCGCCACAGGAGATAGCAGATGAGAACAATGGCACACGACTGGGATACATATTCGTAAACAGGCAACCCGTAGCCGCCTACATAAAAGTCGGACGCAATAAAAATAACGGTCAATACCAGGAAACTCTGCCATACCTCCTTATGCTCCAGGTCGGCATAGTTGTCGCGCAGCCAGCGTCCATACCGTCTGACCTCGCGCACCATATATATAATCAAGCTAATACTCAACAGGAGGAAATAGATACGTATCATCGGCATCAAAGCATCGCTACAGTTGATAACACCCCATGCCATACCTACAACGGGTGGAGCTAACATTAAGGCAATAGGCCATAGCGGTCGCTTACGGTCCTGTAGCATAGCTAATAATATGACGATCTCCAAGGGGAAAAACGTCAGACAGTCGAGCAAGCCGCCTACAAGACCGCATAGCAAGACATCATGGCTTGAAGACAGGAAATAAGTCGGCAAATACCACACATGGCCAAAAGCTATGCTGGCAAAGAAGGCCGCAGTCCATCGGCGCAGGCGTATAGGCGATGAAATGTGAGCAGCAAAGGCATTGCCATCACGGAACAGCAGATAACAGCTGGCCATCAATGCCATCATTGCCACTGCTGCATAAAACATAAAAAAAAGAATAATCTCAAGATTCAGATGCTCGTACATAATCCAATGTTGTCTTGTGTCTTCATATTCATATCTGATTTGGCTAATATCCCAACATAGCCGCAGGTGTTATTCCCGATCACAAAAGTGTCAGACACTTTGTGTGCTTTTATTAGTGCCAAAGCAGTCAGCATCGGCTCCCGATTAGTATTTGAGTATAGTTTTTTTTCATTCATATTGCAAAGGTAGCGTATATTTTTCATATCGCCAAATTTTGGAGGTTATTTTTGTGAGTGTTTGCGACAGCGACAACATGCGCTACAGTGCTACAGTGCTACAGTTCGAAAAATGAGAGGTAGTTAGATGAAAGAAAATGGTATATTTATATATATAAATATATAATAATTCTGTATACAGTATAAGCCGTATTTTTAACTGTAGCACTGTAGCACTGTAGCAACTGGGTATCTTTTACAAGTTTTAACATAAAGGTTAAGATTCAGAATTTGGAGTGTACGTGAAAAATTAGTACTTTTGCATTGTCAATGAAAAAAGACGAAATTTGCGGCCTGCCCAGCCAACAAAATTTTCCTTGCGCGCGGGATAGTGTTTCCTCGGGAGAGCCAAAAACGGAGTCGATTCAGAGATAAGTAAAAATAATCAACGTTTCGATTAAGCGAAGGCCATGATGCTCGCATTAATGGCTGAGCGTGAGAAAGGTCGAACGAAGTTCAACAATCTATTATTCTTTTAATTTTTAAAAATTATGGCAATACGTAATATCGAGGATGTGGATGGGGTTACGCGACAGGGATTAGCCGTGCGGAGGCCAAGAACCCAGAAGATAAGACCAGTGGAATCGGCAAGAACAAGTTGGCGACGCTTGTCTAAGAGCGACAGCTTCTGGTCGGTAAGGAAATCAGAAATCAGTTTTGAGCCCTTCATGCCGAAAGGAACAAAACGGTCGCCAGCCTGAACAGGGCGCAGAGTAAGCGGGAACTTAACCTTCGCGGCATCGACGGTACACACCTCCGGCTCACGGCTGATATCAGAAGAGCCCTCTATGAGAGACACACGCAAAGAGGTGGTTTCATTGATACGATAGAGGCCTGTTTCAGGGATTACGAACGGTTTCATCGGAGGTTCTATTGGAGCCAGGATAAGCGATTCACGGTCGATGATGAGGGTATGCGAAGGAGAAGAGAACTCCCTACCCGACTGCACCGAAGCGATGGATTCGAGGATTTCGGATATCTGAGTACGGTTGAACCCGAATGGTGCGAGCCACTCATGAAGCATGCAGAGAGGCGAAGGAGAACTCATCAGCGATGAAATGGAGAGATCAGTGCCAGGAGCAGCTGCAACGAACCATGCATCATAGATCTTCTCAGCCTCTGACAGATAATAAGAGGAACGCGCGATATTCTCCGAGGCAGAAGGATTAAGCTGCTGGAGAAGCGGAATGAGCTGCAGGCGAACCTTATTACGCAGCACGTCGGGCTCAAGATTGGTGGAATCGGTGACATACTCCTGCCCTATGCTCTCCAAAGCCCTCAGGATATCCTTACGGCCTGCACACAACAGAGGTCGTACGATGTGACCGTTACGCGCACGTATGCCAGTAAGGCCATGAATGCCCGCACCACGAAGGAGATTCATCAACAGCGTCTCTACGGCATCGTCACGATGATGAGCCACACAGACCGACGCAGCATCCATATCCTCGATCAATTGGGCAAAATAACGGTAGCGCAGTTCGCGTGCAGCCATTTCAATGCTTACTTGATGTAATGACGCGTATTCTTTTGTATCAAAATGAATTAAGTGGAGAGGCACTTGTTCGCGATTACACAAATCCTTAACAAACTGTTCGTCACGGTCGGACTCCTCGCCACGAAGATGGAAATTGCAATGAACAGCCTCTATACGGTAATCCAGAGCCTTGAGCACGAGCATCAGAGCCACGCTGTCGGCACCTCCGCTGAGAGCCACAAGATGCAATCCATCGGCAGACAGCAGCTGCTGACTACTGATGAACCTGGCCACTTGAAGCTTCAGATAATTCATATCACTCTACGTAAAGCACGAGACCTTTGAGATACTCGCCCTCAGGATGGTAGATATTGATAGGATGGTCGGCAGGCTGGTGCAGCTGGTGAAGGATACGCACCTTACGACGAGCCTGAGCCGCAGCTGTGAAGACGGCATTACGGAAATGATCCTTGGTGACCACCTGGGAACAGCTGAAAGTGAAGAGTATTCCTCCAGGCTGTATCTTCTGCATCGCCTTCATATTCAGGCGGGTATAGCCCTTAAGGGCATTGTGCAGCGCACCACGATGCTTTGCAAAGGCCGGAGGATCGAGGATAATTAAATCATAGTTTAGAGTGGAACTATCCAAGAACTTAAAGGCGTCCTCGCAGAAAGCCTTATGACGCGTGTCGCCCGGGAAATTCAGCGACACATTACGGTTGGTAAGCTCGATGGCCTTAGCACTACTGTCGACAGAATGCACAAGCTTAGCCCCACCACGCATGGCATAAAACGAGAATCCACCGGTATAACAGAACATATTCAGCACCTTCTTGCCTGCCGAGAAACGCTCCAGGAGAGCACGGTTCTCACGCTGGTCGACGAAGAAACCGGTCTTCTGGCCTCTCAGCCAGTCGACATAGAACATCAGTCCATTCTCTACAGCCGTATTATCATCAGAGCCGCCATAGAGGAAGCCGTTCTCCATATCATCCATGAACGGCAGCGTGGTCTCGCTCTTGTAAAACACATTCTCAATACGGGAACCCATCACACTCACCAGCTGCTCGGCTATCTCCACACGACTGAGGTGCATGCCGATGCTATGAGCCTGCATGACGGCAGTCTTACCGTAAACATCGATGATAAGCCCGGGCAGATGGTCGCCCTCGCCGTGAACGAGACGATAGGTGTTGTTCTGAGGATTATCGGCGATACCGATGGCCTGACGCATGGCTAAGGCCGACGACAGACGAGAGTGCCAGAACCGGGAATCGATCTCCACATCGCGGAATGAGAGCACACGAACAGCGATGGAACCGGCCTGATAATGACCAATAGCAATAAAACCACCATCGTTCTTCAAGACACGTACCACCTCGCCTTCGGCAATACCCTCGTCGACATGCTGAATGGCACCAGAGAACACCCACGGATGGAAACGAAGGAGACTATCCTCCTTGCCCCTTTTGAGCTGCAAGTTCTTCATATATCCTAAATTCTTCTTCTATCTCCAGTTCGGTTTCCACACTGTGAAGCTCATAATTGCCTGTACTCTCCAGTTCCCTCAGCTCCTCAAACAGCCGTATGCAGGCCCAAGCGTCGATGGCAGCGTATGTCTTCTGCTTGGAGGAGAGCACATCACGCTCCCAGTTGGAAAGGCGCTCTGCCTTGCTGATACGCTCGGCAAAGAGGTTGGCATACATCTTCTGAAGACCAAGGTCCTCGACACCTATCTCACGCATGTGATCCTGAAGGTCGATAAACCATCCCGGATTGAAGTCGTGAAGATGCTTCAGAGCGCGGATATCATCATGCCAGGAGAGTCCGATCTTAGGAACGGTGGTGTCCTCGAGCAACCGGATGATGGCAGGCGTCATTCCTGTAAAATTCAGTCGGAACAGGAAACAGTTATGATGCGTGGCTACCTGAAGAAGACAACAATTGAACTGCTGGCTGCGGTTGAAGGCAGGACGAGTCTCTGTGTCGACACCCAGTATCGGCATCGACAAAAGGTAGTTGACAGCTTTTTCGGTCTCCGCTTCAGTCACAATGACGAAAATCGGCTTGTTGTAAGTGACCTTAGGTAAGTCAGCCAACCACTCCTTCAGGAACCTGTTATAAATGATCTTTTTCATTATCAGGGTGCAAAAATACAAAAAAATCGGTAAAATATGATGAAATATGGGATTTTTCCGCTACTTTTGCACAAAAATTGAGAAATATAAACCTATTATGGCAAAAAAGAAGAACGAAAAGCGGTCAAAGAGCGCATCAAGTTTCAGCGAAGCACTGGGTCTGAAGAACATCTTCAACAACGAGATATTATGGATCTTTGTAGGATTCCTGATCATAGCGGTGGCGGTATATATGATCATCGCATTCATATCCTATCTCACCACAGGAGCAGCTGACCAGACGATGATAGAGTCACCCCGCGAGGGAGAGCTGATGGATACCAGCATCACGTTTGCCAACACATGCGGAAAGCTGGGAGCATATATGTCGTGGTACTTCATCAAGCGATGCTTCGGACTGACATCATTCCTTATCCCGGCATTCCTCATACTGCTTGGAGTGCACCTCGTCAAGGCTTACAGGGTGAACCTGCTGAAATGGTTCCTCTCGATGATGATAGTGATGATATGGGGTTCGGTGACATTGGCTAAGTTCCTCTCGCCGCTTTTCATCGACGCTTGCTACAATCCTGGAGGCGATCACGGTATTTTCATCTGTCAGTGGATAGAGAACCTCGTGGGAGCACCTGGTCTTACAATCCTGCTGGCACTCACGGCACTCGCATTCCTTACATGGATAAGTGCCGAGACAATATATTTCGTGCGCAGAATACTGAATCCATCGAAGATTTTCAATAAGGTGAAATTCCACGTGACAACAGGAAGGGGCGATTCTGACGATAGCATCGACGAGCAGATACAGCCCGACGAGGAAGAGCTGGTATACGACAACCCTGCAACACAGATTGTAGAGTTCCACGACGACGGCAAGGCAGTAGTCATCGACGAGGGATATAAAACCGATGAAACCGTAGAAATCCCCAAGCCCGCCAAATCGGCTGGTGCCGACAAGAAAGACCTCGACATGGAGGTAGAGCTTGCCGAAGGCGATAACGAGGCTGCCGATGAGGACATCGTGGCCCCGGCACTCGAAGACCTCGAGCCCTACGACCCCAAGCGCGACCTTGAGAACTATAAATACCCCACCCTCGACCTGCTGAAGAAATACGAGAACGACGGCAAGCCGTATATCGATATGGCTGAGCAGAACGCCAACAAGAACCGTATCGTCGACGTGCTACGTACCTTCGGAGTGGAGATAAGCAGTATCAAGGCCACCGTGGGTCCTACCATCACGCTGTATGAGATAACCCTCGCTCCTGGTGTTCGTATCACTAAGATCCGTTCGCTGGAAGACGATATCGCCCTGTCGCTATCAGCTCTCGGCATACGTATCATCGCTCCTATGCCTGGCAAGGGTACTGTAGGTATTGAGGTGCCTAACGCCAAACCTTCGATTGTGTCGATGGAATCGATACTTAACTCGAAGAAGTTCCAGGAGAGTCAAATGGAGTTGCCTTGCGCAGTAGGTAAGACCATCACCAACGAGGTGTTTATGTTCGACCTCGCAAAGGCTCCTCACCTGCTCGTGGCCGGTGCTACGGGTCAGGGTAAGTCTGTTGGTCTAAATGCCATCGTCACCTCTTTGTTATATAAGAAGCACCCGGCAGAGATGAAGATAGTGCTCGTAGACCCGAAGAAGGTAGAGTTCTCTATCTATAATCCGCTTATCAACCACTTCCTTGCCAAAGTGCCCGATGAGGATGCAGATCCAATCATAACAGATGTTACGAAGGTGGTTCGCACACTTAACTCACTCTGTAAGCTGATGGACACCCGCTATGACCTGCTTAAGGAGGTTGGCGCGAGAAACATCAAGGAGTATAACAAGAAGTTTATCGAGCGTCGTATACCACCACGTGGAGGGCACGGATACATGCCATATATCGTGGTTATCATCGATGAGTTCGGCGATCTGATCATGACAGCCGGTAAGGAGATAGAGTTGCCGATAGCACGTATCGCACAGCTGGCACGTGCCGTAGGTATACACATGGTCATCGCCACACAGAGACCTACCACAACCATCATCACAGGTAACATCAAGGCCAACTTCCCTGCACGTATCGCCTTCAAGGTGTCGGCAGGTATCGACTCGAAGACCATCCTGGACCGTACAGGAGCCCAGCAGCTGATAGGTCGCGGAGACATGCTCTTCCTCAATGGCGCAGAGCCTGTTCGTGTGCAGTGTGCATTCGTAGACACTCCTGAGGTGGAACGCATCAATAACTTCATCTCAGACCAGCAGAGCTATAACATGCCATTCGAACTGCCTGAGCCTGACACCCCAGAGGCAGACTTCGGCGACGGAGGCGACAAGGATGTGGATATGCAGCATCTTGATCCTCTGTTTGATGACGCAGCAAGACTGATAGTACTGAACCAGAGCGGTTCGACATCGCTGATACAGCGTAAGTTTGCCATCGGATACAACCGTGCTGGACGACTGATGGACCAGTTGGAGAAAGCCGGAGTGGTAGGTGCCGCTATGGGCAGTAAGCCTCGTGAGGTGATGATTCAGGACGAGAACAGCCTGAACAACCTGTTGGCAAACCTGAGATAGTGAAGAGTTAAGAATTAAGAGTTAAGAGATATGAAAAGGATACTGTTGATAAGTTTATCATTTATCATTTATACATTATCATTTATTTCCTCTGCCCACGCAGAGAGTGCCAAGAGCATTCTCGACAAGGCAGCGGCTACGGTAAGCAATCCATCGGGAGTACAGGCGCAGTTTCAGATGATCAGCAAGCAGTTCGGCTCTACATCGGGCACGATATCAATCAAAGGAACAAAGTTTCATGCCTCTACCCCTCAGGCCATAATATGGTTTGACGGCAAGACACAATGGACATATATGAAACAGAACGACGAGGTGAACGTAAGCAATCCCTCAGAGGCTGAGCTACAGGCAATTAACCCCTATAACTTCATCAATATCTACAAGAAGGGATATAAGCTGTCGTCGAAGAAGGTGGGCTCATCATACGAGGTACACCTGAAGTCTACCGACAAGAAACGCAAGCTCCAGGAGATGTATATCATCGTGGACCAGAAGAGCTATCACCCCACACATGTCAAGATGATGCAGAACGGCAAATGGAGCGTAGTGCTTATCAGCGGACTGAAGTCGACGGCTCTCAGCGATGACATGTTCCAGTTTAATGCCAAAGACTTCCCCAAGGCCGAAGTGATAGACCTGAGATAACAGAGAATCATGAATAAGATACAACTTTTCAAGCTGCTGCGCAAGAACATAAAACTGAGCGAGAAGCGCAGTCCTATCTTCGAACAGAACAAGTGGGCCAAGGGCATTGCCTATTTCATGGCCGCACTATTCGTGTTCTACCTATTATTATATGGAATAATCATCGGAATGTCAGCCGACGGAGAGCCTGGTGTCATGATTACGGCGATGATAGGCATCCTGCCGATAGACTTCCTACTGAGGTTTATCTTCCAGCAGACACCCGCCATGCAGGCAAAACCGTATATCTTGCTGCCGATATCGAAATACTCGGTGATAGAGTGTTTCCTCTGTTCATCGCACGTGAGCGGATACAATTTCCTCTGGCTGGGAATGTTCATACCATTCTCAATCCTCGTGCTCTGTGCAGGTGCAGGCTTCTGGACTACACTGATGATACTGGTGGTATGCGTACTGCTGATGATACTCAACAGTCAGATATACCTGTTCTTCCGCACACTCGTCAACCGTAACGTTCTGTGGATACTTCCGGCTCTGCTGCTTTATGCCGTCCCGTATATCCCCACGATACTCGTTCCGAAGGAGAAGACTTTCGAGCATACCCTCGATTTCATCGGCAAATTCAATACCGCATGGTGGCTACTGCCACTGGTGATTCTGCTCATCGCAGGAGTATTCATGGTAAACAGAAAGCTGCAGTTCAAATATGTATACGAGGAGATATCGAGGAAGAAGGAGAAGGAACTGAAGAAGGTTTCTAAGTTCACCTTCCTTGAGCGTTTCGGCATCATTGGAGAGTATCTGAAGCTTGAGCTGAAGTCGAACCTGAGAAACAAAGCCATGAAGCAGCGCTGCATCATGAGTCTCTGTCTTGTGGTGGTTTTCTCCGCACTCATAGCATATACCGACATCTACGACAATCCGATGATGACCAACTTCTGGTGTCTCTACTGCTTCGCCATCTTCGGAATGACATCGCTGATAAAGATCATGGGACAGGAAGGCAACTATATCGACCTGCTGATGACTCAGCGAGAGAACATACTGGCACTGCTTAAGGCAAAGTACTGGTTCTATACCGTGATACTCATCGTGCCCTTCATAGTGATGCTGCCAGCCGTGTTTACAGGAAAGTTCACGATACTGATGCTCTTTGCATATATGTTGCTGATGGCCGGATTCCTACATTTCATAATATTCCAGCTGGCGATATACAACAAACAGACACTACCCCTTCAGCAGAAGGTGACGGGAAAAGGAAATCTGGAGAACGGTCAGCAGTTAGTCATCGAACTCTTCGCTCTCTTCGGGCCCGGCATCATCATTGGTGTAGGTTATCTGATAGCAGGAATGACGGCCACATATATCTTCATGTGTGTGCTTGGTCTGATATTCATGGCCACCAGTCATCTTTGGCTTAGAAACATCTACAACCGAATGATGAAACGTAGGTACGAAAACATCGAAGGATTCCGCGATACACGAGTATAAAATCAGGAAAAGGCCCCTCAAAAGGGGCTATTTTTGATAAAAATAAACTTTTTTTGAAAGAAAATCGCAAAAATATTTGGTGGAATGAAGAAAAGTGAGTACCTTTGCACCCGCTAAAGAAAAAGGATGCACCCGTAGCTCAGTTGGTAGAGCACCTGACTCTTAATCAGGGTGTCCAGGGTTCGAGCCCCTGCGGGTGTACAAGAAGGAGGAAAGCGGTCCTCCTTATTTTTTGAAAAGCATGCACCCGTAGCTCAGTTGGTAGAGCACCTGACTCTTAATCAGGGTGTCCAGGGTTCGAGCCCCTGCGGGTGTACTTCAAAAAACTTTTTTGAAAGGTTGCCGATATGGCTCAGTTGGTAGAGCAACGCATTCGTAATGCGTAGGTCCCCGGTTCGAGTCCGGGTATCGGCTCTCTCAAAATATAAGGAATACAGAATCTGCGGAATTAGCACATCGGTAGTGCACGGGCTTCCCAAGCCTGGGAGGCGGGTTCGATTCCCGTATTCCGCTCACAGAATACAAAAGGTCTGCTCATCGGCAGACCTTTATCTTTTTATCTTACTGTCATGTGGAAACAGCCTTGCTTCACCTCGTACTTGATATAACAGCGCCCCTGTTCACGCATATCGCGAAGCACTTCTGAGAGCACCCATTTAAGGGTGTCGTTACGCACAGCCCTACGGGCAGGACCATCAGGGTCTTCAACTGTCTCATAACGATTGTAACAGATATCAAAGGTAGTGCCATACAGATGACACGAATTCTCTGTGGCATTACCATTACGACGACGCAGCTTCACCACATCCTCCTGAGAGCGGAGCACACTCGTCACGATGATACGATGAAGGGGCACACCCTTGACATAAAGGCTGTCGAAGAACGTCTCTCCGATGTCCTGAAGAAGAGCTGCTGCATGAGGCACGAGGTAAGGGATGCTGGAATAGAGTTTGTCGACGTGATAGTATGGATTAGAACCCACATACACCAGCTCGCGCTTACGAGCCTCGGCATCCTCACGGTTCTTCACAGGAGATACTCCCCACTTCTGAGCTGCGGAGAGCTGTACAGCATTGGTATCAGGAAAACTCTCCTTATAAGAAGCCACAGAACGGATCTTATGAGGTTTGTCGATACTTGGGAGCGTTACATTGACCTCCGCATCGTTAGATTCTCCGGATGTAGCTGTATTTGAATCTGCAACAGAAGGAAAAGCCCAACGTATGCAAGCCAGAAACAATACTACGGCAGTAAAGCCTGCAAGATATCTGTTTTTTGTAAGTTTCATCGAAAAATTTCTTGTTTTGCGGTGCAAAGATAACAAATTTTTCCCCAAAACATGTGTTATCTGTGGCTTTTTTTGTAATTTTGCACGCAAAATAATTATTTGTATACAAATTGATAGAGAAGCATATCGTTTTAGAGGACATTGACCCCGTAATGTTCTATGGAGTCGGCAATGGACACCTTCAGATGATCCGCTCGTTATATCCTAAGCTGAGGATTATGGCGAGAGACAATGTTGTGCGAGTGCTGGGCGATGAAGAACAGATGGCAGCCTTCGAGGAGAGCATCGAGAAAATCAGAACCCATATACTGCGTTTCAACTCACTGACAGATGAAGATATCCTCGACATCATCAAAGGCAGGAAGAACAATGACTATGTGCCTGCCGATGTGGTATGCTACTCAATGTCAGGACGTCCGATAAAGGCCCGTACGGGAAATCAGCAGAAACTGATAGAAGCCTACGAGAAAAACGATATGGTGTTTGCTGTAGGTCCGGCAGGAACAGGAAAGACCTATCTTAGCATCGCCCTTGCCGTGAAGGCCCTGAAGGAGAAGACTGCAAAGAAAGTGATCCTTTCACGTCCGGCTGTAGAGGCTGGTGAGAAATTAGGATTCCTGCCCGGCGACATGAAAGACAAGATCGATCCATACCTACAGCCACTCTACGACGCATTGGAAGACATGCTGCCACAGGTGAAGCTGCAGGACATGATGGAGAAGCACATCATTCAGATAGCACCACTCGCCTTTATGCGAGGCAGAACACTCAGCGATGCTGTAGTGATACTCGATGAGGCACAGAACACTACCCCAGCCCAGATACGTATGTTTCTCACACGTATGGGATGGAACACGAAGATGATCATTACAGGCGACATGACACAGATAGACCTGCCCCACTCACAGAAGAGCGGACTCATCGAGGCACTACATATATTAAATAATGTGGAAGGTATAGGAGTGGTCAATCTCGACCGTTCAGATATCGTGCGGCATAAGCTGGTGACACGTATCGTTAACGCCTACGAGGCATTCGACAAAGAGGTCAAAGGCGAAAATAGTCAAATAGTAAAATAGTAAATATAATGGTGAAAGCATTAACCAAGACAGACTTTAAGTTTGAAGGACAGAAAAGCGTTTATCACGGAAAAGTACGTGACGTTTACAACATCAACGACAACCTGATGGTGATGGTTGCCACAGACCGTATCTCAGCATTCGACGTAGTGCTGCCAAAGGGAATTCCATTCAAAGGACAGGTTCTCAACCAGATTGCAGCAAAGTTCCTAGATGCGACGACAGACATCTGTCCTAACTGGAAACTCGCTACCCCAGACCCAATGGTAACTATCGGTCTGAAGTGCGAAGGCTTCCGTGTAGAGATGATTATCCGCAGTATCCTTACAGGTAGTGCATGGAGAGAATATAAGAACGGATGTCGTGAGCTCTGCGGAGTGAAGCTCCCCGACGGTATGCGCGAGAACGAGCGATTCCCAGAGCCTATCATCACTCCAACCACTAAGGCTGATGAGGGTCACGACATGAATATCTCAAAGGAAGAGATCATCGCTCAGGGACTCGTTTCCAAGGAAGATTACGAGATCATGGAGAACTACACACGTAAGATCTTCAAGCGTGGTCAGGAGATTGCTGCCAAGCGCGGACTTATCCTCGTAGACACAAAATATGAGTTTGGAAAGCGTAACGGAAAGGTATATCTCATCGACGAGATCCACACCCCAGACTCAAGCCGCTATTTCTATGCAGAAGGCTATGAGGAGAAACTTGCCAAGGGTGAGCCTCAGAGACAGCTCTCAAAAGAGTTCGTACGTCAGTGGCTTATCGAGCACAACTTCATGAATGAGCCAGGACAGACAATGCCAGAGATCACCGATGAATACGCAGAGAGTGTTTCTGAGAGATATATC
Organism: uncultured Prevotellaceae bacterium; assembly: GCA_902761605.1. GTDB lineage: Bacteria > Bacteroidota > Bacteroidia > Bacteroidales > Bacteroidaceae > Prevotella. The sequence continues at coordinate 13,357 of CACWLC010000024.1, forward strand.
GAGCTCTATGAGAACATCGTAGGTGAGCGCTTTGAGCGTGAGACGAGCGATGAGGATATTGCCAAGAGAATAGAGAACAACGTGGCAGGCTGGCTCAAAGCATTTAAGAACAGATAAGAAGATATGTACCAACAAGAGGCGATAAAGCCCTATGACGAGAGGGCTGAGAAGGGACAGCAGGTGGAGCAGATGTTTGATAACATCGCACCAACCTACGACAAGCTGAACCATCGCCTCTCATGGGATATCGACAAAGGCTGGAGGAAGAAAGCCATCAGTTATCTGAAGCCCTTTAATCCCCAGACGATACTCGACATCGCCACTGGCACAGGCGACTTTGCCATCCTCGCTGCAGAGATGCTGCATCCAAAGAGACTTGTGGGAGCAGACATCAGCGAAGGAATGATGGAGATAGGAAGAAAGAAGGTGAAGGCGAAAGGACTGCAGGAGATCATCTCTTTTGAGAAAGAAGACTGTCTGAAACTCTCCTACCCCGACAACTCCTTCGACGCTGTGACGGCAGCATTCGGAATACGCAACTTCGCCAGTCTCGACAAAGGACTGCAGGAGATGTACCGCGTGCTGAAGCCTGGAGGACATCTGAGTATAGTGGAACTGACCACACCTGTAAGTTTCCCTATGCGTCAGCTCTTCCATATCTACTCACACTCGGTGTTGCCCGTCTACGGACGACTAATCTCAAAGGACACCAGCGCCTATTCCTATCTCACGAAGACTATCGAGGCATTCCCACAGGGAGAACGTATGACAGACATTCTGCATGAGGCAGGCTTCAGCAAGGCATCGTTCAAACGTCTGACATTCGGTATATGCACAATGTATATGGCAACAAAATAAACATCTCTAATATGGACAAGTACGGACTGATAGGTTATCCACTCGGACACTCGTTTTCAATCAGCTATTTCAACCAGAAGTTTGCTGACGAAGGCATCAATGCCAAGTATATGAATTTCGAGATTCCATCGATAGACGAACTACCAGAGGTGATAGCAAAACACCCTGAACTGAGAGGACTGAATGTCACTATCCCTTATAAGGAGAAGGTTATGGATTTTCTCGACAGCATCAGTCCGGAGGCAAGGGCCATCGGTGCTGTGAATGTGATAAGAGTAACACACTCAGGAAACAAGACCTTGCTTAAAGGCTTTAACAGCGATGTTATCGGTTTTACGCAGAGCATTGAGCCCATGCTCGATAAGAAATGGCACAAGAAAGCACTTATCCTCGGTACTGGCGGAGCATCGAAAGCCATCAACTACGGACTAAAGGCATTAGGGCTTGAGACGGTATTTGTAAGCCGCTATGAGCGTCCTGGCACAATCCAATACAATAAGATAACCCCTGAGGTGATAAAGGAATATAAAGTTATCGTAAACTGTACTCCCCTCGGTATGTATCCCCAAACTGACGAGAGTCCCGACCTGCCTTATGAGGCGATGGACAATCATACGATACTCTATGACCTCATCTACAACCCAGACCAAACACTCTTTATGAGACGTGGTGCAGAATATGGGGCAGATGTAAAGAACGGAATAGAGATGTTGCTCCTGCAGGCATTTGCCTCTTGGGAGTTCTGGAACGGAAAGGAAAAATAAATCACAGATTAGATATGATAGACAACAGATATATGATGCGAGGCGTGAGTGCAGCCAAAGAGGATGTACACGCAGCAATTAAGAACATCGACAAAGGAATCTTCCCACAGGCATTCTGTAAGATTATACCTGACATCCTTGGTGGAGACCCTGAGTATTGTAATATCATGCATGCCGATGGAGCAGGCACAAAGTCAAGTCTCGCCTATATGTACTGGAAAGAGACTGGCGATCTCTCTGTATGGAAGGGAATAGCCCAGGATGCTATCGTGATGAATACCGACGACCTGCTTTGTGTGGGTGCTGTGGATAATATCCTGGTTTCATCGACTATCGGACGTAATAAGATGCTTGTTCCTGGAGAGGTTATCTCTGCAATCATCAACGGCACAGACGAACTGTTGGCAGAACTCAGAGAGATGGGCATCGGTATTTATCCCACCGGTGGAGAAACAGCAGACGTAGGTGATCTCGTAAGAACGATTATCGTCGATTCCACCGTTACATGCCGCATGAAAAGAAGCGATGTCATCGACAATGCCAATATCCGTCCTGGCGATGTGATCGTTGGCCTCTCAAGCACAGGACAGGCGACGTACGAGAAGCGATATAACGGTGGAATGGGATCTAACGGACTTACATCCGCCCGTCATGATGTCTTCGCCAAATATCTGGCAGAGAATTATCCTGAGAGCTACGACCACGCAGTACCCGACGAATTGGTTTATAGCGGAAAATATAAGTTGACGGATGCAGTAGAGGGTTCTCCTGTGGATGCAGGACAGCTGGTGCTCTCTCCTACCCGTACCTATGCTCCTGTCATCAAGAAACTTCTCGACGAGTTGCATCCGGAGATTCATGGTATGGTGCATTGTACTGGTGGCGCTCAGACAAAGGTGCTGCATTTCGTAAGCGACAACTGCAAAGTAGTGAAGGACAACATGTTCCCTGTTCCTCCACTCTTCCGAGCTATACACGAGTGCTCAGGCACAGACTGGCGCGAGATGTATCAGGTATTCAATATGGGACACCGTATGGAGATTTATGTCCGTCCTGAGGTCGCAGAGAAGGTTATAGCCATATCTAAGAGCTTTAATATCGACGCTCAGATTGTAGGTCATATCGAGGAAGGCACGAAGAGTCTGACCATCAAGTCTGAATTTGGAACATTTGAATATTAATATGGACAACAACAGTATATTACAGAAACTCGACGGACTGGAGGCACGTTTCGAAGAGGTGTCTACTCTTATTACAGACCCTGACGTGATAGCTGACCAGAACCGTTTTGTGAAATTAACGAAGGAATATAAGGATCTGGGCGACATCATGGATGCCCGCAAGAGATATATAGCCTGTCTGAATGGTATCAAGGAGGCTAAGGATATCCTCGCCAATGAGACTGACCCGGAAATGAAGGAGATGGCTCGTGAGGAACTGGCTGCCAACGAAGAGCTCCAGCCTAAACTCGAAGAAGAAATCAAGATTGCCCTGATTCCTAAAGATCCTGAGGATGCAAAGAACGTACAGATGGAAATCCGTGCAGGAACAGGTGGCGATGAGGCATGTCTCTTTGCCGGCGACCTGTTTAAGATGTACAAGAGCTATTGTGACTCAAAAGGCTGGAACCTGTCTATCACAAGTGTTTCCGAGGGTGCCGTAGGAGGATTTAAGGAGATTGACTTCGCAGTATCTGGTGCAGACGTTTATGGCACATTAAAATATGAGTCAGGCGTTCATCGGGTTCAGCGAGTGCCTGCTACAGAGACTCAGGGACGTATGCACACCTCTGCAGCAACAGTTGCTGTATTGCCGGAGGCAGATAAGTTTGAGGTGCATGTAAACGAAGGTGAGATAAAATGGGATACCTTCCGTAGTTCAGGTGCTGGTGGTCAGAACGTTAACAAGGTGGAGTCTGGTGTCCGTCTGCGCTATATGTGGAAGAACCCAAATACCGGTGAAACCGAAGAAATCCTCATAGAATGTACAGAGACCCGTGACCAGCCAAAGAACAAGGAGCGTGCCCTATCTCGACTCTACACCTTTATATATGACAAAGAGCACCAGAAGTATATGGATGATATAGCTTCTCGCCGTAAGAGTCTGGTATCTACCGGTGACCGAAGTGCCAAGATACGTACTTACAACTTCCCTCAGGGACGCGTAACAGATCACCGTATAGGATATACCACCCACGACTTGCAGGGGTTCTTAGGAGGAGATATCCAAGCGATGATTGATGCACTTACAGTAGCTGAGAACGCAGAACGTATGAAGGAGACAGAGCTGTAGGATAATGGAATTAAGGATTCACGGAATTAAGGAATTTAGGATTAAAGGATTATGACAAGACAAGAATTAATAGAGCAGATCAAACAGAAACAGAGTTTTCTCTGCGTTGGTCTCGATACAGATATAAATAAGATACCTGAGTGCGTCAAGAAACTGGTTGACGACCAGTGTGAAGATGAAGAAGACAGACTGGCTATGTATATCTACGTCTTCAATAAGTTCATCATCGACGCAACGGCACCCTATTGTGTAGCATATAAACCCAATCTTGCATTCTATGAGTGTTACGGCATCGATGGCATGTACGCCTATGACCGCACGGTAAACTACCTGAAGTCGAAATATCCCAAGCATTTCATCATCGCTGATGCGAAACGTGGAGATATCGGAAATACGTCAAAGATGTATGCTAAGACCTTCTTCGAAGGTGATACTCAGGTAAATGCATTGACAGTAGCTCCATATATGGGCGAGGACAGCGTAACTCCTTTCTTGGGATATGATGGCAAATGGGTTATTCTTCTTGCTCTTACTTCAAATAAAGGCTCACACGATTTCCAACTTACAGAAGATGCCAATGGTGAGCGCCTGTTTGAAAAGGTTCTTAGAACCTCACAGCAATGGGGAAATGACGAGAATATGATGTATGTCGTTGGCGCTACTCAAGGACAGATGTTTGAGGATATCCGTAAGGTTGCCCCTACTCATTTCCTGCTGGTACCAGGTGTCGGCGCTCAGGGAGGTAGTCTTGAGGAGGTATGCAAATACGGCATCAACAAGGACTGCGGACTATTGGTAAACAGTTCTCGTGGCATTATCTATGCATCTGCCGACAATGACTTTGCAGAGGTTGCAGGCCAGAAGGCACAGGAGCTTCAACAACAGATGTCTACTGAGCTAAAGAAGGCTGGTATTATCTAATACAGATATACGTGGGAGACTCAAAGATCATCAACGATCCGGTATTCGGATTTATAAAGATACCACGCGGACTGCTCTACAATATTGTAGAGCATCCGTTGTTTCAGCGCCTTAACAGAATCAACCAACTGGGTCTTGCCTCAGTTGTATATCCAGGTGCAAGACATACCAGATTTCAGCATTCGCTTGGTGCCTTCTACCTGATGACAGAAGCTGTGCGCTCACTTCAAGAGAAGGGTAACTTTATTTTCGATTCTGAAGCTGAAGCGGTAGAAGCCGCCATTCTGATGCATGATATCGGACACGGTCCGTTCTCGCATGTCCTTGAGAACACCCTGATACATGGTATCTCCCATGAGGAGATCTCGCTGATGATGATGGAGAAGATAAACAGCGACTTTAATGGTCAGCTGAATCTGGCGATATCCATCTTCAAAGGTGAGTATGGAAAGAACTTCCTGCACCAGTTGATATCAAGTCAACTGGATATGGACAGGCTTGACTATCTACGACGTGATTCGTTCTACACAGGGGTAACAGAAGGCAATATCGGATCTGCGCGTATCATCAAGATGCTCAACGTGATAGACGATTCGCTTGTAGTAGAACATAAAGGAATATATTCACTTGAAAATTACCTCACAACACGTCGTCTGATGTATTGGCAGGTATATCTGCATCGCACCTGCGTGGCATATGAAAAGGTGCTTATCAACATGCTCACAAGAGCTAAGGATCTGATAAAGATGGGGCAGGATGTGTTCGCATCACCCGCACTCTATTACTTCCTCAGCAATAACGTAGATGCTGCTTGGTTTGACACTCACCCTGAGGCTTTACAGAATTATGGAGAGCTCGACGATTCTGACATATGGAGTGCCATGAAAGCATGGAAGCATCACAGCGACAAGATTCTATCCACACTTGCCACAGACATGCTCGACAGAAAGATCTTCAAGGTTGAGGTTCACGAAGAGCCTATCACAGAAGACAGAATCGCAGAATTAAAGGAGAAGATAGCTCAAAAGCTTGATATCTCCATCGATGACGCACACTATCTTATGAGTGTTAATACCATCTCAAAAGATATGTATAACGTGGACGACGACAGCATCACAATTCTTTACAAAGATGGTTCTGTTCGCGATATTTCCGAAGCTTCCGAATTGCTAAATGTTCAGTTACTTTCAAAAAAAATAAGAAAATATTATCTTTGTTATCAGCGTTTCTAATTTTTTTTGCTATCTTTGCAGTCAAATAGAAATAAAACATAACGAAAGATATGGAATTTACAGCCAAGCAAGTTGCCGATATGATCGGTGGACGTGTGGAGGGCAACGAAAATGCCGCCATTAGCAGTTTTGCAAAAATCGAAGAGGGAAAGCCTGGGGCAATCTCTTTCCTGTCAAATCCAAAATACACTCATTACATCTATGATACTGAGTCCAGCGTTGTGCTTATCAACGAAGACGTAGAGCTGGAAAAGCCTGTGGCAGCAACGCTCATACGTGTTAAGAACGCTTATAAAAGTGTTGCCAAGCTGCTTCAATTATATGAGTCGATGAAACCTCGTAAGACAGGTATCGACCCTCATGCTTTCATATCAGAGAAGGCAAAAATTGGCGAAAACGTATACATCGGAGCCTTTGCATGCATCGGTGATGGTGCCGTGATTGGAGATAACACCCAGATATATCCAAATACCGTTATTGGTGACGGAGTGACAATTGGTGAAAAATGTACCCTTTTTCCTAATATTACTGTGTACCAAGGATGCAAAATAGGAAATAACGTTACAATTCATGCTGGTTCCGTAATTGGAGCCGATGGCTTTGGCTTTGCTCCTAACGCAGAAGGATATGACAAGATTCCACAGATCGGAATCGTAATTATCGAAGATGATGTCGAGATTGGCGCAAACACATGTATCGACCGTTCTACTATGGGACAGACGATCATTCACAAAGGCGTAAAGCTCGACAATCTTATTCAGGTGGCTCACAATTGTGAAATCGGAGAGAGTACGGTTATGTCTGCACAAGTAGGCATGGCTGGTTCAACGAAGATCGGAGCATGGTGTATGGTTGGAGGTCAGGCTGGTTTTGCTGGACATATCCACGTCAAGGATAAGACTTTCATTGGTGCTCAGTGTGGTGTCATAGGTGATACTAAAGGCGATGGCGAACAACTTATCGGTTCGCCTGCTGTCAACCCGAAGATGTTCTTCAAGGCAAGGGCTCTCGATGCCAAGTTACCTGATATGTATCGCCAGATAGCTGCTCTTCAGCGTGAACTGGATGCCCTGAAGGAGGAAATCAAAAAATAACAAACAAGAAAATCAAAATATGAAGCAGAAAACTTTGAAAGGCAGTTTTTCCTTGTTCGGAAAGGGACTGCATACTGGTTTGAACCTTACGGTGACGTTTAATCCCGCTCCTGAGAATACAGGATACAAGATTCAGCGTATCGACCTCGAGGATGAACCTATCATTGATGCTATCGCAGAGAATGTCGTTGACACCCAGCGTGGTACTGTTCTTGGCAAGGGCGAGGCGAAATGCTCTACCGTAGAACACGGACTCTCAGCACTTTATGCCTTTGGTATCGACAACTGTATTATACAGGTTAATGGTCCAGAGTTCCCTATCCTCGACGGATCAGCTATCAAGTATGTTGAGAAAATCAGAGAAGTGGGTATCGAAGAGCAGAACGCACCAAAGGACTGGTATGTCATCCGCAAGAAGATTGAGGTAAAGGACGATCAGACAGGCTCTTGTATCACTATCCTACCCGATGAGGACTTCTCAATCACAGCAATGTGTTCTTTTGAGTCAAAGTTCATCAGTTCACAGTTTGCTACCCTTGATGACCCTTCAAAGTATGCAGAGGAGATTGCAAGTGCACGTACCTTCGTCTTCGTTCGTGATATCGAGCCATTGTTGCAGGCAAATCTTATAAAGGGTGGCGACCTCGATAACGCTATCGTTATCTATGAGCGCCAGACAACTCAGGATCGTCTCGACATGCTGGCAGACATGCTTAATGTAGAGCATCGCGATGCCACCGACTTAGGCTATATCCAACACAAACCGTTACAATGGGACAATGAGTGCACACGACACAAACTTCTCGATATCATCGGTGACATGGCACTTATCGGCAAACCTATCAAGGGTCGTATCATTGCCACGCGTCCTGGCCATACCATCAACAACAAGTTTGCCCGTCTGATGCGCAAGGAGATTCGCAAACATGAGATTCAGGCACCTGTATATGATCCGAATGAAGAGCCCGTTATGGACGTAAACCGTATCCGTGAACTCCTTCCTCATCGCTATCCCATGCAGCTTGTGGATAAGGTGACATCTCTTGGTGCTAACACAATCGTAGGTATCAAGAATATCACATCCAATGAGCCATTCTTCCAAGGTCACTTCCCAGAAGAGCCTGTAATGCCGGGCGTACTTCAGATAGAGGCAATGGCACAGTGCGGAGGCCTGCTGGTGCTGAACACACTGGAGAATCCTAAGGAGTGGAGTACCTATTTCATGAAGATCAACGATGTAAAATTCCGTCAGAAAGTTGTTCCAGGCGACACACTTATCTTCAAGGTTGACCTGCTGGCTCCAGTACGTCATGGTATCTCTTCAATGAAGGGATATATCTTCGTTGGCGATCATGTTGTTGCGGAGGCGACTTTCACCGCTCAAATCGTAAAAAACAAGTAAAGAATATGGCAAATCAAATTCATCCTTTAGCAGTTATCGACCCAGAGGCAAAACTTGGTGATGGTAATATTATTGGTCCTTTCTGCGTAATCGACAAGAATGTTGTTATTGGCGACAACAATAAGTTATATAATGGTGTGACGTTGCATTTCGGAACCCGTCTTGGCAACAACAACGAGATCTTTCCAGGTGCAAGTATCTCCACCAAACCCCAAGACCTGAAGTTCCAAGGTGAAGAGACAACCTGCGAAATCGGTGACAACAACTCTCTCCGAGAGAATGTTACCATCAGTCGCGGAACTGCATCTAAGGGAAAGACCGTTATCGGCAATGGAAATCTCCTTATGGAGAATATGCATATCGGACATGACTGCGTAATCGGTAATGGCTGTATCATCGGTAACTCCACGAAGTTTGCTGGTGAGGTTGTTGTCGACGACTATGCCATTATCTCTGCCACATGTCTTTTCCACCAGTTCCTACACGTAGGCGGATATATCATGTTCCAGGGTGGTACACGTACTAGTCAGGATATCCCTCCTTATGTGATTGCAGGCAAGGAGCCTGTACGTTATGCAGGAGTGAATCTCGTAGGTCTACGCCGTAGAGGATTCCCACGTGAGACCATCGAAGCTATCCACGAGGCTTATCGTATCATATATTCCCAGGGTGTTCTGAAAGATGGTGTGTCTATGGCACGCGAACAGTTCCCTGACTCTAAGGAGGTTGAATATATCTGCTCGTTCATTGAGAACTCAAAACGAGGTGTAATCAGATAATTGGACAAGACGCTTATAGTTATCACCGGTCCGACGGCAGTAGGCAAGACCCAATTATGCCTCGATATAGCCCGACACTTCGACATTCCAGTCATTAATGCCGACTCCCGTCAGATCTACAAAGAACTGAGCATAGGTACTGCCAAGCCTACAGATGCAGAGATGCAAGGCATAAAGCACTATTTCGTAGGTACACTAAGCCTTCATGATTATTATAGTGCATCGCTCTTTGAACAACAGGTACTAGAGGTTTTGGAAGATCTTTTCAAGACAAGCAACTACGCTCTGATGTCAGGAGGTAGCATGATGTATATCGATGCAGTATGCGATGGAATCGATGATATCCCCACTATCGATGACATAACTCGAGAGACGATGAAAAGGCGACTTGAGGAGGAAGGTCTTGTAAAGCTCTGCGAAGAACTGCAACGTCTCGACCCAGAATACTACGCTATAGTAGATCGCCAGAATCCCAAGAGGGTGGTTCACGCCCTGGAGATATGCACGATGACGGGTAAGACATATACCTCTTTCCGCAAGAGAGAGAAGAAACAGCGTCCATTTAAGATCGTTAAGATAGGTCTGAATCGTGACAGGGATGAGTTATATCATCGTATTAACGCAAGAGTGGATCAGATGATGCAACAGGGATTGCTGAAAGAGGCTGAAAGCGTATATGCATTACGCGAACAAAATGCCTTAAACACAGTTGGTTACAAAGAACTGTTCAACTATCTTGAAGGGGAATGGTCATTAGAAGAAGCCATTGAACGCATCAAGGGGAACACTCGCCGATACGCTCGCAAACAACTTACCTGGTATAAGAAAGACCCAAATATTCGCTGGTTCCATCCTGACCAAAAAGAAGACATCATCAACTACATATTATCAAAAGAGATATGAAAGAGATTGCAAATAAGGTTTTAAACTTCATAAAAGGCATCTGGCCTTGGTATAAGAGTTTATATAAGGGTCGCCCCTGGTATGTAAAGATACTTGCGGCGATTGTTTCGTTAATTGCGGCTTTCTTTATCTATCTGGGTGCCGTAGACACCAATTTTCTGTGGCTCTTCGGAAAGTCACCTTCGATGGCTACCATCAAGAACAAACGTCCGTCACAGGCTTCAGAGATCTATAGTGCCGATAATGTTATGATTGGTAAGTTCTTCAGCGAAAACCGTACTCCTGTGAAATACGAAGAGGTGAATCCTGTATTCTGGAAAGCTCTTATCGACACAGAGGATGAACGATTCTATTCCCATCACGGCATAGACTATACGGCTTTTGCCGCTGTTGCAAAAGAATATCTCCTTCATCGTGATGCCCGTGGAGCCTCTACCATCACTCAACAATTAGCAAAGAATCTCTTCCGCACTCGTTCGGAATACTCTACAGGTCTGCTTGGCAACATACCAGGTCTGAAGATGCTCATAATGAAGAGCAAGGAGTGGATTACAGCATACAAACTAGAGTATTTTTTCTCAAAGAATGAGATTCTGACGCAGTATGCCAACACCGTTGACTTCGGTTCAAATGCCTTTGGTATCAAGACAGCATGTAAGACATACTTCGGTTGTGCCCCAAAGGATCTTACTACTGAACAGGCTGCTGTATTGGTTGGAATGCTTAAGGCAACAACTTATTACAATCCGCTCATTAATCCTGAGAATTCACTGAAGCGTCGTAATATCGTTCTCGACCTGATGCGTCAGCATGGTGACCTCACAGAAGAAGAGTGCGACACACTTAAAGCAAAGCCGATAAAACTCGATTTCAGCGTAGAAAATGCCTATGATGGTCAGGCGACATATTTCCGTGAGGCAGTGGCAAGTTATCTCAAAGAATGGTGTAAGGACAACGACTATGACCTATATACCGATGGACTGAAGATTTATACCACTGTTGATACACGCATGCAGAAATATGCTGAGGAGGCAGCCCGCAAACAGATGCACCAGGTTCAGAACAACTTCAACAACCACTGGGGTTCTACCAATCCCTGGCAGGATGAGCGTCATCAGGAAATACGCAATTTCATCGAGGATATAGCCAAACGACAGCCTTACTATAAGACACTAAAGCAGAAATTCGATGGAAATGAGGATTCTATCAATTATTACCTCAATCTGCCTCATAAGGTTAAGGTATTCGACTACGATGGAGGCCAGATAGAGAAAGTTATGTCAACGATGGACTCCATCCGATATATGGTTCGATTCATGCATTGTGGTTTCGTAGCTATGGAGGCAGAGACAGGACATGTAAAAGCGTGGGTGGGAGATATCGACTTCAAATCATGGAAGTATGACAAGGTTACAGCTCAGCGTCAGCCTGGTTCTACCTTCAAACTCTTTGTATATACAGAGGCGATGAATCAGGGATTGACACCATGTGATCGTCGTCTGGATTCATATTTCGCGATGAAAGTATGGGATCCGGCATCAAAGAAAGATGTGACATGGGCTCCGACAAATGCTAACGGATACTTCACCGGCGACTCTATGCCTCTGAAGGTAGCATTCGCACAAAGTGTCAATTCCATCGCTGTTAAGCTTGGTCAGGAGGTTGGTATCAGTAATATCGTCAACACAGCTCACAATATGGGGATCAAGAGCAAACTCGACCCCACTCCATCACTTGCATTGGGCTCTAGCGATGTCAATCTGCTAGAACTCGTCAACAGCTATTGTACTGTAGCTAACGATGGAAAGGCTCATGATCCAGTATTGGTAGTACGTATCCTCGACCGCGATGGAAAGGAGATATACTCAGGACCTACAGAACAACGTCAGGCAATACCATATAAGAGCGCTTACCTAATGCAACAAATGCTCCTTGGCGGTCTTCGCGAGCGCGGGGGTACATCTATGAGTCTTTGGGGATATGTAGGTGCTTTCGATAAAGATACTGAATTTGGTGGTAAGACAGGAACATCAAATAATCACTCTGATGCCTGGTTCGTGGGAGTATCTCCAAAACTCGTCGCTGGAGCATGGGTCGGAGGAGAGTATCGCAGCATTCACTTCCGTACAGGTCAATTGGGACAAGGGTCTCGTACCGCGCTTCCAATATGCGGATATTTCTTCCAGAGCGTATTGGGCGACAAGAATTTCCAGCAGTATCACGCAAAGTTCGGCAAACCGAAAGATGAGAATATCCGTCAGGAGATGTATATGAACTGTGCATACACATATCATGTAGCTGATTCCGACTCCATTGGACTTGATTCACTTGGACTCGAAGGACTCGACGAATATATCGAACTCGACGAAATGGGTAATCCAATTCAAAAGAGTGACGAGCCATCAGAGCCTGCAGAAGCAAATCATGAGCCAATTGAATCTCCTGCTAATACCCAGGCAACAAAGGAGGAATAAATCCTCTTTTTATATCGGCAAATCAATCGATTGCGCGCACAAAAATGTTAAGATTTGATAAATTTTGCAGTTGTGTGGGTACACAAACAAGGTTTTGCAAAAAAAAACAAGAAAATGTTTGTGGGATTGAAAAAAAAGGCATACCTTTGCATCCGTTATCCTGAAAACAATCTTTTTACCTTAGGAAACTAATACCTATTGAAGGTTTGGAGCGATCACTTGCGAAAGTCGTCGCTTTTTTTATTTCTACATCCAATTTGTTAAACTTTCATAAAAATTATCATAAAGTTCAAAGCTCGAAGTTCATAGTTCAAAGAAAATTAGTACCTTTGCACCCCGATTTGAGTCCGTTGGGGCAGAGTCAAGTGTATACGAACGTATGCCGCCTCGCGGAAAAAACCCTTTAATACAATAAAATAAATAATGTACGCAATTGTAGAGATTCAGGGTCAGCAGTTCAAGGTAGAGCAGGGAAACAAGCTCTTCGTGCATCACATCAAGGATGTTGAGGCAGGCAAGACTGTTGAATTTGACAAGGTGCTGCTCGTAGATGCTGACGGTGCAGTAAAGGTAGGTGCTCCGACCGTAGAGGGAGCAAAGGTAGTATGTGAAGTAATCAACCCACTCGTAAAGGGTGATAAGGTGATTGTATTCAAGATGAAGCGTCGCAAGGACTCTCGTAAGCGCAACGGTCATCGTGAGCAGTTCACACAGGTTGAAGTTAAATCAGTAATCGCTTAAATCAAGGAGGACTTAGAAATGGCTCATAAAAAAGGTGTAGGTAGTTCTAAGAACGGTCGTGAGAGCGCAGCTCAGCGACTGGGCATTAAGATTTTCGGCGGTCAGCAGTGTGTTGCTGGAAACATCATCGTTCGCCAGCGCGGTACAAAGCACAACGCAGGTAACAATGTCGCTATTGGTAAGGACGACACTCTCTACGCTCTCGTAGACGGTACTGTTAACTTCCATAAGGGCAAGTTTAACAAGAGCGTTGTCTCAGTAATCCCCAACGCTGAGGCCTAAACATTAAAAGAAAAAAACTTATTCCAAACAAACAACAGAGTCCTTCTCTCCTATGGAGAGAGGGATTTCTGCTTTTATAGCCTTACTTTTAATAGTTTTTTTAAAGAATACTTTGGTATATCGTAAGAAATTTGTAATTTTGCACCTTAGAACAGATATCAACAAATAAATACGTATTTAATATGTTAACACTCAAACTCATTAGTGAGCAAACTGAACGTGTAGTTCGTGGTTTGGAGAAGAAGCATTTCAATAATGCACAGCAAGCCATCGAAGAAGTACTGGCCGTAGACAAGAAACGACGTGAGGCTCAGCAGGAACTCGACAAGTGCCTGAACGAGCAGAAACAGCTTTCTGGTCAGATTGGCCGATTAATGAAAGAAGGAAAGAAAGACGAGGCCGAGCAGGTAAAGGCCCAGGTGGCTCAGCTCAAGGAGAAATCCAAGGAGCTTGACGATACAATGGCCAAGGCACAGGAAGAAATGACCACATTGCTCTGTCAGATTCCTAATATACCATACGATGAGGTTCCAGAGGGCAAGGCCGCTGAGGACAACCATGTGGTAAAGTCAAATCTTAAGGAGTGTACAGATGCCGATACAGTAGGCAACTGGGATGTTAATCCCTCGCTGGGTATCGCTAATCCCCTGCCCCACTGGGAACTCGCCAAGAAATATAATCTCATCGACTTTGACCTCGGTGTGAAGATTACGGGTGCCGGCTTCCCCGTCTATATCGGCAAGGGAGCCCGTCTGCAGCGCGCGCTGATTAACTTCTTCCTCGATGAGGCTCGTAAGGCTGGCTATACAGAGATCATGCCTCCAACGGTAGTGAACCAGGCTTCTGGTTATGGTACAGGTCAGCTGCCCGACAAGGAAGGTCAGATGTACCACTGCGAGGTGGATGATTTCTATCTGATTCCTACGGCTGAAGTACCTGTTACGAATATCTATCGTGACGTCATCCTCGACGAGAAAGATCTGCCTATAAAGAACTGCGCCTACACACAATGTTTCCGTCGCGAGGCAGGAAGCTATGGTAAGGACGTTCGCGGCTTGAACCGTCTGCATGAGTTCTCAAAGATTGAGATTGTGCGCATCGACAAGCCTGAGCACTCTAAGGAGAGCCATAAGGAAATGCTGGAGCATGTAGAGGGACTACTAAAAAAACTCGAGCTCCCATATCGTATCCTTCTGCTTTGCGGTGGCGATCAGAGCTTTACGAGCGCTATCTGCTATGACTTCGAGGTTTACTCTGAAGCTCAGGGTCGCTGGCTCGAGGTATCGTCAGTATCTAATTTCGACACCTATCAGGCCAACCGTCTGAAGTGCCGTTTCCGTCCTGAGGGAAGCAAGAAGCCTGAGCTCTGTCATACGCTCAACGGCTCTGCACTGGCTCTGCCTCGCATCGTTGCCGCCCTGTTGGAGAACAATCAGACGGAGAATGGCATCAAGGTTCCTGCAGCTCTCGTTCCTTACATGGGCTGCGATATTATCGACTAAAATCAACCAAACTAAACAGATATGAATAAAATTGTAAGAAAAGAGCAATTCTCAGAGAAAGTATTTCTTTTTGAGATAGAGGCTCCGCTGATTGCGAAGAGTCGTAAGGCTGGTAACTTCGTGATCGTGCGTGTTGACAAAAAGGGTGAGCGTATGCCTCTTACCATCGCTGGTGCTGATATTGAGAAAGGCACTATCACATTGGTGGTTCAGATGGTAGGTCTCTCATCTAAGAAACTCTGTGCACTTGGCGAGGGTGACTTCGTGGCCGACGTGGTTGGTCCTCTGGGTAACCCCACACGCATAGAGAAATACGGTACCGTCGTTTGTGCTGGTGGTGGACTCGGTGTGGCTCCAATGCTGCCTATCATCCAGGCACTGAAGGCTGCTGGCAACAGGGTCCTCTCCGTAATGGCTGGTCGTAGCAAAGACCTGATTATCCTCGAGGATAAGGTTCGCGAGAGTTCTGACGAGGTAATCATCATGACCGATGATGGTAGCTACGGCGAGAAGGGTGTAGTAACCGTTGGTATGGAGAAATTCTTCGAGCAGGAGCATGTCGATAAGGTATTTGCCATCGGTCCTCCAATCATGATGAAGTTCTCTAACCTCACCGCTCAGAAGCACAATATCCCCTGCGAAGTATCTTTGAACACAATCATGGTCGATGGTACTGGTATGTGTGGAGCATGTCGTCTGACTATCGGTGGCAAGACCAAGTTCGTCTGCATCGATGGTCCTGAGTTCGATGGTGCACTCGTTGACTGGGACGAGATGTTCAAGCGCATGGGTACCTTCAAGCGTGAGGAGCAGGAAGAGCTGGCTCATTACGAGGAGCATATTGGCAATATCGATGAGAATGCTGATAAAGCCGCCAAGACAACAGATATCGTTATGGACGACGATCCAACCAACGATACAATCGAGATTCTGACAGACCGTGATGCAGAGTGGCGTAAGGAGCTCCGTGCTTCTATGAAACCAAAGGAGCGCACTCAGATTGAGCGTGTCATAATGCCTGAGCTCGACCCCGTATATCGTGCTACCACTCGTACAGAGGAGGTTAACATCGGTCTGACTAAGGATATGGCGATGACAGAAGCCAAACGTTGTCTCGACTGCGCGAAGCCTACTTGCGTTGAGGGATGTCCTGTAAATATCAATATCCCATCATTCATCAAGAACATCGAGCGTGGACAGTTCCTGGCTGCTGCGAAGGTTCTTAAGAACACCTCTGCCCTACCCGCTGTCTGCGGACGTGTCTGTCCTCAGGAGAAACAGTGCGAGAGCAAGTGTATCCATCTGAAAATGAACGAGCCCGCTGTAGCTATTGGCTACTTGGAGCGTTTCGCTGCCGACTTCGAGCGTGAGAGCGGAAACATCTCTCTGCCTGAGATCGCACCCGCCAACGGCATCAAAATTGCAGTTGTAGGTTCTGGTCCTGCTGGTCTGAGCTTCGCTGGCGATATGGTTAAGAAGGGCTACGACGTATATGTCTTCGAGGCTCTGCACGAGATTGGCGGTGTGCTGAAATATGGTATTCCTGAGTTCCGTCTGCCTAATAAGATTGTAGACGTCGAAATCGAAAACCTCGCCAAGATGGGCGTTCACTTCCAGACCGACGTTATCGTAGGTAAGACTATCAGCGTAGAACAGCTTGAGGCTCAAGGCTTTAAGGGCATCTTCGTTGGCTCTGGCGCTGGTCTGCCAAACTTCATGAATATCCCTGGTGAAAACAGCATCAATATCATGTCGTCGAACGAGTATCTTACTCGTGTGAACCTCATGGATGCTGCCAACCCCAAGACTGATACTCCATTGAATCCAGCAAAGAGCGTGCTCGTAGTTGGTGGTGGTAATACCGCTATGGACTCTTGCCGTACTGCTAAGCGCCTTGGTGCAGAGGTAACTCTCGTTTACCGTCGTTCTGAGGTCGAGATGCCTGCTCGTCTCGAGGAGGTTAAACACGCTAAGGAGGAAGGTATCAACTTCCTTACCCTGCACAACCCCATCGAGTATATCGCTGATGAGACGGGTGCCGTGAAGCAGGCCGTTCTTCAGGTGATGGAGCTGGGTGAGCCTGATGCTTCAGGTCGTCGCTCGCCTGTACCCGTTGAGGGAAAGACCGTTACACTCGATGTCGATCAGGTAATCGTGGCAGTAGGCGTATCACCAAACCCACTGGTTCCAAAGTCAATCGAGGGTCTGGAACTTGGTCGCAAGAACACCATCGCCGTATCTGAGGAGATGCAGTCTTCTCGCAGCGAGATTTTCGCTGGTGGCGACATCGTGCGTGGTGGCGCAACGGTAATCCTCGCTATGGGCGATGGCCGACGTGCTGCTCTGAATATGGACAAGCACCTGCGTGGAGAAAAGTAAAACTGAGATAGAAAGCCGTCGCCTCTGGCATCGTTTAAACGAACGTTTTGTCAAGGCGATGGCTACTTATCATCTGATAGAAGATGATGACCGCATCCTTGTGGGACTCTCCGGTGGCAAAGACTCACTCTTGCTGCTCGAACTCTTGGCAAAGCGTGCGAAGATTGATCACCCACGATTCTCTGTAGAGGCTCTGCACGTGAGGATGGAGAACATCCATTACGAGACTGACACCAGCTATCTGCAATGGTTTTGCGAAGCGCTCAATGTCAGACTCCACGTGAAGACCACGAGTTTCGAGATCGGCCCTGAAGCCATCAAGAACTCGAGAGATGCCCGCAGACAGAAGCAGCCTTGTTTCCTATGCTCTTGGAATCGGCGAAAGCAGATATTTAATCTCGCTCAGGAACTCGGCTGTAACAAGATTGCCTTAGGCCACCATCAGGATGACCTCATCCATACGGCTCTGATGAACCTCACCTTTCAAGGTCGGTTCGACACGATGCCGGCACTGCTCAAAATGCGCAAGATGCCACTGACGATTATCCGTCCGCTATGTATGATTGAGGAACAGGACATCAAGGCCTACGCTGAACTGCAAGGCTATCAGAAGCAAAAGAAACTCTGTCCTTACGAGACTGACTCGCATCGCTCAGACATCAAACGCCTATACGACGCCATCGAACAAATTAATCCTGAGGCACGCTACAGCATCTGGAGAGCCCTCAACGCTGATAACAAACTTCTTGAAGAATAAAGTAATATAATGAGAATAAGAAACATAGCCATAGTAGCACTCGCCCTGCTTGTACCACTTACGTTACAAGCTCAGAAGAAGAAAGTCAAGGTCGCTCCCAAACCCAAGGTTGAGGAGCCTCAGGAAGACCCACGAATCACAGAGATGCGTGAGGCTACGCAGCAGATCGTTTTCGTCGACTCCATCGTGGTCGACAAGGCCGATTTCCTCTCTGCCATCCGCATCAATCCTGAGACTGGCAAGCTGACCACATACGATAAGTTCTTCAAAAGCGAAGACCATCCCGACTGCTATGTGTTCCTCAACGAGATGGGCAACAAGTGTTACTTCTCAAACAATGACGACAATGATCGCATGCAGCTCTTCACCAGCGACAAGCTTGGTGCTGAGTGGAGTTCTCCCCTACCACTGAACGGCATTGGTGAAGGCATCACAGAGGCTAACTACCCCTTTATGATGACCGACGGCACCACTTTCTATTTTGCGGCAAATGGCAGTGAGAGCATCGGAGGCTATGATATCTTCATGACCCGCTATGATTCTGAAGGCGGCAGATTCTTCAAACCGGAGAACATCGGAATGCCTTTCAACTCTGAGGCCAACGATTATATGTACGTCATCGACGAACTCAGTCAGATAGGCTATTTCGCTACCGACCGTCGTCAGCCTGAGGGTAAGGTCTGTGTCTATTCTTTCATACCTCCTACATCACGTCGCACCTATAACCTCGACAGCTATACCGACCAGCAGCTTCGAGACCTTGCCTCTATCAGCAGCATTGCCAACACCTGGGGCAATGGCAAGGAGCGCGATGAGGCACTGGCACGAAAGAACAGCATCAAGACAGAGTCGGCAAAGAAAGAATCCAAGCCGCAAATGAGTTTCGTAATCAACGATAACACCACGTATACCTCTGAGAAGCAGTTCCGCGATCCAGATAACATCATTCTCTATTACGAACTCAAATCCACAGAGAAGCGACTGAACGAAATAAAGGTTAATCTCGAGAAATCACGTGCTTACTATGCAAAGGCCAATGCTGACGACAAGAAGGCTCTTAGCACAGAGATTCTCGAGGCAGAGCAACAGGAACTTCAACTCTCAAGAAATATCATGCAGCTGACCAAGCTAATCAGAAATAACGAAAACAAAATTATAAACCACTAAAAAAATAAAGCTTATGAAAAGAAAATTTCCTGAATCAGAACTGATTATCAATGCCGACGGCTCTTGTTTCCATCTGCATCTGAAGCCAGAGTTCCTGGCAGACAAAGTGATCCTGGTAGGTGACCCTGCCAGAGTAAACACCGTTGCCAACCACTTCGACAGCATCGAGCACGAGGTGAGCAGCCGTGAGTTTCATACCATCACCGGTATGTATAAGGGCAAGCGCATAACAGCCCAGAGTCATGGTATCGGATGCGACAACATCGATATCGTAGCCAATGAGCTCGACACACTTGCCAACATCAATTATGAGACTCGCGAAGAGAATGACGAGCATCGCACTCTGACGATGGTACGTATCGGCACCTGTGGCGGTCTGCAGCCATTCACACCTACAGGCTCATTCATAGCATCAGTTAAGAGTATCGGTTTCGATGGACTGCTTAACTACTACGCTGGACGTAACCAGGTGTGCGACCTCGAGATGGAGAAGGCTTTCTGCGAGCACATGCAGTGGAATCCTATCAAGGGTGCACCATACGTTGCAGTAGCTGATCGCGAGCTTATCGATCGCGTGGCAGGCGATGATATGGTGAAGGGATATACCGTTGCGTGTGGTGGATTCTACGGTCCTCAGGGACGAGTGCTCCGTGCTGATGTCCTTGATCCGGATCAGAACAAGAAAATCGAGGCATTCGAGTATGACGGCATGAAGATCTGTAACTTCGAGATGGAGTCGTCAGCCCTCGCAGGTCTCGCCTCTCTGCTGGGTCATCGTGCCATGACCTGTTGTATGGTCATCGCCAACCGTTACGCCCAGAAGATGAACACCGAATACAAGAACTCCATCGATACGCTTATCGAAAAAGTTCTCGACCGCATCTAAATGAACGATACGATATGTGCACTTGCCACCGCTGCTGGTGGCGCCATAGGAATAATAAGAATCTCAGGCTCTCAGTCGCTTGAGATTCTTTCTAATATCTTCCAAGGCACAGGCGATGTAATGTCCTACCCTGCCAACACCATCCATTTCGGACGGATAATCTCTCAAGACCAGATCATCGACGAAGTATTGGTCAGCATCTTCCGAGCTCCTCATTCCTACACTGGCGAGGACTCCGTAGAGATCTCCTGTCATGGTTCGCGCTATATATTAAATAAAGTGATAGAGCTCCTGATACAGAATGGCTGCCGGATGGCTCAGCCAGGAGAATACACACAGAGAGCCTTTCTCAACGGCAAGATGGATCTCTCGCAAGCAGAAGCCGTTGCCGACCTTATCGCATCTGGCAACAAAGCCACCCATCAGATGGCTATGAGTCAACTGCGAGGACAGTTCTCTTCTGAACTCACTAAGCTTCGCGAACAGCTACTGAAACTCACCTCATTATTAGAGTTAGAGCTCGACTTTTCCGACCATGAAGAACTCGAATTTGCCGACCGCAGCGAGCTCCTTACTATAGCGAATAAAATCAACAATCGCGTCACCACCCTCGCCCACTCTTTCGAGACTGGCCAGGCTCTGAAAAACGGTATTCCAGTGGCTATAGTGGGTAAGACGAATGTCGGGAAATCAACCCTGCTAAACAAACTTATCCGCGATGATCGTGCGATAGTATCATCTGTTCACGGCACTACACGCGATACCATAGAGGACGTGATAGACATCAACGGAGTCACCTTCAGATTCATCGATACAGCTGGCATCCGTCAGACCACCGACGAAGTTGAGCAAATAGGCATCAGTCGCACTTACTCAACCATCGAGAAGGCTCGCGTCATACTATGGATTTTCGATACAGATCCCACAAAAGAAGAGATTAAAGAAATCCTTGAACAAACAAAAGGCAAGTCACTGATTATCATAAGAAACAAGATTGACATAAACTCTTCACAGATTGAATATCAATCGTCTATTCCAGAATTAAACGACATCCCCATTATCGAGATCTCTGCCAAGCAAGGAATAAACATCGACAAGTTAGAGCAAGCTATCTTCGAATCGGCCAACATACCTGAACTCTCAGAGCAAGACATAATAGTTTCCTCAGCTCGTCAATACCAACCACTTGTCAAAGCCCACGAGAATCTGTCACGTGTATTGTCCGGCTTGGAGTCCGGCCTTAGCGGTGATCTCATCTCTGAAGACTTACGCCTCGTTCTTGATGACCTCGCCGACATCACAGGCCAAGGCAGAATCGTGTCTAATGAAATTTTAGGAAATATCTTTACGCACTTTTGCGTGGGAAAGTGATTTTTTGCAAAGAAAAGCATACTATATGCAAATATGGCTTGTAAATCGCATGATTTCAAGCATTTAAAATTTCGTCTGATATTTGCAGATTATCACCCATTTTGTCCCCCATCTGTCCCCCGAAGTAACACTTTTTCTTCGAGGGACAAAAATTTCATCATAGTTGATTCGCACTATTTTATGAACCAGAAAAAACTTCTTAACGTTGCTTTAAGAGTTGGCAAGGGAAGTATGGGAATGCAAGGAATTACCGAATTATTTCACCCTTGGGCCAAGAAAAGTTTTTATTGGATGCCCTGCAGACGGCAAAAAGTTTTGAAAAAATTCGAGGAATAAGGCACCTGGTACTTGCAGAATACGGCTTGCACTAACTTTGCGACGGAAAAAGTAAGTGTGACTCGCTTCGCCCGGA
>CACWLC010000025.1 GCA_902761605.1 uncultured Prevotellaceae bacterium
CTTTCTTTTCTTCTAAACTGTGATGTGTATACATAATGAACCCCAGAAGTATTCTGTCCAACTTCTGGGGTTCACTTCAAAATAGGCACATCCTCTTTTTTGTATAAAGTTTCGTAAAAAAGTACGCACGCGCAACACGCGTTTCATTTTTATTTTGTATCTTTGCAGCCGATTACACAAAAATTACAATAATACACTATGGTTAAAATTTCCAAAGAAGCAGCTCTCGAATATCATGAGAGCGGAAGACCTGGTAAGATCGAGGTAAAACCTACCAAGGCCTACAGAACACAGACAGACCTCTCGTTAGCTTACTCCCCAGGTGTGGCATTCCCATGTCTTGAGATTCAGGAAGATCCCAACAATGCCTATAAGTATACCGACAAGGGTAACCTCGTGGCAGTGATCTCCAACGGTACCGCAGTGCTCGGACTGGGCGACATCGGTGCGATGAGCGGTAAGCCGGTGATGGAGGGTAAGGGTCTGCTCTTTAAGATCTACGGAGGCATCGACGTGTTTGACATCGAGGTGGCCGAGAAAGACCCGGAGAAGTTCTGTGAGGCAGTAGAGCGCATCGCCCCCACCTTCGGAGGTATCAACCTCGAGGACATCAAGGCTCCTGAGTGCTTCTATATCGAGGACCGTCTGAAGAAGACCCTCGACATCCCCGTGATGCACGACGACCAGCACGGCACAGCCATCATCTCAGCAGCTGGACTGAAGAACGCTATGGAGGTGATCGGCAAGGACATCAGGAAGGTGAAGATCGTAGTGAACGGTGCCGGAGCAGCTGCCATCAGTTGTACGAAGCTCTATATGGCCATCGGAGCCCAGAAAGAGAACATCGTGATGCTCGACTCAAAGGGCGTGATCTCTACAGAGCGTCAGGACCTCAACGAACAGAAGAAATTCTTTGCCACCACGCGTACTGACATCCATACCCTCGCAGAGGCAGTGAAGGATGCCGACGTGTTCGTTGGACTCTCGAAGGGTAACGTGCTCTCGCAGGATATGGTGAAGTCGATGGCTAAAGACCCAGTGATCTTCGCTCTGGCCAACCCCGTGCCTGAGATCTCTTACGAAGAGGCTATGGAGGCCCGTCCCGACGTGCTGATGTCGACAGGTCGTACGGACTATCCAAACCAGATAAACAACGTTATCGGATTCCCATATATCTTCCGTGGTGCCCTCGACGTACACGCTACAGCCATCAACGAGGAGATGAAGCTCGCTGCCGTTCACGCCATCGCAGACCTCGCGAAGAAACCCGTGCCCGACGTGGTGAACGATGTATATAAGGTTAACAACCTCACCTTCGGACGCAACTACTTCATCCCGAAGCCCGTTGACCCACGACTCATCACTGAGGTGAGCTCAGCTGTGGCCAAGGCAGCTATCGAGAGCGGTGTGGCAAGAAAGAAGATCGATAACTGGGACGAGTATAAGAACTCACTCAGCGTGTTGCTCGGACAGGAGACAAAGCTCACACAGAAGCTCTACGCAACAGCTGCCGCACATCCACAGAGAGTGGTGTTCGCAGAGGCCGTTCACCCAACGATGCTGAAGGCTGCCGTTCAGGCAAAGGCCGAGGGTATCTGTCAGCCTATCCTGCTGGGTAACGACGAGGTGATTGCCAAGCTCGCAAAGAAACTCGACCTCAGCCTCGACGGTATCGAGATAGTAAACCTGCGCCATCCGTCAGAACAGGAGCGTCGTGAGCACTATGCACGTATCCTCACGGAGAAGCGCAAGAGAGAGGGATACACATTCCAGGAGGCCAACGATAAGATGTTTGAGCGTAACTACTTCGGAATGATGATGGTTGAGACAGGCGAGGCCGATGCCTTCATCACAGGTCTGTATACCAAGTACTCCAACACCATCAAGGTTGTTAACGAGGTGATCGGTATCCGTCCTGAGTACAAACACTTCGGAGCGATGCACATCATCAACTCTCCTAAGGGCACATACTATATCGCCGACACCCTCGTGAACGAGAATCCAGACCGCGACATACTGCTCGACATCTCGAAGCTGGCTGCTACGGCTGTAAGATTCTTCAACGAGAAGCCTGTCATCGCACTTGTATCACACTCTAACTTCGGAAGTAACACCAGCGACGGTGCCCTGAAGGTGAAGGATACAGTGACAAAGATGCAGGAGCTCTATCCTGACCTGCCCATCGACGGAGAGATGCAGCTGGGATTCGCACTCGACGATGAGCTGCGCGACGAGGAGTATCCATTCACACGTCTGAAGGGTAAGAAGGTCAACACCCTCGTATTCCCTAACCTCACCTCTGCCCGTTCATCGTATAAGATGCTGCAGATGCTGGGTTCCGACGCTGAGATCATAGGTCCGATACAGATGGGACTGAACAAGCCTATCCACTTCGTTGACTTCGGCGCATCAGTGCGCGACGTGCTCAACATCGTGGCTGTGGCTACTATCGATGCTTATGTTGATAAGATCAAGAAGAAGCTGAGCGGAAAATAAATAAGGGCATACACCTTATTAATAAATATAGGGCCAGGAGCATGAGGATGCTGCCTGGCTCTTTTTTTTGTGGATAATTGTGTTCGGACACGTGTAAAGCCACACTTGCTAACCTTTTGAGTTGATTTATGTCAATTAAGTAACAAAACGTAAGCGTTTACGCGATTTTTTTATCAAATTGTTTGGAGATTACAAGATTTCAGTGTAATTTTGCAACCAGAAATCAAGAATTAAAAGATATAAGTTCAGTATAACAACAAAAAAAGAAAAAAGTTATGAATGCAGCACAAGTTGTAGAGCAGTTGAAGCAGCGCTTCCCAAATGAGCCGGAGTACATCCAGGCAGTTAGTCAGGTTCTTCCAACTATCGAGGAGGAGTATAACAAGCACCCTGAGTTCGAGAAGGCAAATCTTATCGAGCGTCTGTGCATCCCCGACAGAGTATGTGAGTTCCGTATCACTTGGGTAGACGACAAGGGTAACGTTCAGACAAACATGGGTTATCGTATCCAGCACAACAACGCCATTGGCCCTTACAAAGGCGGTCTCCGTTATCACAAGAGTGTAAACCTCGGTATCCTGAAGTTCCTCGCTTTCGAACAGACTTTCAAGAACTCACTGACCACACTTCCTATGGGTGGTGCAAAGGGAGGTTCAGACTTCTCACCACGTGGCAAGAGCGACGCTGAGGTAATGCGTTTCTGCCAGGCATTCATGAATGAGCTCTATCGCGTGATCGGTCCTGATGAGGACGTTCCTGCTGGTGACATCGGTGTAGGTGGCCGTGAGGTTGGTTACCTCTTCGGACAGTACAAGAAGCTCACTCACCAGTTCCAGGGTGTGCTCACTGGTAAGGGTATCCCCTTCGGTGGTTCACTCATCCGTCCTGAGGCTACCGGTTACGGTACAGTATACTTCCTCGTTTCTATGCTCGCTACTCGCGGCATCGACATCAAGGGTAAGAAGGTGCTGATTTCCGGTGCAGGTAACGTGGCTCAGTATGCTGCTGAGAAGTGTCTGCAGCTCGGCGCCACACCAATGACAATGTCTGACTCTGACGGTTATATCTTCGATCCAGACGGTATCGATCGCGCTAAGCTCGACTACATCATGGAACTGAAGAACGTAGAGCGTGGACGTATCAAGGAGTATGTTGAGGAGTACCCAACAGCTAAGTACTACGAGGGCAAGCGTCCTTGGTTTGAGAAGGCCGACATCGCACTGCCTTGCGCTACACAGAACGAGATCAACGCTGAGGAGGCTCAGGCACTCGTTGACAACGGTATTATCGCAGTAGCTGAGGGTGCAAACATGCCTACCCTGCCAGACGCAATCAAGATCTTCCAGAACGCTAAGATCCTCTACTCTCCAGGTAAGGCTTCTAACGCAGGTGGTGTATCAGTATCTGGTCTTGAGATGTCACAGAACTCTGAGCGTCTGAGCTGGACAGCTGAGGAAGTAGACAACTACCTGAAGCGTATCATGAACGATATTCACGAGAACTGCGTGAAGTATGGTACAGAGGCTGACGGCTACATCAACTATGTGAAGGGTGCTAATGTAGCAGGCTTCATGAAGGTTGCTAAGGCCATGATGGCTCAGGGCATTGTGTAAGCTCGGCGCAGCCAAGGTTATCACAATGACGACCGTAAGGGCATTGTGTAAGCTCGGCGCAGCCAAGGTTATCACAATGACGACCGTAAGGGCATTGTATAATAAAAATTTGACCAACACAAAGTTTTATATAATGTAGATATCAAAAACAGTATTGTTTCTATGAGAGAGGGCAAGTTCGTGAGAATTTGCTCTCTTTTAGTTTCTTTAACCTCATGTTTAGTTAATCTTTCTTAAATCACGTTTACCATTTATCATTTATCCTTCATCATTTATCAATTATTTAGTACCTTTGCAGCCGCTTTGTCCCCCATAGGGGGAAATAGGGGCCGGAACAGGCGCCAGCTCCTATCTATTATTAACCCTTTAAAGATGGTCTGCTGACGTCTGTGCAGACCCCGCCCCGACAAACAAACGAGGGGCACAAATTTATTTTATGTCAAATTTAACAAAGAACGTTAAGCCGCTCGACGATTTCAATTGGGAAGAGTTCGAGAATGGAACAAGTGCCAACATCAGCAAGGAAGAACTTGACAAGGCTTACGACGAAACCCTGAACAAGGTAGCCGACCATCAGGTAGTTGACGGTAAGGTCATCTCTGTTGACAAGAAGGAAGTAGTTGTCAACATCGGTTACAAGAGCGACGGTATCATCCCTGCATCTGAATTCCGCTACAATCCTGATCTGAA
The DNA here is from genome assembly GCA_902761605.1 of uncultured Prevotellaceae bacterium. Classification (GTDB taxonomy): domain Bacteria; phylum Bacteroidota; class Bacteroidia; order Bacteroidales; family Bacteroidaceae; genus Prevotella. The sequence continues at coordinate 4,800 of CACWLC010000025.1, forward strand.
GATCGGTGACGTTGTAGAGGTATACGTAGAGAGCGCAGAGGACAAGAAGGGTCAGCTCATTCTCTCTCACAAGAAGGCTCGCATGAGCAAGTCTTGGGACCGTGTTAACGAGGCTCTCGAGAAGGAAGAGATCGTACAGGGTTACATCAAGTGCCGCACTAAGGGTGGTATGATTGTTGACGTGTTCGGCATTGAGGCATTCCTTCCTGGAAGCCAGATTGACGTTCACCCAATACGTGACTACGACCAGTTCGTAGGTAAGACAATGGAATTCAAGATCGTTAAGATCAACCAGGAGTTCCGTAACGTAGTGGTTTCTCACAAGGCTCTTATCGAGCAGGAGCTCGAGCAGCAGAAGAAGGAGATCATCGGTAAGCTGGAGAAGGGTCAGATCCTCGAGGGTACAGTTAAGAATATCACCTCTTACGGTGTATTCGTTGACCTCGGTGGTGTTGACGGACTCATCCACATCACAGATCTCTCTTGGGGCCGCGTAGACGATCCACACAAGGTAGTAGAGCTCGACCAGAAGATCAATGTCGTTATCCTCGACTTCGACGACGAGAAGAAGCGCATCGCTCTTGGTCTGAAGCAGCTCACTCCTCACCCATGGGATGCTCTCGATCCAGACCTGAAGGTTGGTGACCACGTAACTGGTAAGGTTGTCGTTATCGCTGACTACGGTGCATTCGTTGAGGTACAGCCTGGTGTTGAGGGTCTCATCCACGTTTCTGAGATGTCTTGGAGCCAGCACCTGCGTTCAGCTCAGGAGTTCCTAACTGTAGGCCAGGATGTAGAGGCAGTAATCCTGACTCTCGATCGCGACGAGCGCAAGATGTCACTCGGTATCAAGCAGCTCCGCGAGGATCCATGGGAGGATATCGAGGGCAAGTATCCTGTAGGAAGCAAGCACACTGCAAAGGTTCGCAACTTCACCAACTTCGGTGTATTTGTAGAGCTCGAGGAGGGTGTAGATGGTCTGATCCATATCAGCGACCTCTCTTGGACAAAGAAGGTAAAGCATCCTTCAGAGTTCACAAAGGTTGGTGATGCTATCGAGGTTATCGTTCTCGACATCGACAAGGAGAACCGTCGTCTCTCACTCGGTCACAAGCAGCTCGAGGATAATCCTTGGGATGTATTCGAGGAGAAGTACACCGTTGGTTCAGTTCACGAGGGTAAGATCACTGAGCTGCTCGAGAAGGGCGCCGTTGTTGCTCTCGACGAGAACGTTGAAGGCTTCGCTACTCCAAAGCACCTGCAGAAGGAAGATGGTTCACAGGCTCAGGCTGGTGAGACTCTCCCATTCAAGGTTATCGAGTTCAACAAGGATTCTAAGCGCATCATCCTCTCTCACAGCCGTACCTTCGAGGATCCCGCTCGTGAGGAGAAGAAGGCAGCTGCCAAGAAGGCACCACGCGCTAAGAAGGACGAGGCTCCAAAGATTGAGAACGTTGCAGCAAGCACCACACTCGGTGATCTCGACGTACTGGCTCAGCTGAAGGCTCAGATGGAGAAGGGTAAGTAATCATCCCCCACTCTATATAAAGAAATCCCCGCCAAATGATGTGGCGGGGATTTTTTTTATTTCTTCTCTGGAACAAGTAAGTTCGTTCCTGTCTGTTTTATCAGCTCCTTAGCATATCGCTCAGGTAAGCCAGGACGCTGAACACGGGCGCCGCCACCAAACTTATTACGCTGGAAAGTACCATCAGCATTCTCTGGACGAACAACCATATCATTATACTTCACGATAAGATGACAAGCCAGTTTCTGCCAACGGTCAATCATCTCGTCACCCTTCTTACAGCTATAGTCAGTGAGCATGGCGATACGCTCATCAGGAGTAGCGAGAGCAAGAGCCTTTGCCTCGATCTCTGGCTGAAGGCGATCGTAAGAGGCATCGAGAGAGTCGCGCACGGCCTTCAGCGATGGGAACATCATCGAGTAACGGGGATAAACCATATTGCTCACCCAGTTGCATACCCAGAAGGCATTATCCATAGAGAAGGTGACATCATCGGCACCCTCGCCAGAGAAACACTTTGGCACACGGGTGATGGCACTGTACATCGGAGTATATGCCACCATGTTACCATCGTCATTACCAAACCAGAAGCAAGCACCTACCTCACGAGGCATAGAGGCACGCATCTGAGAGATAAACGACCATGCAGTCTGGAAGGTAGAGATAGGACGCTCGTTGAAATACTCCTTACCATCAACCTTGAATGACAGAGGTGACACACGATAAGGCATCTCGAACATACCACCACCGATGTCAGAGTCGAGGGCAAAAGGAGTACCCTCATAGTGGTCGCGCATGGCATCACGCAGATCCTGAAGAGTAACGGGTTTGTTGGGGATGATCCACAGAGGCATGGGCTCTGCATCACTCTGGATGCCCTGAGCATAAGGCACATAAGCAGAGAAGTCATCACTGAAACGATTGAAGAAACTCCATACACGAGCCTCGCAGTAACGACGACCAGAGAAGTCGGGCTCTGCATAAGCAGCATTATAGCTGAAGTCGGCATCCTTACCATCATACCAGCCCATAGTACGCGCGTACCTTATTATATTATCTGAGCACAGCATCAGATTGGGCACGGGCTTCTTGCCATTGACAGGGTATTTCTTCAACAGATCCTTCATCTTGACCTGAGTGTAACGGCCATCGAGGAACCTGGTGATACGACTCTGATTGGCGTGGGCTGCGATAGCATTATCAGGGATACGTACTGCCACCCATACCGTACGCTCAGGAGATTTCGTGCGGTCAGGACCACAACCCATCATCTCAAGCATCCAAGCCTCATCCTTATCAGCTACAGAGAAAGTCTCACCCTCAGAGTAATAACCGTACTGTTCAACGAGCGAAGTCATGATCTTCAGAGCCTCACGGGCTGTCTTGGCGCGCTGGAGAGTGATATAGATAAGTGAGCCGTAGTCGATGATACCCGTAGAGTCGGCCATCTCATGACGTCCTCCGAAAGTAGTCTCACCGATGGTTACCTGCCACTCATTACTATTACCAATGACGTTATATGTCTCTGGAGCCTCAGCTATCTCACCAAGATATTTGTTGGTATCCCACTCGTAGACCTTACGCATCTCACCTGGCTGGTGCTTTGCTGCCGGATAGTGATACAGGGGCATGAAAGCGCCATAGGAGTCGGCATTATACGTCACGAAGACAGAACCATCGGCACTGGCCTTCTTTCCGACGATAAAGTTCGTGCAGGCCTCCGCCGACGACAGCGACATGACAGACAAAAATACAAATAAAAATCTCTTCATATTATAATTTGTTATTATGTTACTATGTCTTTAAATGATACTTTGTCTTAACAAGCTTTGAAACTCATGTCGAGGCCCTTTACTGAGTGCGTAAGGGCACCTACACTGATAAAGTCTACACCCTGCTCTGCATAGTCTCTGATAGTATCAAAGGTGATACCACCACTCGACTCTGTCTCAAAACGACCACCGATGATGTCTACAGCCTTCTTAGTGTCTGGCACACTGAAGTTGTCGAGCATGATACGGTCTACGCCTCCATGATCGAGCACCTGCTGGAGTTCATCGAAGTTACGCACCTCGATCTCTATCTTCAGGTCGAGTCCCTTCTCCTTGAGATAAGCATGACAACGGTCGATGGCATTGATGATACCTCCTGCGAAGTCAACATGATTATCCTTCAACAGTATCATATCGAAGAGACCAATACGATGATTGCATCCACCACCGATCTTCACTGCCTGTTTCTCGAGCATACGCATGCCGGGAGTGGTCTTACGGGTATCGAGAACACGGGTCTTGGTGCCTTTCAGATGCTGAACATAACGGTCAGTCATCGTGGCGATACCACTCATACGCTGCATGATGTTAAGCATCAGGCGCTCTGTCTGCAACAGCGAACGGATCTTTCCCGTAACCACCATTGCTATATCGCCTTTCTTCACACGACTGCCATCACCCATCAGTACCTCTACCTGCATGGTGGGGTCGAAACGACGGAACACCTCCTTGGCAATCTCCACACCTGCAAGAATACCATCTTCCTTGATGAGAAGATGACTCTTGCCCATAGCATCCTCAGGGATACAACACAACGTGGTGTGATCACCATCGCCTATATCTTCGGCAAACGACAGATCGATAAGTCTGTCAACTAATTCTTCTACACTCTGCATGACAATCTGTTGTTTTATTAGAAATAAAGTGAGAATCCCAGTTTCAATCCCAGACCGCTATAGTCACTGCACTTTGTGCTCAACTCATAATAGAGCTCTGGCTCGATAGTGAGATGACGCGTGAGGAAGAAGGCATAACCTACATTTGCCTCTGGCAGGAAATCATCGATACCGTTGGAGTGAACGAACTTACCTCCGGCACCTACATAGAGACCATTCTGCTCGATGTAATAACGAAGACCAGCACCAAGACCAAAGACAGAATGAGTATAGGTAGAGTTATTATAAACAAGCTTACCTGTGATCATCCAGTTGTCGACAAAGAGATAACCAGCCTTTGCCTCAAGACCTACTCTCCATTTCTCACCTTTGTGGTAACTAAGGTCGAAGCCTGTTGCAGAGGCTCCTACCATCCACTTTCCTGCATAGAAAGGTGTATTTGACACAGCACGATTCTGTGCACTTACACTCACTGCCATCATCAGGCCGATGGCTGCCATAATAAGTTTCTTCATAATATTGTCTTTTCTTAATTCTTATTTTTCTCCTTCTTATACCATACGCCAAACCATGTAATTGCCAAAACACCCGTAATAGCTGCGATCATCAGCGCATACGAGAGGTCGAGGCTGAATATCTGCTCGCTAAGCAGGAACGTGGTGCAGACAATTGTCATGAAGATAGCTGGAATCAGTGCGATGACGTATGGTTTCTTCTGGCGCACCAGATAAACAGTTACAGCCCACAGCATGAATACCGAAAGCGTCTGGTTGGTCCAGCCAAACCAGCTCCAAATCTTTCCAAAGCCCTCCTTGTCGGACATCTGCCAGATGAGCAGGGCGATTTCAGCTGCAAACAGTGGAATACAGATATACAGGCGCTTGCGGATAGTCTTCTGCTCCAGCTTCACGAAGTCGGCAATTATCAGACGGCACGAGCGCAAGGCTGTGTCGCCGCTGGTAATAGGCGCTGCAACAACTCCAAGCAGAGCCAGAATACCACCGAATACACCCAGCCAGTCATTACAGATAAGGTTGACGATAGAAGGCGCATCCTTCACAACATCCTGTCCACCAGCAACGAGCTGATATCCAGGTGTAGGCTCATTATAGAAGAAATACATGGCTACCGTAGCCCATATCAGCGCAACGATACCCTCGGTAATCATAGCACCGTAGAAGATAGGACGTCCCATCTTCTCGCTCTTAAGACAGCGGGCCATCAGCGGGCTTTGAGTAGCGTGGAAACCACTGATAGCACCACAGGCGATGGTGATAAACAAACATGGGAAGATGTTCTTCGGCGTCAGGGCATCTGTACTCAAGCCTTCCCAAATTTCTGGGATAGAAGGCCACTTCACGAACAGCACAATCGTCAGAGCTGCAGCCATGAAGAGCAGCGAGAAGGCAAACAAAGGATATATCTTACCGATAATCTTATCGATAGGCAGCATTGTGGCTATGATGTAATAGATGAAAATGACCACAATCCAGAAGGTGTATTGTCCTGCGCTCTCTACGATAGCAGCAGGCTCCCACATATCGCCCAGAATCTTGGCTGGACTGAACACAAACACCGCACCTACCATCATCAGCAGGAACACTGTGAAAAACAGCATAATCTGCTTGGTGGTATTACCCAGATAACTACCGATAATCTCAGGCTGGTTAGCACCATCGTGGCGAATAGACAGCATACCCGAGAAATAATCGTGAACAGAACCAGCAAAGATACAGCCCAGCACAATCCAAAGATATGCAGCAGGACCATACATAGCACCCATGATCGCACCGAAGATAGGACCAGTGCCAGCAATGTTCAAGAACTGAATCATGAAGATCTTCCAAGAAGGAAGCACCATAAAATCGACTCCGTCAGCTTTTGCAACTGCAGGAGTAACACGGTCATCAGGTCCGAAGACGCGTTCTACAAAGCGTCCATAGAAAAGATAACCCACAATAAGAGCAACAAGGCTCAAAAGAAATGAAATCATAATCTATTAAATGTTTTTTATAATTCTTTGTGCAAAAATACAAATAATTCTCAATTCTCCGCTCTCAATTCTCAATTATTTTGTATCTTTGCAGAAAATTTATTAAAAAGACAAGATTTTGAAAACTATAATAAGCTTTTTTCTCCTTCTATCGCTTGTGCTAAGCGCGCAGGCACAGTCACCAAAACATGAGGTAAGAGCTGTATGGCTTACTACCATTGGTGGTATAGACTGGCCTCACTCCTACTCTCAGACACAACAGCGACAGGAACTTATTCGCATTCTGGACCAGCTGCAACAAGCAAACATCAACATGGTGCTTGTACAGGCGAGAGTACGTGCAACAACCATCTTCCCCTCAGACATGGAGCCTTGGGACGGATGTCTCTCAGGGAAACCTGGCACGTCGCCTGGCTACGATGCACTGCAATTATGTATCGACGAGTGTCATAAAAGGGGTATGGAGTGTCATGCATGGATAGTTACCATACCTGTAGGCAAATGGAACACCTACGGTTGTAAGCAGCTGCGCCAGAAGATGCCAAACGTGATTGTGAAGATTGGCGAGGAGGGATATATGAATCCCGAGAAGAGCGAGACGGGCGACTATCTGGCGAAGTTCTGTCGTGAGGTGACTCGCAGATATGACGTCGATGGTATCCATCTCGACTATATCCGATATCCAGAGACCTGGAAACTGAAGGTGACACGCCAGCAGGGACGTCAGTATATCACTGATATCGTACGTAAGATAAACAGAGCAGTAAAATCAGAGAAGCCTTGGGTGAAGATGTCATGCTCGCCCATTGGAAAATACGATGACCTGTCACGTTTCAAGAGTAATGGATGGAATGCTAACACTACCGTCTGTCAGGATGCACAGGCCTGGCTTCGCGACGGACTGATGGACGCCCTCTTCCCTATGATGTATTTCCAGGGGAATAACTTCTATCCTTTTGCAGTCAACTGGAAGGAGTTTTCTTATGGCAGAATCATTGCTCCTGGACTGGCAGTATATATGCTGCATCCAAGAGAGAGAGACTGGGCTCAGGATGTCATAACACGTGAGATGAGCGTGCTCCGCGAGATGCATCTCGGACACACATTCTTCCGTAGTAAGTTCCTGACAGACAACACAAAAGGTATTTATTCGTTCACGAAAGAATTTAATGCGACTCCTGCCCTCGTTCCTCCTATGACTTGGCTGAACAGACGGGCTCCACTCCAGCCTCGCACCCTTCAGGTACAGAGAGGTATGACAACAGATCGTCTGTCATGGAGTGGTGTCAATAACAACAGCAAAGACGAATATATATTATATAATGTCTATGCCTCTGAAGAATACCCTGTGGATGATCAGAATCCAGCAAATATGATAGCCATACGACTAAGGGGAAACTCTGTCGTCGTACCTCATGGAGGCAGGAACCTACACTATGCTGTGACTGCGATCGACAGATATGGTAACGAGAGTATTCCCACAGAGAACAAATCCCTAAAACCTCACAGACAGATCGATTTCAGGCAGTTAATAATGGGAAAATCGCGAAGAAAGTACAAATAGGCAAACTTTTGAGAAGATAATACAACTATTATCCGCAAATAATTCGTAACTTTGCCGGAAATTTCAAACACTAATTTATTGAGACGATATGGAAAGAACTTGGAGATGGTTTGGCAAGAAAGACAAGATCACACTTGCCATGTTGAGGCAGATCGGAGTAGAGGGTATTGTAACAGCCCTTCATGATGTGCCCTTAGGAGAAGTATGGACACGTGAGAAGATCCGTGACCTGCGTGAGTATATCGAGAGCTACGGCATGCGCTGGAGCGTGGTAGAGAGTCTGCCTGTAGTTGAGACAATCAAATATGGCGGTCCTGACAGAGACCATCAGATTGAGGTCTATAAGGAGAGTCTGCGCAATCTCTCTGCCGAGGGCATACACTGCATCTGCTATAACTTCATGCCAGTATTGGACTGGGCGCGTACAGACCTGTTCCATACTAATCCAAACGGTTCTACGAATCTGTATTTCAACTATGCCGAATTCGCATATTTCGACATCTATATCCTTAAGCGCGAGGGCGCACGTGAGGAATGGGAGAAGTTCCAATTCCCAGAGGGCTGGGGCGAAGGCCGCAGCGTTATCGAAGAGTGCGACGAGCTGGCAAAGACGATGACTCCTGAGAAGGATCACAAGCTGGTGGAGAACATTGTCATCAAGACTCAGGGATTCGTAAGCGGAAACTTCAGTGAGAACGACGAGGCTCCTGTTCAGAAGTTCCGCGAGTTCCTCAATCTCTATAAGGGTATCGACAAGGCTCAGCTGAGAGCCAACATGAAGTATTTCCTCGAGGCTATCATGCCTACTTGTGAGGAATACGGTATGAACATGTGTGTACATCCTGATGATCCACCAATTGAGGTATTGGGCTTACCACGTATCGTACGTACTGAAGAGGATATCCAGTGGTTCCTCGATGCAGTGCCCAACAAGCATAATGGCCTGACATTCTGTGCTGGAAGTCTCTCTGCAGGTGCTTATAATAATGTTGTGGAGATGGCGAAGAAGTTTGCATCACACACTCACTTCGTTCACCTGCGCTCTTGCCATATCTTCCCCAATGGTGACTTCACAGAGGCATCACACCTGGGAGGACGTGCAGACATCGTTGAACTCTGCCGTATCTTCGAGAAGGAGAATCCCAATCTCCCAATGCGCGTAGATCATGGTATGACCTTCACAGACCAGCCTGGAGGTATCATGGATGAGTCAAGTCATGGACATAATGCTGGCTACACTCTCCTCGGACGTATGTTCGCCCTCGGACAGGTACAGGGTATCCTCGCAACTGTCGATCGTGAGTTAGGAATAGAATACAAACAACCCGGATTCTTTGATTAATATGAAACTGAATGATATTTTGAGCGGCAGTTTCAATGCCGCAGAATGGGAAGCCAAAGGCTATGAGCTTCCGAAGTTTGACATCAAGACCTTGCGCGAGAAGACTGCCAAAGAACCTACATGGGTACATTTCGGTGGAGGAAACATCTTCCGTGCCTTCCCAGCTGCCATCCTCAATGATGCGCTGAACACAGGTAAATATGATCGTGGTGTCATCGTGGCAGAGACATTCGACTTCGAAGTGGTAGATAAGGCATACGCTCCTTATAACAACCTCTCACTGTGTGTAAATCTCTGTTCTGACGGCAGTATCGAGAAGAAGGTGATTGCATCTGTTACAGAGGCTCTTAAGGCTGATCCTCAGTTCCCTGACTGGAATCGTCTTGTAGAGATCTTCAAGAACCCATCACTGCAGATGATCTCTTTCACTATCACTGAGAAGGGTTATACCTATAATGAGGCAGACCTCGCTCGTGGCAAGAGTCCTCTCTTTGCAATGGGTAAGGTTTGTGCGCTGCTATTTGAGCGTTTCAACGCAGGACAACTGCCACTGACTGTTCAGAGTATGGACAACTGCTCGCATAACGGCGACAAGGTGAAGGCAGGTGTCTTCGCCTATGCAGAGCGTTGGGTGAAGGATGGTCTCGTGCCAGAGGCTTTCCTCGCTTACCTGAAGGATGAGAAGAAGATTACCTTCCCTTGGTCGATGATCGACAAGATCACTCCTCGTCCACATGAGAAGGTGAAAGAGCTGCTCGCTGCAGACGGTTTCGAGGATAACGATTATATCGAGACAGAGAAACATACCTTTACAGCTCCTTTCGTGAATGCAGAGGAGGTACAATATCTCGTTATCGAGGACAACTACACCAATGGTCGTCCCCCACTCGATCTCGGAGGTGCTCTCTATACTACCCGTGAGACTGTAGATAAGGTTGAGACCATGAAGGTTACCACCTGTCTTAACCCTCTGCATACGGCAATGTCCATCTATGGCTGCATGCTGGGATATACACTGATCTCTGCAGAGATGGCTGATGAAGACCTGCGTGCATTCATCCAAAAGATAGGTTACATGGAAGCGATGCCCGTAGTCGTTGATCCAGGTGTGCTGAATCCATACGAGTTTATCGGTGCCGTCATCAATCGTCGTCTGCCTAATCCTTTCATGCCCGATGCTCCTCAGCGTATCGCGATGGACACCTCTCAGAAACTGCCTATCCGTTTCGGTGAGACAATAAAGAAGTATCTCGCTCGTGGTCTCGACAAGACGAACCTCGTGCTGATTCCTCTCACTCTCGCTGGATATGCCCGTTATCTGAAGGGTATCAAGGATGATGGTACTTCATTCGAGCCTTCTCCTGACCCGATGCTCGCAGAACTGCAGGCTATCGTAGCTCCATTGGAGATTGGAAAGGCAGATCAGGACTGGAGCCCGCTGAAGAAGCTTTTCTCTCGTGCTGACGTCTTTGGACTCGACCTCTATGAGGCAGGTCTCGGAGAACAGATAGAGGGTTACGTAAAGGAGCTCTACGCAGGCCCTGGTGCTGTGCGCAAGACACTTCACAAATATGTTTCTTTGAGATAGTATATTTCCCTCGCCATCAAAGCGGGGGAAATTGCTTTTTATACATCCACGTAAAATCTTCCGCAAAGGTTTTCGTGGATTTTTAACGTTATATGACAAAAAAAATTTTGAGGTATCAGAGAAAAAATGTATCTTTGCAGTCGCAAACAATGAACAAATAAAACGATATTAAAAATGAAACCACTAAACAAACAGTTCGCTCCTAAGAGCGTTATGCCTGAAAAGGTTATTCAGTTCGGTGAGGGTAACTTCCTCCGCGCTTTCGTAGATTGGATTATCTGGAACATGGACCAGAAGACAGACTTCAATGGTTCTGTAGTCGTTGTACAGCCTATCGAAAAGGGTATGGTTGACTGGCTCAATGCCCAGGATTGTCTCTATCACGTAAACCTTCAGGGGCGTGAGAACGGTAAGCCTGTAAATACTCTCGAGCGTATCGATGTTATCAGCCGTGCGCTGAACCCCTATACTCAGAACGCAGCCTTCATGGCTCTTGCAGATCAGCCAGAGATTCGTTTCGTAATCTCTAACACCACAGAGGCTGGTATCGCTTTCGATCCTGCTTGTAAGCTCGAGGATGCTCCTGCAAGCTCTTATCCAGGCAAACTGGTTCAGCTGCTGTATCGTCGTTATCAGACATTCAACGGTGATCCTACCAAGGGTCTTATCATCTTCCCATGTGAGCTGATCTTCCTCAATGGTCACGTGTTGAAGGATTGTATCTATAAGTATATCGAACTATGGAACCTTGGTGCCGACTTCAAGAAGTGGTTCGAGGAGGCTTGTGGTGTTTACGCTACTCTCGTAGACCGTATCGTTCCTGGCTTCCCACGTAAGGAGATTGCTGAGATTCAGGAGAAGATTTCTTACCGCGACAACCTCGTTGTACAGGCAGAGACATTCCATCTCTGGGTTATCGAGGCTCCAAAGGAGGTAGCCAACGAGTTCCCTGCAGACAAGGCAGGACTGCACGTATTGTTCGTTCCTTCAGAGGAGCCATACCACAAGCGTAAGGTTACACTGCTGAATGGTCCTCACACCGTTCTCTCTCCTGTAGCATTCCTCAGCGGCGTGAATATCGTTCGTGATGCCTGCAACCATGAGGTCATCTCAAAGTATATCCACAAGGTACAGTTTGATGAGCTGATGCAGACCCTCGACCTCCCAATGGACGAGCTGGAGAAGTTCGCTGGCGATGTACTGGAGCGTTTCGACAACCCATACGTTGACCATCAGGTTACTTCTATCATGCTTAACTCATTCCCGAAGTTCCAGGCTCGTGATCTCCCAGGAGTGAAGACATATCTCGAGCGTAAGGGTGAACTGCCAAAGGGTCTCGTATTCGGACTGGCTGCTATCATCACATACTATAAGGGGGGCAAGCGTGAGGACGGTGTAGAGATCGTGCCTAATGATGACCAGAAGATCATGGATCTGCTGAAGGAGCTCTGGACTACTGGTGACACTCAGAAGGTTGCTGATGGTGTACTCGGTGCTGAGTTTATCTGGCAGGAGGATCTGAATAAGATTGCTGGTCTCAACTCCCTTGTAAAACAGTACCTCGATGCTATCCAGCAGAAGGGCATGCTTGAGGCAGTAAAGACAATTTTGTAATATTGAGTGAATCAATTGAGGTAAAGGGGGCAAGGGTCAATAACCTCAAGAATATTGACGTAAAGATACCCCGTAACGAATTCGTAGTGATTGCCGGAGTCAGTGGCTCCGGCAAATCATCTTTGGCCTTCGACACATTATATGCCGAAGGCCAGAGACGTTATGTGGAGAGCCTCTCTTCATACGCCAGACAATTCCTCGGACGTATGAACAAACCTGAGTGTGACTTCATACGAGGCATCCCTCCTGCAATAGCAATAGAGCAGAAGGTCATCTCACGTAACCCAAGGAGTACTGTTGGCACAACAACGGAGATTTACGAATACTTGCGTCTACTCTTTGCTCGTATCGGACGTACTTATTCTCCGATAAGTGGCAGTGAGGTAAAGAAACACTCCACTGAGGATGTTATACAGAAGATGCTGGAATTCTCTAAAGGCACTCGTTTTGTGGTCTTAGCTCCTATTTATCTCCCAGAAGACCGCACTCTCGAACAACAGCTAAAGGCATACATCCTCGAGGGCTACTCACGCATCTATGTCAATAGCACCTTCCAGCGCATCGATGACTATCTGGAATCCACGAGCATATCTAATGTAACCTCATCAGATCTGGATAATGCTTCCAGTATCTACCTCGTGATAGATCGCCTCTCCGTTGATGACTCCAAGGATGTGATATCCCGTCTCGTTGATTCCTCCGAAACAGCGTTTTACGAAGGTCATGGAGAACTTCGCCTGATGTTTGAGCCTTCTAATATCTGCTATGACTTCTCTACTCGTTTCGAAGCAGACGGCATATCTTTCGAAGAACCTAATGACCAGATGTTCTCTTTCAACTCTCCTGCAGGAGCTTGTCCTGAGTGTCAGGGTTTCGGTAGTGTGATTGGTATCGACGAGAGACTGGTAATCCCCAACACCACACTTTCTGTATACGATGGTTGTGTGGTTTGCTGGCATGGTGATAAGATGAAAGAATGGCAGGAGTGGTTCTGTCGTCATGCTGTAAAGGATGACTTCCCTATTTTCGAGCCATACATGAATCTCACACGCCAACAGAAAGACTGGCTCTGGCATGGTCTCCCCTCTGATAAAAAAGCAGAGGAGAAACCTTGCATCGACTCTTTCTTCGAGATGGTGAAGGAGAACCAATACAAGATCCAGTATCGTGTGATGATGGCTCGATATCGTGGAAAGACCACATGTCCGAAGTGTCATGGTACTCGTCTTAAGCCCGAGGCGGAGTATGTGAAGATAGGTGGACGAAGCATAACAGACTTGGTTCAGATGCCTGTAGTACGTCTACAGGAGTGGTTCCGTAATCTTGAACTTACACCTCAGGAGCAGGAGATTGGAAAGCGTCTTCTCACAGAGATTAACTCACGTATGCAATTCCTTATGGATGTTGGACTTGGATATCTTACGTTAAATCGTCTCTCTAACACCCTCTCTGGTGGCGAGAGCCAACGAATAAACCTCACAACAAGTCTCGGAAGCAGTCTCGTAGGCTCTCTCTACATACTCGATGAACCAAGCATAGGCCTCCATTCCAGAGACACAGAACGCCTCATCCATGTTCTCAAGGAACTGCAGTCTCTTGGAAACACAGTAGTTGTAGTAGAGCACGACGAAGACATCATGCGTGCTGCTGATCACATCATCGATGTAGGCCCTGATGCAGGTCGTCTTGGAGGTGAAATCGTCTTCGATGGTTCTGCCAACGAGATAACCAACACATCCAGTCATTCTCGAAGCTACACAGTGAAATACCTCCTCCACGAAGAGGAGATTCCTGTCCCCATAAGCCGTCGCCCTTGGAATCGACACATCGATATCCTTGGTGCCCGCATGAATAATCTCAGAGGCATCGATGTAAAGATCCCCCTGAATATTATGACTGTCATCACAGGTGTCTCTGGCTCAGGAAAATCGAGTCTCGTAAAGGGCATTCTCTACCCATCCCTGAAACGACGCCTCGGAGAGGTTTACGATGCTCCGGGTGAATTCCTCGGTCTTGATGGCGATATCGATGCCATAAAACATGTGGAGTTCGTAGATCAGAACCCCATAGGAAAATCCACTCGCTCTAATCCAGCCACATATGTAAAAGCCTATGATGCCATCAGAGACCTCTTCGCAGAACAGCCTCTCGCAAAACAGATGGGCTTCACCTCGCAGTATTTCTCTTTCAACACTGACGGAGGACGATGCGAGGAGTGTAAGGGTGCTGGCGTCATCACAGTAGAGATGCAGTTTATGGCTGATCTCGTACTTGAGTGCGAAGCATGTCATGGGCATCGCTTCAAACATGATATCCTCGATGTGCGCTACAACGGGAAGAACATCGATGACATCCTCAATATGACCATCTCTGAGGCCATAGAGTTCTTCTCAGAGGAACGTTCCAACCTCACATCTGCGATAGTAAAGCGCCTGAAGACACTTGAAGATGTAGGCCTTGGATATATCAAACTCGGCCAGAACTCCTCAACACTCTCAGGAGGAGAAAACCAGCGCGTAAAACTCGCATATTTCATAGGTCAGGAGAAACAGCTCCCCACCCTCTTCATCTTTGATGAGCCAACAACAGGTCTCCACTTCCATGATATCCGTAAACTACTCGATTCTTTCGAAGCTCTGATATCCCGTGGGCACTCAATACTGGTCATCGAACACAACATGGAGATAATCAAATGTGCAGATCATGTCATAGACCTCGGACCTGATGGCGGCGATAAAGGCGGAGACCTCGTATGCTGCGGAACACCTGAGGAGATAGTAAAATGCAAGAACAGCATTACTGGCAAATATCTGAAAGAAAAATTAAAATAATTGTTAAAAAGAGAACAACGTATCGATATTTTTCGTAACTTTGCATCCGCAAAAATAGAGAAGTATAGGATATTAGTTTGATAATCAAACAGTTAAAGACGTTTTCAAGGAGAATAAGATGAGACAACTTAAGATTCAAAAGAGTATTACAAACCGTTCGAGCGAGGCTTTGGACAAATACCTCGTGGAGATTGGTCGTGCACCACTGATTTCTATCGATGAAGAGATAGAACTGGCACAGAAGATCCGTAAGGGTGGTCCTGAAGGAGAACGTGCCAAAGAGAAATTGGTCACTGCCAACCTGCGTTTCGTGGTATCAGTGGCCAAGCAGTATCAGCATCAGGGTCTGACACTTACCGACCTTATTGACGAAGGTAACATCGGACTGATAAAAGCTGCTCAGAAGTTTGATGAGACTCGTGGTTTTAAGTTCATCTCTTACGCTGTTTGGTGGATCCGTCAGAGCATCCTTCAGGCTATCGCAGAGCAGAGCCGTATCGTTCGTCTGCCTCTTAATCAGGTAGGTTCTCTGAATAAGATCGGCCATGAGATAAACAAGTTCGAACAGGAACACCAGCGTCATCCAAGTGTGGCTGAGCTCAGTGAGGTTACTAACCTCGATGAGGATAAGATTGCTCAGTCTATGCAGGCTGACAGTCACCACGTAAGTATCGATGCACCTTTCCAGGATGGTGAGGACAACTGTATGCTCGACGTGATGGCTTCTGGTGATGATACCCGCACAGACAAACTCGTTGACCATGAGTCAATGGCTCAGGAGCTGAATACTGTGCTCAACAAAGTCCTCAAGGAGCGCGAGATAACAATCATCCGCGAGTGCTTTGGTATCGGATGTCATGAGAAAGGTCTCGAGGAGATTGGTGACCAGCTTGGTCTTACCCGCGAACGTGTACGTCAGATTCGCGAAAAGAGCATTGCGAAGCTCCGTGACAGCGGAAACGCAAAAATTCTGATGAAATATCTGGGATAAATTTTGTAACTACAGATTTTTTCCGTACTTTTGCATTCGTGAAATGCGGAAAGCTGATAATCTATATAGTGCTGGGCATACTCACATGTATGCCCAGCACTGCTTTTGCAGGGAAGAAAGATTCCCTGATACTATACCGCATACATGATTATCACATAAACCACATAAAAAAAATCGACAGCATCAGCGACAATGTTTATTTCAAGGTTCGTTATAACATCGAACGAAGGAACCCTATAATGAAGTTCATCCCTTCTGCACATGTGTTCTACCATAGCGACAATGTAAGGGATTACCTGAGGGAGTCGTATAGTAATGTATTATTCACCAAAGGGCATAGGTTTGATGTCAAGCAACAGGTTGTCAGCACAAACATCAGGGGTAACAGTCATGGTATATACACCCTACTCGACCACCTCACCCCAAACCTGTACGAGGCAACGATATACAATAATCACATCCTTTCGCCACTGAACAAATACAACAAACGATACTATCGTTACAAGCAGAAAACAGATGGCAAAGGTAACATTCGCCTTGACTTCCGCCCCAAGACCTTCAATACTCAGCTGATAAGCGGCTATTCCATCATCCAACCTGACGGAAGGATACTAAGGACTGTTTTTAATGGCGAATTCGACATGATATCTTTCCGCACTGAGATACTTCAGACTAAGAACGACTCGTTGAGTTTCATGCCTTCAATATGTAATACCGCTGCCACATTCAGATTCCTGGGCAATCGTATCTCAGCATTAATAAACACAGATTTCGACAACAAGAAAAATCTTCCTGACAGTGTCATATCTGTCACCAGCCGTGAGATGATGGATACCCTCCGCCCTATCCCACTCTCTGAGGCTGACAAGAAGATATATGCCAATTACGACGAGAAGATAAAGGCCATAGAGGAAGAGGCAAAAAAAGATACTATGCCAAAGAAAGAGAGCCTCCTGAAGAAGATTCTCTGGGATGCCATAGGAGAGAATATTTTTACTCCCATCGGAGCAGAGTCGGAAAACGCTTCTTTCCGTATGTCACCTCTCATCGACCCTCTGCATCTCAGCTGGAGCGACCGCAGAGGATTCAGATACAAGATAAACCTGCGTTCGATGTATAAGTTCAATGAGCATCGTTACCTCACCTTCGAACCTCTATTCGGATATAACTTCAAGTTCAAGGAGTTTTATTTCACCCTTCCGCTGAGAATGACATATAATCCCAAGCGTAACGGATTTGCAGAGATCATATATGGTAATGGTAACCGTATATCAAACAATACTGTGGCAGAAGCTATGAACATAGAGGATTCTCTCGACCTGGGAGACAAAAGCATTGATCTCTTCACTGACAATTACCTCAGGGTCTTCAACAATGTCATGGCGTTCGACTGGCTCGACATTGAGTCAGGTTTTATCTACCACCGACGTACGGCTATCTATCCGGAAGAGATGCAGAAATACGGGCTTGAAACAGAGTATCGCAGTTTCGCGCTTATGCTGGGGGTAAAGATAAACCTATGGAGAAAGGGACCATGGCTCAGCATTGACTGGGAACGCGGACTTAAAGGTATCAACAAGTCTTCAATAGACTATGAGAGTTTTGAAGTCGACACCCAATGGAAACTGCCTCTAACAGGACTGCGACTGGTGAATTTACGTACAGGTGCAGGTGTATACACCCGAAAGTATCAGAACTACTTTATCGACTATAATAACTTCCGTGATAATAATCTTCCCGAAGGTTTTGAGGATGACTGGAGCGGCAACTTCGAACTCTTAAGGAGCCGACTATACCAGTCGAAATATTACCTGAGGTTCAATGTAGCCTATGACCAGCCGATGATGGTGGCTTGTTGGGTGCCTTATCTGGGTAAGTATATCGAACGCGAACGGTTCTATCTTGGCTGCGCCATCGTAGAACGTACCAAACCCCATATCGAATTGGGATACAGCTTCACTAACAGATATATCTCCATAGGTATGTTTGCTGGTTTCAAGAACACAAGATTCCAGGAGATTGGCTTTGACTTCAGTTACGAAATATTCCGAAGATGGTAAAACCCCTGACTGTATATAAAGCATCCGCAGGTAGCGGAAAGACATTCACCCTCGCGACGGAGTATATCCGACTTGTGGTGGAGAATCCTCTATGTTTCAGAAATATCCTCGCAGTGACCTTCACCAACAAGGCTACTGAGGAGATGAAGATGCGTATCCTCAGCCAGCTATATGGCATCTGGAAGGCTCTGCCTGAGTCTGACGGATACCTGAAAAAGGTACAGGAGAGTACTGGCCTGAAAGAGGAGCTGATACGTGAACGCTCGGGCATCGCCCTGCATCATCTCACTCATCACTATAACGAGTTCCGGGTTATGACCATCGACACATTCTTCCAGAGTGTACTCCGTAACCTGGCTCGCGAACTGGATCTTACCGCCACTCTGCGCATTGGCCTTAACGATATACAGGTAGAAGAGATGGCTGTGGATCAGATGATACACGACCTCACTGCTAACGACGTCATCCTGAAATGGATAATGCGTTATATCCTGGACAATATCTCCGACGACAGGAGCTGGAATGTGATAAGTCAGATAAAACAGTTCGGACGTACTCTCTTCAAGGATGAGTATAAGGCTGTAGCGGATATACTGCAGGAGAAACTCGATGAACCGGGATTCTTCGACAAATACACAGAGAACCTCAAGGAGATTCGTGATGCTGCCAAGCAACAAATGCAGGACATCGCAGATGAGTTTTTTACAATTCTCGATTCTGAAAGTCTCACCATCGACGACTTCTCTTTCGGGAAATCAGGTGTTGCAGGCACCTTCCAGAAACTTCGTGATGGAGCCCCCTTCGATGAGTCGCTGATAGGCAAACGAGCTCACGACAGTGTGGGCGACACATCTAAATGGTACAAGAAGACTCATCCCCACAGAGATCTGTTATACAAACTTGTTGATAAACAGCTTGACCCGCTATTAAGGAAACTCATCGACAACCGACCTCAGCAGTGGTGTCTGTATCAGTCGGCAGAGGTGACCCTGAAACATCTCAGCCAACTGCGTCTATTAGGCACTATCGCCACTCGTGTAAGGGCTCTTAACGAGGAGTCGAACAGATTCCTGCTCAGCGATACCCAACAGCTGTTACATGATCTCATCGAGGGGAGCGACTCTCCTTTCATCTTCGAGAAGATCGGTGCCCAACTACAGCATGTGATGATCGATGAGTTCCAGGACACATCTACTGTCCAGTGGAAGAACTTCAAGGTATTACTCGACGAGGCGATGAGTCATCAGCAGTCTGGCAATCTCATTGTGGGCGATGTGAAACAGAGTATCTACCGTTGGCGCTCTGGTGACTGGCGTCTGCTTAATGACATCGAAAGCCAGTTTCCTAACCCCTCCCAACAACTCGAAGTCCGCAATCTCGCTCGTAACTATCGCTCTGCCCGTCGCATCATCGAGTTCAATAATGCCTTCTTCACTAAGGCAGCAGAACTCGAATTTCTCAACCTTGACGATATTCCTGAGGCAGAGCAACTAAAGAAAGCTTATGCTGACGTCATTCAGGATGTACCGGAAAACAAACCTGATGAGGGCACTTTCCTGGTAAAGCTCCTCCCTGATGATGACTATCAGGAGACTATGCTTCAGGAACTTGTATCCCATGTTTCTAATCTTATCGAGGCTGATGCTTCTCCCAAGGATATTGCCATTCTGGTACGCACAAACTCCCTTATCCCTCTCATCGCCCAGTATTTCATGCTTCATCTCCCAGAGGTAAGCATCATCTCCGACGAGGCCTTCAGGCTCGATGCCTCAGCTGCTGTATGCACCATCATCGATGCCCTCCGACTCCTCACCCACAGCGATGACATCCTCACAAAGGCATCTCTCGTAAAACGCTACCAACGTGAGATACTTGGTCGTAATCTTACTGACGACCAGCTATTGTTACGTCACAAGGACTTCGACACCCTCCTCCCCGAAGAATTCATCTCCGAATACGAATTCCTCCGTCAGATGCCTCTCTACGAACTCATTGAGCGCCTCTATATCATCTTCTCACTCTCCTCTCTCGAGGGGCAGAGTGCCTATGTCTGCGCTTTCTTCGACCGTCTGAATGATTTCCTACAAGATTCGCTCTCCCCCCTCACCTCTCAGCTCTCACATCATACTTCCCGACTCTCACCCCTAATCCCTCTTTTCCTTAAGGAATGGAATGAGACAATCTCGGGCAAGACAATACAGAGCGACGAGATTCACGGTATACGCATCATCTCTATCCACAAATCCAAAGGTCTCGAGTTTCCTCACGTTATCATACCCTTCTGTGACTGGAGTCTCGAACATCAAGGCTCGCTACTCTGGTGTCAGCCAGGCAGTGCTCCTTTCAATGATCTCCCGTTGGCTCCTGTTGACTACAGTTCCAAGTCCCTTCTTGGCACCATCTACGAACCAGCCTATCATCACGAGCATCTACAGAACACCGTAGACAACCTCAATCTCCTCTACGTTGCTTTCACCCGTGCATCGCAGTCTCTCATTGTCCTCGGCAAGCGCAACACCTCTGCCTCCTCCCGCTCTTCACTCATAGAACAGGTTCTTCATCTTCTTCCCGACACTCTCTCTAATACAACCCTCGAAGGTCTCGAACCCTCCGGCTCCCCTCTCATCCTCCACTCAAATTCCGGGTTCAAAGTTTCTCTCGATCTCGAGTCGCCAGCTAATGAAAAGCTTGGTAATCATAAAGTTCAAAGTTTCAAAAACCCTTTCTCCATCACCCCATCGCCCCTCAAGATCCAAGTCTCCTCCTTCGCCCCTCACATGGACTTCCGACAGAGCAATCGCTCTATGGCTTTCATCAATGGTGAGGACGAGTCGGATATCAAATCCTATATCCAACTGGGAAGCATTCTCCACGAGGTCTTCTCTACCATAAGGACCACTGCCGACATCGCTCCAGCGCTGAAACGTCTCGAACTCGAAGGTATCCTCTATGATGAGAACAATACATCCGAGAAAGTCATCTCCATACTTAGAAAACGCTTAAATAATCCAAAAGTAAGAGATTGGTTCTCAGACAAATACAAACTCTACAACGAGTGCACTATTCTAAAGCTTGAAGGCGGTCAGCTGCAAGAGCGCCGTCCTGATCGTGTGATGACTGATGGCAAAAACTGGATCATTGTAGATTTCAAATTCGGTTCTCCAAAACCCGAATACGAGTCGCAGGTTCGTGAATATATGTCTCTCATCCGCGAGATGCATCCTGCTCAGGAAATCACCATCCAAGGATATCTTTGGTTCGTATACTCCAATAAGATTGTCGAAGTCTCATAAATATTTTTTTAATATGTCTTTCCTCCATTCCGTCGCCACCCAGCTCCACTCAACCTTCGGTTCCGATCTCTCCAATGTCACCGTTGTCTTCCCCAACAAACGAGCATCTCTCTTCCTCAACGAACAACTTGCCAGTCTCTCAGACAAACCCATCTGGAGTCCTTCATATATCACCATCAGCGACCTTTTCCGTAGTCTGACTACCCGTGAGGTTGCCGACCCCATAAAACTGGTGTGCGACCTCTACAAAAGCTTCATCGCTTGCACGAACATCGACGAGACACTCGATCATTTCTATGGTTGGGGAGAGATCCTTTTAGCCGATTTCGATGACCTCGACAAACACATGGTCCCTGCAGAGAAGGTCTTTGCCAACATCCGCGATATCCACGAGTTCGACGACGACTCTTACCTCACAGAACAACAGCGGGAAACGCTCCGTAAGTTCTTCAGCAATTTCTCCGAGGATCACAACTCCGAACTCAAACAACGCTTTCTCTCCCTCTGGAGTCATATCTACGATATCTATCAGGACTTCAACTCCCGCCTTGCCTCCCAGAACCTCGCCTACGAAGGTGGCCTCTACCGCCAGGTCATCACCTCACTCACTAATGGAGACCATCAGCCATCAGACATCTTACATCTTACATCTTCCTTCGTCTTTGTCGGCTTCAACCTCCTCCACCCCGTAGAACAAGCCCTCATAGACTTCCTTGGTCCCCGTGCGAGAGTGATTCAGGACACCGACGAAGACTCCCCGAAAGGTATCTCCATCATCTCTGCCCCCACAAACAATATCCAGGCCCGTTACGTCTCTACCTGGCTCAAAGAAGGCAATCGCATTTCCGATGGTAGCAAGACCGCTATCGTCCTTGCCGACGAGTCTCTCCTCCAGACAGTCATCCACTGCCTTCCTCCCGAACTCACCAAGGTCAACATCACCACAGGCTATCCCCTCTCACAAACAACTTTTGGGGAATATCCACAAGAGTCGTCATCCCTGACCTCATGGCTCTCCTCCCTTATCAGTTTGGTAAAGGATAGCGCCCAGAACCAAACAGGACCATTGGAGAGCGAGGCTCATTTCCGTATGTATACAATACTTAACCGCCTGATGACATTAGTTGAATCAGGCGACCTTGACGTATCTCTTCCTACCCTTCAGCGCCTCCTAACACAGATCATCTCATCCACCACAATCCCCTTTCACGGTGAACCCATAGAAGGTATTCAGATTATGGGTGTCCTCGAAACCCGTAACCTCGATTTCGACCATATCCTTCTCCTCTCCTGCAATGAGGGCAACCTACCCAAAGGCGTAAACGACACCTCTTTTATTCCCCACAGCATCCGAAAGGCATATAACCTAACGACCATTGACCACAAAGTCGCAATCTATCACAACTACTTCCGAAGACTACTCCAAAGAGTCTCTGATGTCACCATATTATATAATAACTCCACCAATGATGGCAAGACGGGCGAGATGTCACAGTTCATGCTCCAGCTGCTCGTAGAGTCATCCGAATCGCAGAACAACATCTCTTTCAGTACCCTTCAGGCCGGACAACAACCCATTCTCCACCAGCCACAGCCCATAGCTAAGACTCCCGAGGTGATGGAAGCCCTCAAACAGCGATTCTCCGGTAAGATCCTCTCTCCTTCTGCCCTCGCAAAATACCTGCGTTGTTCCCTGCAGTTCTTCTATCGCTATGCAGCCCAACTCGAGGAACTCGACGATGAAGAGGACACCATCGATAATCGCATCTTCGGAAACATCTTCCATAAGTCAGTTCAAAACCTCTACGAAAGATTCGAGAAACGCTCCATCACGAAGTCCGACATCGAAAACCTCCTGAAACAGGATGTAAACATCATCCGTGCTGTAGATAAGGCCTTCATGCTCGAGGTCTTTCATATCGAAGACCCCGAAGCTTCTCTCCCACCACTCAACGGACTTCAGCTCATCAATCGCGAGGTAATAATAAAATATGTGCGCCAACTCCTGGAGGTTGACCAGAAACTCACTCCTTTCACCATCCTCGACCTGGAAAAGCCCGTCACCTCCCGTATCGACGTTCCAAACATGGGCACTATGACTCTCGGAGGTTTCGTTGACCGTATCGACGAGATCACCCTCACCGATGGTTCCAAACGTATCCGCATCGTAGACTACAAGACCGGCAGTTCACGCCTTAAACCCATTCAGGACATTCCCGCCATCTTCAATCCCGACAACATCAAAAACCATAGCGATTACTATCTCCAGACCATACTCTACGCTTGCATTGCCCAAGAGAAAAGCCCGAAGTCAATAGTATCTCCCTGTCTTCTCTTTATCCAGCATGCAGGCTCCGACAATTATGACCCGACCCTAAAACTCGGCAAGACACTTGTTACAGACATCTCCGAAATAAAGTCCGACTTCATGTCTCAGCTTTCTGATCTCCTCTCAGAGATCTTCAACCCTTCTCTCCCCTTCACACCCGCCCCAGACCGCAACCGTTGTAAATCCTGCCCATACTCTTCTCTCTGTTAATAATCTCCCTTTCCACATAATCTAAAGAGGCAATTTTTCATAAGTTGCCTCTTTTTTGTTGAACCAACGGGGTTGTTTGATTTTAATTTTACATTACAAAAAATCATTTTGCCCAATATATTTTTAGTGCAAAATGTAATATTATATATTACATTTTGCACTAAAATATAAAATATTATCATAATTGCAGTATACGTATAATATTATTTATAAAAGTGTTATTAATGAATAACCGCAAGTGTTTTTCACTATGTTAAATAATACAAAATCTGAACAATAATTTAAGATTATATTTGATTATTTCAAATAATTTGCTTACCTTTGAAACCGAAAATGACCGACAATAGATAAATAAGATAATGTTTAACTATAAATTCGTTGATTTTCTCTGGGTAACTTTAAATGTAATTTACTATGAAGCCCGCAGCCATCTCACCTGCGGATACACACAAGGCAAGAAAGGCCTATGCGTTTAACTATCAAAATCGTCCTTTCTTGGGGAGGCTCCAGCGGGAGTCTCCTTTCTTTATTTTTATAATTAAATGAAAAAAAATACATTATTATTTGGTCATATGCCAAATTTCGACTACCTTTGCACCGGTTTTAGAGGAAGAAGATATATGAGAAGTCCATTTGACAAGATACTAAACTGGTATTTCACCAAAAATTCACTACCCTACTGGTGTATATTATTGATTGACTTGGCGATTGTAATGTTCAGTGGCATAACAACTTACTGGATATTCAACAAGACAGCAACGACGATAGAGCACGCTTATCAGCTTTTAGACACGGTGATAATTTTCGCCATGCTTAGCCTCCCTGGGTTTAGATTATTCCACACGTATTCGGGCTTCATGCGCTATTCAAGCTTCGTCGATCTGATGCGAGTAACGTATGGTAACGCACTCACTCTCGTACTGGCTCTATTGGCTGAATACGGCATGGACTATCTGCCAGGCGACAAGTTTGTGCATTTCAACACCACGAGCATCTGTATCCTCTTTATTCTCGCCACACTTCTGATGTGGGCCCTTCGTGTATTTGTCAAGACACTCTACGACGTAGCGTTCTCGAATACCAGAGCTGTGAGAATACTTATCTATGGTGCCATGCAGGGCGGAGTGGGTCTTGCTAAAAGCATCCAGGCTCAGCGCCCAAGGAAATTCGTGGTCAAGGGTTTCATCACACATTACAAGAATACCAAGCACCATGAGATCATGGGCGAGAAGGTATATTCGATTAGCGACAACATGGAAGAGATTATCCGCAAGAATGATATCGAGGCTGTGCTTGTTGCACCATATCGTACTAAGGAATTCCGAAACAATCAGGAGATTCAGGACAAGATCATCGGAGCCGGAGCAAAGATCTACATGGCTCAGAGCGCAATAGAGATAGAGCCCAGCGAGGATTCAAATGCCGAGGTAGACTACTCACATATGCAACTTCGTGAGGTATCGGTTGAGGAACTGCTTCCAAGACAGGAGATCAGAGTCGACCTTAAGTCAGTAGAGGAACTGCTGACCGGACAACGTGTGCTTATCACAGGCTCAGCCGGATCTATCGGTTCTGAGATGGTTCGTCAGGTGGCTCAATTCAAACCCGCAGCGATGATACTCATCGACCAGGCCGAGACGCCACAGCACGACATCCGTCTGATGATGGCCAAGGAATTCCCCGAAATACAGGCCGAGACCATCGTTACCAGCATCAGCAGAAAGACTCGCATGGAGGAGATCTTCAAGAGCTTCCGTCCAGATTATGTGTTCCACGCTGCAGCATATAAGCACGTGCCGATGATGGAGGACAACCCCTCTGAGGCTGTGCTCAACAATATCTATGGAACGAAGATCATAGCCGACATGGCCGTAAAATACGGTGTCAAGAAGTTCGTGATGGTATCGACAGACAAGGCTGTGAACCCCACAAATGTGATGGGATGTTCCAAACGTATCTGTGAGATCTATGTCCAGTCGCTCGACCAGGCCATAAAGGAGAAGAAAGTGGCAGCCCACCTGCTGTCTCTTGGCAACAAAGAGAGCTTCATCACTGCTTCACAGCTCGGAGGGCCGATGGCAAGGACACAGTTCGTTACCACCCGATTCGGAAATGTTCTGGGTTCCAACGGATCAGTAATACCACTGTTCAGGGAACAGATAAAGAATGGCGGACCGGTAACCGTTACCGACGAACGCATCGTACGTTTCTTCATGCTCATACCCGAGG
Source organism: uncultured Prevotellaceae bacterium (assembly GCA_902761605.1). Taxonomy (GTDB): domain Bacteria; phylum Bacteroidota; class Bacteroidia; order Bacteroidales; family Bacteroidaceae; genus Prevotella. Next base: position 31,040 of record CACWLC010000025.1, read on the forward strand.
CTTGTAAACTGGTACTTGAAGCAGGAACAAAGGGCAACGGCGGTGAGATATTCGTCTTCGACATGGGCAAACCGGTCAAGATAGCAGACCTTGCAAAACGTATGATCCAGCTCTCTGGTGCAAAGAATGTGGAGATAAAGTTCACCGGGCTGCGTCCGGGAGAAAAGCTCTACGAGGAAGTGCTCAACGAACTCGAAGGCACCAAACCCACCTTCCATGAGAAGATACGTATCGCAGAGGTTCGTGAATACGATTATGACACCGTCTGCAAACAGATCGATGACCTCGTAGCCATCTCAAAGCAATACGACGACATGGCTACAGTAGCCAAGATGAAAGAGATTGTACCGGAATACAAATCCAACAACTCCATCTACGAGAAGCTCGACAAATAGTCTCAACACTCCTGTGTCATCCTATCAGGATAGTATTTCATGTGCAACTCATAATAAAAGAGGGAACCGCTTTGGTTCCCTCTTCCGTTATTTTACATCGAAGACTATCTTCCTGCGATTGTTCTTCGGACGCACTGCGAAATGCACCCATACCGTCGAGCCCCGCACCTCGATGATAAGCTCATCAAAATCTTCTCAGGATTGATCTGCGATATCGAGCAGGATAACTGCATAGCGAAGCGCTTGCTCCTTGCCTAAGCACTTGATATCAGCAGCACAACCTACGAGATGATTCGAGGTCGAACTCCCCCCCTGCCTCTCCCATGTTCCAACTTACTAAAGAAAATGATTAAGGTCACAAATTTAGATTTCAAGATTTTCCAACAAATGGGGTGGTAAAAAAAAAAGTGCCATATTCTGTTATAATCTCCAAGACTAAGGCAATAATACAGAATACAGAATACAGTTTTTTTGAGGAGAGAAAATTGGAGAAAAAGATAGTTGTATAATATTATTATATATTATATATATAATATAAATATTATATATATAATAATCTTCAAAAGCACACCGCTTAACATACTCTCTACAAAACTGTATTCTGTATCCAAAGGTATTAATTCAGAATGCTGTTTTTCAAAAACGTGCTTTTTTTTTGCTTATTTTGGATTTTTATTTGGAGTGTACGTGAAAAATTAGTACCTTTGCATTGTCAATGAAAAAAAATGAAATTTGCGGCCTGCCCAGCCAACAAAATTTTCCTTGCGCGCGCGTAAGTGTTTCCTCGGGAGAGCCAAAAACGGAGTCGATTCAGAGATGAGCAAAAATAATTAACAGTCTATTAACTTTTTAAAATTAAATTGAATTATGGCACTTAAAGTAAAAGCAGTTGAGAAGAACATTAAGTTCGACAAAAAAGTGAAGGCGTTTGGCGCTACGTGATGCAACCCGACCTCTACATCGCACTCTCGCAGGCGAAGGTCATCAAGGAGGCAGCTCTCCGAAGCGGAGTAAGTCAGGGTTTGATGAAGGCCTGCTGGGATGCAGCCGGAGAGGTAATCAAGGCGTGGGCAACTGAAGGTCACTCTGTGGCTCTGCCAGGACTGGGAACCATGCGTTTCGGACTCCGTGCGAAGTCGGTCGAGGATGTGAACAAGGTAAAGACCGGTCTGATCAAGACACGACGTATCATCTTCACTCCATCGCAGGATCTGAAGGACGAGCTGGCAGACACAGCAATCCAGATAACCTGTTACGACCGCAACGGTGACATCGTGAAGCGTGTGACATCAGCTGACGCTGGCGAGGTTGAGGACCCAGAAGGTGAGAACGGAACTACGGAGAACGGATCAACGGATTCAGAGAATAACGGATCACAGAGTGGTTCAGGCTCTCAGAACTCAGGCTCAGACACTGGCGGATCAGGCGGCGAGCCCGGTGGCAACGGCGACATGGAGTGATCTGTCTAAGAAAGGAGGTAAGCTATGACTAAAAAAGAAACCCTGAAGTGGATCGTACAGATCATCGCGTCGATTGCATCAGCAATCCTCACAGCCCTCGGAGCAACAAGCTACATGGGAATGAACACTCTCTAAATCAAATAAAAAAGCCCCGGGTCATTTCTGATCCAGGGCTTTCGCTTTAAAAGGGGGCGGCCTCCTACTCTCCCGCATTGCATTGCAGTACCATCGGCGCA
>CACWLC010000026.1 GCA_902761605.1 uncultured Prevotellaceae bacterium
CTTACAGATGGAAAAGGACAATCCGCTGGTTGATAAGAACGCAGACCGCCTGCTGGCAGAACTCGAAAACAACAGCATCAGCGACATCGAATCTCCACGCACCCTGTCGCTCAAAGACTTCTCACTCGAAGTGTTCCGTCAGGATTTGCTCGACTACTTTGAACGCTACAAGCAGCAGTTGGAAAGTATGCCCAATGGCATCTACTCTGGTTTCAGGAACGAGGACACGCTGTTTGAGAAGATTCCTGAATCGTTGGTGGCTGTTATTGGCTATCCCAAACGCGAACAGAACAGCAAGAGTCACCAGTATCGTGAAATCTACCTGATGTGTCAGCCTGCCGACCGCTCGCAGGCTCCTACCTTCACTGAGATGAATCGTGCAGAGATACTTGACTTCCTGCGCAAGAACAAATATCAGGATCGCTATCTGCCTGACTGGATAGAAGGACATCAGAAGGAACGTCTATCGAAGTTGTCTGCCATTGTGCAAGAATGGATGGAGGAAAAGGTACCACAACAGGCCGCCAATGCCATTCTTCAGATTGCCCAGTCGCGCAGAGGCATAGACTTGACAACAAAGAATACTGGTCAGCGACTGGAGGATAAGTTCAAGCGCGAGAACTTCGACTTGATAGCTTGGGAGTATATCAGCAAATAACAAACCTAAACAACAGAAACGATGAATAGCATATTGAAGAAGTTTGTCGATGAGCCGCTGTTCGATGCCTGCGCAGCCATGCTCAATTATCTGCATATATCATTTAACGAGGTGACTCGAACCCCTGTCCCCTTTGAGGGACTGTATCGTAATCCGCTGACCAAAGCCCTACAGGAGATACTTGTAAAGGTTGAGAATACCTATTTTATAGGAACTGTAGATGAAGCATCTCTGTCAGGACGTGCTGCCCATCAGGATGAAAGCGACGTGACAGCCCAAGCTTCAGAGGGCAAATACGTGGGCATGATGATATTTGCAGTTGACATCAAACATAATCAGACGCTGACTCGTACGGAATTGGCTACGCTCACTCGTGGCTTCAATCGTATTGCCGCTGCCCAGCCTGTTGTGCTATTCATCAAACAAGGCAACCGCCTGGCACTTGCCACTTGCGAACGCAGCGAATATACCCAGCAATGGCGCGATGGTGAGAAATTAGGAAAGGTGAGTTTGCTTCGAGGCATCAACTGCCTACAACCCCATCGCGGACATATTGATATCTTGGAGAGTATTGGCGATAAAGCCTACCCAACGTTTGAAGAACTATACAAACATTGGATGCAGGTATTCTCCAGCGAACTGCTCACTCGTAAGTTCTACTCAGAACTCAGCGACTGGTATGCCTGGGCTGTTCAAGTGGCCCGTTTCCCCAACGACTTGGCTACGACAGAGATGATGAGAAGTTCAACCATGAGAGTTGCATCCGTCTCATCACTCGTCTTATCTTTGTGTGGTTCTTGAAACAGAAGCACCTTATTCCAGAAGAATTCTTTGACGAGAACTATATCCGTGAACACTTCATCGAGAACTTTGATCCTCATGATCGTCAAAGCCTTTACTATAATGCAGAGGAAAGCAAGTATTATCGTCTGATTCTACAAAACTTGTTCTTCGCCATGCTGAATCGTCCTATCGCTCCAGAAGGTAAGGACACGCCCAATAATCGCCGCTTCCGCGTGAAGGGCAACTATCACGGCATGAATCCTGATTATGCAGTAAACAATCTGCTGCGTTATGAGGGAGATTTCAAGGATGGTGGAGCCGCAGAGTTCCTGGCAATGGCCAATAGCAATGTGCCATTCCTGAATGGTGGTCTCTTTGATTGTCTGGATGATAAGCCTAAGAACCTCTATTACGATGGTTTCTCAGAGCGCAGGGAATCTCTGGAACAACTATATCTGCCAGACTGGCTTTTCTTTGGCGAAGAGGTTGGCAAGGGCATCGACCTGTCTCAATGGTACGATGATGCCAAGAAACGTAATGTCTCGGCTCGTGGTATCATCGACATCTTGAAACGCTATAACTTCACCATCGAGGAGAATACACCACTTGACCAAGAAGTATCGCTCGACCCGGAGTTGCTCGGTAAGGCTTTCGAGAACCTGTTGGCATCCTACAACCCAGAGACGAAGACTTCTGCCCGCAAGCAAACAGGCTCGTTCTATACGCCTCGTGAGATAGTGCAGTATATGGTGGATGAAAGTCTTGTAGCCCATTTGAAACGAATCTGTGGTGACGAACTGGAGCCGCAATATCGCAGTTTGCTCAGTTATGCCACGGAAGAGACTGCACTCAATGAAGAGCAGCGTCGTAGCATCATGCAGGCCATTTATAACTGTCGTGTGCTCGACCCTGCCTGTGGTTCTGGTGCTTTCCCAATGGGTGTGCTCCAGCAGATGGTGCACATTTTGCGACAACTCGACCCAACCAACGAGATGTGGAAGGACTTCATGATAAGGCCTTCAACGCAGAGGAGGAAGAGGAACGTAAGGCTCGTTTGGCTGACATCGAGGAAGCCTTCAACCGCGATGTCAACGACCCAGACTATGCGCGCAAACTCTACTTGATAGAGCATTGTATCTATGGCGTGGATATTCAACCTATTGCCGTACAAATCTCGAAACTCCGTTTCTTTATCTCGTTAGTGGTTGACCAGAATCCAACAGACGATGCCGCTCACAACTTTGGTATTCGTCCGCTGCCTAACCTCGAATCAAAGTTTGTGGCAGCTAACACGCTTATCCCTGTGGAGTATGACGCTTCGCTCTTTGAATCTACAGAAGCAATTCTTTCTCTTAAAGAGAGTCTGAAAGAATTGAACCATGCCATTTTCTTGGCTAAGCGTAATATCGACAAGCAACGTATCAAGACAAAAATTAAAGAAACACGTAAAGCCCTTGCCAATGCCATTGAAGATACAGGTTTTGTCAATCCTGGCGCCGCTCAAAAGTTGGCAGACTGGGATATGTTTGAGCAGAACACCCATGCAGACTTCTTTGATGCAGAGTGGATGTTTGGGGTCAAAGGTGGATTTGATATTGTGATTGCGAACCCACCGTATGTTTCATCTAAAGATTTGCTGATAAGTGATAAAGAAGTATATAAAGGTCTATACAAGTCGGCAGATAAACAATTTGATCTTTACTCATTATTTATTGAAAGAGGCCTAAATCTACTATGCCAAAATGGGATTACCTCGTATATTGTTCCAGATTCTATTATTGGTCGATCCAATTTCACAAAGATAAGAGTTATCTTGACTTTAGAAAATACCATTTGGAGTTGGGTACATTTAAATAATGTTTTTGAATCTGCTATTGTGTCAAGCCTTGTATATACATGTAAGAAAAAGAAAAGTACTTCTTATAACTTCTGTTATGTCAAAGCTATGGATGTGAAATCGTGGATAGAAGGCAATGTTCAGAAACAGACTATTTATTCGAACAAGATTAGCTCGGACAATAACAAAAAGATATATTTTGCAGAACCAGAAAAAATAAGTCTTCAAAACAGATTAACGCAATCAGATACGTTTGGAACAAAATGTATTATGTGGCGCGGAGAAGAAATAGGAAAGAACTCTGATTTAATAATTGATTACAAATCTACGAATTGTTTACCAGTTGTTACTGGAAAAGAGGCGCGAAGATACGGATTGCCTTTAGCCACAAAATGGATTCATGAGTATGATGTGGAGAAGTCCCTTGGTAATTATAAGCATACTAAGATATTGATTCGACAAGTAGGTGACTGTATCAATGCAACTATTGACGATTCTATGGGTGTTACAACTCAGTCTGTATATTCTTTATATCCAAAAGATAAAACTGAGCAAAAACATCTTAGTGCCCTTTTAGGTATCCTTAATTCAAAATTGTTCGATTTCTTTTACAGATTAGTATCAGGGGACAAACAAATGTTTAAGCGTATAATTTTGGAAAACATAAAAGCCCTACCATATCCTATTATTAAAAGTAGTCAGATTTCACAAATAGAGAGTTTGGTTAACGAGATTCTCTCGCTGAAGTCATCCAATACAAAAACGGATACCTCTTCGTTGGAGCAGGAAATCGACCACATCGTCTATCACCTTTACGGTCTGACCTACGATGAGGTGCTCATCATTGACCCAACTCCGCCATTCACGCAAGAAGAGTACGAACAAGACAACTTATGAGAATATATGCACAATAAATTGTATAGCCCACCCCTCAGCCTGTGCTACGTCTACGCTCGGCCTATGCTACGCCTACGCTACGATATTCCTACGCTATCCCATCGATAGCGCTATGATAGCCGAACATCTGAGGTCTGATTAAAAAGGTCTTTCTCTAAACAATGGCCGCCGAGGCTCTGCGAAATGCAGGGTGTCGCGGCTTTTTGGTCATGTTCTATTTGCTTATGAATGTCCCGTCTGGATGCTCATCCTGCCATCGTTGTTCCGCCTCAGAACCGGGCTTCGTCATTCGTGCCATTCTGAGCATCATGGGCATGGCGATGGAGGCACGACACATCTTCTCGTAGAGAGGAAGCGACATCTGGCTGCCGTAGCTGTCACTACTGAATATAAGATAATAAAAAGCGTATCTTCCCGAATCTGATCGTACATTATCGAATGATGATCTGTTTAAACGGTGCAAAAAGACAATAAAACCTTCATTCTGCCAAAGATTTTATTAAAATGTTGGTTTCTAGTGTTTATATTTGAGGAAATTGTGTATCTTTGCAGCGTGTATCGAAAGAGACACCAGTCATAGCCGACATTGTAAAAAACGAAGAGCTAATAAAATACAATAATAAAAACAATTACAATATAACTACAATGAGTAAGACAATCAGACTACTACTGACAGCCCTGCCGATGCTGCTGAGCCTCGCATCGTGTACGTCGAACGAGGATAACGCCGGGACGAAGGATGACGGCACCGCTAAGAAGGCGCTGCTGATTATTCTCGACGGCTGGGGTATCGGTGACAAAGGCATGGGTGACGTGATTGCACGGACAGCTACGCCTTACATAGACTACCTGAAGACCAACTATCCCAACGCTGAGTTGCAGGCTTCAAGCGAGTACGTTGGACTGCCCGACGGACAGATGGGTAACTCGGAGACGGGCCATCTGAATATCGGTGCAGGGCGCATCGTTTATCAGGACCTGGTGAAGATAAACCACGCCTGTGCCGACAACTCCATCATGGAGAACACGGAGATCAAGGCGGCCTACAGCTATGCTAAGGCCAGCGGCAAGAACCTGCACCTCATGGGCCTGACATCAACGGGCGGCATCCATTCTTCTTTAGGCCATCTTATGAAGCTCCTTGATATAGCCAAGGAGTACGACATCCCGAACTGCTATGTACACTGCTTCATGGACGGTCGTGATACCGATCCGAGGGCGGGCAAGGGTTTCATTGCCGACGTACAGCGGCACATGGACGAAACAGGTATAGGAGGTATTGCGTCTGTCATCGGTCGTTTCTATGCCATGGACCGCGATAAGAACTGGGATCGCATCAAGCTGGCTTACGACCTGCTCGTCAGCGGCAAGGGGCGCGAGGTGGACGACATGGTGGAAGGAGTACAGTCGTGCTACGACAGACATACCGAGGAGCACAAGAACACCGATGAGTTTATGGAGCCACTCGTAAACGGCAACATCGACGGTCGAATCAAGGAAGGCGACGTGGTCATCTTCTTTAACTTCCGAAGCGACCGCGCCAAGGAACTGACCGTAGTGCTCACGCAGAAAGACATGCCGGAGCAGGGCATGAAGACCATTCCCAACCTGCAGTACTACTGCATGACGCCCTACGATGACTCCTTCACGGGCGTACACATACTCTTCCCCAAGGATAACTTGGATAATACCCTCGGCGAATACATCGCCAGCAAGGGCCTGAAGCAGCTGCACATCGCAGAGACCGAGAAATATGCCCATGTCACCTCGTTCATCAACGGAGGGCGTGAAGAGCCGTTTACGGGCGAAGACCGCATACTGGTAGCCTCGCCCAAGGTGGCTACCTACGACCTGAAGCCCGAGATGTCGGCATACGAAATCAAGGAAAAGCTCGTAGAGGCACTCAAGACCGACAAGTACGATTGGATTGTGGTAAATTTCGCCAATGCCGACATGGTGGGTCATACGGGCGTCTATACCGCCATAGAACAGGCCGTGAAGGTGATTGACCAGTGTCTGAGCGAGATCGTGGAGACTGCCAAAAAGATGGGTTATGAGACCATAATCACTGCCGATCACGGCAACGCCGATCATGCTCTCAATGCCGACGGCACACCCAACACGACACACTCCGTGAACCCTGTCCCCTTTATCTACGTGACAGAGAACAAGAGCGCGAAGGTGCGCAACGGCATCCTAGCCGACGTGGCTCCCTCCGTTATCCACATCATGGGCCTTCAGCAACCCAAGGAAATGACGGGCAAGTGTCTGATCATAGAATAAATCAATATAAATACCTGCCCCACTGTGATCCCATTTTATATCTGTGGACCAAAAGATCAAGGCTTTTGATCGCTTGTTCCTTACATGGCAAAGAAGCCGAAGAAATACATGACGGCAGCCTGACGCTTGCTTGACATGTTTTCTACCCGGCCGATGATGGAACCGCTCTTACGGATATCACCGTTGTTCTCGATCTTGCCTACAATGCTGCCATTGATGCGCACATCACCATTACTCTCTACCTTGCCGATGATAGAGCCACGCTTACGGATATCACCGTTGTTCTCAATTTTACCCTCGATGGAACCATTTACACGGATATCGCCATTCGACTCAAAACGGCCTTTTATAGAGCCATTGATACGTACATCGCCATTGGCTTCAATCTTACCTACTACAGAGCCTCCTAAACGGAGAGTCTGAACATTTCCTGCGTTTGAATTAACGCATACACCCAACAGCAGCATTACTGCTACCAGCCTCAAAATGTTTTTAATTCGCTTCATAATCTTAATGGTTTAATTGTTATACTATAGGTTTACTGATTTCGAAGTTCCGTCATAATCGATGGTTGTAGTTGTGCCATCAGGCAGCACGATGGTAAACCGGCGAGTCTTGAGCATGCCTGGATACTCACCCTTGCGATTGCCGATGGTGAGAGTACGGCTCTTGTTGTTCCAATGGAAAGTGATAGTGGTATAGATGCCCTTCTCGTAGTTGTAGCCGTCGCCTTCGTCCTCATAGAGAGTGAAGTCACCATCGGCACCGGGATAGACGCGAATTTCGAGATTGTCCCAAGCCTTCTCGCCTACATACTGCATCTCAGGACCAAGAGGCAGGATAGAGCCGGCGCGAATGAACATCGGCACACGGTCGAAGGATGTCTCAAAGGTTATGTTCTGTCCTCCCTTATATGTCTTGTTGGTCCAGAAGTCATACCACAGCGCACCCTTAGGCAGATACTTCACAACCGATTTCGAAACGCTCCAGTCAACACTTCTTCCATCTTCCATCTTACCTCTAACATCTTTACGATCCCATCCTGTCATCGCGTCCTCTTTGACAATCTTCTCCTCAGTATACTGGGGATCAACGATAGGTGCTGCGAGGATGCTGCGTCCGAACATAAACTCGTCTGTAGCGTTCCATACCTTCTTGTCTGCTGCAAAGTCGCTGAAGAGAGGACGCAGGTAACTGCCATTGGCTGAAGTAATCTGCCAGGCGGTGCTATATAAATAAGGTATAAGACGATAACGCAGACGAATCATCTTCTCGATGGCATCATATATAGGCTCACCCTTCTTACCAAACTGCCATATCTCACGAGGAGCGTCGGCACCATGACTGCGGAAGACAGGACAGAACAGTCCATACTGCATCCAACGCACATAGAGCTCCTGGAACTGAGGGTTCTGAGGAGCAGAGCCAGAGCCACGGGTGTTATACGAACCACAGAAGAAACCACCGATATCTGTATTGAAGTTAGGATTGCCTGTGAGTGAGAAACTCAGGCCCGCAGGTATCTGTTTGCGAAGCATGTCCCACGATGAAGCCACATCGCCGCTCCACATGTTTGAGCCATAATGCTGCTGACCAGCAAAGCTGCTTCGGGTCATGATAAAGACTCTTTTAGAGGTGAGAGGTGAGGAGTGAGAGGTGAGAGAATAGTCTCTGCGCTGAGCTTGGTAGATACCACGAACGGTCTCCAAGGGGAAGGCATTACGCTGTGAGCGCCAAGTGCCACCATATACCTTATGTTCATAGTCGCTCTCACGGGGATTAAAGAAATCGGGGTCGGTAGAATCCATCCACCAGGCATCAGTGCCGTAGTCGTAGAGACGCTTAAGATGTTTCCAGTAGATGTCACGAGCCACAGGACTGAAGGCATCATAGACCTTTACGCCAGACGGGTAATCCATACGTGGAGGCCAGATATGCGACAGTCCGCTCTGTGGCCATGTCTCGATAGGCAGAAGAAGGCCCTTCTCGTTGAGCTCGCGGAACTGCTGAGTCTGAGGGCCGAAGCTTGCCCAAATAGATATCATGAAATGTGCATGCTTGGCGTGTACATTCTTTATCATCTGAGGACCTTTGACAAATTCCTCTGACAGAAAGTCCATAGCGTTCCACAGGTAGTTTGGTCCCCAGTACTGCCAGTCCTGAATGATACCATCGAGCGGCACCTGAAGCTCACGATGCTTATCCACAATGCTCTCCGTCTCGGCAGCTGACTTATAACGCTCCTTCGACTGCCAGAAACCATAGGTCCAAAGCGGGAACATCGGCACATCGCCAGAGAGATGACGCATCTGGGCTATCACCCCGTCGGCAGAGCCACCATACATGAAGTAGTAGTCGATGCCCTCGCCTGCCTCAGCGGTGAACGACATTCCGTTGGCATTATCCTCGAAGAGCGTGGGCGAATAGTTCTCCCAATAGATGCCCCAGCCCTTGATTGACTGGAGTACACTCTGGAAATCCTCGAGGTTTGACTGTTCCATACGTTTCGTCTCACCACGACGGTTCATCTTTCCGTTCTGGATGGTGCCAAGACCATAGATAGCCTCATCCTTGTCGAGGGTGAAGGTCTGACTAACCTTATTTATGTCACAGCTCTTCTCTCTGAGCAGAACCTTTCCCTTAGAGGTGAGGAAGGTAAGATTGCCCTTGCCATCCTGCTTAACGATGAGCTCGCTGCTCGTCCAGGTGTTGCCTTTCTGGGTTACAGCCACTTGTTCAGGCTTAGCTGTAATAACCAGAGTCCTTGTTGGCTGGCCCTTTACGATATGTACGATACTCGGTGTGAAGAACTCCACCTTCACATCCTGAGCGAATCCGGCCATCGAGACCAGAAGTGATAAGATGATAATATTAGCTCTTTTCATTTTAATTGTTGGTTTATCGACTGCAAAGATACGACAAATCGGAGAAACTTCCAAATGTTTGGTGCTTTTTTTATTCTTCTCTTGGATTATTCGGAGGAAAGTGTTACCTTTGTGGCAAATTATTGAATGTCAGGATATGAAGAAGTTTATTTTGCTGTTATTTGTTGCTCTCCTCATCATTGGCTGTGGAGGAAAGGCGGGAAAGAGTGCCGGGAATAACGGAGAGAACGTATCTGATGAAGTCTCAGCAGAAATCTCTGCGCCCAAGTATGCCACAGGCTATGAGGTCAGGGACAGTGCGGATATGCGACTTGTAGATGTTGGCAAGCATTATAAGTTCGCCCTTGTGACATCAGATGAGGTCGAAGTGCCAGAAGGATATACGAAGATAAGCGTGCCTATCAAAAGTACTATCTGTATGACAATGCTCCAGCTATCCAACTTTACCGCCCTCGATGCCCACGACGTGGTGAAAGGCCTTACAGGTACTAAGAATCTCTTCAACAAGGATATTCTTGCAAGGGTGAAGGACGGACGTATCGTGAAGATTGGTATGGAGGGAAATTTCGATACGGAGATGGTGCTCGCCGCCAATCCTGACGTTATCTTTATCTCGCCATCAAAACGTGGTGGTTACGATGCTATCAAGGAGACTGGTATCACTCTCGTTCCCCATTTAGGATATCAGGAACTCAACCCGTTGGGACAGGCTGAATGGGTGAAGTTTGTGGGGATGTTTATCGGCAAGGAGAAAGAAGCTAAGGAGGTGTTTGAAGGCATCGAGAGCCGTTATCTGGAGTTGAAGGCTAAGGCAGGGAAGGCTGAGACACGTCCTAGCGTTACAAGTGGTGAGATGCATTATGGCACCTGGCATGCCGTAGGAGGAAAGAACTACCTGGCACAGATATTCCGTGACGCAGGAGCAGAATATGTAATCAACGACGAGGAGACGGCAGGCGAGAACCTGGAGTTTGAGAAGATGTATGCCCTCGCTGCCAATGCCGACTACTGGAGAATTCTGAACAGTTATCCCGATGAGTTCTCGTATGAGGCGCTGAAAGCCTCTGAGCCTCGCAATGAGCTCTTTAAGGCGTTCAAAGAGAAAAAGGTAATTTATTGTAATATGAAGAAACAGGCATATTACGAGATATCGCCTGTGGAGCCCGATGTGCTGTTGAAGGACTTTGTGGCTATCTTCCATCCAGAATTAATAGAGAAAGATTATCAGCCTAAATACTATCGCTTATTGAAATGAGACATACCTGGCCGATGATATTGGTGATGATTGTTGCGATAGTTGTTTTGGCTATCGTCAATCTGCTTATCGGCTCTGTCAGGATACCTATGGGAGACGTGTGCAATATCCTCATTGGCAATGGCCACAATGAGATATGGCAGAACATCATCTGGAAGTCTCGTCTGCCTCAGGCTCTTACAGCTATCGTAGCAGGAGCTGGACTTGCCGTCAGTGGACTACAGATGCAGACGGTTTTCCGCAATCCGCTGGCAGGTCCTTCAGTACTTGGTATCTCCAACGGCTCGGCATTAGGAGTGGCGTTTGTTGTGCTGCTGTCAGGTAAAATAGGAGGTGTAGCTCTTAGTCGTCTCGGATATCTTGGTGATGCAGCGATGTCGGTTGCTGCCATTGTGGGAGCTCTCGCGGTGATGATACTGATAGTATGGATATCACAGAAGGTGAAGGGCAATGTCACATTATTAATAATAGGTGTGATGATAGGTTATCTGGCAAATGCCATCATCGGAGTACTTAAGTTCCTGTCGCCAGAAGAGGATGTGAAGGCCTTCGTGGTGTGGGGACTGGGATCATTCTCGAGAGTGTCAGGCGATGAGATGGTATTGTTTGTGGTGCTGATGTATGTATTGCTGCCTCTGAGTTGTCTGTTGGTGAAATCGATGAACCTGTTGCTTCTTGGCGACAGATATGCCTCTAATCTCGGACTGAATATCAGTAGGGCCCGACTTTTGGTTATCTTGTCTTCTGGAGTACTCGTGGCTATCGTCACAGCCTATTGTGGACCGATTATGTTTATAGGTCTCGCGGTGCCTCATCTTGCGAGAGCAATCTTCAAAACCTCAGACCACAAGATACTTATGCCAGCTACAATGCTGTGTGGAGCAGCATTGGCATTGGTATGTAATCTTATCGCTCGTATGCCAGGATTCGAAGGCGCATTGCCAGTGAACAGTGTGACGGCATTGGTTGGTGCTCCTGTCATCGCAGCTGTGCTCTTCGGTCGAAGGAAGGACGAGATAGAAGAATAAATAACCAGAGTTTATTCGTAGATATTACCCTCATCATCTATCAACAGGATGGTGAGTTCGCCGTTAGGCAGCAAAGGATTACAATGCTCTGCACAATGGCTGATGATGATATCGGCAAAAGACTTTAGTCTGCCTTGTGGCAAGCGTTCCCATATCTCACGGGCAAGAGTGATTCCGCTGATGTCGAGATCACAATCCGACTCTTTAAGGAGCCGCGATATGAAGGTCTTGTCCATCGTAGCCTTACGACTGTGAGTATCAAGATGACCCTGGGCAAGTTTTACGGCCTTGCCAAGCATCACTCCAAGGGTGACTTTGCTGATGCTTAGTTCGTGGGCTATCTTCAGTGTCTCACCAATATAATTGCCATATTCCACAAAAGCCTGTTGTGGGATATCGGGGTAAAGAGCCTTCACAAAACGCTCACTCTTTCCACCACTGTTTATCACCACACGCTCAGAACCAGAGGCTTTTGCTACTGTCATACATTTGCGGATACTGTCGATAAATGCCTCTTCAGAGAAGGGCTTGACGATGCCTGACACACCAATAATGCTTATGCCACCCTCGATACCAAGACGGGGATTGAAGGTACGGCGAGCGATTTCTGCCCCATGCTGGACAGAAATCGTGATGCGTAAAGACGGACTCAGAGTCTGTTGAAGGGTATCGAATCGTTCCAGGTTTCTACGAATCATCTCTCGGGGGGCTTTGTTTATGGCTGGTTCGCCAGGAGGGAAGTCAAAGCCAGGAAGAGTAAAGTGCCCTACCCCCTCGCCCCCAAGAATCTCGAAATGATTGCTTGGTTCAACACTCGCCCTTATCTCAATACCGTTAGTGACATCAGGGTCATCGCCAGCCTCCTTAAATACAGAAGCATAGCCATCGCCATAAGTCACAGGAACAGTTATTGTCTCACCATTTGGAAGTATCACGGGTACCTCATCTGGCGTCTCACCTTTTATAAGCCTCAACGCTGCTGCTATCGCTGCTGCTGTAGCACAAGTGCCAGTTGTCAGTCCACTATGAAGAGCATAAAATTCCGGCAACAACTTCTCCACCGCCCTCCTTAGACCATGCGGACCATTGCAAACTACACAAAAAGAACCGTTCCCGTTGTGTAATTTCGGGCGTTTGAGGGCGAAAATGCGCATACCCTTGGCACGTGCTGCAGCCACCTTCTCAGCGAATCCTCCACTAATACCACTCTCTTTTAGCAAGATGGCATCAGCATCTACGTCGATGGTATTCCCATCCTCATAAAAACAGAGCTGGTCATCTGTGGCTCCCTGTGCCTTTGCAAGTGATATCGATGACTCGCGAGGGAGAATACGATAGTAAATCTTTATGCCCTTAGACTCCAAAGGTTTCAGTTTGCTGATGTTTTGGACACCAGTCGTTGCCAATAATGTATGGATGTCTATGGGTATCTGTGAATAGTCGTCAATCCACGTTATATCAGGATCTCTGGGGGGATAGATCCTGTCATAACGGACGATAGGAATCTGAGCCTCAGCAGCAACATCAATAATGGTCTGGTGGAGCTGTTTGGCAAATGGATGGGCAGCATCTACGATAAGACGGATATCATGCTCCTGGCAGAATGCCAGCATCGCCTCACTATCAAGGGCGCCGTCGATACGTTGTCCATGATGCAGGGTGATGTCCTGCTCGCCCGTCTTAGTGCTGTAATAGTAGGTTTTTCCTGCCTCTTCAAGCACCTCTGCCGCCTTACGACCTTCAGTCGTTCCTCCAAAAACCAGTATCATGATACATCATCGCCTTTACGGAAAAGATGGGTGAAATGCTTTGAATAGAGTTCTGAAAGACCCTGGCGATTGTCGATGGCTTCGCCCACGACGAGCATCGTAGTGAGGGTGAGATGGTTATCATGAACAATCTTAGCGAGGTCTTTCAGTTTACCACGATATATCTTCTGATCAGGCCATGTGAGATGATAACAGGCAGCGACAGGTGTATCCTCAGGGTATTCCTGAAGGAGTTCGCGCTGTACATCATCAACGATTGCTGCTGAGAGGAAGATACACATCGTGCTCTGACTGCGAGCCAATAGATGAAGTTGCTCTTTCTCTGGCATAGGAGTCCTACCCTCCCCTCGTGTCAGGATAATCGTCTGACAACGCTCAGGTATAGTAAACTGACTCTGTAACTCGGCTGCTGCTGCAAGGAAGGAAGAGATACCTGGCGTAATGTGATAATGCATGTTGTTGGCATCAAAGAATGCCATCTGTTCCTGGATGGCCCCAAAGATACAGGGGTCGCCAGTATGAAGGCGAACGATGTATTTACCTTCATCATAATACTGTTTCATCAACAGGCATTGCTCTTCAAGAGCCATATCAGCAGAAGAGCGAACCACAGCACCCGGCTTGTGGCATTCTGTCAAAGCCTTGGGCACCAGCGAACCAGCATATAAAATAAGGTCTGCCTTTTCGAGCATCTTACGCCCTCGAACAGACACCAAGTCAGGATCACCAGGACCAGCACCAACAATCTCTATATGGCCTTCTTTCTCACGAAGGTATTTATAGTCGATGGCAAGTGCGGCTGTCCAATTTCTGCCCTTTACCTTAGGGACAATCAGTTTGCCATTGTTTGCACCAAGGATGGCTGCTGCCTCACAGACTGAAGGCGTACCCACATGCTTCTGAACAGTATTGCTGGGATTGGGCACCTCGACCTTAGCCAACTGCTCAGCGGTAAAGAACACCAACTCTTCTCCTAATTCGTCTTCAAGCATAGCACAGAATTCCTCACCCTGTTTTACATCGATGGTACAATAGCGTTTGTAGCAAGGCAAAACGCCAATCTCACTCATAGCCTCGTCTATCTCATCATAGATATCCTCGTAGTCATCAGGATGATGGGCGAGTCCGAAGCCTAAAGAGGCTATCATAGGGACAAAATGCAGCTCGAGTACACCATAAGGCACACATAGATTATAAGGTGTCACCAGGATGACAAGTTTGAACTTTTGAGGGTCTACCTCTTCGAGGCTCTTGATAACAGTAACGTGTTCTGGGAGTGTCTTCTCCAGATAGTCAGTACCTTCATCGCAGACCTCCATCAACAGTGCTGTAGGCTGACGGTTAACGAAGGCAAAAATACATTCATTCATGTCATCGTCGCTGGCAATGGCCCAGTTGAATCGCTCTGCAAATGTGTCGAGCGCCCATAGACCGGCATTGTCGCTCTGAGTAGTGATAACCTCATGAGCACCTATAATCGCTGCGATATCACGGGTAAGGTTATTGGCGCCTCCCACATGTCCGCTCAACACGGAAATGGCATTAAGGCCCATGCTGTCCACACATACCACAGCCGGATCTTCGTGTTTGTCTTTGATATATGGAGCGATAGTACGAACACAGATACCCATCGCTCCGACGAAGACAAAGGCATCGAAGTCTTTCCAACGCTTGCCGACATTAGCACGACTGATTATCTCTGCCTCGTTCTTCTGGGCAAAGATCTGACTCAACAACAAACGGGCGATGTTCTTGCCTTCCTCACTGATTTGAATGATTGCTATCTTTTGCATCTTAGAATTTCTATAGGGTGATGTTCATCTATTACTATTCTTATTGGGGGCGCTTGATGGAGACGGAGTTCCTGACAAGCCGCATCCCAGAGTTGGTGACTGTCTGTGAGGACTTTTGGAGCTTTCACGCTATTCATCACGATGATGCCATCATCATCCAGCACAGTTAATATCTTCGCCATGATTTCTTTTAGGTTACCTCCATGTCCACCGATGAATACTGCATCTGGACGAGGAAGAGTTGTTATGTCTGTCTCGAGGAAATCACCAATATGGATGTTGATGCCTGGAGCACCGAACTTCCTGGCATTCTCTTTGATGATCGACTCGCACTCAGGGCGGATCTCAAAAGACTCGATATGTAAATGAGGAAACTGCAGACGAGCCTCGATAGACACACTGCCTGTACAGAAACCGATATCCCAAAAAACACGATGCTTTGGGAGTTCGAGAGCCTGAAGGGTGAGTAATCTTATTGGCATCTTAGTTATCATCTTCTCTCTGCCATCGAGGAGTGTGAACTCGCTGTCAGGAATGCCAAAAGGAGATGGAAGAGGTAAGAGGGAAGAAGCAAGAATCACACAGTTAGGCATTGTGAATTCTGTAGTGGCAGCCTCTTCGAGAGAAAGGGTTGTGACCTTTTCAAGAGAAGGGTTGCCAAGATGCTCGCCAACGGACATATTATAATAGGTATAACCGTAGTCGTGCATTCGCTGGGCGATGGCAGCAGGAGTATGTTCGCGATCTGTGAGTATGCCTATCTTCTCTGAATGTTCTATGAGCGCCTTGTCGAACTCAGGCCAAGGACGACCTGTAAGCGAAACGATGCGCATATCATGGTATGGCATCATTAGTCGATGTGCCAGCATCTGAAGAGAATTAAAGGCAGGATAAACAGCAATCTCTGCTTCAGGCAGCTTGCGCTTGATGGTATTGGCAAAGCCGAAGAAGAGAGGGTCGCCACTCGCAAAAACGATGATAGATTGACGATTTACGATTTGATACTGCTCGAAGACAGAATCTAGGGGGACGGTTATATCTATCCATTGGGCATCGGCTGGGAGTAATTCTGCAACAATCTCATGATGACGCTTGCCTCCAGAGAACACCTTTCCACTTTGGATTATTTCCATCACCTCTGGGGGAAGGAATGGCTTGGGATTGTCGGTTATACCTATTACTATAAACTTCATATCACACTATTTCATAAAGATGAGTGTAACTTGCCAACACGTTCTTATATCTGAACACAGGCGTGGGCACTGGCTCGCCCTTGGCATTATAAACCTGTACTATAGATTCAGGTGTCTCACCCATAAACTGGGTATAATGGAATTCGTGGCCTCTATACTCTTTTCCATCCAGAACAAAACTCCTGTATCCCAACGATAGTTTCCTGTCCTCTTTACGAGCAGATATCTTATAAGGCAGGACTCCACACATCGGATACTCGCCATCATCAGTTACGATACTTTCACATAGATACATCATACCTCCGCACTCTGCGATTATCCGTCCTCCTTGCTCTGCATAATCTTTTATCGCCTTACGTGCAGCCTCATTATTTACAAGAGCCTCAAGATGTTTCTCTGGATAGCCCCCAGGGAGATAAAGAAGGTCTATGCCATCAAATGAATGAGTATCCTTTTCTGGGTCGAAGAAAGAAACATTTCCAAACCTATCGATATTCTCCTGATAGATAAAAGAGAAGCTTTCTGCATTACGAGCCAAGAGGACATTTTGTTCCCACGCTGGGAATAATATGTTCCCACGCTGGGAATGAAATGTTCCCACGCTGGGAATAATATGTCTGGTTAAGCTCTCCCAATCGACATGATTCTCTAAGAGTTCTATCAGCTCCTTACTCTCTGCCTTTTCAGAGAAGTCGAGCCCCAGATATCGTGAACCTTGTTCGAGAGAGGTACTCTTTGGCAGATATCCAAGACAAGGGATATTCAGATCCTCACATACCTGTTGGAGCATGGCAAAGTGCCTCTGCGATCCCACCTTATTAAATATAACCCCAGCAAACCGGATATCCTCCCTGAAATGAATAAACCCAGAGAGCAGTGCCGCCATCGAATAGGCTGCCGACTTAGCATCAACCACCAGCACCACAGGTATATCCAATACTCTGGCTATCTCTGCCGATGAACCTTTGTCGCGATCATATCCGTCGAAAAGACCCATCATCCCCTCAACGATACACACATCAGCCCCTTCACCATAATAGGCAAATAATTCACATACATGTTCAGGTGAAGCCATAAATGTGTCGAGGTTTATGCTCGGATGACCACATACAGTCTCATGGAACTTTGTATCGATATAATCCGGTCCACATTTGAATGGTTGGACCTTATATCCTTTCAATGTAAGAAGTGCCATCAGACCTCTGGCAATAGTAGTCTTGCCAGAGCCGCTGGTAGGTGCTGCGATAAGGAATTTAGCATTCATGAGTGCAAAATTAGAAAAAAACTTGGAATTTTTGCATACTTATCGGAAATATTTGTATCTTTGCACCCAGATAAAGGCAATCTGGTGGCTGATGCCACTACGATGTAAGGGAATCCGGTGTGAGTCCGGAGCTGTTCCTGCAGCTGTAATCCCCATTAAAGAGGCCTGCTCGTATAACGCCACTGACTTGAAGTCGGGAAGGTAGAGCAGACTGGGGAAAGCCAGAAGACCTGCCACAAACTTATAAGTACGCCCGTTCAGGAGTTAGCGGATGCGGAAAAGATAACTTTTTGAATGAAAAAAAGACTGACTACGATACTGTTGTCGTTTTGTGCAATTGTATCTGTCGAGGCCCAGAGTGACATCTGGCGCTCTGATTCGTTGCAGGAAGTGGTGGTTACAGGTACAGGTACCCAACACCTGCTAAAAAATGCCCCCGTACAGACAGAAGTCATCACCCAGAAGATGCTGCGTCAGTATGGTGGTAAGAGCCTGGAGGATATCCTCGCGGGCCTTACTGCTTCATTCGCCTTCAACGAGGGTGATATGGGTTCGCAGATGCAGCTGAACGGCTTGGGCAACAGCTATATCCTGATACTCATTGACGGCAAACGTATTCATGGCGATGTGGGTGGAGAAAACGATCTGGGTCTCATCGATCCCCATAATATCGAGAAGATAGAAATCGTTAAGGGAGCGCAGAGCGCCCTTTATGGTAGTGATGCGATGGCAGGTGTTGTGAATATCATCACAAAGAAACATACTGAGAAGGGGGTATTTGTTGACAACAGCACACGCTATGGTTCACATAATGATCTGCGTCAGCATAATAGTCTCGTCCTGACGTTTGGGGATTTCTCTTCGCAGACCAATTTCCAGATGCAGCGCAACGACGGATGGCAGAATACCGCAGAAGAATATGCTGAGGCAATGGTGCTGACAGACAGCAAGAACAAGACTGTAAACAAGTTCAAGAACTGGCAGATAGCAGAACGCCTGACCTATAAACCTCTTAAATCTCTGGAGTTATATGCCGAAGGTTCTTATTATAAAAAGAACATACTCCGTCCTCAGAACGGTACTCATCCGAGTTGCGATGTCTACACCTATGATTTACGTTACAATAATGCTTCTGCATCACTTGGAGGAAAATGGTACCCCAGAGGTGAGAAGTCAGAGGTGAGAGGTAAGAGAGACTACATCACACTTGATGTCGACTGGAACAAGCATGCCTATTACTACGATTATACCGCCAAGCACTATGATTATGTGTTGTTGCAAGGTGAGGAATATGGCGATCAGAACGGAGAGTGGTTCTCTGTTGCTATGCTGCCAGGACAGAGCAAGTTACAGAGTGACCAGCAACGAGTTATGGGACTGTTGAAGGGAATCTTCTATCTGCCATACGAGAACACTCTGAATGCAGGAGCAGAATATCGTTACGACTATCTGAAGGCTCCTGAGAGGACGGAGACAGGAACGGCCAGTGACCAGACTGCAGCCTTGTATGTACAAGATGAATTCAATATGCTGCAATGGCTTAACATCACCGCTGGACTCCGTCTGGTAGACAATCGCAGTTTCGGACTCCGTTTGACTCCGAAGATCAGTGCGATGCTGTCTGTTGGTGACTTCCGCTTCAGATTAGGATGGAGCCAGGGATTCAAGACTCCTACCGTTAAGGAATTACATTATCGTTACCTGCATGTTATGGGCAGCAGCACTTTCTTTAATATAGGTAATACCAATCTGGATCCTCAGATTAGCAACTACTATTCAGCCAATATTGAGTATCGTGGACGTAATTTTACGGCATCTGTAACAGGTTACCTGAACAAGCTCGACAATATGATTGCACTTGTAAACGTGTCGTCAGGTGAGATTCCTGCTGGTATCACAACTGCTTATCTTGGTGATGGAAGTACAAACGTTCAGGCCCGGATGTATAAGAATATGGATGATGCACGTACCTGTGGCTTGGATTTCACTCTTTCGTATAAGGTGATGAAAGGACTTACACTCAATGCTGCATACAGCTACCTTGATACTAAAGCCCATCTGTATGATGAAAAGACAGAAAGGATGAACACTGTTGTCATCGATGGTACTGCTCACCATAAGTGGAACGCCTCAGCGATGTACAGCCATACGTTCAGCCCAAGTTATGCTCTTGGTATAAGCCTGTCAACTCGTGGCAGCAGCACACGCTATTATCAGAATAACGGTAATGGAAAAGCTTATCAAATATGGCGCATCAACACCACTCACGACCTTGGGAAGCAAGACAAGATGCTAGCATACAGACTTGAGGCGGGGGTAGATAACATTTTTAATTTCGTAGATCGTACCATGCGACCCTATCACCTTGGCAACAACACCTCAGGAACTACTGTTTATGGCACGTTCAGCATCAAATTCAATTACGGAAAACGAGTTAAGAAACATATTTTATCAACTAAACAAAAAATTAGCAATGAAGAAGATTAAGTCTTTTATTCTGGCTGCTGTTGCATTTGCATTGGTAGCCCCTGTGTTTACTGCATGTAGCAGTGACGACGACAAAAAAAATGAAACTGTTGAGAACATCATCTCAGAGTTCTCTGTTAACGACAAGATGGTTGCTGAGCAGAAAGCTAAGTCTGGTAAGAACGTTGCCGTTCTGCTGGTTGCTTTCGGTTCTACCTGGAACAATGCCTTCCTGGCTTTTGACAAGACGAAGGCTGCCTATGAGGCTGCTTTCCCAAATGCCGATGTCTATGTTTGTTTCTCAAGTGACATCTGTATCAACCGTGCCAGTGTTGGTGAGAACTATGACGACAATGGTAATCTGGTAAAGCGCGACTATTATGAGCCTCGCTATCTGTTGCATGCCATCGGCGCTGCAAAGTATAGCAAGATCTACGTACAGTCACTTCAGGTAATCCCTGGTGAGGAGTTTGCTGCTGTTGTTGCTTCAG
Source organism: uncultured Prevotellaceae bacterium (assembly GCA_902761605.1). Classification (GTDB taxonomy): domain Bacteria; phylum Bacteroidota; class Bacteroidia; order Bacteroidales; family Bacteroidaceae; genus Prevotella. The sequence goes on from CACWLC010000026.1 coordinate 20,603, forward strand.
TAAAGAAGTTCATGAACAATGGCTATATTGGCGAAGCTCACCTCGACGATGCCTATCTTGCAAAGTTGGCTGAGGATGAAGCCATCTTCTTTGGTATGCCTCTGCTGAGCGATCCTGACGTAGACGTTCCTGCTGTTGCCGCAGAGTTGAATAAGCTCTACGCTTCTGAGGCTTCACAGGGTGTTGTTGCCTTCATGGGTCACGGTAACCCCGACAACTACGACACCTTTAAGGCAAACGTTCGCTACACACAGTTGGAAGAGGCGTTACAGGAATATAACAAAAGCTACTTTGTAGGTACCGTTGATATGCCATATAACTACAAGCAGGATGTACTGGCTCGTATGCAGGAAAAGGGCAAAAATGAAGGTAAGGTATTCCTCCATGCCCTTATGTCTATCGCAGGTGACCACGCTCACAACGATATGGCTGGTGAAGGTTCTGAGTACTGGGATCCAACAGATGAGGAGAGCGAAGACAACAGCTGGTTTGAGTTCTTCAATCACAAGGGTTACACAGCATCTGTACCTCTTTCAGGCAACCACCCACAGGGTCTGCTGGAGCTTCCTGGTATCCTGCAAGTTTGGATCAACCACACCAAAAATGCTGAATTCCTCGAGGATGCTTATCACTCTATGTATCCAGAAGAATAAACTCTCTTATTAATGACAAATAAAAAACTATTCGTATTAATAGTGGCGCTCCTTTCGGGGAGTGCCGCTTTCTCCCAAATCCATAAGATGGAGCGTAAGGACACTTCTGTTGTAAAGCGTTCTTATAACCTTAATCCCGTGGTAGTGACAGGTTCTGGTCATCACCAGCGTCTGAAATCCACTGCTACCCCCGTTCATGTGCTCTCAGCCCAGGAGATTCGTGAACAAGGCATCAGCACTTTCGATGCCGCCCTGACTCGTATGATGCCTCAGGTATCGATGGCTCCCAACTCTATGGGAACCTTTCTGCGCCTTAACGGACTGGGCAACAAATATATCCTTATTCTAATCAATGGTCAGAAACTCTCAGGCGACATCTCGAATAATGTCGACCTGAATCGCATTAATATGTCGAGAGTAAAGCGTATTGAGGTTCTCGACGGCGCAGCCTCATCGCTCTATGGCTCTGATGCCATCGCCGGCGTTATCAACATCATTACAGACCAACCCACACAGAATCTTATCAGCATCACCAATGATACTCATATTTCTGGACATGGTGTACTGACAGAAGCCGTTAGCCTGGATTTCTTTAAGAATGGCTTCGGCTCATATACCTCGTTTACACACGATCGTGCAGACAGTTATCAGACAACTGATCTGGAATATATAAAGGGCTCTGACACAGAGACCCAGAAGACTATAGCCCCATTCTTCACTGGCTATCGTTCAAATATCTTCGGACAGAAATTTACCTATGCCCCAAATGAGCACTTAGCACTGAATGCGGGCTTAGACTATTCATATAAGATTACAGACCGTCCAGAAACTCGTACAGACATCACTGGCGGTACTGAATATGAGATGCGATATAAAGGTCTGAGATGGAATATTGGTGGTATCTATAAGTTTACTGCCAAGAATTCTTTGCAGGCAGACTTTACAGTAGACCGTTTCCGTTATGGAAAGGAATACGACGTAGAGACAAAGACATATCATATTGGCGACTACGTACAGTCAAAGAAACAACGTTCGATGGAGGGAGAGCTGAAAGCCATTCTTGGTCTCAGCAAGAACTCCACAACTATATTTGGTGCTGACTGGCGTAAGGACTATCTCACAGCGTCTTCTGGCAATATCGACCAAAATGTCTATACCCTTGCGGCATACGCCCAGCATGAGATAAAGTTTCTTAAGGACTTCACAGCAACAATGGGACTTCGGCTGACACATCATGAGACCTTCGACCAACATCTTACGCCAAAGGTCACACTGATGTATGCCCCAGGCAATTTCAGACTTCGTGCTACCTATTCTTCTGGTTTCAGGGCACCAGGACTCGATGAGCTATACTATCATTATTTCTCCGTGAATAGAGGAAAGGCACAGATAAGCTTCGGCAATAAGAACCTCTCGCCTGAGAAGAGCCATTATTTTGCCCTGAATGCAGAATATCGCAGTCAGACAATAGCCTTAAGCGTTACTGGTTTCATAAACCGTATCAACGATATGGTTGTAAAACAGAATGTAAGCATAGATGACGCAAGCAGAAAGATGCTGATGGCAGAGTTTCCTGAGATGACACAGGATCAGGCAGACAAGATGGTGAGCTATGCCCTATATCAGAATAGCGATAAGGGAGATGTAAAGGGTATGCAGGTAAATCTCTCAGCAAATCTCTTTGAGGGTTTTAATCTGTCAGCTAATTATGTATATACATACGCCAGAACAAAGAGTGGAGATGAGTGGACTCTACTGGAACGCAGTATACGCAATGCTGCCACAATCGCTGCTAACTATCATCATTCATGGGGCAAATACGGACTGAACGTCAACCTCAATGGACGCCTGCAGTCTAAGACCTATTATACAGGGACCTATGAAGATGCTCCCGGCTTTGGTGTCTGGAACCTGCACACCACCCATAGTATAGACTGTCTGAAATGGGCCTTCTTGCAGCCAAGCATCGGAGTAGATAATATCTTTGATAAGGTAGATAACCGCATTGATTCCGCTAATCGCAAGTATGCCCTGTATTCACCTGGGCGAATGCTTGTAATAGGATTTAAGGTAAAGTTGAAATATTAAAAATCATACGTGTATTATTATATAGGTCAAATTGGAGGACTGTCGTGAGATAATGCCTCCTTTTTTCTTCTTCTAACGGAATTTTTCGTAACTTTGCAACAGATATGGGAAAGATTATCATAGCAGGAATAGGTCCTGGCAGTAAGGAGGATATCACACCCGCAGTACTCGAAGCAGTGCGCGAGGCAGATGTCATCGTGGGATATAAGTATTACTTCCAGTTTATCGAGCCTTATGTGAAAGAAGGTTGCGCGTGCATTGATACGGGCATGAAGAAAGAACGTGAACGTGCTGAGCAAGCCTTCGAAATGGCAAAACAAGGAAAGACAGTCGTTGTCATCTCCTCTGGCGATGCCGGCATCTACGGTATGGCACCATTAATCTTTGAAATGTCACAACGAGGTCAGGATACTTCGTGTCATCCTGATGTAACAGTATTGCCAGGTATCTCTGCATTCCAAAAGGCAGCCTCACTCTTAGGAGCTCCAATAGGCCACGATATGTGCATCATCTCTTTGAGCGACCTTATGACTCCTTGGGAGGTGATAGAACGACGTATCAAAGCCGCTGCTGAAGGTGATTTCGTAACAGCCGTATACAATCCCAAGTCGCATGGCAGATATTGGCAACTATACCGATTACAGGAGTTATTTCTGAAATATCGCTCTGAAGATAATCCTGTGGGCTATGTTCGTCAGGCAGGACGAGAGGAACAGGATATTAAGGTAACAACACTTGGAGCCTTTGACCCAGAGGATGTCGATATGTTTACTGTCATTATCATCGGCAATTCACAATCGTATATCTGCGATGGTAAATTTATCACCCCTCGCGGATATTTTAGAGGAGAGAGGTCAGAGGTGAGAGGTGAGAAGCCTGGTCAGCAGATTATGATTGAGTCTTTCCGTACTATCGAAGGAGAGCTAAAACGAAAAGACTGGCCTCTTGATCATAAGTGGGCCTTATTGCATGCCATACATACCACTGCCGACTTCGATATGGAGAATATCTTATATACAGACGAAGGTGCTGTTGAGGCTCTTTATAATAAGGTAAAAGATGGCACGCTGAAGACTATCATCACTGATGTTACGATGGTAACAAGCGGAATCCGTAAGGGAGCACTCCAGCGTCTTGGCATAGAGGCAAAATGCTATCTTAGTGACCCTCGTGTGGCTTCCCTCACCGCGCAGCCATCTCTTACCTCTCACCCCTCACCCCTCACCTCTGAAAACCTCACCCGTACCCAGGCTGGCATCCGACTTGCTGTTGAGGAGCACCCTGATGCCCTCTTTGCCTTTGGCAATGCCCCAACAGCACTGATGGAACTCTGCGACCTGATCCGTAAGGGTAAGGCTCATCCTGCAGGTATCATCGCTGCCCCTGTGGGATTCGTTCATGTCAAGGAGTCGAAACACATGGTTAAGCCTTTCAAGGATATTCCTAAGATTATCGTCGAGGGACGAAAGGGAGGTTCTAATCTCGCAGCTACTCTGTGTAATGCCGTACTCTGTTTCGATGATGCTGCACAACTAAAACCTGGTCGCGATCTTTAAATGTGAAAAGAAAATGAGTGAGAAGTTGCACCCCGTGATGTTTGCCGGAACGGGCAGTGATGTAGGAAAGAGCATCGTTGCTGCTGCTTTCTGTCGTATCTTCCTGCAAGACGGATATCATCCTGCACCCTTTAAGGCACAGAACATGGCTCTCAACTCCTACGCCACTCCTGAAGGTCTGGAGATTGGGCGAGCTCAGGCTGTACAGGCAGAGGCTGCAGGCATCCCTTGCCATACAGACATGAATCCCCTACTCCTGAAGCCCCAAAGCGACCATACCTCACAAGTCATCCTCAACGGCAAACCCATCGGCAATAAGAATGCCTATGACTATTGGCGGTGTGGTACTTCCGACATTGATTTCCGCTCAGAAGTATGCAAGGCTTTTGATAGGCTTAACACTCGCTACAACCCCATAGTAATGGAAGGTGCAGGAAGTATCTCAGAGATAAACCTCAGAGATACCGACCTCGTGAATCTTCCTATGGCTCGTCATGCTAAGGCTGATGTAATCCTTGTGGGCGATATAGACAGAGGTGGAGTCTTCGCTTCCGTATATGGCAGCATCGCACTCCAGACCCCTGAAGACAGAAAACTCATCAAGGGTATTATCATTAACAAGTTCCGAGGCGATATGCGACTCTTCGATGAAGGTCGGAAGATGCTTGAGGATTTATGTGGCATACCTGTTCTTGGTGTCATACCATATTATAAAGATATCCATATCGAAGAGGAAGACTCTGTGGCGTTGGCTCAGAAGTCGTTCATCATGCAACAGGGAAAGATAAATATAGCTGTCATCATGCTGCAACATCTCTCAAATTATACCGACTTCGATTCCCTCGAGCAAGACCCTCGCATACATCTCTTTTACACCAACAACGTCGATGATATCAACAAGGCAGATATTATCATCCTTCCTGGTACTAAATCCACGCTTCATGACCTATATGAATTGCGTCGTAACGGATGTGCCCAAGCCATCATAAAGGCCCATCGAAACGGGGCTTCTGTGCTGGGTATCTGCGGAGGCTATCAGATGATGGGTGTCGAAGTGTGCGACCCTGATCATGTTGAGGGAGACATCGAACGTCTGCCAGGACTTGGCCTATTGCCTATAACCACCACAATGAGTGGTGAGAAAGTTACCCGTCAGGTTACTTGCGAATATGGTAGCGGATATGAGATCCATATGGGTGAAACCCGGCATTTTGGCGAAGCTAAACCCTCACCCCTGTTACATCTCAGCGATGGACGTGAGGATGGATATCTCGTTGATAGCAAATGTATGGGAACCTATCTTCATGGTATCCTCGACAATGCTTCATTCGTAGAATTCCTCTTGCAACCTTTTGCAGATAAGATAGCAAATGCCAACAAGCCCTTCGACTATCAGGCCTTCAAGGAAGAACAATACGACAAGTTAGCTGCCAATGTACGAAAACACGTCGACATGGACAAGCTATATCAGATTCTGAAAGACAACTGATTCTTAGTCTTCTACAATCTTGATGCGTCCTTGTGGCTTAGCGTATCTCTTGCCCGTGTTACCTCCAAGCACCTTGCCCAGATAGTCGGCCAAAGCCTCGTAATAACGTATTGAACTCTCAAAGAGTACAGGGCATTTCTTGAAACACTCAAAGAAACCGCCACCCTCATGATTATAGTTCGTGAGAGCCACACTATAGGTACGCTTCAGATTGATTGGCGCATATTTGCCGTTCTCCTGAAGAATCTCAATATCGCTTACCCTATGGCTCTTGCTGTGCAGGGTGAATCGCAGACCTGAGCACTGAGGGAAGTTACCGTCGAGCACAGGTACGAGGGATGTACAACGAGTGAGCATCTGCTGGAGTTGTTCTCCTGTAACAGAGATACGGCGCAGAGTGTTATCGTATGGCAGCATGCCGATGATATCTCCGTATGTGATGTCACCAGCATTGATATCATTGCGGATACCACCACCATTCTCAAAGCCGATATCAGCCTTCAGAGCGTGACGATATGAATCAGCTACCAAGTCACCAGCATTCGTCTCCTGACCTCTTACTACCCACTGACCATCCTTATTGCTAACCACAAGCTGGTAGTCGCTATGAGCCACCACTTTCGAGGTGACGGCCTTCACCATCTTACGGATACTGTCTGTAGTGGTTGTAATCTTTGCGTTCTCGTATGGGATGTCAGTACTCTTGATTAACTTGGTGATGAATCGTCCGTCTGGAGTGATAAGGAGCTTGCCGACATTGGCAAACTGAGTGCCTGTCTGAGTTACGATAATCTCTTTTCCATCGAGATTGGTAGCCTTAGCACTCTCGAATATCTCATGTGAATGTCCGTCGAGCACGATATCAATGCCCCTGGTATTGTTTACAAGGCGATGCGAACTGAATCCCATCGACTGAGGAGTCTCACCAACATGCGAAAGAAGAACCACATAGTCGGCTCCCTCTTTACGGGCATCATCTACGGCTTGCTGAATCAGTTGATAGAAAGTCTTCGGCTTCAGATCATAGAGCAGGATGCCGTTGGTGTCGTAGAATGAATAGCCTTCGAGAATCATCGTCTCTGGGGTGACAGCACCCACATAGGCAACCTTCTTATCACCATACTGGTGGATAACGTATGGCGCATAGACAGGCTGAGGCTCGCCTGCTTCGAAGAAGTTGGCGCAAGCCACTGGAGTTCCTACCTGCTCTAACAGCTCCTTCAAGCGAGGCACACCATAGTCGAACTCATGATTGCCTAAGGTGATGGCGTGATAGACCATCTGGCGCATGATATCAGCGATATACTGTCCCTTAGAGATGGCTCCTGTGGTGTTTCCTTGAAGGAAGTCGCCCACACACACAGCAGCAGCGTAAGCAGTATCAGTACTATTGATGGCATCGCGAAGACCTGCCATCTTTGTATATCCGTCGATGCCGCAATGTACATCGTTCTCGTAGAGAATCACAATACTCTTCTGAGCCAAAACCGCATGACAACTCATCATAAGGGCCATCATGCAAAGGAAAGATTTCATCTTCATTTTCATCAGGTTTACGTAATTTGGAAGCAAAGGTACAAACATATTCTCTAACCTCCAAATTTTCGCACATAAATTTGGAATATACGATTATAATTCGTAACTTTGCCACAATTATGGATGCAAAAAGGATATTGACGTTCCTGCGCCAGCTGATGGCGAACAACAACCGCGAGTGGTTTCAGGAGCATAAAAAGGAATATGAGGCCATCAGGGCTGACTTCGAACAGGGTGTTCAACAGGCTTTAGAGCGCATCGCAACATTTGATGCCTCGATAGCCCATCTGAAAGTGAAGGATTGTACGTATCGCTTTTATCGTGACACTCGTTTCTCTAACGACAAGTCGCCCTATAAGAACCACTTAGGTGCATATATCGCAGCTCACGGCAAAAAGGCACTTCATGGTGGATATTACATTCACTTGGAGCCTGGCCATTGTATGGTGGCATGCGGAAACTATTGGTTGCCTACCAACATACTGACTTCTTGTCGTAATGAGATAATGGCTAACACGGAAGAGTGGCTCAGATGTGTCCGCAGCCCTGAGTTCCTGAAGTATTTCGGCAGTCCTGTAGCCAGCAGTTTCAAGGCTCCTACAGATGTTGCGAGCTGGGATCAGCCACAGGGTTTCGGACTTGAACGGCTGAAGACCTGCCCTGCGGGCTTCCCTCGCGATTGGGAATATGTGGAGTATCTGCGCCAGAAAGATTATTGCTGCTGGCATCAGGTAGCCGACGATTTCTATCAGGGCGACGGCTGGCTCGATGCCATCGAACCGATGTTCCGTACCGCCAAACCCATGATGGACATGATGAACTCAGTTATCGACGATTATGAGTAGAATAAATCCACCGGAGCAAAAGGCTATGCTCCTGTGAATTTCCCTACAAAGAGAATAACGCCGGAAGAAGCTTCTTGAATAACGTAGACAAAGGGGCGGTTGGCATGGAATGTGGCTTTGGGATATTCCATAGGCATTGCTGACATCTCTATCATTCCTGCCACAGTAACAGCAGCCGCTTCTGATCCTTCTTCATTTACCTTGATCTTTGCCTTTTGTCTCATCATTGCAATATAGACAGGCACTTCACACATATTCGGTATCTCAGCAAAGTATGAATCAAAGGCCAAGTTGATGCCCATGTTCTTCATCAGCCCTACGAGACCACCTTCTATGCCAAGTTTGTCTGTATCCGAACTTGTCTCAAAGCGTGGCAGTTTGAGATCTACCTCATAGGGACTGAAGTAGTTCTTCTTCATCGTAGCTATATTATCCTCCGTAATTTGGCAGATTAGACCTTCTACACCAGAAAGGCCACATGTAGCAAAGTGGTTTATGACATCATCAGTGGTCTTTCCCTCCTCAGGCAGTAGCACCATCATGTTCCACAAGCCAGAGCCGTATGGTATCTTGACGGCAGAGAAGATATCATTATTCAGATATTGTATCAGCACGTTCTGGTGCATCATGGGCAGTTCGGTGGAGCCGTTTTCTTTGGCGAAGGTCTCTTCCCTGGTATTATTTTGGTCGAATTTCGAGGCCCAGTCTGCCTTGAAATAGATGGCATTGAGCAGATACGACATCATGTTAGGATTCACCTCGTCGAGGATGGTAGGAATCATGCCGTTGGTCTTGTCGCTGCACCAGCTGTTGATGAGGCTTAGGGTCTGTGGGGATGAGAAGTCGAGCGCCTCGGCCTTTGCATCGTAATAGGTCTGCATATCTTGTCCGAATTGTGACTTCAGGGTATAATTTTTATTTAAGAAGATAGCGTTGGCGATGTTCAGCTTCACTCTTTCATCCACCTTCGGCAGACCGTCTATCAGTTTCTTGCAGTATTCGTTTACAGCCTTGATGCCTCCCTCGTGGAAGCCTAGGGTCTGCTCAAGTTCCTTTTCTGTCTCTCCTGTGGCAGCATCGTTCACCATACCTAATACATAGGTGATGCTCAGCGGTGAGAAGATAAAACTCTTGCCGCTCTTGTCCACATCATTAACAGTCTTCAGGAAGTTCAAAGTAAACTGGTTGTTGTCGTTGGCAAACACCCTCTGTGCCTCCGTCAGTTGTATCGGCTGGGGATCCTCCAACATATATACCACTCTCTTCGGCTCGTCAGGATCTCCTGATATCTCTTCTGACGAGGAGCACGATGTCATTGCACTACTCAGCACTACGGCTGCAATTAAAAAAACATACTTTCTCATATTTTTCATTATTTATCTTTGCGGTAAAACTTCAGGTGTAGGCCATAATTGCCCCAGTATTCGTTTGGAATCTCATCCCATTCCATTCTGTCTTCTGAATGGCTCACGATATTAAATATAAATTCCGTCTGGCCATAATAGGCTTCCGTGTTCATAAGCTGTAAAGTGATACGATTCCCTTCGATTTTGTATTTGAAAGATCTTGTGGCTAATGGCCAACTGCCAGTGCCATCGGCATTGAAACTGAAATCCCACATATCTGCTGTATCAGCAGAATTAGGGTTTTTAGAGTGATGGCTTGCCATCCATTCTCCAACAATCTGATAAACGTCTTTATTCTCATTTGAGGGAAAGTCTGAACATAGCATTTCACCTGAATGAGCATCAACAAAACATTCGTAATGCGCCCAACACCCATACCAGTTGTCGTACCTATAAGTTAATCGAACATCAATTTTGCCTTTATAATAAAACGGCGTTATCTGAAGTTGTACAGATATATCAGTGTTATCAAGATGAAGATAATTCGCAATGATATGCTTTGCATTATCCTGAGATATTTTTGGATTGATATCCAAATTGTCTATAGGCACAAATGCTCCTTCTATGTTTTTCAGTACATCGTTCTGATCATAATTGCAAATATATCCGCAGCGATAAACCTCCATTCCCTTATATAACTGAGCATATTCTATATAATTCGTTTGTGCATTCTTCAATGAATGCCTGAAAATAAGAGCATTGTCAGTCGTTAACGGAAGATTGTCCTTGAAGAACAATTCTGCTGATGACGGAGACTCCGAGTTAAACTCCGCCTTCATTATCATATTTGCATAGGTTGTTATTGTCCAAGAGCCTTGGTTGCTAACAACTTCATCGTCTTTTGATGGACGAATGTTCGTTGAGGTATACTTGCATTCTTTTGGAAAAATATCACCATCATCGCTGCTGCATCCTGTCAGCATTAGCAGAAGGGCACTTATCCACAATAGACTTTTCCTCTTCATCTTTGTATACTTTTTAGTATTGGAAATCGTATTCGATGTTATAGTTGATTTTGCCTGCTTTTTGCAATATCTGATACATGCGCTGTATACCTATTTCCTGCAGCTCTGTAATATCTCCCTCTATTACATTTCCATCTGCGTTTAAAATACGAGTTGCACCAAGGTCATACCTTGCCAACCCTTTGTTATCTGACATGAAATGGCAGAAAGTCAGACCATTGGGAAGGTAACTGGAGATTGCGCTATTTAGTTTCGCCTCGAAAAGGAAACTCCCTTCAGAATAGAACTGTATGACATACTGGGTAGGTATAGGATAGGCTTTAGAGTCAATCCGCTCAGTATCTTTCATTTTAAACTCACCCGTTTCTGGGTTCACAGCGATGACATTGTCGAGGGTTAGGACATAGTCGCTTGGAATAATGTCAATCAGTTGCGCTCCCTCTGTCTTTATGATGGCATAAAGAGTCTTTTCAGAGTTGACTGCAGATGTCTCATCATCGCTGTTTGAACAGGCAATAAACATACTGCTATAAATTGCTGCTGCAAATAGTAATATCAACTTTTTCATATTTATAAAAGATTATTTGATTTCGCTTGGAATATATTCGTAGCCAGTATTGGTATAGCGGAAGTGATAATACCCCCATCTGCCAGCATTGTCTTCCAACTCCTGGCCGTTAAGGTAGAATTGGGTATTTTTCTCTGGATCACCATTCGATTTCCACCTGAAACTGTTCTTGTACGCCAAACGAATTTGTTGATTGTTTGGCAGATTCAGTATGATTTCACGATGGTCTATATTTTCTGTTCCGTCAAACTCGCCAAAGATCATTTCAAAGTCACCATTTAAAGTCTTATGACTCCAATATTGTCGAAGCAAGAGCCCATAAAAGATTGGCATATAGGCTCTGGTGCCTGTATTCCCATACGTTTTTTCATAATACTCCTGATCCGTAATAGGCGGATATTCTTCCCCTTGATAGCTGACTTGTATGTCTTTAATAAGATTCCCCTGATAAGTGGAATCAAGCAAATCATGTCCTTCACTATCTGTAATGAAGATATTGAATTCTACTGGAGAGATATCCCAGATAATATCCCTTCCACCATTCTCGCTATCACATGCCGTATAAATGCATACGGACAAAATCATAATGATTATTCCTTTCAAGCGTTTCATTGAAATATTAAACTTTTCTTTCATACACAATCATTTTAAGATATTCCAGCGGACTCCAACCTGCAGATTGAAGTTCGTGGGTTTGTCCTTAAAGAAATTCTCTATCCTGCTACCATTATCAAAGTAGTGCTTTAAGCCTGGTTCAATGTATATACCCAGTTGTGGAATGATATCATATTCTATACCAAGGCTGGTATTGACAGACCATTGCATCTTGTCTTTATCCAACTCCTGTGCTATACCATTGCTCTCTAAACTGGTGCTGATGTTCCAATCTGCCTGTCCGCCTGCAGAGAGATATGCCTTCAGACCTTTGTATGACCATAGTTGGGCATTTATTTGGAGCGGTATACCGAAATAATATAATTTCTGCTCTTTATTTATCTGCTGATTCTGTGTGGTATACAGAAAGTCTGAGCGCAGTCTTGTAAAGGCAACTCCAGTGGTTATTGAGAGTACTTTAGTCAATGGATAACCGACAGATATTCCCAATGAGATAGGCTGATAGTGCTTCTGCCGCTCTTCATAGCCAGAAAGATATGCTGGAGACTGGGCTCTTGTAGCTGAGGCATAAGAATAGTCATTATTAAACTTCTGGAGCAAGCCTTCCGACATCAATACACCATTACTGCTTGCCTGTGTGCCAAAACCGTTCATCGCATAGAGATTGAGACTTACAGTGTTCTTATGATTCTTTGACAGCTCATGGATAGCTTTGTCTAATTCTCTTATTATTTCATCCTCTTTTGCTGGAACAGAAGGAGTTTCGGCAAGTTGTTCTTGTGGAGCATTCTCTGTTGTCTGATAGATTATCGAATCATGCTTGACAGAAACATTAACATCGTTTTCCGCTTCTGCTATTAACCGGGGATTATGTCTCACAAGAATTTTACCCTGCTTTACAGGAATCTCTTCTTCCACATTATCATTATCTGACTCAACGGGATTATCCTGAATAATGTCCTTTTTTGCATCAGCAAGCTCTGTGGCATTCTGATTACTTTCAGATTCATTCGCCGAATGATACCACATGTAGCCTCCTGTGGCAAGGAATGAAGCCAGACACGCAGCAATAATCCATTGCCGAAGAGAGATGAAACGGGCCTCCTGTGGCTTGGCTTGTGTCTGGAGAGCGGCCTCAATATCATCCCACAGTCCCTCTGGCGCATCAGTCTGATAATCCGCCAGCTTGTCGTGCAGTTGTTGTGTCCACTTGTCCTGTTTCATATTTCTTGTTTACTCAGATATTCTTTAATCATTCTTGCCAACATCTTCTTTGCTCTATGGAAGTGCGAGAAAGAGGTATTCTCTTTGATGCCGAGTTGCTGGGCTATTTCCTTGTGAGAGTATTGCTCGTAGACGAAGAGGTTCAATACCGTTCGATAGTTGGCAGGCAGTCGTCCTATCATTTCTAAGAGAACTTCTGGGGGCACCATTTCTATATCTGGCGAATCTTCGTCTGCCTCATCGGGGATGTTGCTGACAAACAAAAAGCGCTCGTGTTGACGCAGATAGTTTACAGCACTGTTGACCACTATCCTCGACACCCATGATTTCAAAGATCCCTCACCACGATACTCGAATCTTTCAATTGAAGTCAGAATCTTTACAAAGCTGTCCTGAATCACGTCACGCACTTCTTCGCTCTGTGGAATATATCTCAGCCCGATAGCCATAGCGTATCCAGAATAACGGCAGTATAGACGGCGCAGGGCGCTCTTGTCTCCACTCCGTATTGAACTCAACAGCTCCTGCTCAGTTTCCATTCTCAGCTGCTTTCGTCTTATTTGTGCTTGTGAATGTCAGAACTAACTCTGGCTTTGGTTCTATAATGGTCTTATTTCCTTCTGAATCGTATATTTCTATTTGAGGTATGTTGCAAACGAAGTTTATCGTACGTGACGAAGAATCCAATGTGAGAGTTGATTTTGAAGGAACCACATCCATCACAATGGCATAATACTCGCCATTAGAAAGCGTCACAACAAACGGATAACGTAAGAATGCATAGTTCGTATAGGGAGATAGTTCAAAATAAACCAGATTCTCAGAATACCCAACGCAATAAATATCCGTTACTATACCAATATGTGTGCTGAAATCTTCCTTTGCATTTTCTAACGAAGACAAGTCTCCAATTAAACCAGTCTTGAATAAAAGAAGATCCTCGTCTTTTAATGGCGCACCTATTATCATCGAAGTAGTCAGCTTAGTGATGCTGAATGACGAATAAGATGATAAGTACTGAGATAACGCATGCATGGCAATTGCCTTAAACGGGAATGTGGTAAAATCGAAACTATATATTCTATCGACACCTAATGAGAAATAATAGTTGTTCTGCTCAGCATCAACATTCTTTCCATTTAATGTCCATTGACCTGAATAAACTCCCGACATACTCTTAATAATATTATTGGAGTTTACATACAGATCGTTTGATGAAGCATAATTGTTTAAGGTATCATCATCCCCTTTTGAACAGCCTGCAAGTGCCGTACCTATCATCAGAATCAGACATACTTTTTGTAATAAGCTTCTTGTATTCATATTTTTCGATCCATTTTTATAGTTATAACGGAGAAAAAGCAAAAACTTGCACATTAAAGCGGTAATTTCACACTATATTGTGATTTTTGTTGCAAAGATATAATAGAAATATGAAATGACAAAGGAAATTCACAGAATATTGTGATTTTCAGCCTATTGAAGCTCTACCACTCGGGTATGATGACTTAAGCACATGCTGAAAGAATGGTGCAAAAGCAATATTGCACCTCATTTTTGGGTGTTGACACGACAGAGATTTGGGGGATTCGTGTGGTTTGTCGCAAAATGGCGCGTGTGTCGTGTATAGTTGACAAAGAAATCAGAAAAAAACTTGGAAGCGGGTGAAAATCGCCGTATCTTTGCATCGTCAATCAGAAACAAATCTGAGAGATTTAAATAAAAAATAAGAAATAAAAAATAAAAAAGAATTTAAGGTATAACATTTTAAAAT
>CACWLC010000027.1 GCA_902761605.1 uncultured Prevotellaceae bacterium
CTTTGATGAACTGATCATCGAGGTACGAGGTTCTACCGTATGGGTTCACTTCGCAGTCCGCCCGAAAGGTAATCGCAGGAAGATAGTCTTCGATATTAAGTAAACTCATCAACAGGCAAGAAAATCCCCCCTCTTCATAGCAATCCGAGGAAGGGGGATTTACGCAATGTGGTTCTTTTATACAACTTTCGTGAAAAAAGGAAAAAATACCTGCTATTTTGTTTTTTATTTCACGGATTTTTTTTATCTTTGCAACGGAAAAAAACAAAAACTTAAATATTATGGCAATAATCAGTATGACCCTGAGCGGTGTGCTCCATTATAATGGAACCGAGGAAACGACGAAGACAACAGCCGATATCACGCTCGCAACGGAAACGACGACAAGCGAAATCTATATCTTCCCGAAAGAAAAAGCGCCGAAAGCCCTGAAATACAGACTTGCGATCAAGGAATTCAGTTTCCACAAGAAGATGTATCAGCCGACAGAAGCTCTCGCCCTTATCAGCATCACAAAGGCTCAGGGTGTGGATACTGCTTACGAGCGTATCGACTGGGACATGCTCGACAAGATGTTCAAGCATGCCAAGGTCAGTCTGGCTGACGGTGACTTCACCATCGGCGACGACTATTACGTACACGAGGTGCTGCCTCACTATAAGAAAGACGGCATGAACGTCATCCTGAAGATCTACAGTCCCGACAAGATGATGACCGTCAGACAGGCCAGCCGCACCTGGGTGGCCAAGAAGCTGTTTGCTGGCATTCTGGACATAGAGCGAGAGAAGTATTTGTATCCGTGGGCCGCTGCAGAAACGGAAAAAGACACCGACAAGGACAAAGACACCGACAAGGAAGAGGAAGATGAAAAGGCCGAAGAAATCTGCATCAAATGCGATGCTCAGAACATGAAGGTTCTGAGGTATGGCGATAAAAAGACGGAGCATATCTTCCCCTTCCTGGTACAGTATAACGAGAGTTTCTACGACATGCTGGCCCGAACAACCAACCGCTGGGGAGAGTTCTTGTATTATGAGGACAACAAGTTGAATATCGGATATGACGACACAGTCACTCCCGTTAAGATAGAAGAAAACCAAGTCAAGGAGATCGCCACCTTTGACCCTGCGACAAAACAACTGTCGATCGGTGATGACGGAAGATACGATTACCCCGCCAACAACAGCGGTCTGATAGGTAAGCCAGTACAGAAGTCACCCTTTATAGTGAAAGCCCAGATGGGCGCTTTCGGCGGCGCGGCCGACAAATGGATTATAAATCAGTTTTCAGCTGTGTTCAAGAACGACAAGAACCTGCCTACACTGATCGGTAACATGCTGTTCGACAACCTGTTTAACCTGGCAAGGGAAGGGTTAAAAGTATACAAGTTGAATTCTGATTTCAATGATAAATACAAATTTGGCGATAACCACGATAATGATGTCCAGTATGGCAACCACGACTTCGCCAAAAAGGGCGAGGATAAAAATGAAATGCCTGCTTTCCAGCAGTTCACTGAGCTGCATACCAAATACGACGACGAGAAATATATCGCTATTGTAGAGAAGGAGCTGACCGTAGGGCAGAAGACCATCCATATCGACTATGAAACAATCCACCCGAAGCTGAAGTTGGGAAGTATCATCTCCTTCAACGACAAGAACTTCATCGTAGTGGAGATCTTGGGCGTAAAGGGCGAGACCGGCAATATGACATTCCAGCTTGTGGCAACGTCTCAGGATCCTGCCGACAAGATCTTCTACCCGTCGGTGATTCCTGCAGGCCACGTAAGATACGCCCATCCACAGCCGGCTACGATCACCGACGCTGACGACCCCGCACTCAACAAAAACCGCGCCCGAGTGATGTTCTCCTGGCAGACCATCAACTATGAGGATGAAGAGAAAAAAACTGGAATTACTGCCAACACTAAGGAACTCTCCTCACCCTGGCTGAGCTTTGCCTCCAACCATCAGGGTCACCCCAATGTGGGTAAGCACTACGAAGGCAATCCTGTGATGGTGGGATTCGAAGATGGCAACGTGGAACGTCCATACATCATGGGTGGTTTAGGCGATGAAGGTGGCAGGCCCAACCAGGACGTGGTCATCTCGAGCCCAGGTGAGCATATGCTGACGCTTACCGACGGTACGGGTCAAGGCATACAGGCCTTCCTCGCAGGAGCATTCTCGCCACTGTTTAAGAACTTCACAAGCTTTGTGCCCAACCTCATTCCTGCCATCAAGTGGGATAAGAACAAATATTTCGAGGGTGGTTTCGAACTGACAGACCGTTATGGAATGTACAAGATTTCGGGCTCTACCGACGGGCGCAACGTATCCATCGCTTCCAACTGGGGCGACGTGAATATCAATGCCTTCACAGGCATCAGCATCTCTGCCCCTAACGGTGATGTAAAGATCTCCGGCAAGAACGTCACTATCGAGGCAGGCAACAACCTGAAGCTCGTATCAGGAACGAACGTCAACTACAAGTTGTGGAAATCGAAGGATACCAAGGGAGGCACCGCTGCCCAGTTGCTGCTGGAAGTGACGGCACAGGTGACCAAGAAGTTGGCCGCTACCCTCATGGACTTTATCGATCTGAGAGTCGTCAGGTCGATCGTTGAGGTATTCTTCCGCCCAGTGGAGGGAAGCCTCACGTTGAAGTCCAACAGATTCCTGAAACTCGAGGCTGGCGAAAATCATTGTGAAATGCCCGAGAACGCCTTTAATGCGGACAAGAGGAAGAAAATGCTGGATGAAATCAACAAGGAGGCGATTGTGAAAGGTGCAGGTATTGGTAATGGAATGGTGGAAATTATCAAGTACATTTCACCGTTATCCCGCAATATGATAGAACGCTTTATTGAAAAGTATAACGCTGGTGTTGATGAATTGAAGATTCTAAAGAACAATATCAATTTCTTGAGATTATATGCAGATGAACCGTCTACAGCTGCAAAGCCTGCGGAAGTATGTAAGCCAATTGACGATCTGGTGAAAGATCTATGGAAGCAAGATAAAGACGAAGACTGGGATGAAAACAAGTGTGGATTCCAACTGGTGGATGTTGACGATGGTGCAGCTGATAAACTGAAGGATGATGCAGCCATGCGCATATCAGGCAAAACCGCAGATCAATATAATCCGATAAAAGCCAAGGTAAAAAAAGGTATTATTGATGGCCGTAAGTTGTTGAGAAAAGATATAATGAGGTCGCTAAATAAGACGAGAAAACTTATTTACGAAGCGACGCATCTAAAGCCAACCAAGGAGGATATTAATAAGCTGGTAGGTCATTTCAACATGACGGTAATGCCGAAGGATTTCAAGGATAAGATAATAAAGGCATTTGATCAGGAGAAACTAAAGGATGTGCCTTTATATACAAAAATGGATGACTCAACGAAAAAAATGAAGAGTAAAATTGAAGCTGCAATTAAAGAAAATAGCGGTTTGGTAATAGTCTTGAGACGATTAGTCATAATTAATCTATTAGAGGAGTTCGGATTCAATAAAGATACGCGAATAAAATTAAATGATAAAAATGAACCCAGTGAAACTGGAACTGTTCCTGATAATCCTACGGCCGCAACAGTAGCAGATCCTGATGTATGGGGAGCTTACGTGAAGAGTTTAAACGGTGTTCCTAAACTGGAAAAAGACAAGTGGTCGACTATCGGTGGTGCTCTGAAGGGCGCTGCTGACGAGGCTTTGGACGAACAAAAGAAAAAGGTTGCTTTCTGGAAAGACCTTGCAGAGAAAAAGACGTGGGGCGAAGGCAAGAACGGTTGTATACTATTTGCGAGTGGCGACAAAACGTACAACATGAATGGCGACAAATTTAAGGCTATAACACCTCTTAAGTCGGATATCAAATACTTGAGCAATGCCAACACCACCCTTGATAAGAAAGAAAAGAAAACGATTCAAGGTTTCATTGAGAAGCTGCAGACAGCGATGTTAAAATTATAGGAGGCAGATATTATGGGATATATATTTGATGATTGGAAAGAGCTGCTTGAAAAATTCCAGAGCAGTGTAGAGAAGGATCTGGAGGAGATCCATCAGCATAAGTCGGAGGTTCAGCAGATCAAGGCAGACCTGATAGAGCGACTTGACAAAGGCCACTATTATCGCGATGATGACACTGTGATCATTTCCGCCCCGAATATCGTGATCGGCAACGTCGACAAAAACGGCGACCTACTCGGCGGCGGTGTCGGCAATGTGATAATCAAAGGTAATGGTGTCGCCCTCGAAGGTGTCGGCAATGGGGGACATGTCGTTACCCGTGCCTCCAGCATCCGCCAGACAGCCGTCGACCCAGGTGTAGACGGTGTGGAGAACGTGGTACGCAGCACGTCGGAGATTGTCTCTCAGGCAAGCAGCATCGTGCTCCACAGCAGCGATGCCAAGGATGCCTTCTCTATGTCGGCAGCCCCACCTAACAGTGGCGGTATCACCATCCATGCCGACCAGACGCTGAACCTCGAGGCAGCCCTCTCGGCCGACGGCCGTAAGGAGCAGATTGAGGCTACTGTCGAGGGACTCTCAAAACAGGCTCAGGATCTGAATAAGCAGATAGGTGAGCAGAAGAAGAGCGTGGAAGACTGCTTCAAGAAGATGTCGGACTTGCTCGATCAGGAAGACAAGCATAATATGGAGGACGACTTCCTGAACCGTGTAGACCTGAAAGAAATAGCGCTGACTCATGAGAGTATCGACGACCTGACACCTGTGCTATACCAGGCCACCCTGCAGTTTATCCACCTCGTGTCGCAACTCGCAGAGGTGAACCGCCAGAAGAAAGCTCTGGAGGACGAGAAAGGCAAGATCAAGACGGGCGACGCCTTCAAGAAGAATTCGACGGGCGCCAGAATGAACATCGTGGCAGAGCGTATCGATGTAGCTACCGCCGATGGCGACGGCAACCTGCATACCCAGCCAGGAGCCGGCATCAGCGTCAGAACGCCTGATGTAAGCCTCAGCATGATGGACGACGAGGGTAAGCTTGTAGAGCATGGCGGTTTCAGCGTCAATGCCCAGAACATCAGCCTCTCGTCAGTCAATCCGAAAGAGAAAGAGCTGCCCGTCACGGGTCGCGTCAACATCCACTCGAAGGAGATCAACCTTGAAGCCATAGACTATCAGGTTGACGACAAGGGCATCAAGGAGAAGGAACTGACAAAGGATAGCAAGATCACGATGACGGCAAAGACCGTAGAGGTGGCAACGACCAACCCGAAGGATATCGAGCGCGACGACAAGGGCAAGCTCACCAAGGGCGAATATACTGCCGAAGGCGATGTCATCATCCGTTCGAAGACCGTTGCCGTGGAGAGCCTCGACTACGAGGTGAAGGACGGCAAGCTCTCGACGAAGACCCTGACGAAGGACGGCAAGCTCAGCGTACGTGCCGAGAAGATGAACTTCCTCTCTGCCGATGCCGAGGGTAAGGCCACAGGAACCATCAACCTGAATGCGAAGGCCGT
Organism: uncultured Prevotellaceae bacterium; assembly: GCA_902761605.1. Lineage (GTDB taxonomy): Bacteria > Bacteroidota > Bacteroidia > Bacteroidales > Bacteroidaceae > Prevotella. The sequence goes on from CACWLC010000027.1 coordinate 5,498, forward strand.
AAGCGTGAAGTCGATGGATGTCGACAAGGAGAAGCTTACCGACGACAAGCTGGCCGCAGGCAGCACGATGACCCTCGTAAGTGAAAAGATGTACGTGGGCGCGAAGTCGAAGGACATCAAGAGCAAGAAGATACAGGCCTTGAGCGAGGAGATTGGCGCCTTTGCCGACAAGACGCTGGAGATACAGCAGGGCGACGGCAAGGCACTCGTACAACTCGATGGAGGCAATGCATCAGTTGGCGGTAGCAAGAGCCAGATCTATGGCGACACTACCATCAATGGAAAGGCCGACATCAAGGGTGATGTCAAGGCTCCGAAGGCTACCATCGACAATCTCGAGGCTAAGTCATCATTCAAGTCAACAAACATCAGCGACGGTATCGCAATACCTGGAGCTCCAGGAGGTGGCAAACTGAGTGCTAAGCTGAAGACGGAAGATGCACCAAAGGAGTAGTTGAGAGTTGAGAGTTTAGAGTTTATAGTTTAGAGTTGAAATATAGATATGAAAAAAGCTGTATATATAGAATTCGACCAGTATGGTGAGGAATTGTCAGGCCATTGCGCCAGATTCGCCTATCGGCTGATGAACTTCTGCGTGAAAGCCGAGGAGGTGGCACTACTGCCTATAGAAGCAATGATCGACGGCGATCTGGTAAAGCTCGACGAGTGTAGTATCGTAGGAAGGAAAGATGACTACACCTTCATGATCATCCCCAACTTTGCAGAGGATATGCCGGCCATCGCCCAAGGCGTGATGATGGAGCATCCGGAGTTTAAGCAGAGCATGGAGGAGAAGACCCTCGACACGGTTGATGAGAAGGGTCAATCCATCAAGAAGAATATCCGCTATCTGCTGCTGAAGATGCCCGAGGTGGACGATGAGCGCTACAAGGTGCTTAAGAACGGAGTAGAACTGTGCTACAACGATTGTAAGGCCGCGATGGAACTGGCCAACAACAAGTTCGACGCGAAGCTTACCCCTCTGCTGGCAGGTGAGAGCGACGCGGACATTGAGAGCTTAAAGAATGTTCGCGACAAGGTTAACACCGAGTGGGGAGACCATCGTGAGAAGCTCTATCATGAGAAGATCCAGGAGATCGAGGATGCCCACAACAACTGGATGGCCGACCGCGTGGAGGATACGCTCACCCGTTTGCAGGATGAGGACAGGGCAAAGCACGATGATTATTCGACTCACTCGATGAAGATGGGTTCCGATGATGAATTTTGATTAGTATAATAAAAGAACAGAATCATGGCAAGAGTATCAATTATAGATAAAGAAGAAATGCTGACTGTCAAGTTGGGTGGCTATATGGACACCCCGTCGACACCAGATGTAGAAAAGGGTTTGGAGCCTCTCCTAACTAAAGTTGACAAAGATGTTCTCTTTGACTGTATCGATCTGGATTATATCGCTTCGAGTGTACTGCGCCTCCTGCTCAGGATCCTGAAGAATGCCAAGGCGAACAGTCACCACGTGTATATCACGAACATCTCACCCACTATCCGTGAGGCATTTCGACTGACAGGATTCCTCAACCTTTTCGAGCAGTTGGAGTCATAAGAGAGTGAAAGCGTATTATCAATCTTTCGCCAACAGGTTGACCCGCAAGGTGATGCTGGCCACGCTGACAACACTGATTGTCATTGCCAGTATCATCATCGGTATCACCCTCAGCGCTGTCAAGTACGCGACAGACGAGAAGTACAAGTCTGTCATGAGCATGGTCAACGAGAAACTGGAAAGGGTTCTCGCCACAGAGGAGTTGTGCGCCAGAAATGTCATCGGTGAAGTGTTCTACTGGTTGGACTCGCCCGAGAAGATGATGGAATCTATGGAGAATGAGATCAAACTGAACAACTATACTGAGGGCTACTTCATCGCTTTCGAGCCTTACCACTTCCCTCAGTATGGACGGTGGTTTGAGATCTATATGAATAAGATTAGGGATGAACATCCAAGGAACATCAGCTCGGCCAACCATGACTATCTCAGCAAAGAATGGTATGCCAAGGGCAAGGAATCGAAGACCGGCTTCTGGACGGATCCCTATTTCGATGATATCGGACAGAACGACAACGTCTGCTCGTTTGTCATGGCCCTCTACGACAAGAGAGACTCGATAGTGGGTGTCTTCGGTTCCGACCTGTCGCTGAAATGGCTCGCAAAAGAGCTGAAGATCATCAATGCCGGCAGTTATCATAATGGAGTGTTTGATAATTTCTACAACAAAGATTACAGATTCTACACCTTTATCATCAGCCGCGACGGCACCTTCATTGCGCATCCCCAGTGGGAAAGGGTGATGAAGGAAAACGTGCTCTCCTACATCGACCAGAACGACGAGCATGACATGCAGGTCATTGCCGACATGAAACAGGGTAAGGCGGGAAATTCCTCGATGGTGATTGACGGTTTACGGGCGAACGTGTATTATACACCATTGGGGTCGACCAACTGGTCGGTGGCCATTGTCGTTCCCCAGAGAGCCTTCTGGTTTCCAGCACTCTCCTTGGTCGGTATACTGCTGATCATCACGGTAATCGGTATGGTGGTTATCTATCTCTTCTGCCGTTCGAATATCCGTCAGGTGGTAAGTCCCCTGAATGCTCTGGCCGATTCCGCCGACGAGGTGGCCAAGGGAAACTTCGATGCCCCCCTGCCTGATATCAGGCACAAGGATGAGGTATGCAAGCTGCGCGACTCGTTTGCAGCCATGCAGAGCTCGCTCGAACAATATATGCGGGACCTGAAGGAACAGACAGCCAAGGAGGCAGCCTTCAAATACGAGCTGAACGTGGCCGGAGGACTGCAGATGTCGATGATACCTAACACTTTCCCAGAGCGCAGCGATATCGACCTCTACGGGTATCTGAAACCCGCCAAGAGTATCGGTGGTGACCTTTATGACTACTTCATCCGCGATGACAAGCTGTTCTTCTGCATCGGTGATGTGAGTGGCAAGGGTATACCTGCAGCCCTGCTGATGGCTGCGACGCATTACTTGTTCCGTATTACCTCAGGGCGTGAAAACGACCCGAAGCGGATTGTGGAGAACATGAACGACCTTCTTTCAGAAGATAACGAAGCGCTGATGTTCTGTACCTTCTTCCTTGGTGTGCTCGACCTGAAGACGCATCTGCTTAAATACTGTAATGCTGGTCACGAATGCCCCATACTCATCACCTCAGAGGTCAACATGATTCCTGTAGAGTGTAATCTCGCACTGGGACTGGGAGAAGGTTTCGACTATAAGTCGGAGGAGATGCAGTTATCGCCAGGCAATGTCCTCCTGCTCTATACCGACGGTCTGAAGGAGGCTGCCAACGAAGAATTAAAACCTTTCGAGAAGCAGCGTATAAAGGACTCATTGCAACAGCTCGTTGACAATGGTCAGGCTAAAGCTTCCGAATATGTCCATCACCTTGTCGACGATGTCGCAACCTTCGTAAAAGACGCCCCACAGTCAGACGACCTCACCCTGATGGCTATCGTCATAAAGAAATAGTTAATTCCTTACCTGCAGGTATAGATATGCGCTGATCACCGATGATAAGCGTACCATTGCCACCATCGCTTCTAACACTGATGGAGTTGCGATCCATCTCAACATGGATTAATCCAAAAGGTGTGGGCACATCGCCTCGCATCCATTCCAGATCGCCTAATTGCGGACGTACCTCGTATTCAGCATATCCAGGCTTCGTGGGACTGACGCCAAGGTAATATCTTCCTAAGAGATATACGGGCGAAGCTCCCCAGGCATGACAGAGGCTCTTTCCATAAGGACGGCCATACATGGCCAGATGCTGGTTGCCGGATTCTGTGGGAACATATTTCTCCCAGAAGGTGGTGGCACCTTCATGAAGCATACCACCCCAGTAGTCGCGGATGTCGTTTAAGACTTGATTATGGTGTCCAGCCTTGCAGAGCGTCTCGAGTTCGTAGAAACGCATGTAAGGAGTTGTGATGGGGTCGATGGCAGGATTGAGCATCACACTCTGCATGATATGCTCTTGCTGCTTAGTGTCAGCCTGGCCATAGAGGATGGCAAACATGTTGGGGAACTTGGTGATCTGAGTGTTCATCACGACATCCGTTCCCGACTCGCCTTCGCCTGCCTGCAGCCTTTCAATAGCATGGAGGTAGGCCTGCTGGTCTTCACTCCAGAAAACGTTGTTTATCTTATCTCGCAGGTCGTCGGCCTTCTTGCGATATGTATCGGATGACTCTCCTATGAGGTCGGCACATTCTGCCATCGTCGCAAGAGACTTCATCAACAGGATCTGTTCGAAGCAGAGTATTCCCCGTTTGTGCATCGGGAAGTCGGTCCAGTCAACGAAAATCCAATCGTCAGCCTGCCCCTCTGCCATTCCTTCGGCATTTGTACGGCTTAACACATAGTCCATCATGGATACCATCCTGGGCCATATCTCACGGACAAAGTCACTGTCGCCAGTATACTGATAATAGTCGGCAATGGACTTAAACCAATAGAAGGTGTAATCCATGATAGTGTTGATATGAGCCGTAACGGGATCTTTACCTCGCAACTGACGGATAGTGCGCTTAACACACTCTGTGTCAAAACGCAGGTAGTAGTTCATAAGGTATGACTGTATGGCATCCCCACTCCAGGTCCAACGGTCGCGCTTGATGCCGTCCATGAAGAACTCGCGGGTGGTGAGGTCCATCGTATAAGCAGACACCTCCCAGATCTTGTTCAGCAGATTGTCTGAGCTGCAGAAAGAGCCACTCTTTTTCGTATCGAAGGGAGCATACTCATAGTCCATCAGCACCTCGTCGTAACTGCTGTCATCAACCTTCTCTATGTAGACATAGCGGAAAGCTTTTGAAGAGAGGTCAATGGTGAAAGGTGAGAGGTGAGAGGAAAGTATGTCGAGTGTCTCACAGTGGTCTTTGTCGAGAGCCTCCTCACGGCTTTCGCCGTAATAGATGCGGACAGTGCCTTTCAGACCCTTAATCTTGAGATAGCCAAACGTCTCGCGGCCAAAGTCGTACAGGCCGTTTTCGCAGGCAACAGGGCGCAGTTCTTTACGTTCCAGACGATAATCTGAGGGCTTACTGTCAATGCAGTCAAAACACCATGAGGCTGCCGGCACATAGATGCCAGATCCATGGGCAACACCATTCTCGTCGATCCAGAGTTTATCCTCATAGGTAACCTGCCACGAGGAGTCAGTGTTCACTGTATCACCTTCAATGTAAAGGGCTGGTGGCGTTGCCTGATTCCACACCTTCAGGTTCAGTTTATGCTCTCCTGCCGGAACGGTAAAGGTCTGGGGCATGCCAAACTGCAGTTTACCATCGAGCATCAGGTTAAACTGTCCCTCGACGGCAATGCGTATCGTTTCTTCTTTTTCTAATACAAATGATTTCGAGAACTCCACCGTAGGCCAGTGAGAGTCCTGTTTCCAAAATGGAGGGAACATCGCCCCTCGCTCCGTACGACGGTTATTGAAGATATTTCCCAGCCAGACCTCAAAGTCGCCGGGATACCATATCCAAGTTGCCTTTTTCTCCATTAATTTCAGACTTTCCTTTTCTTGTTTCTTATTAATGCTATCATTCCTGCCGCCAATAGCAGATAGATAATCCATGCCCACCACGAGCGATACCAAGGAGTGCCGATGGTAATAACGAGGCGGTTTTCATATTCACCCATCGTACCGTCGTCCTTAAACATTCGCACACACAGAGTATAAGAACCAGAAGGCAGACCCATATAGCTGATATTCGGATTCACCTGTTCTGTCTTTACCCATGTATCGTCATATCCCTCCAGACGATAGATGAAGCGTGTGCCATTCTTAACACCGCCATCATTAGAGGCCATCTGGATTGAGAAATGGTTCTCGTCGCTTCTCAGATACAGTTCCTTACAGTCAAAGAGAGCCTTCTCCAGTATCACATGACCTTCATACTCATGGCCAGACTCGATAAGATCGTTGTAAATAACAAGTCCGCTGAATACCGGTTTCTCTTCCTTGCTGTTATTGGCCAACTTCGTAGTGTTGATGATATCGAGTCCATCCTGTCCGCCAACCAGCAGCAGACCTTTCTTGGAATAATATACAGCACGCTGATTGAATGGGCCAGGCTGCAGTCCGTCGCGATCGTTATAGCTCCGCACGGCAAATGTCCATACTCCATTCTCCTGCTTTGGCGTGATGTTCGACACTCCATGGTCTGTAACAACCCATATCGTACCTCGCTCGTCTTCTGTCAGGGCAACGACACTGTTGCCATAGAATCCCGACTTCATGTCGAGCAGCGTGCTTTGTCCCGTCTTTCGGTCGAACACGTTTACTCCCGATGCAGATCCCTGCCAGATGAGTCCTCTGGCATCCATCAGAGCCTGAGTGGTAGCAGCTGAAATGGTATACGACTTCTCATCGTGCGGCAGTGGCATGTTTATCAGCTTCATGGTAACAGGATTCACCAATGAGCAGTATTCTGAATTACCTAATAATATCCAACCGTTGGCAGCTCTTGTGATACTATTGGTCCAGTCGGTCTTGATGGTGGAGTTCTTGGTAGTCCAAGAGCGCTGACGCTCTGTACGTTTGTCGATGCGCACGACACCTCCACCCAAAACGCCTACCCAGATGTTACCCCAGTAGTCCTCTGTGATACCCCATATATTATTTGTCTGGAAAGCACTGCCCGGCATTGCAGCAGTATAGTTCTTCCACTGTCCGTTGCGATAGCGTATCAGCCCGCCTTCCCACGTACCGAACCACAGTGTACCATCCTTAGCAGTATAGCTGCCCACGACGACATCGTTGAGAACACCTATCCCTTGCTTGTTGAAACTCTCTTCCACCTCCATCGTCTCTGGGTCGACTTTAAGGATACCTCCTGAGTTCAGTCCGAGCCAGTAATGGCCGTCATGGTCTTCGGTGATGGCATTGATGTCACCCAGTTCGATACTTGAGAAGTTCGACATGGCATCGGCACTCATCGCCACTCCGTTCTTATAGGTAGCCACCCACATACGTCCCAGCTGGTCTTCATAGAGATGCTTTGCAGTGATGTCAGGCAAGGTGGTCTCGTCGCCCTTCACGTTAGTAAACTGTCGCCACTCCTTGTTTTTGAAGTCGAGCAACAGCACTCCGAGGTGGTCGGTAGCCACCCACAGATATCCTTTCTTGTCGTAACGTACCTCCCAGACAATGATATTGTCGGGCACATCCTGGAATCCCTTGGCCCGCATCAGTTCCGTAAGCGAGGTATACCAGCGTTTGTCCTGCGGAACATATATATAGGTTCCTGTAGAGTGTGTGATCACCCACGTGATACCATCCTTGTCGTAGTAAAGCCAATAGTCATTATATGTATCATTCAAGCTACGTCTCACATAGTTATCTTTCCACAGCACCCTGCCATTCTTATCATCGATACACATCAGTTCACCCAGGTTCGACACCAGTAATATTCCCTCTTTATTACGAGAATAACTCATGATACCAAACTCTTTAGGAAATTCGTTATCCTTATAGCCGAAAGCCATGTTAATCAGCTTCTTGGTTTTTGGGTCATAAATGAAATATCCATTATCCCACGACTTAACAAAGAACCGCTTCGTCTCAGGATCGATATACAGGTGCTCGGCTCCACCCGTTATTCCGTATTCTGCCAAAGATTTTGTAGGCCATCGTTCCACAGTCTCTGTGATGGGGTCATATACAGCATAGTTAAAGCCGTGATCGAGCCACAGTCTGCCGTCAAAGGCTTCCATCACCGCTGTAACACGGTTAGAACGGATTGTTGTTGTGTCACTCTCGTAGGAATAGAATGTGCGGAAACGGTAACCGTCGTAACGGCAGAGTCCAAAAGGTGTTGGCAACCAGACGAAGCCTCTTGAATCGCGCAAGATGCAATTCACCTGTGAGTTCGACAGTCCGTCACGCGTATCGAGCCTACGGAATCTGATGTCTGGAATCATTGCTTGTGCCAGTATTGGCAAGAAAGAAAGCACAAGAAGCGCCTGTCGTAGTTTGAAATTCATGAATAACGTAGTAAGTTGTTAATAAACACGCTGCAAAAATACAAAAAAATTCCATAAACGCACATTTTTTTGCGGAAATATTTCGCTAACATTAGAGTTTTTTAATTATCAGCGGAATTTATTGAGAAGATCAATAATATAGCTGACCTCATCATAGGTCAAAGCCTGATTACAAGGAATGGAAAGCTCCTGTTCATGAATCAGCTCAGTGATGGGTAACTCAAGGTTATTCCACTCTTTATAACACTTCTGTTTATGGGGAGGAATGGGATAATGGATTTGAGTCTCTATGCCATTGTCTGCAAGATATTTTCGTAGTTCGTCACGACGTGGACTGAATACAGGGAAGATATGATGGACGGAGTCACGATTTGACGAGCCGTAATCTCGTGGGCAACGAGCCGTAATCTCGTCATCGACGAGCCGTAATCTCACGAGGTCGTTGCTTACTTCCCGTTTGTAGCGGGCGGCAATCTCATGTCTGCGCTGATTGACAGCATTGAGATGAGGCAGCTTTGCCAGAAGGATGGCAGCCTGAATCTCATCCATACGGCTGTTGCGGCCATGATAGTCGAAGATGTAGTGACGTGAAGACCCATAGTTTCCCATAGCACGGATAACATCTGCAAGTTCAGTATCATATGTTGTTACGGCTCCTGCATCACCAAAGGCTCCGAGATTCTTTGTCGGATAGAAGCTATGACCTGCAGCATCGCCCAACGATCCTGTACGTTTTTCCCCAAAGATGCAGCCGTGAGCCTGGGCATTGTCTTCGATTAGCTTCAAACCGTATTTATGGCATATATCCCCTATCCTATTCGTATAGGCACAGATACCATATAGATGGACAATCATGGCAGCCCGGGTTCTTTCAGTAACAGCCTGTTCGATAAGGGTATCATCAATCTGAAGGGTATCAGGCGAAGGCTCCACAAGGACTGGTTTAAGCTGATTCTCAGTGATGGCGAGAATCGAGGCGATATAGGTATTGGCCGGCACGATGACCTCATCGCCAGGAGCCATCACACCCAGTTCGATATAGGCTCGGAATATGAGCGTCAGGGCATCGAGGCCATTGCCACATCCGACACAATACTTAGTACCTATATATTCCGCATAAGCCTCCTCAAAGCGACGGGTATAGTCTCCTTTCAGATACCACCCACTCCGCATCACCTCGTCGGCAGCATGCTCATAGGGCTTGTTTATCGCCTTAAGATCCAGATACTTTATCATAGTGTCCATTCGTAAGTATCATAACATACCGCCCGCGCCCCAAAACCTTCCTTCTGGAATATCAGCGACTCATTAAGGTCGTCATTATCCACCTTATTCGAAGTTCCGAAATCAAAGTATTTCCTGCCTTCAGCCTCATAGCGGTCTAAGAGGTTACTGAAGAGGAAATCCAATGCTCCATTACGACGTCCTTCTTCCGATGCCATAATATACTGCGTCTTGACAGTCTGACCACAATCATAAAGCAATGTCCCTCCCAGGATGACATCATCCCTACAAACTGTCATCAGTCGGATATTATTCGGAAAACGCTCCTTTAGCAGCATTATCTCATTCAACGTATGAACAGCCTTGGCACGGAATTTCTCCCAAAGGTGCTGCACTAACATCTGCCAGAACACCGTAAAGTCAGTCTGCTCTCTGACATAAAGACATGCTTTCCGACCTTTCTTTACGCCACGCTTTCTAAGGGTGGAAAAAGGCAGTCGCAGACCCAGTTCTACTACTGAAGCAATATCTCTCGAGAAAAGCCGTGCATGGGCCACATTAGCGATGGCAAAGATATCCTCCTCAGAAGGTTGGGAAGCATAAATCCATGGGATATGTTTATACACAACTCTTGAGAAACCCTGCCTGCTGAGGAAATCATCCAATGTCTCCACCATCGAACATGTCTGGGCAGCCTTGCAGCGACAGTCCATCAGAAGTCCTCCATATGTAAGTCCACGATGTGACCACAAAGTACCATCTCCTCCATCATTTGCAGGCAACAAGGCGCATAACCTGCCCTTGTCGTAGAACATCAAGGAGTAATCTGCAAATCTGTCAGCATGGTAATCCATATATCCACGATAAAACAAGAAGGTTGCATTCTTAGACTGTCGTATGAATGCATCCCATTCAGCGGCCTTATCGGGGGTATATCTGACGATTTCAATCATTGTGTTTTACCGATTCCATGAAATCATCATACTCATAGATATATTCATCCTCATCGAAGAGTTCCGATGCGAGCACGAGGCATACGGCACCACTGGAGAAATCCTCCAGTGTGCGCCACACCCCTGTACCGATAAATAACCCCTGATAAGGATGGTTAAGATGGAATGTCTGATGCCCTTTTCCGTCAAAGACCTCTACATCAAACGATCCGCTCACGGCAACGACTATCTCCTCGCATGTGCGATGAGCATGTCCACCTCTACGTTCTCCGGACGGGACATCATAGGTCCAGTAGACACGGGCAATATCAAACGGCACGTTCTTCATCTGTTCCGCCACCGTAAGATTGCCACGGGGGTCTACAATCTTTGGAAGATCTATGAGTCTTACATTATCCATTAATGACTGAATTTCGTATAAGGATCTGTGCCCAGGACTGTCTTTGCAAGACGCTTAGCCTTATCACGGAGGGCATTGACATCATCGCCTACCTCGCCGTAGCAGAGCACTACTCCCATGCGGCGGCCCTTATGAGCCTCGGGCTTTCCGAAGATACGGATACGGGTACGGTCTTCCTTCAGAGCCTCTTCGAGGTTATAATCCAGAAGCGAACGATCCACAGGAGTAGAAGCCTCAACAGGTGAAAGAATCACCGCACTGGCACCTGCATGCTCAAGATGGATGGCTGGTATAGGCAGTCCCAGTACAGCACGGAGATGAAGTTCGAACTCTGAGAGGTTTGTGGTATGTCCGAGTGTCACCATACCTGTATCGTGGGGTCTTGGACTCAGCTCAGAGAAGATCACCTCACCCTGTTTTGTAAGGAAGAACTCCACTCCCCAGATACCTGCACCAGTAAGAGCCTTTGTCACCTTGTCGGCCATCATCTGAGCCTGTTTCAGGGCCTCATCGGAAATCTTATACGGTTGCCATGACTCACGATAGTCGCCTGCTTTCTGCACATGACCTATTGGAGGACAGAAAAGCGTAGGCCATCCATGTTGCTGGGTGACAGTAAGCAGTGTGAACTCAGAGTCGAAGTCGATAAACTCCTCGATGATCACCTCTTTCACATCACCACGGGAACCTTCCATAGCGTCCTTGAAAGCCTGCTCCAGTTCTGAGTCATTATGTACATAGCTCTGTCCGTGTCCGGAAGAAGACATCAGCGGCTTTACCACACATGGGAAACCTATCTCATCGGCAGCTGCCTTGAACTCCTCGAATGTCTTTGCATAGAAATACTTTGCAGTACGAAGTCCCAGTTCTTTTGCAGCGAGATCACGTATGGCACGGCGGTTCATAGTGAAATTGACGGCACGAGCACTCGGAACGACCTGGATGCCCTGCTTCTCAAACTTAAAGAGGCGCTCGGTGCGAATAGCCTCAATCTCTGGCACGATGATGTCGGGCTTATGCTTGTTTACCACTTCCTCGAGGGTGTCACCATCGAGCATAGAGAATACCTCACGTGCATCAGCCACCTGCATGGCTGGGGCATTGTCATAACGGTCGCATGCAATAACGTACTGTCCTGCACGCATGGCGGCAATCACGAACTCCTTGCCGAGTTCTCCTGAGCCTAAAAGTAATATCTTTTTCATTTTTTGTTAATGGTTTGCTGAAGCATCTGCCACTCGGGAGTGACAGCCAGTTTTCGGATACAGTTATCTATACGTTCCATAGCCTCCTCCTGAGCGACATCCAGTTCATGGGCTATCTCCTTAAGTGACCTGCGTTCACATCCGAAGAGTCCATAGTAATGAGTCACTGCCTCCTCTTCCTCTGGAGGGAGCAAATAGAGCAAATGCTCCACATAATGCTCCATCTGAGGTGTGATGCTGGTGGGAGAGATTCCTATCCGCACCAGGAAAGAGTGAAGGGAACGGCTCAGATTATCCATTTATCTGTTGGCATACATATTATCGTAATACTTCTGGTAGTCTCCGGAGGTCACATTATCGAGCCACTCCTGATTGTCGAGATACCAGCGCACTGTCTTCTCTATACCCTCCTCAAACTGGAGACTGGGCTCCCAGCCGAGTTCCTTCTGGAGTTTTGTAGAGTCGATGGCATAGCGGAGATCATGTCCGGCACGGTCTGTCACGAAGGTGATAAGATCCATATCCTCGCCTTCCTTGCGCCCCAACAGACGATCCACAGTCTTGATCACCACCTTTATGATATCGATGTTCTTCCACTCGTTGAAACCTCCGATATTGTATGTATCTGCAATCTTTCCCTCGTGGAAAATCACGTCGATGGCACGTGCATGATCCTCTACATAGAGCCAATCGCGGACGTTCTCACCCTTACCATATACCGGCAGCGGCTTGCGATGACGGATGTTGTTGATGAACAGAGGGATCAGCTTCTCAGGGAACTGGTAAGGACCATAGTTGTTTGAGCAGTTTGTAACAACTACTGGCATGCCGTAAGTATCGTGATAGGCACGTACAAAGTGGTCTGATGAAGCCTTCGCTGCAGAGTATGGAGAGTGAGGATTATACTTCGTGGTCTCCAGGAAGAACTTATCGCCGTAAGCCAGATGATGCTCAGAGCTTGAGGCAGTAGTGGTAAATGGAGGCTCGATACCCTCTGGATGAGTCAGTTCGAGAGCACCATATACCTCATCGGTAGAGATGTGGTAGAATCGCTTGCCCTCGTACTTCTCTGGCAGACTCTCCCAATAGAGCTTTGCAGCCTGGAGCAGCGACAGAGTACCCATCACATTTGTCTTTGCAAAAGTAAACGGGTCCTTAATAGAGCGGTCTACATGGCTCTCGGCAGCGAGATGAATGATACCATCCACTTTCTTGTCCTGCATCAGCTTGTAGAAAGCGTCGAAATCGCAGATGTCCATCTTAACAAACTCGTAGTTGGGTTTGTTCTCGATATCCTTCAGGTTAGCGAGGTTGCCCGCATACGTCAGTTTGTCGAGATTAATGATGTGATACTCTGGATACTTGTTCACGAAAAGGCGCACCACGTGACTTCCGATAAAGCCTGCGCCACCAGTAATAACGATTGTTCTTTTCATATCTTCTTGTTTTATTTATTGTCTCCTAATGCTATAACTTCCAAATCCTTGAACTCCTTCCCGTCGATAGTAACACGTACGAGGGTCCTGTCCTTATGCCAGCCCTGTATTCCTGCGGCACCCGGATTGATATGCAGCAGACCCAATGTCTTGTCATATTTCACTCTTAGGATATGCGAATGACCAGCGATGAAAAGCTGTGGAGGATTGGCAAAGAGAGTACTTCGTACTGAAGGGTCATAGTTGCCGGGATATCCTCCAATATGTTTTATCAACACATCCACATCCTCGCACTTAAACCTATTGAGTTCGCGATACATCAACCGCAGATCTCCTCCGTCGCAGTTGCCACACACAGCCCTGAATGGTCTGAAAGCCGCCAGTTTCTCTGCCACCTCCACACTGCCGATATCTCCGGCATGCCATATCTCGTCGCAGGACTCGAAATAATGGAGATATTTCTCATCCCAGTAGCTGTGAGTATCGCTTAATATTCCTATCCTCTTCATATTTTAAACCTCTTGCGGATAAAGTCGGCTATCAGTTTCTCTGTTTCCATAATACCGAGGATGCTGGTATCGATACATAGGTCATAGCTCTCAGCAGCTCCCCATTTCTTGCCAGTATAGTAATTATAGTATGCCGCACGCTTCGACTCCTTCTGTTCTATGAACTTACGGGCAGCCTCAGGATCAAGGTGCTGTTTGTTCATTATCTGTTCGATACGGAATGACATCGGAGCGGAAATAAATATATTCACCGTGTTTCCGAAGTCTCGCAACACATAGTCTGCACAACGGCCCACGAACACACAACTGCCCTCACGTGCCGCCTTGATGATAGCCTCACTCTGAAACTGAAACAGGCTCTCCTGCGAGAAGTTGGTCTTGTACATACTACCGCCGCTCAGATGCGAGGTCTGTACATTAAACAGTCCCTTGAAGAAACCTTTCTTCTCATCATTCTCCTCGAAAAACTTCTCTGAGAATCCGCTCTCCTTGGCAGCAAGATTCATCAGCTCACGATCATAGTATTTAGCCTGGAAGTCGAGCGCCAGCATACGTCCGATGTCATGTCCGCCGCTTCCCAGCTGCCTGCCTACATTAATGATTATATGTTTCATCTTAACTCCTTAATTCCTTCGCCCTAAAATTCTTCCTCATATACCATATCAGCATCGGTATTGTCATGGCAAACGAACCAAAGTCGGATGCCGGCATCGAGTACCACACACCATCGAGATCCCAGAAATACGGGAACACATACGCCATCGGCAACAACAGGAACAGCTGTCGCGACAGAGAAAGGAAGATGCTTATCTTCACCTTTCCTATACACTGGAAGAAATTCGTTATCGTAGCCTGAGAGCCCACAACGAAGAATACCAGCATATCGAGTTTTATACCCCTTGCCGACAGTTCTATCAGCGTGGGATCAGTAGTAAATATCCTTGCTATCTGTCTTGGGAAGAGCATCGAGAGCCCCCAGCCTACAAGTAATATCGCCGTAGCACATCCGATGGCGATATACAGACAACGCAGCATACGGTCGAACTTCTCTGCTCCATAGTTATATCCCACGATAGGCTGCATACCCTGAGTGATACCGATGACAAACATAAAGAACACCATCACCACCGAGTTGGCTATCGAATAGGCACCTACTGCCATATCCCCGCCATACCTCACAAACTGGTTGTTCATGAATATCACGATTATACAGCTTGTAACATTCATCAGGAACGGAGAGATACCAATGGCAATGATGTTCCTCACCAGGTTTGCCTTCAGTTTATATATGCCCCGTTTCAGATGCAGCAGCTCATTCTTATTAGAGAACAGATACATCTGCCAACAGAGAGCCATCGACTGGGATGTCACCGTTGCCAGTGCTGCTCCACGTATTCCCCACCTGAACCACCAAACGAATGCTATCACCAGCAGGATGTTCATTCCCACGGTAAATAGCACCGAGTACATCGCATGTCGGGGTTTGCCTGCGGCCCTGAGCACTGCGTTCATACCGAAATACATGTGGGTAATCATGTTACCGAGCAGTATCACTGTCATAAACTCCTTGGCATAAGGCATAGTGACATCCGATGCTCCGAAGAATCGCAATATCGGCTCAAGGAAGATGAGACATACCACCATGAAGAGTGATCCTATTATCAGATTCAGAGTAACCGTATTACCTAAAAGATGTCCTGCCGTCTTATAGTCTTTCTGTCCGAGTTTCACACTGATACAGGTAGAAGCGCCCACGCCCACAGCAGCACCGAAGGCTCCGCTGAGATTCATGAAGGGGAACGTGATACCCAGACCAGCGATAGCCTCAGGGCCCACCATCTGACCTATGAAAGCACGGTCGATGATGTTATACAGGCTCGAAGCCGTCATCGCCACGATTGCTGGCAGGGCATACTGCCAAAGCAGTTGTCCTACAGGTTTCTGACCCAGTTCCAGTGCAGCTTGTTTATTGTCCATTTCGTGTACCTTGTCTATAATAACGCTGCAAAGGTACGAATATTTTTCGAGATAAGCGACATTTTCAAAAAATCTTTGTACCTTTGCACCCGATATGCAATCAAACAGCCTCGTAAGAAGCATAATCTGCCTGATAATCGCACTAACCTGTCACCTTTTTGCCAGTGCAGGCAGTGGCCCCAAGATGAAATATCCTGGAGGACGATTCTATATCTGCCGTTATACCCTGGCAGACAAGAAAGGCACCCCCTACTCTCTCGATCATCCGGGCAGATGGCTCTCTCATAAGGCAATAGAGCGCCGCAGAAGACAGGGGTTGGCTCTCGACTCCACCGATCTGCCGGTAAGCAGCAGATATCTCCGCGACATCGAGAAGAAAGCCACATTCTATGTCAGAGGCACTGAGAAGCGTACGGCAGAGTGGACCATCATCGGTACCAGCCGATGGAACAACACTGTCCTGGTGCGCTCCAACGACTCTCTGTTGCTTAACAACCTGGCCGAACTTGACTTTATCAAGGATAAGACCTTAGTATGGATCTCTCCCGACAGCATTGACAGGAAATTTCTTAAGATAAAGGTTCATGAGAGATGGAACCAATGGGACAGTATCAAGGGCGAATACTACGGCAATGGCAAGGAACAGATAGAGATGCTGGGAGGTCATAGATTGCATAATATAGGCAATAAAGGAGGAGGAATGACGATAGCAGTCCTCGATGGAGGATTCCAGAATTGCGACCAGATACCTTCGCTATATAATGCCGACATCTTGGGCGTAAAGGATTTTGTGTATCCTAACAGCGAACGGTTCTATCGTGAGACAGACCATGGCACAAAGGTTCTCTCTGCGATGGCCGCTAACGAGCCGAATATACTAGTAGGCACAGCCCCTGAAGCCAGATACTGGCTGCTGAGATGTGAAGACCAACAGTCGGAACAACCCGTAGAAGAGGATTACTGGGCTATGGCAGCTGAGTTTGCTGACTCTGCAGGTGTGGATATCATCAACTCCAGCCTCGGATACAGCGAATATGATGGTAAGCTAGGCAGTTATCACCAACGGGATCTCGATGGAAAGACAGCACTTATTAGCCGTACTGCATCGATGCTCGCCAGGAAAGGTATCATACTTGTCAACTCTGCAGGAAATCTCGGCATGGGTCCCTGGAAGAAGATCACCTTCCCTGCCGACGCCGATGACATCCTTACCGTAGGAGCCCTGAATCCTGAGAAAGAGAATGCTCCTTTCTGTGGCGTAGGACCTACACAGGACAAGAGGGTAAAGCCTGATGTGATGGCTCTCGGCAGTCCTGCCTGGCTGATTTCCGGCAGGGGATCTCTGGTAAGGGATATGGGAACATCGTTCTCCACTCCGATAGTCTGTGGCTTGGTGGCATGTCTGTGGCAGGCACTACCTGGCAAATCCGCCATCGAGATAATAAACCTCATCCGTCAATCCAGCAGCCAATACAAGAATCCTGATAATATCTACGGATATGGCATTCCGAACTTCTGGAGAGCATTTATGGTGGGGAAAGTAGAAAGTAGATAGTGAAGAGTGAAGAGTGAAGAGTGAGAAATATATAACGCTGTTCGAGCTCAACAGACTGGTAAAGGAGGTTATTGAGTACGAGATGCCCAATGAGTATTGGGTAGAGGCGGAATTGTCGGAATGCAGGGAGACGAGGGGTCACTGCTATATGGAGCTTATCCAGAAAGACCCTCAGACAGCTACCCCCGTAGCCAAAGCCTCAGCGAAATGCTGGGCATCGAAATGGATGCTCGTACGTCCCTACTTCGAACGTACCACAGGTCAGCGGCTCTCTGCAGGCATGAAGGTACTGCTGAAGGTGTATCCTCAGTTCCATGAGGCCTTCGGATTCTCTTGGATTGTTACTGACATCGACCCCACATACACTTTGGGAGACATGGCGAAGAAACGCCAGGAGATTATCCGTCAACTGAAGGAAGAGGGTGTCTTCGACCTTCAGAAAGAGCTTCATCTGCCTCTCTTCTGTCAGAACATCGCTGTCATCTCAAGTGAGAATGCTGCAGGATACGGTGACTTCTGTAGCCAACTGGCAGGCAATCCCCACGGATTTAAGTTCCGCACCCAGCTCTTCCCTGCCATCATGCAGGGCGAAGAGGTGGAACAGAGCATCATCGCCGCACTAGAAAAGATATATAGTTCAGAGTGTAGAAACTACAAATTCGACTGTGTCGTAATTATCCGTGGTGGAGGTGCTACGAGCGATATGAGTGGTTTCGACACCTTGGCGCTGGCAGAGAATGTGGCGAATTTCCCATTACCGATTATTACCGGAATAGGCCACGACAGAGACGAGAGCATCCTCGATATGGTATCCTATACTGGAGTGAAGACTCCTACTGCTGCTGCCGAATTCCTCATAGACCATCTGGAGAGAGTACTTAATGCGCTCAACAACTCACAGGATCAGTTAGCACGTCTGGCACAACAGAAACTTACCTATTACAAGTCACAGTTTGCTGCCATCGCCGAACTGCTGCCCAGGCTGTTCTCCAATGTGAAGGTGCGTCAGGAGGCCCGTCTCGACATCATCTACAACCGCCTCATCCACAGCAGCGGTAGCAAACTCTCCACTCTCAACTCTACACTCTCCACTCTCGAATCCCGCCTCCCCATCGCTCTGGAGCGTCGCATGCTTAAAGAGCAGCATCGTCTTCAGCTGATAGAGGAGAAGACCAAGAGTCTCGACCCTGCCCTACTCCTCAAACGAGGCTACAGCATCACCCTCAAGGACGGCAAGGTCATCCGTGATGCAGGCGAATTACAATCCGGTGACACCATCGAGACCCGTCTCGCCAACGGCACCGTTGTGTCAGAAATAAAAAATAAAAAATAAAAAATATATGGCTAAAGAACAGAAATACGAAGAAGCCTTCGCTGAGCTTCAGGACATCGTCCGTAAGATGGAGAACGATGAGTACAGCATTGACGAAATCGCTGTGCAGCTCAAGACTGCACAGCGACTTATCAAGTTCTGCAAGGACAAGCTGACCAAGACAGAAGCGGAAATCTCAAAGATTCAGGCCGAACGCGAGTAAGGTTTAGAAGTAGATACCTGCTGCGAATGACTTGAACTCCACACCGCGATCCTTCTTCAGGACGCTCATTGGAGAGTACTTGCAGTAAACACCGAGTTTACCGAAGTGCAGGATACCCAGCACGTCGACAGTGATAGGACGCTGTCCGATCTTCTTGGTATAAGTATCCAACTCGTTGTCACCCTGCTCTCCATAATTGTGGATGCGACTATAGAAATTCCAGTTCAGCTGAGCACCCAGTGAGATAGCAAAGCTCTTGCTGAAACGCTGCTTGATAAGCAGAGGCATTGAGATAGCTGTAGTTGAGATGTTTGATGAGAAATTATCATATTTTTCAGTAGTCTTACCGATACCGACAAAATCAAAAACCTTAAAGAATCCATCTTCATGTCCGCTCAGAGTATAAGTGCGCCAGTTAAATCCCAGACCTGCAGAGAGAGTCGTCTTTGACTTCTTTGGAGTGTAGTCATACTGTAAGACTGTCCAGCTGAGCTCCCAGGAGCGGAAAGGAGCGAAGCTATGGCCCTCAGCCTTCTGAGGGATGTTAACACCTAAGGCAAAGTGCATAGACCAGTTGTCGTTATCGTCATCTTTAGTGAGTTTGATACCGCCTTCATTGGTAACTTCATCATCATTAGCAACTAAGATCTCATTCTTATCCTCGGCATTGGCAGTCATTGCAACAGCCATTAATGCCATCAAAAGTAGTTTTTTCATCTTCCTTGATTATTTAATAATGTTAAAAAATTGCTGCAAAGGTAGTCTTTTTTCCTTTATTCAGCAAGAAAAGGTTAGAAAAAAGCCACTTTTTACCCGTTTTTGTTGTTCAAACGCAATAATTTGATTACTTTTGCAAGCAATTGAACGCAAAACGACATTAAAAAGACAATAACGCAATGAAGAATTTAGATTGGGGTAGTCTGTCATTCGGTTATATGAAGACCGACTACAATGTACGTTGCTACTATCGCGACGGTAAGTGGGGAGAAATCGAGGTTTGTTCCGACGAGTATCTTAAACTGCACATGGCAGCCACCTGTCTGCACTACGGCCAGGAGGCTTTCGAGGGTTTGAAGGCCTATCGCTGTCCTGACGGCAAGGTTCGTGTGTTCCGCATGGAGGAGAATGCAGCCCGTCTGCAGTCTACATGCCGCGGTATCATGATGCCTGAGGTAAGCACAGAGCTGTTCTGTGAGATGGTAAAGAAGGTGGTTCGCCTCAACCAGGAGTGGATTCCTACCTACGAGAGCGGAGCTACACTCTATATCCGTCCGCTGCTCATCGGTACCAGTGCCCAGGTGGGTGTTCACCCTGCCAAGGAGTACTGCTTCCTGATCTTCGTTACACCAGTAGGCCCATATTTCAAGGGTGGTTTCTCAAGCAATCCTTACGTTATCATCCGCGATTACGACCGCTCTGCCCCTCTCGGTACAGGTAAGTATAAGGTAGGTGGTAACTACGCTGCCTCTCTCTTCGCCAACAACCTGGCTCATGAGAAGGGTTATGCCTGTGAGTTCTATCTCGACGCTAAGGAGAAGAAGTATATGGACGAGTGTGGTGCTGCCAACTTCTTCGGTATCAAGGATAACACCTATGTTACTCCTAAGTCAACCTCTATCCTGCCCTCTATCACCAATAAGAGCCTTATGCAGGTAGCTGAGGATCTGGGCATGAAGGTAGAGCGTCGTCCTATTCCTGAGGAGGAGCTCGAGACCTTCGAGGAGGCAGGTGCATGCGGTACAGCAGCCGTTATCTCACCTATCTCATATATCGACGATCTCGATACCGGCAAGCGTTACTCATTCGGTGAGAAGCCAGGCCCGATATCGAAGAAACTCTTCGACACCCTACGCGGCATCCAGTATGGCGAGATTGAGGACAAGCACGGCTGGACAACCGTTGTTATTGAATAGGAAAAAAAACACTAAACCATTATGGGAACAAGTCAAGATTATAAGAACAGAGCCCTTGCAAGTCTTGAGGGCAGATGGGGCACAGCAGCTATCGCCACCCTTATCTTTCTGATTCTCAGTATGGGTATCAGTTGGACAGTAACCACGCCCATGGGTGATAATCTGGTCATGAGCTACAGCACTCAGGGTATTTGGGCACTACTCTGTATGCCTCTTGGCTGGGGATTCGTAGTTTATTTCCTCAACCTTATCCGTAATGACAACACAGACTACGAACGTCTGTTCGACGGATACAAGGACTTCATCCGCATATTCCTAGCGGAATTTTTGACAAATCTCGCTATGGGCATCGGCATGATGCTGCTCATTATCCCGGGCATCATCATTGGTTCCGGCCTCGTAATGACAGGCTTTATCCTCAAGGATGACAAGGAGATCAGTGCCTTCGACGCAATGAAGAAGAGCTGGGAGATTACTAATGGACACAAAGGAGCCCTCATCTGGCTTTTCCTGAGTTTCTTAGGCTGGATTTTCCTGAGTATATTCACCCTCGGTATCGGAATGCTGTTCCTTTACCCATATATGCAGACAGCCCTTGCTCACTGTTACGAGGATCTGAAAGCTGAAAAAGGAATGTAAATGGGAAAAGGCAAGCTGGCGAAATTCGCCGACATGGAGACCTATGAGAACGTGTTCCAGTACCCTTATTCGGTAGTGGAACATGTTCCCTTTGAGATGCAGGGTCACTGGCACGAGCAGTATTTCCACAATGACAATCCTATCGTGCTTGAACTCGGCTGTGGCAAGGGAGAGTATACCGTAGAACTGGCAAAGCTCTACCCCGACATGAACTTCATCGGTGTCGACATCAAGGGAGCCCGTATGTGGACTGGAGCCACTCAGGCCATCAAGGAAGGTCTGAAGAATGTGGCCTTCCTCCGCACGAATATCGAGATCATCGAACGCTTCTTCTCTCAGGATGAGGTACAGGAGATATGGCTCACCTTCTCTGACCCCCAGATGAAGAATCCCCGTAAGCGTCTCACCTCCACCTACTTCATGGAGCGATATCGTAAGTTCCTCGTCGATGGCGGCATCATCCACCTCAAGACCGACTCCAACTTCCTCTTTACCTATACCTCGTATATGGTAGAGAAGAACTCCCTCCCTGTAATCTTTAAGACCGAGGATCTCTATCACCTGGAAGACCTGGAAAACCTAGGAACCATAGGAGATCTAGGAAATCTCGATCCTAAGGTACTCTCCATCCAGACCTACTACGAATCCATGTGGATAGCCCGAGGCCTCAACATCAAGTACATGAAGTGGCAACTCCCTCGCACGGGAGTCCTCGAAGAGCCCGATGTGGAGATAGAGCTGGATGATTATAGGTCGTATCACAGGTCGAAGCGAAGCAGCCTGGACAAGGCTAAATAAAAAATATAAAATAAAAAATAAAAAATATCATAATGAAACATCTACTTACCTTAGTGCTTGCAGCAATGCCATTGCTTGTCTCAGCACAGTCAAAGAATGTTACGGTTGATGCCGTAGGTCAACTCTCAAAACAGATTGAGAGCAGTGAGAAATTCAAGATCTCCGAACTTAAGATCAGCGGTCCGCTGAACAGTTCCGACATCAAGTTCCTCCAACAGATAGTATGCCGCACCAAAGCCAGCGAGAAGAAAGGTGAGGTTGTGGTTACGTCAGTGGATCTCTCAGAGGCCGTGTTCACTGAGGGAAAAGCTGCCATAGCAACTACCAAACTGCCTAACAGCCTTTTCTCTGGAGCAGGAAAACTGACGAAGGTAGTACTCCCCCCACATATCACAAACATCAGCAAGAACTGCTTTGAAAACTGTAAGTCTTTGCCTTCAGTCGACATCCCCAGCAGTGTTGTTACAATCGAGAGCCAGGCGTTCCAGGGCTGCGAGAGCCTTGCCGCAATAAACATCCCAAGCGGTGTCACTGTCATCGGCAGCGAGGCCTTCGAAGGCTGCAAGGCGCTTACGTCAATAGATATCCCTAAGGATGTCAAGGAGATTGGCAACCAGGCCTTCCACAGCTGTAAAGCTCTCCATACCATCTCTATCAATGGCGATGTCAGCAAGATCAACAACGAGGTGTTCCGCAATTGCGAGAACCTTACCAGCATCTCCCTGCCCGACGATCTTAAGTCTATCGGCAGCGATGCCTTCCGTGGCTGTAAGAGCCTTAAGGAGATTGCCCTGCCCGAAAAAACAGAGGAGATAGGCAACTCTGCCTTCGAGGGCTGTAAGTCTCTTGAAAGGATCGACATGAGCAATCTCCAGAAGATAGGCAGCAATGCCTTCGAGGAGTGCAAGAGCCTTACCGCCGTTACCATCGAGAAACTCTCGAAACTCGGCAGCGGTGCCTTTAAGAACTGTTCTGCCATCACCACTGTCAACATTGAGGGTAGCATCGATGAGATCAATTCCAACACCTTCCTCGGATGCACCAGTCTTGCTACCATCACTCTCCCTGCAACCATCAAGGATATTGAAAACAGCGCCTTCGAGAAGTGTCAGAGTCTTACTGACTTCGAGTTCCCCACCTCTCTGACGAAGATCGGTTCCGAGGCCTTCAAGGGTTGCACCAGTCTGCAGAGGGTTATCATCCCCAACATGGTAAAGAAGATTGGCAGCAGTGCCTTTGAGGGTTGTGCGAGCCTCGACAGCGTAGCCGTAAATGGTTTCGTTCAGGAGATCGACTCCAGGACCTTCATGAAGTGCAACGCCATGCGTAGCATCACCCTCCCCACCTCAGTGAAGAAGATCGACACTAAGGCCTTCCAGGAGTGTACCAGTCTGCAGAGCATCGAGTTGCCGGCAGCCCTCACCACCATCGGTGATGATGCCTTCGAGAAGTGCAGCATGCTTCAGAGCGTCAAGCTCCCTGTTGCTGTCACCAGCATCGGCAGCGATGCCTTCTACGAGTGCACCATGCTCGCCAAGGTAGAGCTCTCCGTAGCCCTGAAGAAGATTGGTGGCTCAGCCTTCGCCAAGTGTCCTTCACTGCGCGATGTCATCGTCAACAGCCCTGCTCCCCCAGCAATATCAAGAAGTACTTTCAAGGACGTGGTAAGCTGTACCTTCTGGCTCCCAAAGAGCTGCAAGCACCTCTACATGGCCAACAAGGACTGGGTGAAGGTCTACGTTCTCAAGGAAAAAGAATAAGTCATGACATTATATCCGCAAATTATCATTGATGCACTGGCAACAGTCACCTATGCCGGTACAAAGAAGAATCTTATAGATAGTGAGATGGTTGCCGATACCCCTGTGGTGTCGGCACCATCGTCACCAGGTGAACCATGGAAGGTAAAGGTAGTGCTGGAGTTCCCACGTGATACCGACCCCTTCCTCAAATCCACCGTAAAGTCTGCCGAGGCAGCCATCAAGTATCACTGCAAGAAACTGGCAGAGGAATCTGGCGACACCGAGTTCTCCAACGATGTAGAGGTCGAGATTGCCACTGAGTTTAAGTCTGCCCCTCGTCCTGAGGTTGGTCAGATGCTCCCGGGCGTAAAGAATATCATCGCTGTCAGCAGCGGCAAGGGAGGCGTTGGCAAGAGCACCGTCTCAGCCAATCTCGCCATCGCCCTGGCACGTCTGGGTTATAAGGTAGGCCTTCTGGATACCGATATCTTCGGTCCTTCCATGCCAAAGATGTTTGATGTGGAGGATGAGCGTCCTTATGCCGTAAAGAAAGACGGCCGCGACCTTATCTGTCCCATCGAGAAATATGGTGTCAAGCTCCTCAGCATCGGTTTCTTCGTATCCCCCACCACAGCCACTCTCTGGCGCGGAGGCATGGCTACGAGTGCATTGAAGCAGCTCATTGCCGATGCCGACTGGGGCGAGCTCGACTATTTCATCCTCGACACCCCTCCAGGCACCAGCGATATCCACCTTACCCTGTTGCAGACGCTGCCCATCACAGGAGCCGTCATCGTGTCTACTCCCCAGCAGGTGGCACTTGCCGATGCGCGCAAGGGTATCGACATGTACCGTAATGAGAAGGTCAATGTGCCTATCCTCGGACTGATAGAGAACATGGCGTGGTTCACTCCTGCCGAACTGCCAGAGAACCGTTACTATATCTTCGGCAAGGAAGGTTGTAAGAACCTGGCAGAGGAGATGAATGTCCCCTTGTTGGCCCAGATACCTCTCGTTCAGAGCATCTGCGAGAACGGCGATGCCGGCAGTCCTGCTGCCCTCAGCAGCGATACCGCCACAGGCATTGCCTTCATCAACCTCGCCCAGGCAGTTGTCACCGTTGTCAACCGCCGCAACAAGGAACAGCCCAAGACCAAGATCGTCGGCATGTCACATTAGGGTCAGGATACTCTGTGACATCTACAAAATAAGCGATGCATTCATTCCGATTGCATCGCTTTTCTATATACGCTTAACTGATTCCATTGGCTTCTTGCAGCATCCTCGCCAGCTTTAATCATCTTGGCACTATTCTTGTTGCCGAAGCTGGCGGCATCAAGCCCCTGGATATCCGGATGGATATATATATCCACCTTTGCCTTGTTTTCCATATACTTATCAATATCGGGTCTGGTAGTTATCCACTCTATGATTCCACCAAGCCCAAACAGGTTACCGATGCCTGTCAATAGCGAGAAGTCTTTCTTCTCCTTAGGTTTCAGTTCATTCTGCTGCAGGTCGACAGCGATAATGACATCTGCCCCCATCGCCTTACACACATCCACAGGCAGATTGTTTAGCATGCCGCCATCCACAAGCAGCCAATCGCCTTTCTTCACAGGTTTAAAGATACCTGGAATAGCCATCGAGGCTCTCATTGCTGAGGCGACAGAGCCTTTCGACAAGACAACTTCCTCTGCACTATGGATATCAGCTGCTACGCAACAGAATGGTATCTTCATCTTCTCAATCTTTTTCACCCCTTTGGCTGCCAACATTGAGTCGAGCACATGTTCTATGCGTTCTCCTTTTATCATTCCTACCCCTATCTTGCTTTTGTTATCAATAATAGGGAATCCGAAGATATATGTAATGCCATTCTTAGTGATATATGGCTCATTGCTCAAACCGGCATTCCTGTCAGTGAGAAGCGACAGCCATTCCTGAGTCTTAAACATCGTTTCCAGCTCTGTAGCTGTATATCCTGCTGCATACAGTCCTCCCACAATGGATCCGATGGATGTTCCTACGATATAATCAGGTTTTACCCCAGCCTCCTCAAGCACTTTCAGCACACCGACTTCTGCAGCGCCCTTGGCTCCACCTCCGCCTAAGACCAGCCCTATCTTCTGACGGGCTGTCATTACCGAAGAGACCATCCATAGGGCTATCATCAAAAATATAAATCTACGAATCTTCATAACGAGTGCATTTGCCTAACTATATCAGGTCTCTTCATATCACTATTCCAATAGCCTTGGGGACAGATACTGTAGATATAGTAATGTGGCAATAGCGAACACCATGCCAACAAGTATTATAAACACACCTATATAGGAAAAGAGCAAGTAGAGAATAGTTCGCCACCACTTAAAGCCAGACAGCTGCTTGAGTGGAATGGCGGGCAATAGGTAGGCGACATCTTCAATACCATCAGGTATACAGAAGAAACTGAAAATGATGGTGTAAATGGCAAACATGTCGTTGGTATATACCAAAGTTATGAGCAGTTCTGAAAAGCGCAGGTCGGGGATGGTGGGACTCTTCCGGAACAACGGATAAAGGGGTGCTGACAATAGCGCCAGCAAGAGCAACCAAAAGAGGGCTGGATTTTTCTCAGTAAGAGTCCTAAGCCCCTGTATGAGTTCGTTTTGAGCTCTGTCGTAGTAATCATAGTACGTCATATCTGCCTGCTTCTTTGCAATGGAGTCGTCAGATTCCTTAACAACCTGCTCTTGATCTGATTTGTCGTAAAGGTTTTCGCCTTTCAGATTGACTCCTGATTCCACGACCAATGTGAGTGCCGTCAGCAGAAACAGCATCTTGAACGGCGGGAAATAGGCCATCTGCATGCCCGAGATGTAGTCGCGAATCATGTAGCCAGGACGCAAAAGCAGGTCGCGAACGGTGCGGAACATACCCCGATTGCCCATGCCCCAGACATCGAAGAATAGTAGCAGGGCGTTCTTGAACGAGTAGCGTCCTATCCTGGCCGACTGCCCGCAACGAGGACAGTAGTTTCCCTGATACTCTTCTCCGCAAGTGCGACAACGATGCCACTCTGGCGACTTTTCTGCCACCTTACAAGGGCGCCGCTGCCATTCACAAAACGCTTTCCACTTTTCAACAATATGACTCATAAATCATACAATAACTCTTTCAGATTGCAAAGATACAAAAACTTTACGACATAACAAAGCCCTGGCTTGAGAAAGTCGGGGCTTTGCGATAAAAAAGAGGATGTGCCTATTTTGAAGTGCCCCCGAGAAGTTGGACGTTAAACACGTTAATTATTCCCTAAGGTATTGAGCTCGGTATTGCACCGGGCTCATTCCTTTTAACTTCAT
>CACWLC010000028.1 GCA_902761605.1 uncultured Prevotellaceae bacterium
TGTTTGTCGCAAATACAAAATTACAAATCTTTGGGGACTTGCCGAAAGGTTTGTCCCCTTTTCTGTCGGCTCAGTTTAATTTTTTATCGGACACCAATAGTATCGAGTATTTGCTTACGTAAAGAAGATAAAGCTTGTGTCTCTGTTTCATGATTGGAAACTTGTACTTCTGGATGGACAAGACAGTGATGAAGGAAACGATATTGAAGGCTTGCCGGAAGAGGACAAGAAGGAGCAAGCATATCAACCAGGAGATACAGAGCCAAAGGAATCTCCGGAGCCTACAGATACTGTAAAATCTCATACAGCAGAGAAGAAGGATACTATAGCCAACAAAGATATCCGCACTATCCTTAAGAACAGTTTCTGGGGAAAGAAGGGCGGAGTGATTGAACAGATAAAGAAGGCTAAGAACTTCTTTGAGCTGAAACAGATAATGGAGCCTCTCAAAGAGAAGGGCGATATAAGAGACTACGGAAAGTATGCCACTGCTGAAAAACCTGAAGAGTGTTATCTCGTGGTGTATGATCCTGCTGGTAATATCAAAGCTCTCTTGGGTAAAGGTGATAAGGTGCGCCAGAACCTTAAGACTGGCAAGGATGACAGCATCAAGAACTATCGTGGATGTGGTGCTATCTGGTTTACAATTAACGAAACAAATAAAAAGTAAAGAATATGAAACGACTATTATTAGTTTTGACGTTAGTCATTTGCCATTTCTCATTTACAATGGCATACAATCAGGTTCGTCTGGTTATCAATGAGGGTATTGATAATCAACAGCTAAAGCAGAAGATGGAGCATGGTGCCTCTGTTGTTATCACTGAGATAAACCGTTCGTATGAGGCAAAACAAAATAAACTGAACCTCCCGGAGGTTTATATTGCGAAAGATGCAACTCAGGACCTAAACAGACTTTGGGAGAATGATCACTTCCGTTGTGTAGAGGAAGAGGTGGTAGAGCGTTGTCTTACCACTCGCACAGGATATCAGGTACGTGGTATACCCCTGATTGTTAATTCTTCAGACGGTAGTGAAGAGTTAGGATATCAGGAGGCTGTTATCAACTTTGATACCCAAGGAGTAATTACCAGCATATATTATACCATCAATCCGGAGCTTTACTCTCAGCTTCGTATGGATCAGATGAGGGATAATCGTTTTGAGGTGACAGAACTGAAAGACCGTATGATGATTCTCGATTATGTGGAGCACTTCCGTACTGCCTATAATCAGAAAGACCTGAAGTTCCTTAAGCAGGTGTTCTCTGAGGACGCCCTGATTATCACAGGTAAGGTAATCAAGGTACGTAAGTCTGAGGTTCATCCTGCAGGAAACAAGGTGGTTTACACTACTCAGACAAAACAGCAGTATATAGAGAATTTAGGTCGAGCCTTCAAGGCATCAAAATATATCAAGGTGACATTCGATAATGTGGTTATCGTGGAGCATCCTACCATCAAAGGTATCTATGGAGTTACAGTTCATCAGCGTTGGAACACCAATCGCTACAGCGATGAGGGCTATGTATTCATGGTTTGGGATTTCCGAAATCCTGATGCACCACAGATCCATGTCCGCACCTGGCAGCCAGAATACGTCGATAAGAGTAAAGGACAGAAGCTGAATCCAAACGACGTCTTCACCCTTGGCGACTTCGACTTATAATTATTAAACACTCAAATATTGATAGAATGAAAAAGATCTGTTTCCAGATGTTAATATGCATTTTCCTGGTATCTTGTGGAGGAAAAGGACAGGAAGAAGAGCCATATATAAGCAATGACTATATAAATGTTTCGCCAAATGTTGAACTTCTTGGTGATGGACAAACTGTAGATTTAAAGATATCATCTAATTGCTCTTGGATTATCACAAAGGATGCTCAGTGGCTTACAGTATCTCCATTGTCTGGAAATGGATCTCTTGATGTTTCAATATCAGCAGGAAAGAATACATCGAGTGAAACAAGGTCAGCAGTGCTAGTAGTAAAAGGTGGAAAAGCTATTGAGAGAAAAGTTACTGTTACTCAATTAAAAGAATCTTCAGTTGAACCAGAGCCAGACGTAGTAAATGAAAATACTATGGAGGATCTTTATTTTCACCTTCGTGGAGCTATTGGAAGACGTTATATGGAAGCGCTGGAACTGTCAAGTGATGAATTTACAGCAGTATCTTATAATGGAGATTATTATGATAACGGGAATTATGCTCGCCCAAGTCTCCATGATTATAATTCTGATGATTCTACTATTAGTTGGATCAGCAATTTGATTGATGGAATAGATAAGGCCAATAATATAATTGGAAACACTACCAACGAGGAATATATTGCTATGGCACGAGCAATGAGGGCATTATTTACATTCATATTGATGGATAGTTGGGGTGATGCCCCAATAATAGCCCCGTCTGCTTCAGACCAAATGATTGCTGAAGTTCGTCAGCCCAGAGCTACTGTTGTTCGTTGGATAGAAAGTGAGTTAAAGGCAATTATTAATTCCTTGCCTTCAGAATGCGCAGGAAAGTATTATGGAAAGCCAAATCGATATATGGCATTAGCTCTTCTTGCAAAACTATATATTAATTGGTCTGTTTACACTTGTGTATCTCCAGAATCATTTGAAGCAGCATACGCAACTAATGAAAAAATTAATGATTGCGTCTCCGTATGCGATGAAATTATTAAATCAGGAAGATTTGAGTTAGGGCCTGATGCATATCGTTTCAAATTTTCGCCTGACAATACGGAAAGAGTAGAAAATGGTACAATAAAAGACTTTATCTATGCGATGCCATACCATAGTACAGAATCACAAGGAATGCAATATGGTAGGGCGTTTACCAATAGAGAATATAATTTGTATTATGGTGAAAGATTATCTAATAGTTCTGGTGGGTATATGGTTGTAACGCCAGAGGCTGCCAAAAATTTTAAATTGGAAGGTGATGAGAGGAATCTGTGTATAATTGGACTAGGCGATGGTACTGTTTACATCTATGACAAATCCACCCTTCTGCCAACGGATCAAATTTATAAAGATAATAAGGGGAATAACTTAGTGTTTACAAAAGATATTCAATTGAAAACTAAAGATAATACTATCAATGTAGGCGATAACTATACAACAGGATGTCGTTCAGTAAAATGGTTCGTCTGGAGTAGTGATTATTCTAATGGTCGTAATCAGTCTAACGATGTTCCATTATTTCGTTATGCGGACATTTTGTTGATGAAGGCAGAGGCAATAACACGAGGAGCCTCAGTAACAAATGGGCAGACCGCAATGTCCATATTTAATGAAATTAGGTCATATGTAAAAGCTCCATTAATAGATCACCAACCGACATTAGAGGAAATATTCGAAGAACGTGGACGCGAGTTCTTTGCAGAGAATTGGCGACGTAATGACATGATAAGGTTTGGGCATTTTGAAGACGAATTCTTTCCTCACTATAAAGATTTCCCATCAGCAAACTTTGATAAGACTCGTAGAGTATTCCCTATACCGCAAAATCTGCTCTCTAAATACCCTAATTGGAAACAGAATAATGGGTATTGATTTTTTAGTGTTGTTGTAATAGTATAAAATATAAGTAAAATATGAATAATATATTTAAAGTAACAGTTAATGACAAGGTCGTAAATCTTCAGGGCAATTTCGTTGGGAATAAGTTCTGTGTTAATCTTTCAAGCGTAGAAAGACATCCTGCTTTAACGCAAGAGGAAAAGGAAAGCTTAAAAAGTAGGCTGAAAAATGATAAAAGTCTGCTTACGAAGTAAGTTTAAGTTTCTGTCACATTGAGCAAAAAACTAAAAAGAGAATTATGATAATAGTTTCATATATAATACAATTAATTTCTCTTGTTGCTTCATTTGGCGTAATAGCAATGACTTATCATGTTTATTTACTAAATTATAAACATACACAAATTGATAGTTATTTAAAACAAATAATATATTTGTATTATGAAATAGATAATGACATGAGAGCTGTAAAAACTATCGAAAGCAACATGTCAAACAAAAATGAATTAGAGCATTACTATCGGAAGATTGAAGCAAATGCGACATTATTGAGATACTACATTAGAAGATTCCCTGTGTGCAATGATAGCAAAAAGGATTTTGTCCAGATAACAAATTCATTATCCCATTCTCCTGAAGCAAAAGAAGATTACTATAAATTTGGTGATGAATTTAAGAAATTCTGTAAAAATCTAGAAGATGCTAAAGAGCTTGAAACAAATATTGATAAATTTATGCAATTTTTTATTAATTAGAGGGATAAGTTATAATTATATGAAATACGTTAGAATTCTATTTGCTGTATTTATGTCTTTATGGTGTTGTCATTGCTATTCATATGACTTAAAAGTAGATGGCATATGCTATAATGTTATTTCAGAATCAGATAAAACATTAGAGGTAACATGGGAAGCTCTTAATACGAGGTATGTTGGAAACATAACTATTCCTAATAACGTTAATTATAATGGTTCTTCTTACAAAGTAATCGGCATTGGAAAATGTTCTTTTGTTTATGTAAAAGGAATTGACGAAAAAGGAGAATGCAATAATTGGCATACCAACAATGATCTAAAATCTGTCATTTTGTCTTCTAATATTTTATATATTGATGATTATTCCTTTGCTTCATGTAGACAGTTGACAAAAGTAATTTTTTCTCAAAAATTGTCAACTATAGGCCAGAGAGTTTTTGAAGGGTGTTACAGCATAACTAGTATGAACTTTTCTGACACGCAATTAACAAATATTGGGTATTCGGCATTTAATCATTGTTATGCATTAGAAATGGTTAGTTTCCCAAAAACACTTAACTTTATTGATAAATATTCTTTCGATAGTACTAATTTAAAGAGTGTGTCTATTGATGCCGCTAATCAGTTCTATACAGTAAAAGATAATGTCATTTTTAATAAAGAGTTTACAGAACTGTGCTTTTATCCTCCAGGAAAAGATGGCTTTTATAATATACCGGATGGTATAACTAAAATATCATCAACAGCATTCTTTCACTGTATATATTTAACTGGTATTGAGATGCCTAGTTCTATATCATCTATTGGAATCGATGCATTTGCTTATTGCCGAAAAATAGAAGAGATTAATTTTCCAAGTCAGATAAGGGAAATTCAATATGGAGCATTTCGAGATTGCAGCCTTAAAAAAATTGTTATTCCTGAGTCGCTTTCAATTATTGGTTCGGAAGCTTTCTCGTGTGAAACGATTGATAGTATTGTTTCGTATATAAAAAATCCGTATTCGATAGATAAATACACTTTCGGCTCAACATTATATGATAAAGTAAATGTATTAGTCCCAGTTGGATGTGCTACTAAATATAAAGCGACAGAAGGATGGAATTTATTTAAAAATATTACGGAAATTACGCAGCCCCAAATGTTTTCCATTTCTATAAATGTAACTGGAAATGGTTCTGCATTCTATGATGGCACAACTATTCGTAGCAAGACCAGTACGTTTACAGTAAATGAGGGTACGAATGCCACAATTTCATTCAGCGCTGATAATGGCTACAGGATAAAGAGCGTAAAGGTGAATAGCACGAATGTGACTTCAAGCGTGTCTAATAACCAGTATACTGTTAGCAATATTAAGGCTAATACAACTGTGGAGGTAGAGTTCGAAGCCATACCTCCAACGACCTATACTTTGTCAATATCTTCAACAGGAAGTGGATATGCATCTTATGATGGTAATACCATACGTAGCAAAACTACTACGTTTACTGTCAATAAGGGTACGAATGCTACTATTTCATTCAGCGCAGATAATGGATTTAGGATAAAGAGTGTCAAGGTGAATAGCACGAATGTGACTTCAAGCGTATCTAATAACCAGTATACGGTAAACAATATCCAGAGCAATACAACTTTGGAGGTAGAGTTTGAGGCTATACCACCAACTACTTATACTTTGTCAATCAAGGCAACAGGTAATGGATCGGTCTCTTATGATGGCACAACGATTCGTAACAAGACCAGTACGTTTACTGTAAATGAGGGTACGAATGCCACTATTTCATTCAGCGCAGATAATGGCTACAGGATAAAGAGCGTAAAGGTTAATGGCTTTAATGTGACTTCAAGCGTATCAAATAATAAGTATACTGTCAGCAATATCCAAAGGAACACAACTGTGGAGGTAGAATTTGAAGCTATACCTGTCACAACTTATACGTTGTCTATAAAAGCTGCTGGTAATGGTTCTGCATCTTATGATGGTAATACAATTCGAAGTAAGACAAGTACATTTACCGTTAATGAAGGTACTTCGGCTACAATATCCTTTAGCCCTGATAATGGATATAGGGTGAAGAGCGTGAAGGTAAATAGCTCTGATGTAACATCGAACTTGTCAAATAACAAATATACAATCAGCAATATCAATAAGAATACAACTGTAGAGGTAGAATTCCAGGAGGAATTGAAAACCTTTACTAGTGATGGTTTAAACTATGCTGTGCTATCGTATGATGATAAGACTGTAAATCTTGCCAATGGTAAATATGGTACGGTACTTGAAGTGCCTGCTACAATAACTTATCAGGATATAACGTGGAAGGTTGCAGGCATTGATAATGCAGCATTGGCAAACAATGAAGAATTGGCTGCAATCATTTGGAATCCTTCAGCAGCATTTACTGTTAGTGTAAGCAATCCTAATCTGCTGCTTTATGTGAAATCTTCAAACTATGCGCCAGCAACTATTCAGAATGTGGTTGTGAATAGTACTGCAGAAAGTATCGTTTTGACAGATGCTGCAAGTGGCAATAACTTCTATTGCCCAAAGGTGTTTACTGCTAAGAAGATCAGCTATACTCATAATTACGGTATGATAACTGGCCTTGGTGAGTCTCGTGGATGGGAAACAATAGCTTTGCCATTTGACGTAAAGAAGATCGCCCACTCCAGCAAAGGAGAACTGACTCCGTTTGCAAACTGGAGAAGTGGTGATAGTAAGAAACCTTTCTGGCTGATGAGTTATGACGCAAGTGGATGGGCCAATGCCAGCAGCATTAAGGCAAATACACCTTATATAATTAGTATGCCTAATAATCCTGATTACAAAGCAGAATTCAGATTGAGCGGTAATATCACATTCTCTGCAGAGAACGTTACTGTTAAGAAGTCGGATAATCTGCAAACAGGCAATTATGGCGGTAACACCTTCACGCCAAACTTCTCGAATTCGGATAATAGTGGTTATTTGACACTAAATGTAAATAATGACTATGTATCATATAGTGGAGGTTCTGCAGAAGGTAGTACTTTCGTCGTAAATCTCAGGCCAGTACACCCGTTTGAGGCTTACATGACATCAACATTTAAAACTCGCAGCACAATATCTATCAATGGCGATATGGCTACAGGAATAGAAGATATAACACAAGTTTTGATTGACGAGAACAAGGGACTAAGAATATATAATCTGAAAGGTCAGCTGATTAAGGTAGAACAGGATAAGAGTCTTGAAGAAGTAAGGAGATCTCTGCCTGCTGGAGTATATATTGTAAACGGAAAGAAACTAATAATAAAATAGGATATGAAGAAGATATGTGTATTAATGCTTCTGGCTATGGCCTCAGCATTCCCTATGGTAACAATGGCGCAGAATAAGCAAGTAAAGATTGCTCAGTTTGAGAGGAGTCATACGAGTCTTATTGCATCAATGAACCAAGTAAAGGATAATAATGGAGATATTTGCGCTGTTATTCGTTTCTGGAATACTGACCCAGATTATGTTATTGAACCAAATCTAGGAGTTGTGAAAACAGAGCAACACTCTGGAGAGACAAGACTATGGGTTCCTAAGGGCACAAAGAGAATTACAATCAGACATATTAATGACAGGCCATTAAGAGGCTATAGTATTCCAGTGGATATAGAGTCAAAAGGGGATTATGATGCAGATGTTAAGCTTGTGGATATAGGATACGAGCACTCGGAAAATAGTGTATATATCGGAGCTGGTTATAACATCATGTCTATATCTGGACCTTCGGTTTCTGTTGGTGCAGTATTTAATCACCATAATGTAGAACTTGGCGCAGTATATGGTCTAAATAAGACAAATGACTTGTATTTCTATAATTCACAGGGAAATGTAACTGCGGGATATAATTATAATGCTATCAGAGCAAATCTGAGATATGGATATGAGATTCCAGTATCGGATTTCTTCTCTATAACACCTCAGGTTGGTATAGCATATAATGCATATATCGGAAAGGAGGTTACAACTGGCAGTAGCTCAAACTATAAGAATGCGAACTCGCTATCTGCTTTAGGAGCATTGAGGTTTACAATAGCTTTGAGTAATAGCTTTAAGCTGTGTGTTACTCCAGAATATAACGCGGCAGTATACAAGGATGATAACTGTAAGTTGATTAGCGACAATGATGACACTTTCAAAAAGTGGCATACTGGTCTGAATCTGAACGTTGGATTGATGATATTCTTTTAAAAGAAGAATGGTATGAAGAAATATATTGGGAAATATATATTGATGCTGCTTATTACAGCATGTGGCGGAGGAGGTGAGCCGGGAACAGATGGTCCAGTGGTTAGCTCTGACTATATTACTGTCCCCCCCAGTTTGACATTGTTAGGTGATGGACAAACATCAGACTTGCAAATTCGGGCAAACTGTAATTGGACGATAAGTTGCTCTGCGAGCTGGTTGACTATTTCCCCTTCATCAGGGAGCCAATCGCAAACGGTAAGTATAACTGCAGGCAAGAACTCTACAGGGTCAGAAAGAGTTGCAACGCTTACAGTAAGTGGCGGAAAAGCACCTACGAGGACTGTTACTGTGACTCAGCCTAAAGGAACAGAAGAACTCAGACTCTCTGCCAGCACGACTTCGCTGGAATTCGAGGCTAAAGGTGAGACAAAAACGTTCACTATAAATACAAATACGAGTTGGACAATCTCAAAGCCAGATTGGTGTACTGTAGATAATACATCCGGCACTGGTGATGCCACTATCTCTGTAACTGTATCTGAAAACAAAGATAAGGAAAAACGTACTGGTAATATTATCATCAATGGTGAAGGTGTAAGCCCAGTAACTATTA
Organism: uncultured Prevotellaceae bacterium; assembly: GCA_902761605.1. Taxonomy (GTDB): domain Bacteria; phylum Bacteroidota; class Bacteroidia; order Bacteroidales; family Bacteroidaceae; genus Prevotella. The sequence continues at coordinate 9,126 of CACWLC010000028.1, forward strand.
CTATCAATCAGAAAGAAAGAGAAGCTGGTAGTTCTGAGCCAGGACCTGGTGATAACACACCACCAAGTGTGTAGTGAGAAATAAGAGCAATATAAGATGAGGCAAAATCCATTAAGGAAGATCTTCTTTGTTTTATTTATCTTGAGCAGTATCATTTGTGCTGCTCAAGATATTAAAGTCGAATATGCTGGTATCATTTCACCTCTGTATCTTGAAGAAGATATCATAATAAACTCTCGACTCAATAAAAAAGGAGCTGTAATCATAGTCCACTTCAATAAGAAGGTTAAGATTGATTTTGATGTGGAAATACTGAAACAAGAAAGTCTGTGGAATAAGCCCACTCTGATTTATTATGTACCAGCATCTGCTAGGACTATGATTGTTGAGCGTAAGGATTGGACGCCATTTTTTTATGATATTCCGGTAGAGTTGGAAATTGGAAAGATTTATTCTTTTAATATTGATGTAATCAAGCGATCTGACGACAGTTCTTTATTGACAAGTGCTACAACTTCAGATATAAAAATATCCGATTTCCGGATTAATCCAAGTTCGTTAATTGGAAGTTCTGAGCCTATATACGATAATGCAGGGAATGCTTGTGCAGTTATCAGATACTTCGTTAATGATGATGATTTTGTAATAGCACCAAATCTTGGTGTTTTGAAGACTATTCGAAAGCCTGGAATGATATTACAATATGTACCAGCCGGAACGAAAAGATTATCAATCAGTAATGGGGATTGCATGCCGTTGAATGGCTTTGAAATCCCGATGGAAATAGAATCTAAAATTACTTATGATGCAAATGTTCAACTATCTGAATCTGCCATAAAAAGGAGAAAGGCATCGCCTGATAACGATGAATACCTTGGGATTGGCTATAATGGAAAAATGACATTTGCAGCTGGAGGTGAAAGGAAACAATTCGTGATTCATAGTAATAACAGCTGGACGATAACATCGCCTTCGTGGTGTGTACTCTCTGATTATTCTGGTAATGGGAATAAAGAGATAACGATAAAAGTGAAGAGTAATACCCAAACACAAAGTCGTAGTGGAAGAATAATTGTCAAATCTGAAGGTGTTGAAACTGCAATAGATGTTGAACAGGGAAAAGGTAGTAACTACGTTAATTATGTTGACTAATCAGTACACAGAAATTAGCTTTTTAGCTTTTTAGCATTTTTGTTTTTTTTAGGTGCATAATACGGTGTGCCAAGAATATTTTCTTGTCGATTAATTTGCAAAGTTCAGAAAAAGTATATATCTTTGCATCGATGGATAAAGAGAATAAACTGATACTGTATAAGGATGAGGAAGGCAGGGTGAGTGTGAATACTCGCTTTGCTGATGAGGATGTGTGGTTGACGCAGGAACAACTGGCAACGATATACTAGACGACACAGGAGAATGTTTCCATGCATATCACCAACATCTATACAGACAATGAACTCGACAAGGAGGGAACTTATAAGAAATTCTTATTAGTTCGCCAAGAAGGAAAACGACAAGTGCGTCGAAACATCGACCATTACAATCTCGACGTAATCATCGCTTTGGGCTATCGTGTACAGTCGCCTATAGCCGTGAGATTCCGCAGATGGGCTACGCAGCGCCTGCATGAGTATATCCAGAAGGGATTCACAATGGACGATGAGAGACTGAAGCAGGGAGGCAATCGCTATTTCCGTGAACTGCTGCAGCGCATACGTGACATCCGCAGCAGCGAACGGAACTTCTATCAGCAGGTGACGGACATATACGCCACATCGACAGACTATGATCCACGTGCCAAGATGACCAAGCAGTTCTTCGCCACCGTTCAAAATAAGATGCACTATATAGAAATTAGCTTTTTAGCATTTTAGCATTTTTGTTTTTTTAGGGTTAACGTGTTCGCAAGGCTTGTGAACGTTTGGAAGAATGGAAAATGTTTGCTATCTTTGCAAACGAAATGAGCGAACAGCAGTTAACACATGAGGAAATGGCTCTGGAGGTGAAGAGACTGACGGAGCTGCTGATGGCAGAGGGACGGAAAGACCTGTTGCTGAAGGCTATCGGTGTGCCTCTGCTGGAAGAGCTGAGGATAGAGGCTGCAAAGGGTAAACTGTCGAAGCTGGTAATCACTGAGGATTACAGGTTTGTGCTTGCGGACTATAATCAGGAGGTGGAGCTGCAGCCTGTGCATAAGGCGGTGTATCTGTTGTTTCTGGCGCATCCGGAAGGGATAGAGTTTAAGAAACTGAGCGAATATCGCGAGGAGCTGACAGGCTACTATATGGCTACGGCAAAGATGATGGACAAGGAGAAGATTATCGAGGGTGTGGATCATCTGGTAAATCCCCTGGATAATGCCATCAACGAGAAATGCTCGAGGATAAAGAAGGTATTCTTAGAACTGATGGACGAGTATCGGGCGAGCTACTATATCATTAGCAGCCATACGCAGAAGCATATTGCGGGAAGGGTGTGGTATGAGAGGCTGAAAGTGATAACGCTGCCGAGAGAACTCGTTATAAATAAAAAATAAAAAATATAAAATAAAAAATATAGGGAGGAAATTAGAAAATATGGGTGAGGAGCTGTTAGATTTCGGACATGTGGAAGATAAGATGCAGGGCATCATCAAGGTGGTGGGCGTTGGAGGCGGAGGCTGCAACGCTGTCAATAATATGTATAAGGAGGGAGTAGAGGGTGTGACGTATGCCGTCTGCAATACGGATAGTCAGTCGCTCTCGCGCTCTGATGTGCCTGTGAAGATTCAGTTGGGTGAAGGCTTGGGCGCAGGAGGTGATCCTGAAAGAGGACGTAATGAAGCCGAGAATACGCTCGACAGCATTAAGAAACTGCTTTCTGATGACACGAAGATGGTGTTTGTTACGGCTGGTATGGGTGGCGGTACAGGTACTGGTGCTGCTCCTGTTGTGGCTGGAGTGGCCAAGAGTATGGGACTGTTGACGATAGGTGTGGTTACTATTCCTTTCTATTTCGAGAAGAACCGTAAGATAATCAAGGCTCTGAAGGGAGTGGAGGAGATGCGTAAGAATGTGGATGCGCTGCTCATCGTAAACAATGAGCGCCTCTGTGATGTATATTCGGATGCGGAGATTCCACTGAAGGAAGCATTTCTCAGGGCTGACAATATACTTATGGATGCCGTGAAGGGAATCTCGGAACTTATCACTCTGCCAAGCGATGGAGGTATAAAGAGTGACTTCCGTGATGTGGAGACAACGATGAGAGACGGAGGCGGTGCGATAATGGCAATGGGAAGAGCCAGTGGTGAGCATCGTGTGGAGAAGGCCATCATGAATGCATTAGACTCTCCCCTACTCTATGGCAATGATATCGGCAAGGCAAAGAGGATACTGTTTAATATCTATGCCAGCGATGAGTATCCTATCTTCGTCCGTGAGCTGCAGGAAATAGATGATTTCTTTGACCAGCTGGATCCGAATATCGAGGTTATTTGGGGTACGGCAACGGATGATTCGCTGGGTGAGGATGCCAAGGTGACTATCTTAGCAACAGGAATGGAGGATCGATTGCAGAAAGAGGTACAGATGGATGTACATGCGAATGATGATGCGTATTACGAGGATATTATTAAGGGACTATATAGGCCTGTTGTTCGTAAGAGTCCGACGATGGCAAATGCAATAACCCAGACAGAGCTGCAATTCGAAGTAGAGCCGGCAAAAGAGCCGGAGCCAGCAGTGGTTACTCCAGCTCCAGAACCTGAACCACAGCCTGAGCCCCAACCCGAACCAGAGCCCGAGCCGGAACCTGATTCAGAGCCTACGATACTCGATAAGTGGAAAACCTGGCTTAACGGGTTTGTGAAAACTGTAACGGAATAGCAACTCTCTTTTGAATTCAGAATGTGCATTCTGCGTCGGCGTGGATGCTGTCGGCCATGAGACGGTAGATCTCGCGGGTGCGCTCATCGGGGAGCATAGACATCTGCATCTGCATGACACTCTGGTCGTAACGCACCATAGGACCCGTCTGAGCGTTTTTTGGTGACATCATCGTAACCTTATTAGCTGTCTCGGCAATAAGCGGCAGGAAGAGACGGAAATCGATCTGTTCGGATTCGAGCACCCGTTCTGCAAGGCGATAACAGTGGTTGGTGAGGTTACAGGCCAGCACGGCTGCGAGGTGCATCTTCTTACGTTTCCCGGAATCGCAGTCTACCACATGGTCGGAGATGCTCTCAGCCAAGAAGCGCAGCTCGCCAAGCGACTTATCGTCGGAGGCCTCGATAAAACAGGGAATCTCACGGAAATCAACCCTACGGGTCTTGGAGAAGGTCTGCATGGGATAGAGCACTCCATAGCGGGAGGCACAGGAGCCAAGAACGCTCATAGCCACACTTCCAGCGGTATGAAGGATAAGGGCATTAGGACTGCTCTGACCTACTGCCTGAGCTACCTCAGCGATGGCATCATCCTTAACAGAGATGATATATATGTCGGCATCAGGGCTGATAGCGTTTATGTCAGAGGTATAGGCGCAGCCGAGCTTGTCAGCCAGGCACTTGGCATGATCTGCTGTGCGGCTGAAAACCTGCACGATATCCTGGCCGGCATCGTGGAGAGCCAGCGAGAGTTGGGTGGCCAGATTACCTGAGCCGATGATAACGATTCTCATTAGTGATGGGTGGCTTTGAAAAGTCCTTTTAGTAACAGATATTCATCGAGCACTATCTTGTGGCGGCAGTAAGGCACGATGTTCTTAGCCATACCGCCTGTAGCGACGATATTTACTGATTCAGGAAGTGAAGTCTTCAGACGGTCGATAAGGCCGTCGATCATCGAGGCTGTGCCATAGAGTATACCGCTCTGCATACACTCCAGGGTGTTGCGCCCTATGAGGTTCTGAGGCTTGCTGATACTTATGGAGGGTAACTGAGAGGCCCGCTGGCTCAAGGCGTTCAACGAGGTCTTCACACCCGGGATGATAAGTCCGCCCTTGAAGGTATTATTCTCGTCGATGATGCCGAAAGTGGTGGCAGTACCGAAATCGATGACAATGGCAGGAGCCCCATGACAGGCAACGGCTCCGAGAGCATCGGCAAGACGGTCTTTGCCCAGCTGCGAGGGCGACTCGATATCGATGGTGATAAGACCCTTGGCATCATCGATACAGAAGAAATGTGGGTCGATGCCGGTAAGGTCGTTGATAGCCTGGGCCACATCATCGTCGACCTCAGGAACAACTGATGATATGGTTACACTCTCCACATCAGTCAGCTCCACACCGTATTTCCTCAGACCCTGCTTCAGTTCGTAGCGGAAGAAACTCACAGTCTCTTCCTTACGGGTCTTGAAACGCCAGTGGTTAGTGATGTTACCCTCATGGTCGGCAATGGCCACCACGATGGTAGAATTGCCTATATCGATCAGGATATGCATAGGAAATCAAGTATGCGATCGGCTGTTTCTTCCTTGGAACAAAGAGGCAATTCCTCGATAGCATCGGGGGTGATGAGTGTCACTTTGTTCGTATCTACGGCAAAGCCGGTCTTATCGCCTGCGATGGAGTTGGCACAGATAACGTCGGCATGCTTCTTAAGGAGTTTGGCACGGGAGTTGTCTATCAGATTCTCCGTCTCCATAGAGAAGCCAACGAGAATCTGGCCCTCACGCTTATGTTCACCGAGCCAGCCAAGGATATCCTGAGTGCGTTCCAGACGGATGGTAAGATCGTCGTCATGCTTCTTGACCTTCTGTTCGGAATAGACGGCTGGGCGGTAGTCGGCTACGGCACTACACATGATTATGATATCGCTGTCAGCGCTGCGATTAGTGACGGCATCAAACATATCCTGGGCGCTCTTAACATCCACTTTCTCAATGTCTGCGAAAGGCTGGATGCCTACAGGACCGGATACGAGAGTGACATCAGCACCACGGAGCACTGCCATCTTGGCAATGGCATAGCCCATCTTGCCAGAGGAGTGGTTGGTGATGAAACGCACGGGGTCGATAGCCTCCTGGGTAGGACCAGCGGTGACAAGAACCCTCTTGCCCTTGAGGTCCTTTTCCCTGGCCAGATGCAGCAGGATATGCTCTAAGAGAGTCTCCTCTGACGGCATCTTACCGCTACCGGTATCGCCACAAGCCAGACGGCCTACGACAGGCTGGATGATATGATAGCCGAAACGCTGGAGTTTCTGAAGATTATCCTGAAGGATAGCGTTCTCCCACATACCGGTGTTCATGGCAGGAGCGAAGAGCACTGGGGCCTTCGTGGCCATGATGGTAGTGGTGAGCATATCGTCGCAGATGCCGCCAGCCACCTTACCGATGACATTGGCAGTACAGGGGGCTACCATAAAGAGGTCGCCTCGCTTGGCCAGCGAGACATGCTTGACATCGAAACTGAAGTTGCGGTCGAAGGTGTCGACGATGCACTTGTTGTTCGTCAGAGTCTCGAAGGTCATCGGGGTGATGAACTTCGTGGCGTTCTGGGTCATGATGACATGCACATCGGCATTGAGCTTTACCAGCATCGATGCCAGATTGGCAATCTTATAGGCAGCAATGCTTCCCGTCACTCCTAATACTATCGTCTTTCCTGTCAGCATCTTCACTATTCCCTATTCACTGTTCTATCAGCAGTCCGTGTTTCTCGTAGTTGGCCTTGCGGACAATCTTGTTGTTATCGTCGACAAACAGAACGGTGGGCTTATGGCTCTTAGCCTCATCAGGAGTCATCTGAGCATAAGCCATGATTATCACCTTGTCGCCTACGTTGACACACTTTGCAGCAGCACCGTTAAGGCAGATGATGCCGGAACCTGCCTCGCCTGCGATGACGTAAGTCTCGAAGCGGCTACCATTGTCGATATCGGCGATAGCCACCATCTCATATTCCATGATGCCCGACTCGGCAAGCAGGTTAGAATCGATAGTGATACTGCCCACATAGTCGAGGTCGGCCTGTGTCACTGTAGCACGGTGTATCTTTGCCTTCAGCATAGTTAATTCCATCTCCCTGGGATTATATGTTTACAATGAAATTGTCGATGAGACGTGTCTTACCAATATATACGGCGATAGCTACGAGAGTCTCACCATCGATGGACGGTGTGCGCTGGATGTTCTCGAAGTCAACCACCTCTACGTAGTCGATACGTGCAAGTGGCTCTGTCTGGAGGTTCTCACGGATGATGTCGATAACCTTCCTGGCATCGCGCTCGCCCTGCTGGATAGCCTCCTGACCCTTCTTAAGACTCTGTGAGAGGATAAGGGCTGCCTTACGCTCCTCGGGGTTAAGATATGTGTTACGGCTCGACTTGGCGAGTCCGTCAGCCTCACGAACGATAGGACAAGGCACTATCTCCAACGGGAAGTTCAGGTCGCGCACGAAACGCTTCACCGTAGCCAGCTGCTGGGCATCCTTCTGTCCGAAGTATGCACGGTCAGGCTGGACGATGTTGAAGAGTTTGCCCACAACGGTACAAACGCCACGGAAATGAACCGGACGCACGGCACCGCAGAGCAGTTCCGTAGTCTCTGTCGTGTCGATGAATGATGTGAAATGTCCAGGATACATCTCCTCGGGCTCGGGATTGAAGATAAGGTCTCCCCCAGCCTCTTCTACCTTCTGCATGTCGCGGTTAAGGTCACGTGGATAGGCCTCAAGGTCTTCATTGGGACCGAACTGAATAGGATTGACAAACACAGAAACCACCGTGCGGTCGTTCTGGCTTGCAGACTTACTGATAAGGCTCTGATGCCCCTCGTGGAGGAATCCCATCGTGGGCACAAGTCCTACACTCAGCCCTTCCTTCTTCCAGGCCGACACGATATCTCTTACTTCCTTTACTGTCTTTACTACCTTCATAATCTTTCTAACTTCTATCTTCTCACCTCTACCTCAAACAACTCCTGCATCACATCATCGCCGATGGCGTAGGTCTGAGACTCTGCAGGGAAACTGCGCTGCTCGCACTCCTGCTTATACTGTTTGAATGCATCGAGCATGATGCTGTGCAGATCGGCATATTTCTTAACGAACTTCGGTATGAAGCCGTCGTTATAGCCCAACATATCCTGATATACCAGCACCTGTCCGTCGCAACCGTTGCCGGCACCGATACCTATTGTCAGAGCCTTGGTCTGATAGGTAATCATCTTTGCCAGTGCTGCGGGCACACACTCTAAGGTGATGGCGAAGGCACCTGCCTCATCTACTGCCTGAGCATCGAGCAACAGTTTCTTTGCCTGTTCGAGTGAACGGCCCTGGACCTTATAACCACCCATGGCATTAACCGACTGAGGTGTCAGTCCGATATGAGCCACAACAGGGATACCAGCCTGAACGATGGCCTTGATACGGTCGGCATATTCCACACCGCCCTCAAGCTTTACGGCCTGACAGTTGGTCTCCTTCATGATACGCCCTGCATTACGTACTGCATCCTCAACGGATGTCTGATACGACATAAAGGGCATGTCGATAACTACGAAAGCGTTTTTGGCACCCCGACATACTGCCTTGCCGTGATGTATCATATCGTCAACGGTGACAGCCAGTGTGTTTTCGTAACCTAACATGACGTTTCCAAGGGAATCGCCAACAAGAATCATGTCAATACCAGCTTCGTCGATAGTCGCAGCGGTATGAAAATCATAGGCCGTAAGCATGCTCACTGGGAGCTTTCCCTTACGGTCCAACAAGTCAAAAATTGATGTCCTCATTCTTATTAATGGTTGTACTACAATCTTTTCGGGGTGCAAAGGTACACTATATTTCCGAAACACCAAAGGAAAAAGGCAATAAATTGTATAAAAACAACAAAAACGGGGCTCTCAGACCGAGAACCCCGAATTTTTATACAAGTTTTTACGTTATTCTGCCTTTTTTGCGGCTTTCTTTGCTGGTGCCTTCTTAGCTGCTGGTTTCTTCTCAGCCTTTGGCTTTGCACCCTCGAGCTTCTCGAGCTTTGCCTTCAGACGGGTAATCTCCTTATCCTTAAGCTCAATCTCATCACCCTGGTTCTTGATGGTGGTGAGCAGACCCTCGAGCTCGTCATTGTCGATGTCGAGAGGATAGAGGGCATTTACTCTGTTGATGAAGTCACCAAGGATATTCATGTAGTTGGTGAACGCATCAAACGGTCCGCTGTAGATACCACGATCCAGTCCTACGTTAGATGGCTTGGTAGTCATGAAACGGAAGTTGTTGGATGCCTGCAGGTAATCCCAGTCCTGGTTGATACGTGGGTCGTTGGCGATACGCAGACGATCTGCTACAGAGTAGAGCTTATTGAAAGCCTCGCGCTGCATAGCGTTACCCAACCAGCAGCTGACGTCGCGCTCCTCGTCAACCCATGAGAGAGTATCGGGCACGTCGAGTTGACCTACGCTCTTGCAAGCCTTACAGATCTCTGAAGGTGTCATGAAGTTGATGCCCTTCTCCTTAGCACATGCCGGGAGAGCACGGATGAAGTCGAGGATGTTTGAGCTGAGAGGCTGGGCGATACCCAGAGCAGAGAGCTCCATGAAGATATTGATGATCTGCTCCTCCTCAGGGAAGCGTGCGATGCGATCGATATAAGCATCAGCGAAGAGTGGATAACCATCCCACTCAGAGTTGTTGAAGCGCAGAGAGATATCGTCAGACAGCTCTACGTCGCGAAGCAACAGCTTCAGGTTGGGAGCGATGTTACAGTTATATACATAGTGAGGACTCTTCCATCCGAGCACGTGCTTGGCACCCTCGGTGAGCATACCCTTGAAGCCCATGGCTGCTATCTGAGCACCGATATCATCGCTATAGATGAGAGAAGAGTTACGGGCCACTGTAGGCTTCTTGCCGAAGAGCTCCTCAATCTTGGCTGCCTGTTTCTTTACGTCGAGGGCGAAGGTCTCCTCGTTTGCGAGTGATGACAGGCCATGGCTGTAAGGCTCTGCGAGGAACTCCACGCAACCAGTCTCGTTCATAGCCTGCAGCTTGGCAATAACCTGAGGAGCATGATACTCCAGCTGCTCGATACCTGTACCTGACAGAGAGAAGGCAACCTTGAAGAACTTGCCGTTCTCATTGATCATGTCGTGCAGGGTGTTGAGTGCAGGCATGTAGCTGCGCTCTACGATGTCAGTGATGCTACGCTCGTTCTCGTAGTCATCATAGTAATAATGATCGGTACCGATGTCAAAGAAACGGTATCTCTTCAGATGAATAATCTGATGTATCTCGAAATATAAACAAATCGTTTTCATAACTATTTCATTTTTTCATTTTTTCATTATTTCATTTTATTCTTCCCATCCGAGGGTGCGGCGATAGAGTGTGCGAATCCAGGCACCTACCTTCTCCCATGTTATCTGGTCTACCTCGCGCTTGCCCTCATCCTTAAGATACTGGAAGAGCGACTCGTTCATACAGATAGAGTAGATGGCATCGGCGAGGGCGTGGATGTCCCAATAGTCAACCTTGATACAGTTGGTGAGGATCTCAGCACAGCCAGACTGCTTCGAGATGATCGAAGGCGTGCCGCACTGCATAGCCTCCAGTGGAGAGATACCAAACGGCTCAGATACTGAAGGCATGACATATACATCAGAAGCCTTAAGGCATTCGTAAACCTGTTTTCCGCGCATGAAGCCAGGGAAGTGGAAACGATCGGCGATGCCACGCTCGGCAGCAAGCTGGATCATCGCATCCATCATATCACCGGAACCAGCCATACAGAAGCGGACGTTACGAGTGCGATGGAGCACCATAGTGGCAGCCTCAACGAAGTACTCAGGACCCTTCTGCATCGTGATACGTCCGAGGAAGGTTACAACCTTCTCCTTGCCGGTATGGTCGGGACGTGGGATATCCTGATACTCCTGTGGCAGAGGATAAACGGCATTGTGAACGGTGAAACACTTACGAGGATCCTGGTGATACTGGTTGATAACCGTCTGACGTGTCAGCTCTGACACACACATGATACAGTCGGCCCAGTCCATACCGTTCTTCTCGATAGAGTAGACAGTAGGATTAACCTTACCACGAGAACGGTCGAAATCAGTAGCGTGCACGTGGATGCAGAGTGGTTTGCCAGATACCTGCTTAGCGTGGATACCAGCAGGGAAGGTAAGCCAGTCGTGAGCGTGGATGATGTCAAACTCCTCTGTGCGGGCCACCTGACCTGCGATGATAGAGTAGTTGTTGATCTCCTCGTGAAGATTGCCAGGATAACCTCCGGCAAACTCCATAGCACCGAGATCATTCACGTTCATGTAGTTGAAGTCGGCATAGATATGCTCACGGAGCTTGAAATAGTAGTCAGGATCCATGATATTGCCCACACGCTGCTTGACATAATCATAGTCTACATCGCGGTATGCAATAGGCACAGCATTCATGGCAACGATACGACAAGCATGCTGACTCTCATCACCGAACGGATGAGGCAGACAAAGCGTGATGTCCATGTCGCCCTGAGCCTTCAGACCCTCAGAGATACCATAGTTAGCAGTGGCGAGTCCACCGAATACGTGAGGAGGATACTCCCATCCAAACATTAATACTTTCATAGACGTCCCTCCTTATTTTTGATATGAATACTTATCAATGAGCTTGAGCGTGCGCAGGATCTCTGCTACGTTCATGGCAAACGACATGGCACCACGTCCGTGGAATGGAGGGTTACCGTCGAAGAGCTCAGAGATTGTTCCGATAGCATGATAGTCCATCTCATCCTCATAACCCACAAGCTGACGCTCGATGAATGAGAGACGAGAACGCTTATAGAGTTTCAGACATGCCTCCATGTAGAATCCGCCGAGCCAAGGCCAGGCTGTTCCCTGATGGTAAGCATAGTCGCGCTGTGTCTGTGGACCAACGTAGATAGGATTGTATCCCCCACTCTTTGGAGAGAGCGAACGCAGTCCCTTAGGAGTGAGAAGCTCGCGCGTACATATATCTACTACGCTCTTCATCTGATCCTGACTCAGTGGTGAATAGTCGAGGGCTACAGCGAAGATCATGTTAGGACGTACGCTCCAGTCCATCATATTGCCGTCAACATAGTCGAGCAGATAGCCGTATTCGTTGACGAAGGTCTCTACGAACGACTGCTTGACAGTTACAGCAAGGGTCTCGAGTTGTTCTGCGTCCTTGGCATCACCCTTCTCTGCTGCCATCGAAGCACAGAACTTAAGGGCGTTATACCAGAGAGCATTAAACTCTACGATATATCCTGAACGAGGCACAACGGGTTTGCCGTTGGCTGTGGAGTTCATCCATGTGACAGCCTTGTTACGTCCGTTACTGTAGAGCAGGCCATTATCGTCGAGACGAAGGTTCGGATGCTTGCCGTCGAGGATATATTTCACAATATCCTGAATCAGTTTGCCGTACATCTCAAAGCACTTGTCACGACCTACCTCCTTGGCATACTGCTGAACAGCCCAGATAGCCCAGAGAGGAACATCGGGCTGCTCTATCTCATAGATCTTGCCGGAGATAGGCTTGTCGTCCATAAACTCACGGAGTGCTTTCTCGGAGGTCTTCATCACCATCTCGAAATAGTCGATCTCGCCAATAGCAAGAGTAAGACCTGGCAAAGCGATAAACGTATCACGGGCACGAGCCTTGAACCAAGGATAACCAGCCAACAGATAACGATCATCGTTAGGCTGACGATTATGGAACTGGTGAGCTGCCGTTACCAGACAGTGATAGAAGTTATCGCGAGGCTTTCTGTCGGCTACCTCCTCATCAAAGAGTTTCTTCAATGATGAAGACTTGATCTGAGAAGTAGAGCCAGAGAAGACGATGCTCTCACCCTTCTTGATAGGCATCTCGAAATAGCCGGGTACGTAGAGATCCTCGTTAGAGGCATAACCGCGTTCCTGCTCCTTCGGATATTCCACACCACGATACCAGTCTGGCTGGAACACGAACTCATTCTTCTTAGAGAACTGCATATACAGGTCGGGATATCCGGCATACATACAAGTCTTGATACCACCGTCGATCTCATGATACTCGCGGCTGGCAGTCATGTTCTCATGAGTAAACTGACGAACACTGCGGAATGCCAGGAACGGGCGGAAGCGCAATGTTGTAGCAGAATGGGCTTCTACCAGAGTATAACGAATGAGGATACGGTCCTCATAATGCTGGAAGATTACCTCCTTCTTAAGAATCACACCACCAACCCTGTACGTTGTTGTAGGTACGAGGCTGGCATCAAACTCACGGATGTACTTATGTCCGTTTGGACTGAAGTTGTTGCCCTGATACTTGTGGAGTCCGAGGTTGAACTCAGCGCCATGCTGGATTACAGTACAGTCGAGCGATGACAGGAGCACATGGTTCTCATCATCAAGCTCGGGTACAGGAACAACCAGCAAACCGTGGTATTTGCGCGTATTACAGTCTACGAGCGTAGATGAGCTGTATGCGCCTGAACGGTTGGTTCTGAGCAATTCGCGACGAAGACTCTCTTGCAAGTTTGTCATCACGGCTTTTTCTAATCGTAAATAACTCATAGTTCCTTAAACAGGTTTTTATAATTTGAAATTAAGTTTTAGTTTCAATTTCCAAAAGTAGTCATTTTCCGTCAAACTGCAAAGGAAAACACAATATTTAACATATATTTAAGCCCCAGCGGGGGCTGAGGCTTAATAATTATGCAGGAATAAGGAAATTTATTACTTCCTGTTCGACATTTATACGATAAGGCCCGACAGGAGTTTTCATCAGTCGTCCGTCGATTCCTACTATCGCATGCTTGGCATATTCCACCTGTATCTCCTGAGTGCGATAAGGGTGTACGGAACGGTGATTAAGGAATCGGCCTGTAACCAACAACCATACGCCCTCTATCAGCTGCACCATCTCTGGATGATAAACCACAGAGACATCGAGCATGCCGTTATAAGGCACAGCGTTGGGAGTCTGTCCATATCCGGGACCAGAACCAATGCAGACTGTCATAACCTTGCGGTCGATAACATCGCTGTTGATCTTCAGTTTCATCTTATACTCCATACGATGGAACAGCATCACAAAGAGAGAGGATATAAAAGATAAGGTGCGAGAACCAAAGAGACGACGAGTCTGGCGACGAAGGTTCATGATATCGGCAGTCATTCCGATATTGATACAGTTAAGGAAGTAGCGATGACACTTATCGCCTTTGGCATTAGTATAGCGGATGCAGCCAAGATCAATCTTACGTACACGATGTAGCAAAAGCCAGTCGATGGTCTGCTCGATTTTGTCTTCATCGAAGTCCCAGAAACGGGCGAAGTCGTTCATCAGACCATTAGGGATAACACCTAAGGCAATTCCCTCACGCACCGACTTCTCCTCCAGCATAATACAGTTGACTGCATCGTTAAGGGCAGAGTCGCCACCAACGATGATGATGGTCTTGTATCCATTGGAGATCATCATCTTTATAAGACGCTCAACACTGTCGGACGTCTCACTCTGTACCATGTCATACTCGACTTTACGCACATCGAGAGCATGACTGATTCTCTCCCATCGCTTACGAGGGCTGGTGAATCCTGTTCTCGGGCAATAAAGGATGCCCCACCTTTTAGACTCTACTGCCATAACTGTTTTATCCTTTCTATCTTTTCCTCCATAGGGAGTGTTGCGTCAATCCAATTTATCTTAAAGCCTCTGCGCTCCATGCCTCTGAACCACGTCATCTGTCGCTTGGCAAACTGATGGATGGCTATCTCAAGTCGGGAATACATCTCATCGTATGATGTCTTGCCGGTAATATATTCCGTGACAAACTTATACTCCAGGCCATAGTAAATAAGGTCTTCTGCAGGTATGCCCTCGTCGAGCAGGGCTTTTACCTCATCTATCATACCTTCCTCTAATCTGGCTTTCAGGCGTCGGGTGATCTTCTCACGGCGCAGCTCACGATCGATATTTATTCCGATGATAACAGAATCGACAGGAGGCAGCTCTCTCCGTGGAGTCGGATTCTCAATATTATAAGTCTCAATCTCTATTGCCCTGATGGCTCTCTGACAAGAATCGACATCTGTCTTATTGTGCATATTCGAACCTGTCCTGGCTTTCAGCTCTGTAAGCATCTGGGTAAGCTCTGCGAGAGACTTGCCTTCAAGACTGTCGCGAAGCTCCTGATTCTGAGGTACCGGTGAGAGATGATATCCCTTCAGAACAGCCTCAATATACAAGCCTGTACCTCCACAGAGGATAGGTACTGCTCCCCTACTCTGGATATCCTGATAAGCATCGAAGAAATCCTGCTGATACTCAAAGAGGTTGTATTTCGTTCCTGGTTCGCGGATATCGATAAGATGATATGGGACTTTTATAGATGAGACCGTATAATCTGCCAGATCCTTGCCTGTACCGATATCCATCCTGCGGTATACCTGTCGGGAATCAGCAGAGATAATCTCTCCACCAATAGATGCAGCCAGATGAGCAGCCACAGGAGTTTTCCCTGATGCCGTAGGACCCAATATCGTTATCATCTTCTTCATATCGTTTGCAAAGATACACAAAAAAAGCCGCCGGACAAAATCTGACGGCTACTTTTCTTTCTGCTTACTCAATTTCTTTGAAATAAACGTTGATCTGCTGACCTTCCGGAACCTTGTCAAGGTAAGCTTTGCCTTCCTCAACGGATATCTCCTTGTCATTAAGGCTGGCAGAATTTACCTCGCCAGAAACTTCGATGACGTTCAGTTTCCATATTCGTTTACCACCTTTGAAGGCGTGTATCTCGTGTTGCATTGAGGGGCCTCCGGCTGAGCCAGACAATTTAAGATAGCAGACACCATCCTTATCACATCTCGATGGTTGAAGACGTGGAGTCTCTATAGCCATAAGCAGGAACTTATCATCCTTACGAATAAAGAAAGCGCCATTCTTATCCTCCTTATCACGCAGCCATATCCAGTCGTTCTCGTAGTCTATAAAGCAATGAGCCCATTTGGAAAGTTTTACATTCTTATCGCTCATATTATCAGCATGATACATCTTATCCATCTCTGCAATATCTTTCTTCCAGATGGGAATTTCCTCGTCGATAAGACTATGGAATATCTCGTATTGATGTTCGATAAGTTTTCCTTCTCTAAGGTAGATCATACCTATACAGAAACTCTCTGGAGCACCATGGGTATAACAGAGTTCCAGACCCTTTGGACCCTCGAAAGCAGCAGCGATATCGTTGGAGATATAACCATCGGCATCTGCATTCCATACGCAACCAAACTCCTCGTCGAAATATCCCAGTTGTTCCAACTTATAAACCTTACCACTGTCGATTATCAACTCAAGAGCAAGGGCATATTTGCGCTCGGCATCATTCGGGTCTTTGGGAGCATTCTTATACTGGCCCTCGAACTGTATGGTACCGTGAATATAACGGTTGCCGATAATACTGAGTTGTGGAGAACTGGCAGCCTTCATACCATATTCTTTCTCCATCTGTTTGATGATATCGGCTGGAAGATTGGGAAGACTGCCGTCATCTTTTGCGCATGACTTGATAGAGAGTTGCTTTCTGGAGTTAAGATAGCTGTCAGTACATATTACCACGCCCCAGGTAGGATCATCAGCAGTCTTATCCTTTGGGTTAACGAAATCGAAACGAGCGCATAGGGATGGTATCTCTTCACGTCCGTGAATCTCACCTATGCTTGGAGTGTTGCCGTCAGGATCTTTCAAAACCTCATCAATGAACTTCACCTTCACAATCTTGTCGCCAACAATACGGTTGGTATACTGTGCGGCATTACGACGGAACATCTCCTGAAGTTCCCAACTCTTGTGTATGATCTCTACCCAATCGTCATCATCGTCTTCCTTCTTGGGTTCCTCGATGTTCGCCCAATAGAGCATCTGCATATAATTCCCATCGGTACCGATGAGGAACATCGGCAACGGGGTAGTATCGTTCTCCTCGATAATACTGTCAATAACAGCTGAAAGAGAATCCTTATTATCGGCAGGAGCTGTCTGCCCCTTGTTCTTACAACCAACCATCACTGCTATTGCAATAATGGCAAAAAGCATCAGTTTCTTCATATCAATATTCGCGGTTCATTAGTCGGTGAAATGCCTCTGTAAGGTCGTTGGCAAGACGGGAGGCAAAAACCTCGTCCATCATTTTCTGACCTTTTACGACTTCGTGGAAGAAGCCGTTCTGACCCCAATAATAGCGGGTCTCATCATTCTGGCTCTTATTGAAGTAGAACACAAGACTGCCTTTGTCGAAAAGGAACTCCTCGTAATACTCTCTGGCCCCGACATTATACTTACGCGTTATAAAATAAGGTGTATAATATACGTTGCCGAGGTTCTCGTCGAGCTCACCTGTATAGTAATAATGCGTCACATCCTTGATGGGACCTGCACCAGGAGCCATATAATGGCTTGTCACCACAGTCTCGTCAGGGGGTAACTCGGCTTTCTTCTTGTTGGCCATGATTTCCTTGGCCTCGGCATACTTCTTTCGGATACTTGCTACTTGGGCATTCTGCGCCTGGATTGTTGCAGTAAGTACAAGGAGCAAAAACAATGATGCGATTTTTCTCATATACCTATTTATATTATTGCTTTATGAATATTGAAGCGTTCCACGCAATGCGCTTCGCTACCTTTCCGGACGGCCATCCTCATTAAAAACGAGTGGCACTGTCTTGGCATAGACGGGTTTCATGCCGTCCCAGACAAATGTATGCTGTACAGGACCATCATTACCACTCCAGTCTTCAACAATGATATTCTTACCTTTCCGTGGCAGAATACAGAACATCTGATTGTATCCTCCCTTGTCGCCCCAGCGATAGCCCTTAAGGATGTCGGGCTCCGGGATGAGACATTTCCTGACAGGATCGTAGTCGTAGGTACACAACACCTCTATGCACGGGTCTGTAGGTTTACCCAAAAGAACTGCCAACAGTCTATGTCCGTTTGAGCGTTTCCAATAACAGGCAGACATATACTCACCGTCGGTACCGCCATCGCCCACTCTCACATAACCGTTTTTGATATCCACGGTGACTGTCAGATCCGTCTCTTTGTCCAGCACTTGTTTGTCAAGGCCTTTCTCCATCGTTTCCCTGACGGAACCGACCATCCATGTCGGCCACGTCTGATCGAAACGTTCCAGCATGATGCCAAGACTACCATTTATGACGTTTTCAATGGTCTTGTTACTCCATCCTATATTAATCACTTCGAGGGGACAACTCTCGAAATGTCTGTCCTGAGCCCAAACAGGCATTACAGACGATACTGCAATAAATAGGGATATACCCTTATATAATATATTCCGCATAGATTATATCGGATTACATTCTGTATAAATTATTCTTGTCCAATATTAGTCCTTGCCGAGAAACCTCCTTTAAGATCATCGACTGTCAGTTCTGTCAGCTGCTCCTTACTGAGGTTTGTCATTCCTTCAAGACGATTTGCCTGCGACTGAATGCTCTTTTCAAAGACATTACGGGCAAAACGGGCATTACCGAAGTTGCGGTCTTTATGCGCCACAGCATATTCAAACTGTTCCTTAAGAAATTCCTCTGCATCATCAGCAAGAGTGTACTGATTCTTCTTCATGTACATCTTGAATATATCAGCCAATTCCACACCAGAATAATCAGGGAAGTCGATGTAACGGTTGAAACGTGACTGTAATCCTGGGTTAGAATCGATAAATCGCTGCATCTCATTCTTATAGCCAGCAATAATCACAACCAGACGGTCACGATAATCTTCCATACGTTTCAGAAGTGTAGATATGGCCTCCTGACCATAATCCTGTCCATTACCTCCTTCAGGGACAAGTGAATATGCCTCATCGATAAAAAGCACTCCATCAAGAGCCTGCTGGATAACAGTATCTGTCTTAAGAGCCGTCTGACCCATATACTTTGCAACAAGTCCACCACGGTCAGTCTCTACGGTATGTCCCTTCTTCAGTACTCCCAGATCCTTATAAATCCTACCCACGATTCGTGCTACTGTAGTCTTTCCTGTACCAGGAGAGCCATAGAACACGAGATGATAAGAGACCTTAGCAGTCTTCAGACCCTGAGTCTCACGCTGTTTCTGAACTTTGACAAAATTGGCAAGAGAACGGACTTCTTTCTTTACGCTGTTCAAACCAATAAGATCATCAAGTTCTGCGTACGGGTCACCCTCAAGAGGCTCATTTACGATGACAGAATCTTTCTTTTCAACTTGTTCTGTCTTTTGTGCTGTCTCTTCCTCTGCATCTTTTTTCTCCTCATCGTCAGCGAAGATGCCTATTATTAATAACAGTACGAAGAAACCTATGCTGAGGCATCCACAACCTTTGAGTACCTTACCCATGGTTTCCTTAAAACTATTCATATCCATGCTATTCTACACCTTATTATATATTATTTAGGACCAATTCCACGACTCTGAATATCCGGATCGAGAGGATTTGGATAAAACTCCGTCTTATCGCCTATCTGCTCACACATATTCATAGAACCGAGATTTGCTGTTGGGTGATAGACCTTACATCCCATAAGATAGAATGTATTGTCAAGATGGAAGAGCGGAGCATCACCCCAATTGGCAAAGAAACGACAATCATCGAAGACTACTCCCTCGTTACCCCAACCTTCTATCAGGTCATACTCACGGTTATTGAAGAAGTCGCACTTATTAAACTTGACTGCCACACAACTTCTGAGCTGCATGATACCGTAAGTGCAGTCGTGAATATTTGAATTCATAAGGCCAAAGTCAGATGTATCCCATAAGTCCAGACCATAGGTACCACAACCATAGAGGTCACAGTCCTTAACCAAGATCATACGTCCTCCCCTAACACCTATCACGCCACCAGAGCAGAAGCCTCCCTCTGTATGTCCGATGGTGAGATTATGCACCTCACAATTTTGACAATTGATGAAATGCAGGCAAAAAGAATACCGAGGATCGACCTCAATGCTTGAGTTCTGTTCACCTTTGATGATAAGGCCTTTGAAATTGAGAAGAGCCAACTGACGTCCGTCTGTTTCTGACTCACTGACCACCAGCGGCTGTTTGCTTATGATATCAGTAGCGCTAGAAACCCAGCGACGTCCCGGTACTTTCAAGAACATCTCCTCATTTTCCAGGACGCGTGAGAGATTAAGATGCACACCTGCAGCAATTATGACCGTACGGTTGTTTCCTAACGCAGCCAGGAATTCCGACTCATTAGTAACACTATACACCATCGCGCCATCTGTCTCATCCGGCCCTCTCCCGTCATCATCCAGTCCGCCAGGGAATTGGCCAGTAGTCTGTGCCTGTACACTACAAAGAGCGTACAGACACATTACTATAGATAATAAAATCCTCCTCATAAGATTTCGTTTTTATTCTGCAACAGGAGCTGGTGCAGCATTCTTGTTTTGAGCCTTGGCTGCCAGTTCTTTGAGTTTATCCTTGCCTTTGAAGGCAAATACCCAAACAAGGAATCCTGCAAGGACGAGAAGTGAGATGCCCAGCAGAGGACGATAGAACAGCCAAGCGATGGCAATAATGATAAGCGACCATGCGATACCGATAACAGTACAAACGAGACCAACGCCCCATCCGAAGATACCTGCAATAAAAGGAACAACCTTGAGAATTGTCTCGATAAAGCCGAAGATGCCTTTAAGACCACCGATAACCATCAAGATACCTATGATGCGCAAAGCCCAGAGAATCATATTATTAGACTCCTTTGCGGCATCGATGATCTCGTCACCGCTCTTCTTACCCATCACGAGAGTCTGGAAACGCTTGCCGTTCTTGGCCTTGAAAGGTTTGAAAGAATCGCCATCGACAACAGCCATAACAGTAACCTTGGCAGGAACGACCTTTTCGAATGTCACACGCACGTCACCCACCTCAGGAGAACCAGGCACACGACCGAAGTACAATACATTGCTGGCCTGATGGATATATTGCAGGTCTTTCTTATTCTCTGCATTCGCCATCTGCTTATTGATAGAATCGCTTACAGCCTGAAGAGAGTCAAGAACAGTCTTAACAGAATCCGAGAGCAGCGCCTTTACTGAGTCAGGAATTGCAGGCTGCTGCGGAGCAGACTGTTGAGTGGGCTGCTGGATACTCTTCTGCACCCCATAGAAACGCTCATAGGCAGCCTGGGTGCTCTTGTCAAACTGTGACAGAAGGTCCTCAGAGATAGCAAGGTCCATTCCCTCACGTGATGAGATGCTGTGAATAAGACTTTCTGGAAGTTTATATGCGCCGAAAGATACGTTCTCAGCATACTGTTCTGCCTCATCAACTGTTGTTAAAACCATGTTCTTGTTCTGATATGCAGGATCATGGAACTGACTTGACTGAACAGGACTTGACACCCACTGCTTAGAATAGGTGTAAGTAGTGGTGGTCACTTCCTTACCGCCAAGCTTATCTTCCTTCTTAGTCTGAGAATGCTCTACCCACTGATAATACTCTACAGTACGACGGAGAGCAATAGCCTTTGCACCGATACCAAACTGCGCATCGGAAAGAGAGTCCTCTGTAGTTGCCATTGCGGTACCACAGATAAGCTCACCTTCAAGTGAGGCATCTTTTTTGTTAGGATTCTCCATCTCAACATAAGCACTGCCTGCCTCGTCGAGCATCTTCTCTGTCTTTACAGCTCTGCCTTCATTCCACCATAGGAGAGCAGTACCCAATACAAACAGCAGAAATCCGCTGCCAATAGCTTTAAAGGAATTTCCTACTCGGGTGCCATAACCCGTTGTTGTTTCTGTATATGCCATAATTCGTTAATGGTTAAAAATTTAAGTTCCTGCGGCAAAGATATAAAAAAAATGCCATCCGACAAAATCGGATGGCAAATATTTACATATTTGAACTAAATAATCTGATTATTTGAGCTCAGCGAGGTACTTAATGGTGCGAACCATCTGAGAAGTGTAAGAGTTCTCGTTGTCGTACCAAGCAACAACCTGTACGAGAGAGTTGCCGTCACCAATCTTAGAAACCATGGTCTGGTTAGCGTCGAAGAGTGAACCGAACTTCATACCGATGATGTCGCTAGAAACGAGCTTCTCCTCAGTGTAACCGAATGACTCGTTCTGAGCAGCC
>CACWLC010000029.1 GCA_902761605.1 uncultured Prevotellaceae bacterium
GCTTCTGGCACAGGCTACCGGTGAGTACACTCGCGAAGAGCTGAACAAGGTGGCTAAGCTGAGCTGGTCTGACAAGGCGGCTGCTGAGATTGCCGCAGCCAAGGCAGCAGCTATCGGTAATGGTGGTGGCTCTGATAACGGAGAATCGCAGAGCGGTTCTGGTTCACAGAACTCAGGCTCAGGTAGCCAGAACTCTGGCTCAGGCTCGCAGCAGCAGAACACTCTGGCGAAGCCGACTATCTCTGGTGTGACTCCATTCACGGAAAGCACTGAGGTAACGATGAGCGGTCCTGAGGACGCGGAGATCTACTACACCACTGACGGCTCTACACCTTCAGCACAGAGCACACTCTACGAGGGAGGTTTCACTCTGAACGACACGACTACCGTGAAGGCTATCGCCATCAAGAATGGTGAGTCCAGTGAGGTGAGCACCAGGCTGTTTAACAAGGGTACAGGCGGCGATACCGGTGGCAGCGGCGACATGGAGTAATCTGGCTAAGAAAGGAGGTAATCTATGACTAAGAAGGAAACCCTGAAGTGGATCGTACAGATCATCGCATCGATTGCATCAGCCCTCGAGGCGTGAGCAAATACGTGAGCAGAAAGATTAATCCTTGAATGCCATACGGATAAATATGCAGAAAACCAAGAAAAAATGTTAAATCGGAAGCGAAAATTGAATATATATTTGGAAGCTGCCCCAAAAAAGTGTATATTTGTGACGAAATTCGATATAACTATTAAAAATGTTTGCGCTTATGTCAACTAAGAACGAGACCAAAGAAATCAAGAAGAGTGCCGAAACAAACAAAGGCACAAGTTCATTACCGGGAGCAATGCCATCGATATGGTACACATAAGTAAACGGTAAAAAACACCCAAAAAGCCGGAAGCGAAAACTTCCGGCTTTTTAGTTCTTTAATGTATTAACTTATTAGTTCTTGCTATCAGCCTCTGCCTGCTTTGTCTCAGGAGCATTCTCGCCGTAGTAGTTGTAATAAGCGTTGTAGCGGTTGTAACCCCAGTTGCTCTGCATACGGTCTGGGTCGAGCTCCTTAGCCTTGTCGAAGTACTTGATAGCCTCCTTGTAGAGTTCCTTCTTCTTGGCAGCATCCTCGGTATCCTGAGCGTATACGCTGTAAGCAGTACCAGTATAGGTAGCGATAACAGCATTGTCGGGCTTAACCTCGAAAGCCTTCTTCAGATACTCGATAGCCTCAGCAGCCTTCTGAGCTGTGAGCAGAGACAGACCCTTGTCGGCAAGAGCTACGAAATTTGTTGGATCGGCAGCGAGAACGCTGTCGAGTAGCTTGTTAGCCTCATCAGCCTGACCAAGTCCGAGGTAAGTGTTGTAGAGCTTCTCCATGATACCGTTGGTCTTGTGCTCAGCATAAAGCTCCTTCAGCTTCTCAGCATACTGCAGAGTGTCAGCCTTGGTCTTCAGGTCATTGCCGAGAATCTCAAGCTTCAGGTTGAGGGCGTTCTCATACTCTGCAGAGTCCTTCATAGCAACCTCAGCGAGCTGGAGAGCCTTTGCCATATCCTTATCCTGGTAAGCGAAGATGGCAGCGAAGCGGGCAACCTGTCCGAAGAAAGGAGCCTGAGGAGCACGGTCGCACTCCTTGAAGAGAGGAGCAGCGTCGCTCTCTATGAATGCCTGCCAGTACTTACGAGCCTTAGCCTGATCCTTTGCAGAGAGGGCATCCTGACCAGCGTTTACGAGCTGGTTACGAGGAGCAAGCCACAGGCGCTGAGCGTTCTTAGAGGCAAACTTAGGAGCCACCTTACCTTTCTCGTTTGGCATCTGGTCGTACTTGTCGCACTCGATACCGTTCATCAGGGCATTGTAGGCTGCCTCTGACATAGCATCGTTGTCAACGGGCTTCTCTTCCTTACCCATCTGCTTAGCCAGCTGGTTCTCAGTAACGATAGTGCTCTGCTTGTTGAAGTCATCGAGAGCCAGCTCAACGAGCATATTGTAGGCAGTAGCCTTCTCCTGAGCGTTAGCAAACTGACCAACAGAGTTTTTCACAAGTGTCTCAGCTTCTGCATAGCCCAGACCCTTGAAAGCCTTCTTAAACGCCTTAAAGGCATCGCTGTCACCGGCAAATGCGGTAGCGCTTGCTACCACCATCATTGCCATCATCATTAATTTTTTCATAATCCTAAAAAATTTGGTTATAAAACGTTATTATAAATTGTGATTATTCATTATCTGGAGTTTCGATCTGCGGGGTATCGTTAGCCTGGGGCTCCTCATCGACAATCTGTGCCTCCTCTGCATTATCATCAGCATCGTCGGAATGCATCACCTTACATACGCTGGCGATAGTGTCATTCTTCTTGGTGAGGTTGATAAGGCGTACGCCCTGGGTAGCACGACCCATTACACGCACATCAGCAACCTTCAGGCGGATGAGGATACCGCTCTTGTTGATGATCATCAGGTCGTTCTCGTCGGTAACCACCTTGATAGCTACCAGACGGCCTGTCTTCTCAGTAACGGCGAGAGTCTTGACACCCTTGGCACCACGGGCGGTCTTACGATAGTCCTCAACCTCAGAGCGCTTACCATAGCCATTCTCGCTGACTACCATGATGGTCTCTGTCTGAGGATCGTTTACGCATACCATGCCTACTACCTCATCGTCGCCACCATCGAGGCGCATGCCGATAACACCAGTAGCCACACGACCCATGGTACGAACATCACTCTCGTCGAAGCGTACGGCACGGCCGTTGCGGTTGGCGAGCAGCAGCTCGTTATTGCCGTTGGTCAAGCGAACGCCTACCACCTCGTCGCCCTCGTTGATATTGATGGCGATGACACCAGCGGCACGTACGTTCTTATATGCGTCGAGACGAGTCTTCTTGATGATACCCTGCTTGGTTGCGAATACTACATAGTGTGACTGCATGAACTCCTCATCATTGAAGTTCTTGATGCGCAGAACGGCGTTGATAGAGTCGTCGGGCTCGATATTCAGCATGTTCTGGATAGCACGGCCCTTAGAGTTCTTGTCGCCCTCAGGTATCTCGTAACACTTCTGCCAGTAGCAGCGACCCTTCTGAGTGAAGAAGAGCAGCGTGTTGTGCATCGTGGCAGGATAGATATACTCTGTGAAGTCGTTGTCGCGATGGCGAGCAGCCTTGGCTCCAACGCCTCCCCTGCCCTGCTCATGGAAGTCGGCAAGCGGAGTGCGCTTGATATATCCCATGTGAGAGATAGTGATAACCACTGGATCGTCGGGATAGAAGTCCTCTGCATTGAACTCGTGGTCGAATGGTATGATCTCCGTACGACGCTCGTCGCCATACTTCTCCTTCACCTCCTGCAGATCCTGCTTCATCACCTCCTTACAACGCTCTGGGTTGTCGAGGATCTCCTGCAACTCTGCGATGAGCTTCTGCAGGTCGTCGAACTCCTGGTGGAGCTGATCGACACGCAGACCTGTCAACTGAGCCAGACGCATATCTACGATAGCCTTCGACTGGAGCTCATCCAACTCGAAGCGAGCCTCCAGGTTACGCTGAGCATCAGTTGGGGTCTTACTATTTCTAATAATGTGTACTACCTCGTCGATATTGTTTACGGCGATGATCAATCCCTCGAGGATATGAGCACGCTCCTGAGCCTTGCGAAGGTCGTACTTGGTGCGACGAATGGTCACGTCATGGCGATGCTCAACGAAGTACTTCACACACTCCTTCAGGGTGAGCAGACGTGGACGTCCCTTCACCAGGGCGATATTGTTTACAGAGAATGAACTCTGCAGAGCTGTCATCTTGAAGAGCTTGTTGAGAAGCACGTTGGCATTGGCGTCGCGCTTGCAGTCAACAACGATACGCATACCCTGACGACCTGACTCATCGTTGACATTTGCCACACCCTCAATCTTATGCTGGTTGGCCAGGTCGGCGATATAAGCCACGAGGTCGGCCTTGTTTACTCCGTAAGGAATCTCTGTCACAACGATCTTGTCGTGGGTCTCTCCACTCTCGATCTCAGCCTTGGCACGCATCACGATACGGCCACGACCTGTCTCGTAGGCATCTCTCACTCCCTGAAGGCCATAGATATATGCTCCTGTTGGGAAGTCGGGACCTGGGATATACTGCATCAATCCGTCAGTGTCGATATCAGGATTGTCGATATAAGCGCAGCAACCATCGATAACCTCACCCAGATTGTGGGTAGGCATATTGGTGGCCATACCTACAGCGATACCGTTACCTCCGTTAACCAGCAGGTTAGGAATCTTGGTTGGCATAACTGTTGGCTCAACGAGAGAGTCGTCGAAGTTGTTCGTCATGTCGACAGTCTCCTTCTCGAGGTCGTCCATGATGTGCTCACCCATCTTTGAGAGTCGGCACTCAGTATAACGCATGGCCGCTGGAGAGTCACCGTCCACAGAGCCGAAGTTACCCTGACCGTCAACCAGAGTGTATCGCATGTTCCAGTCCTGAGCCATACGAACGAGGGCTCCATATACTGAAGAGTCGCCATGAGGGTGGTACTTACCAAGCACCTCACCTACTACGCGCGCACATTTCTTATAAGGTTGGGTTGATACGTTATTGATGTTCATCATACCGTAGAGGATACGGCGATGAACAGGCTTGAAGCCGTCGCGAACATCGGGGAGGGCACGTGCCACAATGACTGACATAGAGTAGTCGATGTAGCTCGATTTCATCTCTTCCTCGATGTTGATCTTAATAATTCTGTCGTTGTCGAATGTCTGATCCATCTTTATATTTGACTATTTTACTATTTACTATTGTACTATTTTCAGCTCCGCTTGAAAAGACGGATTTCGCGTTTAAGGCACTTTTTAAGCCCGCTGACGCGTTTTTAACCGTGCAAAGGTAGTTATTTTTTCTAATTCCACCAAACCTTTTAAATATATTTAGCGGAAACTTTTCGGATTATTTGGCACGATGTTTGCAAGAATTGTTGTAACTTTGCCCCCAAAGAGGCAGAATTAGTAAGTAACAATACAGATAATATATATAAGAATGTCCAGTCAGTTTTCACCAAAAGTATCTGAAATACTGTCATACTCTCGTGAGGAAGCCGCCCGTCTGGCAAGCAGGTCAGTAGGGCCGGAGCACCTGTTGCTGGGTCTGCTCAGGATGAAGGACGGTCTGGTTATCGACACCTTCAACCGTCTGAACCTTAATCTTCAGAACATCAAGACCGAGCTTGAGAACAGAGTGCGCGAAGACGAGATAGGTATGCCTATATACACTCATGAGCTGGTGCTCAATGAGAAAGCCAGCAATATCCTGAAGCTGGCTGTGCTCGAGGCACGTATGGACAGATCGACGAACGTTAAGGAACAGCACCTGCTGCTGGCCATCCTCCATGATGCAGCAAACAACGGTGCGAAACAAGTATTAGAACTCAACAATATGAACTACGATGATACAATGACGATACTGCGCGCCCCACAGACGAGCGGTATCACCAACGGCATTGGTCTTCCTGACGAAGAGGAAGAGGAGTTTGAGACAACCAATCCATCCTCAAAATCCTCTAACTCAGCGAAGTCAGGTTCTACGACCACTGCCCAGAAGAAAGAAAACTCGAAGACCCCAGTGCTCGACACCTTCGGCACAGACCTCACTCAGGCAGCTCTCGACGGAAAACTCGACCCCTGTGTAGGCCGTGAGAAGGAGATACAGAGAGTGATAGAGATCCTGGGGCGCAGAAAAAAGAATAACCCCATACTGATAGGTGAGCCAGGCGTTGGTAAGAGTGCTATCGTAGAGGGCCTTGCACAACAGATAGCCAACCACCGTACCTCGCCGATGCTATTCGGCAAACGTATCTACACCCTCGACATGACGGGAGTAGTAGCTGGCACGAAATATCGCGGACAGTTTGAGGAGCGTCTGAAGGCCCTGATGAAAGAGATAGAGGCCAACCCCGACGTGATAGTGTTTATCGACGAGATACACACCATCATCGGAGCCGGTTCTACACCTGGTTCGATGGATGCTGCAAATATCATGAAGCCTGCATTGGCTCGTGGAACAATACAGTGCATCGGAGCCACAACCCTCGACGAGTATCGTAACTCGATAGAGAAGGACGGAGCCCTGGAGCGTCGTTTCCAGAAGGTCCAGGTGGAGCCCACCACTTTCGATGAGACACTCCAGATACTGCGTAACATCAAGGACCGCTACGAGCATCACCATCATGTGACATTCACTGACGAGGCTCTTGTGGCATGTGTCAAATTGACAGACCGCTATGTCACAGACCGTTTTATGCCAGATAAGGCCATCGACGCCCTCGACGAGACAGGCTCACGAGTACACCTCTCTCACGCTCAGATTCCACCAGAGATAGTTGAGATAGAGAAAGAGATTGCAGAGGTGAAGGATAAGAAGAATGCAGCCGTGAAGGATCAGAACTTCGAGCTGGCAGCAGGCTATCGCGATCGTCAGACCAAGCTGGAGATCGACCTTAAGGCCCTCAATGAGAAGTGGCAGAACGGTGAAGGCGAGGAGCGTCAGGTGGTAGATGCAGAGCAAGTGGCTGATGTAGTATCGATGATGACTGGAGTGCCCGTGCAGCGTATGGCTGAGCAGGAGGGAATCCGTCTGAAGGGTATGTCGCAGGAGCTGAAGGGCTCTGTGATAGGTCAGGACAAGGCCATCGACAAGATGGTGCGTGCCATCCAGAGAAACCGTGTAGGTCTGAAGGAGCCGAATCATCCTATAGGAGTATTTATGTTCTTAGGTCCTACAGGTGTGGGAAAGACATATCTCGCAAAGAAACTGGCGGAGTTTATGTTTGGCAGCAGCGATGCGCTGATACGTGTCGACATGAGCGAATATACTGAGAGTTTCAATACATCACGACTCATCGGAGCGCCTCCAGGATATGTAGGATACGAGGAGGGAGGTCAGTTGACAGAGCGTGTGCGTCGTCACCCCTACTCTATCGTGCTGCTCGACGAGATTGAGAAGGCTCATCCTAATGTGTTCAACCTCCTGTTGCAGGTATTGGACGAGGGACGTCTTACTGACGGCAACGGACGATTCGTGGACTTCCGCAATACGGTAATCATCATGACATCGAACGCAGGTACACGTCAGCTGAAGGATTTCGGAAGAGGCGTGGGATTCAACTCCACATCAGGAACGGGTCTTGCACTCAACGAACAGGATAAGGAACATGCACGCAGCATCGTGCAGAAGGCGCTATCGAAGCAGTTCTCGCCAGAGTTCCTGAATCGTCTAGATGAGATAATCACCTTCGACCAGCTCGACCTTGAGGCTATCAAACAGATTATCGACATCGAGCTCAGAGGTCTGTATAATCGTATCGAGCAGATTGGCTATAGCATCGACCTCTCTGAGGAGGCGAAGGAGTTTGTCGCCACAAAGGGCTACGACGTTCAGTTCGGTGCACGTCCCTTAAAGCGTGCAATACAGAATTATATCGAAGATGGTGTGAGTGACCTGATAGTGAATGGCGACCTGCAACCAGGAGCCACGATCCACATCAATCTCCATGAGAATAAAAATGAGTTAGCGTTCAGCTAACTCATTTATTTTATAGTTTCTCGCATTCGCTTATCCAGAGGGCGGAGGAAGCATCGCTCGGCATGCGCCAATCGCCTCGGGGCGAGAGACTTACAGAGCCCACCTTTGGACCATCGGGCAAGCAAGAACGTTTGAACTGCTGGGTGAAAAAACGGCGACAGAATGTCTTGAGCCACTTCTTTATCGTCTCGTCATCGTATGCATCCTTGAATGCCTTCTGAGCCATGATGTAGATCTTTGCAGGTCCGAAGCCATAACGGAGGAAATAGTAGATGAAGAAATCATGCAACTCGTACGGGCCCACGAGATCCTCTGTCTTCTGTTTGATACGTCCCTGTTCGTCTGCAGGAATAAGCTCTGGAGAGATAGGAGTATCAACGATGTCGAGCAATGTCTCTGTAGCCATCTCTCCTGCCACATAGTTAACGAGATATCTGATAAGCGTCTTTGGCACTCCTGCATTGACACCATACATCGACATGTGGTCGCCATTATATGTGGCCCATCCAAGAGCGAGCTCTGAGAGGTCGCCTGTACCTACCACGATACCATTCACCTGATTAGCCACATCCATAAGGATCTGGGTGCGCTCACGTGCCTGAGAGTTCTCGTAGGTGATATCATGCTGTTTCATGTCATGACCTATATCCTCGAAATGCTGGGTAACGGCCTTGGCAATGCTGATTTCACGAATGGTGACGCCAAGAGTCTGCATGAGTTTGATGGCATTGTTGTATGTACGGTCGGTAGTACCGAATCCAGGCATCGTGACACCAACGATTCCCTTACGTTCGAGGCCGAGTTTATCGAATGCCTTAACAGTTACGAGAAGGGCAAGTGTAGAGTCAAGACCTCCACTGATACCTATCACAGCCGTCTTAGCGTTGATATGATAGAGGCGTTTGGCAAGTCCTGCCACCTGGATACTGAGAATCTCCTCGCATCGAGTCTGCATGTCACCACTCTTGGGAATAAAGGGATGGGCATCGATATCACGTGTAAGCACAAAGTCCTTTGGAGCAACGGCCTTAGCAGGGATATTCAAAGCGTGAGCACCTCGCTGGGCATTGATAAACGTAGTGTTCTGACGACGCTCAGTACGGAGCTTCTCGACATCTATCTGACACATACGGATCTGTGGCTGGAAGGAGAAGCGCTCGCCCTCGACAAGGAGTTTTCCATTCTCGAAGATCATCGCATTACCACCATATACCACATCCTGAGTAGACTCTCCGAAACCACAGCTGGCATAAACATATCCGCCAATGGTACGTGCACTCTGCTGAGCCAACAGACTACGCAGATAATCGTGCTTGCCGATGAGCTCGTCACTGGCAGAGAGATTCAGGATGATATCAGCTCCGGCAAGGGCGAGGTTATTACTTGGAGGTATGGGAGCCCACACATCCTCGCAGATCTCGACACCAAACTTCACACCATCGCCTGTGGTGAAGAGTATTGGCTCAGAGCTTACATGAACAGGACTACCAGCAAAGTATATGTCAGTAGGATTAAGATCCTGGGCAGAAGCAAACCAACGCTTCTCGTAGAACTCCCCATAGTTAGGAAGATATGTCTTTGGCACGATGCCAAGAATCTGACCACGCTGGATGATTACTGCGCAATTGTAGAGCAGGCTGTTAACAAGAACAGGAGCTCCAACGACAAGGATCGTATCGAGCTTACGGGTAAAATCGAGAAGCTGCAGGATACCCTCTTCCGACTTGTCTAACAACAACTGCTCTCTGAACAAATCCTGGCAACTGTAACCTGTGATGCACAACTCAGGGGTAACGAGTATCTCTACTCCCTTACCCTCAGCCTGAGCCATCAGGCTCTCTATCTGCTGGACATTGTAATCCACATCAGCAACCTTGATAGCAGGTACCGCTGCTGCCACATTGATAAATCCGTACTTCATAATCTGTTGATTTTAGTCTTATGTCGTTTATAATCTGACCTTCTGCACATCATTCTCTATGATGGTATAGATGAGTGCAGGCTGTTCGAAGAAATCATTCTCACGGAAGGTATGAACCTTATAGAACTTCACCGGGTCGATATTCACCAGAGCATTCACCGTTGGCTTCAATAGGAAATACTTATCCTTCTTATATGCGATGATCTGCACACATGCATGCTCTATCTCATTGAGATTCTCACGTCCGAACTCCTCGATAAACTCCTTGGTATTGGGCTCTACCTCACCCATCGAACGTACCTGCCAGGAGTTGTTCTCTGCCACCATGTAGACATAGCGCATATAATAGTTGGAGTCGTTGACGAAATATGATTCGAAGCGAGTCTGGGAGAGTTCCTTTACGTCCATAGGCACAAAGGCGAGGAATGCGCTGAGCTTATCACCGCCCTTACGCTCTTCAGGCTTCGCACGGAAGGTGACAGGACGATCGGCGGGCTCTGTCTCTACCTCTTCCTTGGGGGCTTTAGGCTGCTGGCCTCCACGCTGTTTCACCTCTACCATACGGGAGGTCTCATAACTCTCCTCACCAACGACAACAACCTCGTTGATCTTCATCGGAACATCGAAACCGTCTTCATCCTCTACGAGAACGATATCCTTTCCCTGAAAACCTGAAACACGGCCTCCTCCTACCTCACTGAGGAATCTTACCTTATCGCCTATCTTCATTTTCTATCTGTTTTTATGTTTCAAGAACCACTGATGAGTATACTGATACAACAACAGCGACGCTATAATAAGACCAAGTGCACATTCGAGCACCAGTTGATGATCTCTGTTACAAAGTGCATAGCCAATACCTATTCCCAATGCTATACCACTCTCCCAGCCCAACGTATAGGTAGACTGAGAGGTGCCCCTCTGACAATGGCGGCTCAGTTTGATGAAGAACAGCAGGAACCTGGAACCAATGATGCCCAATCCCAAGCCGATAAACAAAGGAGCGATAAAGCCCACGATAGCCTGACTACGGGTAATCATCAGCAACAATGCCGTTCCGATAAGCACTAATCCCGTTACCACCTCGCTCTTCAGCTCTGCCTCACGGAACACGAACCTCTGCGCCATGATAGCCATCAGGAATCCTACCATCATCATCGAATAGAACTGCAGAGAGAGAGCCAAAGCCATCACCATACCTATGGCCAATGTTATCATCAGGAGATTAACAAACAGGATAAATCCCTGAGTCAGGAAGAACCTGTCGCAGCTGAAAGGAGACACATTGTCATCAGGAGCACGGAAGGGGAAATGAACCATGAGGATTAGTATCGTTGCCAGAAATGCACACCCCCCAGAGGCCAGCAGCACAGCAGAGACACCATACAAGGGGTAGATCACCAATGCCGACAAAGGACCTAACGACATTGCGAAACGTGCGAACCAAGAGGCAGAGTGATTAGCCTCAGTACGTTGGAACGACTCGCTGGTATCGATAATCAGAGTACTTGCAAGCACCATCTGGGCCAGTCCGAAGAATGCTCCAAACGCTACTCGCTGAACGAGCATCATGGAAAAACTGCACTCCTGATGATACTGGTGGATATAATACAGAAACGCTATGCATGCCAACATACCCATGATGGCCCAAATGCAGACCTGATTACGGCGATAACGCTGAACAAGATATGATGTCATTGAGCCAAACAGGTAGAGTCCGAGGCCAAAGGCTCCCATCACCATTCCTATCTGTTCGCTATTCAGGCTCACAGAATCCACTAACCATAAAGGTAGAATGGGAAGGAGCATATACACAGACATCGTAAGCAGCAGGTTAGCCGTAGCCATGCGCCAGAAGTCGTGATGCCAGAGACGAATATGAACTGGTGTATTCTGAGAATTCATTGGTTTTATGATTTATGGGAGGTCAGAAGAGATTCCAGCGTGTCGAACGAGATGTTCTGATAATCTGAAATCTGGATATCCGACAATGCAGAAATCGCCTCTTTGGGATTCGTAGTAGTGAGGCCAACGACCTTCATCTTCGCCGCACGACCTGAACGCAGACCATTAATGCTATCCTCGAACACAATACACTCATCTATCTGGGAGCCAAACCTTTGTGCCGCCTTTAGATAACAGTCGGGATCAGGCTTGCTTAGTTCAAAATCCTCAGAAGTAAGGATGGCATCGAACAGAGTCTTGAAGTCTGGCTGATGAAGATAGACACTCTCCATCTTAGGCATATTGCTACTGGTAACGACAGCTGTCTTTACCCCATGAGCATGCAGGTCGGCTATCAGAGCCTCGAAGCCCTCGATATAATCGTAGTGCATCTGTTGCTCAAACTCATTGAGACGATCTGTTATCACTTCCTGCTCTTTCTCCAATGGCCCACTGAACCACTGGTCGTATATCTGTGTAAGCGTCTGGCCCTTGATCTCCTGTTCCAGTCCAGGATGCTCAGGATGATATAATCTGCACTGACTACCCCAGAACACAGTATACTGAGGCTCAGTGTCGAACACCACCCCATCGAGATCAAATAGAGCCGCTTTCAGCTTGTAATTTTCCATTATTCCATTTATTTGGCTGCAAAATTACAACTTTTTTGCGATTTATTTGCCTATTTCGCGATTTTAGTGTATTTTTGCATGATATTTTAGCAAAAAAGCATAGTTATGATAAAGAAAATCACGCTTTTAGGACTCGTTGCACTTCTGATGCCAAGTTGTGAATCAGTTGATGAGAATGTTGTTCTCTTCGACGAAGTAAGCACAGAAAAGGTAGTGAAACTGGCAAACGAAGAGCAATCACCCACCTGTGCAGTACACCTCAAGCTGGCTTATGCCACAGAAGAAAACGGGCATAAGGCTCAGGTTATTAACGAGATAATCCAAAAGCGTCTGCTCAATATGCACGACCTGACAATGAAGCAGGCTATAGACTCGTTTGCCAATAGCTATACAGAGTCATACAGACAGAATTTCCGGCCTCTATACAATCAGGACAGGACAGATTCCACAAAACGCTCTTGGTACGAATACCATTATGTGATTACCAGCCAGACACAACAAGGAGGCAAGGGTACCACAGCGTATATCGCCACTATAGACTATTTCGAAGGCGGGGCTCATGGAACAAATATGCAGCAGACGATTCTTTTTGACAGTAAGACAGGAGAAGAGCTGACTCTCGACAACATCTTTGTAAAAGGATACGAGAATACGCTCACCACCATCCTGCTTCAGGCATTGCAAGAGAAACTGGATGTTGGCAGCATGGAGGAGCTGAGAAATAAGGGGTATCTGAGAAATATCAAGATGTTCCCTTCGAAGAACTTTATCCTCAACGATGAGACTATCACATTTATTTACAATCCACATGAGATTGCCCCATACGACAAAGGCAGTATGGAACTGACTATCTCATTAAGCAGCCTCAACAGTATCCTCAATAAAGAATATCAATAATGGAAGATATCATAAGAAAATATTTCCCCCATATTACAGACGAGCAGAATAGGCAGTTTGCAGCTCTCGATGCATTGTATCGTGAATGGAATGCAAAGATAAACGTCATCTCCAGAAAGGATATCGACAATCTGTATGAGCATCATGTGCTCCACTCTCTGGCGATAGCGAAATGCATAAACTTCAGACCAGGAAGCAAAGTCCTCGACTTTGGTACTGGAGGCGGATTTCCTGGTATCCCTTTGGCAATTCTCTTCCCTGAGACAGAATTCAAACTTATTGACGGAACGGGTAAGAAGATCCGTGTGGCTCAGGAAGTTTGCAATGCCATCGGACTGAAGAACTGCCACCCAGAACATCTTCGTGGTGAAGACGAAAAGGGCAAGTACGACTTCGTTGTAAGCCGGGCTGTGATGCCCCTGCCCGACCTCGTGAAGATTGTAAAGAAGAATATTTCCAAAGAACAGCGAAACGCCTTGCCTAATGGCATACTATGCCTAAAGGGCGGTAATCTTCAGGCTGAGACACAACCATTCCATAAGATTGTGGAACTTACAGATATCCACACTTTCTTCGAGGAAGAATGGTATAAGGAGCAGAAATACGTAATTTACCTACCATTATAATAATATGCTGAAAATCAAGCGATTCACATGCAACATGCTGGCAGAGAACTGCTATGTGGCAAGCGACGAAACCAAAGAGGCGGTAATCATCGACTGTGGAGCACTATACGATGAAGAGGCTACTGCAATCTTCAACTACATCGCCTCAGAAGGTCTTAAGCCTACTCATCTGCTCTGTACACACGGACACTTTGATCATTGCATGGGAAATGGTATGATACATAAGAAATACGGTCTGAAACCAGAAGTGCATATCGAAGATAAATACCTGATGGACACCATGATAGGCCAGACGAAAGACTTTCTTGGGGTAAGCCTTCCTTTAGATGTGCCACCAGTTGGCAGATATCTCGCAGATAAGGATATCATCACTTTTGGCAATCACACATTAAAGGTACTCCATACCCCAGGCCATACTCCTGGAGGAGTGGTCTTCAACTGCGAAGAAGAACATGTGGCATTCAGCGGAGATACCTTGTTCCGTATGAGTATAGGAAGAACAGACTTTGAACGAGGCTCATACGAAGATATGCTGAACTCCCTGCAAAACGTATTGGCGAAGCTTCCTTCAGACACAAAAGTTTGTCCCGGACACGGGCCCGAGACAAATATAGGTGATGAAATAAGATACAGTCCTTATATGAGATAAGGATCAGAATGGAAGATCGTCGGCACTTCCTTCAGATGCTGGCTCCTGAGCTGGAGGGAATGGTGAAGTGGCGGCATCGGCTGTAGGTGCGAATGGTGCAGCACCAACAGGAGCACCAGGAATAGGAGCAGCCTGACCACGAACAACGTTATAGGCACGGATTTCATTAAACCAACGTCCGTTATATTCGTGAGCATCGATATCGAAAGAAACCGTTACGTCCTCATTCATCTGAATATTAAACTGCTTGATACGGTCTTCACCAAAGATACGGAAAACACACTTACGAGGATACTGACCAGGAACCTCGATAACATATTCCTGAGACATCCAAGGGTTACCTGTACGGGCTGATACACCGCTGTTTGCCGGAAGCACGGCAATTATTCTACCTGTTAATTCCATTATTAAAAACGTTTTATTTTGTTGCTTTTTCTGTTTTCAGGTGGCGAAATTACTAAAAAAAGTTTGAAATAAACAATTTCCTTTCGATTTTTTTGCTGATAACAATGTTTTTTTGTAATTTTGTCCACAATAATTAATAAGGTAATTAAAAACAAAAGCAATATAACTATGAGATTTACGTTATCTAGTTCAGCGTTGAGCAGCAAGCTCTCTGCACTCTCTAAAGTAATTAACAGCAAAAACGCCCTTCCTATCCTGGGCGACTTCGTATTCGACATTCAGGGCCAGGAGCTGAAACTGACAGCTTCCGACAGTGAGAACACCATGCGTACTAGCGTCATCCTGACAGAAAGTGACGGCGATGGACGT
Organism: uncultured Prevotellaceae bacterium; assembly: GCA_902761605.1. Taxonomy (GTDB): domain Bacteria; phylum Bacteroidota; class Bacteroidia; order Bacteroidales; family Bacteroidaceae; genus Prevotella. Next base: position 15,007 of record CACWLC010000029.1, read on the forward strand.
TTTGCTATCGGCAACCACGATCTGCTTGAAGCCGTTAAGGGTTTCTCTGAGCAGCCTATCACCTTCGATGTCAATTTCGAGCAGAGCATTGTGAAGATATCATATCAGAATGGTCTCTTCTCTCTGCCAATAGAGAATGCCGACGAGTATCCTATTCCTCAGACTGTTAGCGATTCAGCAAATACAATCGTCATCCCCAATGCCATTCTGGCAGAGAACATCAACAGAAGCGTGTTCGCAACAGCACAGGATGAGCTCCGTCCTGTTATGAACGGTATCTACTTCGATCTCACACCTGACTGTCTCGCAGTTGTGGCAAGTGATGGTCATAAGCTCGTTCGTAACAAGATCTACTCTGTAAAGAGCGACACTCCTGCATCATTCATCCTGCCAAAGAAGCCCGCAAACCTGCTTCGTAACATGCTGGGTAAGGATGGTGGTGATGTTATCATCCGCTTCGATGAGCGTAATGCAGAGATCTTCTATGGCGATGGAACTATCCAGTGCCGTCTTATCGAGGGTCGTTATCCTAACTACAACTCTGTTATCCCACAGAACAACAATAACGAGTTACAGGTTGACCGTCTGGGACTGCTTGCTGCACTTCGCCGTGTTCAGCCATTCGCCAACAACTCAAGCAACCTGATCAGATTCCACGTAGAGGGTTCTGTTCTGCAGCTCGATGCTGAGGATTACGATTTCTCAAAGACAGCTACTGAGCGTATGTCTTGCGATTATAACGGACAGTCTATGAGCATTGGATTCAAGGGTTCTTCGTTCATAGAGATTCTTTCAAACTTCGATTGCCCAGAGGTAATCATCAAATTGGCTGATCCAAGCCGAGCTGGTCTTGTGCTACCATCAGAGCAGCCTGAGAACCAGGATGTGCTGATGCTTATGATGCCAATGTTACTCAACGATTAAGAAAACAAATGAAACTCAACTTAACAAAACCACTGGTCGTCTTCGATTTGGAGACGACCGGTCTTGACCTTGTAAAGGCCCGTATTATTCAGATATCGTATATCAAAGTCTATCCTGACGGAAAGGAAGAGCGTGAGAACAAGCTTATCAATCCTGAAGAGCCTATCCCACCTTTCATCACCCAACTTACAGGTGTTACCGACGATGACGTAAAGGACCAGCCTACATTCAAGGAGATAGCCCCCAAGCTTGCAGAGACCTTCACAGGTTGCGACTTTGCAGGTTTCAACTCCAACGGCTACGATATCCCACTGTTGGCAGAAGAGTTCCTTCGTGCTGGTGTGGATTTCGACTTCGCCAAGTGTCGTATGATCGACGCAATGAACATCTTCCGTAAGATGGAGCGTCGCAATCTTGCAAGTGCATATAAATTCTATTGCGGAAGAAAGATGGAGGATGACTTCGAGGCCCACCGTGCTGATCAGGATACTGAAGCCACATATCGTGTGCTGATGGGCGAGCTCGACAAATATGCTCCTGGTGCAGACCCTGACGAGCCGGAGAAGGTGCTGGAGAACAATATGGACTTCCTGCATGAGTTCTCAAAGATGAACAAGAATGTAGACTTCGCTGGCAGAATCGTATGGGCAGAGGTGAAAGACGCCCAGGGACAACCCGTACTCGATGCTGACGGAAAGCCCAAGATGATTGAGACATTCAACTTCGGCAAATATAAAGGCATGCCTGTTGTCGACGCGCTTCAGAGAGATCCCGGCTATTACGGATGGATTCTGGGTGGCGACTTCACATATAACACCAAACAGGTTCTCACCCGCATCCGTCTTGCTACATTCCAGAAATAACCGATGAGGAGACTCGCCATTCTTTTCTGCTGTCTGTGCCTCGTGTTCTGTGCCTTCGCTCAGGAGTTGCAGATGAAAGTAACTGTCAACCACAGCCAGATCGAGGGTACTGACGCTGCTGTCTTTGATAATCTTCAGAGCACACTAGAACAGTTTGTCAACGAACGCCAGTGGACCGACCTGCAGTTTCAGAAGAATGAGCGGATACAATGCAACCTGAATATCACCGTCACGAAGTATGTCCGTGAGGAGAAGAAGTTTGAGTGCTCAGCTATGATCCAGGCCAACAGACCTGTATACAACTCTGCTTACACGACAACCCTTTATAATAATAAGGATAATGATTTTCATTTCGAGTTTTCAGAGTTCGACCAGCTGAACTTCAATGAGGAGATGGTAGTCGACAACCAGCTGACAGCCCTCATCGCCTATTACGCATATCTTATCATTGGTCTCAACCTCGATAGTTTTGCACCTCTTGGCGGAAGTGACATACTTCAGCGCTGCATGTATCTTGTCAACAATGCACAGAGCCTGGGGTTCTCAGGGTGGAGGTCGTTTGAAGATTCCAGAAACCGTTTTGCTATCATCAACGACTATCTCGATGAGGCAATGAAACCCTTCAGACAGATGCAGTACGACTACTATCGTAAGGGGCTTGACGAGATGGCTAATAATGCAGAACGCGGAAGGACGGAGATTTCTGCTACTCTTCAGGAGAATCTGAAAAAGGCTCATGACGATAAGCCCCTGAGTCTGCTCCCACAGATATGGCTCGACTTCAAGAAAGAGGAACTGGCAAATATCTACAAGGGTAAAGGCACCCAGAAAGAGAAGGAGTCGCTGTATGAACTCCTGATGAGCATCAACGCTTCTCAAGCTAATGTCTGGGACAAAGTGAAACAATAAAAAGACATCAGTAATGCTGAAACACCTATATATCAAGAACTTCACACTTATCGACACTCTCGATATCGAGCTGCATCCAGGTTTCTCAGTCATCACAGGAGAGACGGGAGCAGGAAAGAGTATCATTCTTGGAGCCATCGGACTGCTGCTTGGACAACGTGCCGACTCGAAGACGATAAAGCAGGGAGCCGACAAGTGTGTCATCGAGGCACATTTCGACCTCAGCAGATACAATATGGAGTCGTTCTTCACAGAAAACGATATCGAATACGATCTCGACGACTGTATCGTAAGACGCGAACTCACGGCATCCGGCAAGAGTCGTGCTTTCATCAATGACACTCCTGTTCAGTTGTCGATGCTGAAAGAACTCGGCGACAGACTTATGGATATCCACTCTCAGCATCAGAACCTCCTGCTCAACAAACAGGACTTCCAGCTGAACGTGGTAGATATCCTTGCTGACGACTCAAAAGAACTCGATGCCTATCGTCAGGCATTCTCTGAATACCGTAAGGCAGAACAGGAGTTGTCGCAGCTTCGCGAAGATATCGAGCGTAATCGTCAGAACGTAGATTTCCTACAGTTCCAGTATCAGGAGCTGTCGTCAGCAAATCTTAAGGAAGGCGAACTCGAAGAGCTCGAACAGAAAAGTGATACAATGACCCACTCAGAGGATATCAAGAGTGCTCTGTACGAGGCCGACAGTGCCTTTCAGGACGAGGATAACGGCATCATCAGGTCTCTGCGTTCATCGATATCTGCACTCAACGGTATCAGCAAGGTGTTTCCTGATGCGAAGGAGCTCACAGAACGAATGGACTCTGCGTATATCGAACTGAAGGATATCGCATCAGAAATCAGCGACCATCTTGAGGATATTGACTTCGACCCGTCGGAATTAGACAGCGTCAACAATCGTCTCGACAAACTCTATGATCTCCAGAAGAAATATCGTGCTGAGACAATAGAAGAGCTTATCACCACCCGTGATGACCTGCAGCAGAAGCTGAATAATATCGAGAACAGCGATGAAGCCCTCGAGTCGCTACAGGCAAGTGTGGCAAAGCTTAGGGCTGATGTAGAGAAGAAGGCCGACTCACTCACGAAACTTCGCACTAAGGCTGCCCAACTGATAGAAAAAGACATGCAGGGCAGACTGGTGCCATTGGGAATGCCAAATGTGAGGTTCAGCATCTCTATAACAAAAGAGCAACCCGGCACCTACGGACAAGACAAAGTGGCTTTCCTCTTCAGCGCCAATACCTCTACCCCACTGCAGCCTGTATCACAGGTTGCCTCTGGTGGTGAGATAGCCCGAGTGATGCTCTCGCTAAAGGCAATGATCAGCGGAGCCGTGAAACTGCCGACTATCATCTTCGACGAGATAGACACAGGTGTAAGTGGAAAGATTGCCGAGAAGATGGCTGAGATTATGCAGGAGATGGGCAACAACGAGCGACAGGTGATCAGCATCACCCATCTGCCACAGATCGCTGCATTAGGTTCTACACACTATAAGGTGTCTAAGGAGGAGACCGCTCAAGGCACAACTACGAGCATGACGATGCTTACACCCGATGAGCGTGTGCGCGAGATTGCTCAGATGCTTAGTGGCAGCGATGTCTCAGATGCCGCCATCCAAAACGCAAAAGAACTTTTAAAGGTAAAAAAGTAAAAAGATATGAGAACAGAAAATATTTGTAAGGTACAAAGGCGGGTAATTGGAGTATTACTTCTTTACCTTTTTTCCTTTATACCTTCATACGCCCAGCCCTCATGGGTGAAGAAAGCTACGAAATCTGTATTCACCGTTAAGACCTTCTCACAAGACGGGGCACTTATCGGCAGCACCAACGGATTCTTCGTAGGAACAAACGGTGAGGCGATAAGTAACTTCTCCCCCTTCAAAGGAGCATCGAGAGCTGTTATCATCGATGCCTCGGGTAAGGAGATGAACGTTGACTGCATCTTAGGAGCCAACGACATGTATGATATCGTTAAGTTTCGTGTTAATGCATCAAAGACCCAGCCTCTTGCCATCGCCAACAGCATAGCCCCTGTGGGCAGCAACTCCTGGCTCCTGCCTTTCCGCGAGACAAAGAACATCAAGAGCGGAGCTATACGCAAGGCTGAGACATTCCAAGAGAATTACGCATACTATACTGTAGCGATGCAGACACCAGAGAATGCTGTCAGCTGTCCTCTGATGAACGATGCAGGCGAGGTGTTGGGTCTCATGCAACAGCCAGCATCCGAAAGAGACTCTCTGAGCTATGCCTTAAGCGCTCTCTTTGCCGACTCACTGAAGATCTCCGGTCTCAGCATCAACGACCCGACGCTGAAGATGACACAGATAAAGAAAGACCTCCCTGCAACACTCACAGAGGCGAACCTCTTTATCTATATGGCTAACTCACAGACTGATTCTGCCACATACGTCGCTTTGGTCAACGACTTCGTAAGGAAGTTCCCAGATGCTGCCGACGGATATATGTATCGCGCCCAGATATCAGCTGCGGCCTTAGACTATGCTAATGCTGAGAGCGACATGCAACAGGCTCTGAAGAAAGCCACAAACAAAGACGATGTGCTCTTCAACTATGCGAGAATGATTTATCAGAAGGAAATCTTCCAGGAGAACAAGAGCTACGAGAACTGGAATCTCGACAAGGCTCTGTCGATGATACAGGAGGCCAACAGCATCAATCCTCAGCCTGCATATCGTCAGGTGGAGGGTAACATCCTCTTCGCACAGAAGAAATACGATGAGGCATATAACGTATTCACCGGTCTCACGAAGACCAATATGGATAAGGCGGAGATGTGGTTTGCTGCTGCCAGATGCAGGGAGATGCAGAAAGACACCACAGCGATGCTTGCTCTCATGGACAGCACGATGGCCACATTCACAAAGCCCTATCTGAAACAGGCCGGACCCTACCTCTGGGCAAGAGCCAACGCACGTATCGACGCAAAGAAATATCGTGATGCTGTCAACGACCTCAACGACTACGAACAGCTGATGGCCGCACAGGTGAATGCCCGGTTCTATTATATCCGCAGTCAGGCAGAGATCGAGGGACGTCTGTACCAACAGGCTCTCAACGACCTCACAAAAGCCGTCACGATGGAGCCCAAAGAGACGCTCTATTATGCGGAGAAGGCATCGTTGCATATTCGTGTTGGCCAGTATGACGAGGCCATCGCAACAGCTGATGAGAGTATCTCTATCGAGCCTCAGGGCAGCGACGGATACCTCTTCAAGGGGCTCGCCCAATGTCTGAAGGGCGACAAGAAGAACGGAATCCCCAATCTTCAGAAAGCCAAAGACTTAGGTGATCCTCAGGCAGAAGGATTGATACAGAAATATAAATAGGTTGCTGATTAGCAACCTATTTTTATTTCTTAGAAAGGCAACGGACCGTTACCTGATGGCGGAGCCTGAATACTCGAGAACGGATCGTAGCCATCGTTTGCCGGAGGCTGATTGTCACCGTTAATTCTCGAACCTACTATCTCGCCTCCTGTATCAATGGGCTTCAGTCGTCCCTCATCAGGATTCTCAAATCGGGTGTATTCCCCTCGGAAGGTGAGCAGAACATCACCTGTTGCTCCCTTACGGTGCTTGGCGATAATGATCTGCGCCATACCGTGAAGGTCTCGCCCGTTATCATCCTGATAGATATGATAATACTCCGGACGATGCACAAAGAGCACCATATCGGCATCCTGCTCGATGGCTCCCGACTCACGGAGGTCGGAGAGCTGAGGACGCTTTCCTTCAAGTCCCTCACGACTCTCAACACCACGATTCAACTGACTCAGGGCAAGGATGGGCACATCGAGTTCCTTTGCGAGTCCCTTCAGCGAACGCGAGATTGTCGACACCTCCTCCTGACGACTGCTGAACCTCATACCGTTGGCATTCATCAGCTGGAGATAGTCGATCATAATAATCTTCACACCGTGCTCACGAACCAGTCGGCGCGCTTTAGTGCGGAGCTCGAAAACTGACAGACCTGGAGTATCATCGATATACAATGGTGCATCCATCAGTCCGTTGATTCGTTTATCCAGTCTCTCCCACTCGTCCTGATGCAGCTGACCGTTAAGGATCTTCGAACCCTGAATCTCACAGACATTCGATATCAGACGGTTTACTAGCTGCACGTTCGACATTTCAAGCGAGAAGAACGCCATCGGCACATTATAGTCGGCAGCGATATTCTTCGCCATAGAGAGGGCGAAAGAGGTCTTACCCATCGCCGGACGACCTGCGATAATCACAAGGTCTGACGCCTGCCAACCGGACGTAATATCATCGAGTTTATGATATCCTGTAGGAACACCCGTCAGTCCGTCTGTGTTCTGGGCGGCTTTCGAGATTACCTCAAGTGCCTGTTTGATAACAGGGTTCACATGGGTATAATCTTTCTTCATGTTCCTCTGACTCAGCTCGAAGAGCGAGTTCTCTGCCTCCTGCATCACGTCTTCGATATCTGTTGTCTCGTCGAATGCCTTTGTCTCAACGACACTCGCGAACGATATCAGCTGACGGGCAAGAAACTTCTGGGCGATGATATTGGCGTGATACTCGATGTTGGCCGATGAAGCCACTCTCGAAGTGAGCTCCATGATGTAAGCCGGACCGCCCACCTCGTCGATATGTCCCTCTTTAGCCAGACGGTCGGCAACGGTGAGCATGTCTACAGGCTTCTCAGCCATCGAGAGGTCTCTGATAGCTGCATACACCATCTGGTTGCGAGGCTCATAGAAACTCTCGGGATAGAGCATCTCACAGACGATGGCATAAGCGTCCTTGTCAATCATCAGCGCACCGAGCACAGCCTTCTCCACATCGAGAGCCTGGGGCTGAAGATGTCCGTAGGTATTATCCACAGGCTGTGGCCTGCGGTTTCTCCTTCGGTTGTTGTCTTGTTCTGCCATTTAGAAGATTAATTTTCGCTGTCAGGAGCCTGACCGATGAGGTCCATAAACTCATCGAGCTTTGGAGTGATGATGATCTGAGTACGACGGTTACGCTGCTTGCCTGCCTCTGTGTCGTTGCTGGCGATAGGATTATACTCACCACGACCGCCTGCTGTCAGACGCTTAGGATCAACACCGTAGTCGTTCTGCAGAGCCTGAACCACACTTGATGCACGGAGTGTAGAGAGGTCCCAGTTGTTACGGATGTTCTGCTTCTTGATGGGCACATTGTCGGTATTACCCTCAATCAGCACGTCGTAATCCTTATAGTCCTTGATGATCTTCGCGATCTTTGAGAGGGTCTCGGCAGCACGGGCGTTGATCTCGTAAGAACCGCTCTTATAGAGCATGTTGTCTGCCAGAGAGATATATACCACACCCTTGAGCACCTGAACGTCAACCTCCTTCAGCTCCTCCTTAGAGAGCGAACGGGTAAGGTTGTTGGTCAGCACCATATTCAGTGAGTCGCTCTTTGACTTCACCTCTACCAGATGACGGATATACTGGTTCGACTCATTGATCTGATCCACGAGCTTCTCGATTGACACATTATTCTGCGATGCGTTTGTCAGACTCTTGTCGAGTGACTCCTGCAACTTTGCATACTTGTCTTCTGCAGCCTTAAGCATCTGCTGCATACCCTTCTGCTGCTCCTCAAGACTTGCGATACGTGCATTCTTTGCAGCAAGATCCTCACGTGCGTCCTGCAACTTCTCTGTGAGCGACTTATTCTCTGTCTGACAGTTCAGCAACTCTTTCTTACCTGCACAGCTGGTCATCATCAGAGCAGCTGCCAGAGCAAACAAAAATACATTCTTTTTCATACTTTTTCTTTTTAATAAACACAAATTTGGTGCAAAGTTAATGAACTACTGCCAAAAACAATACAAAAATGTCTTTTATTTAGAATTATTTTTAGTAATTTTGCAGCATGATAACATTTCCGATAGCAAAAATCAACCTCGGGCTCAACGTTGTTGAAAAGAGGCCCGACGGTTATCACAATCTCGAGACTGTCTTCTACCCTGTCCAGATATGTGATGCCCTCGAGGTGTTCGAGATGCATCAGGACTTCCCCTCCGATGTCGACTGCGACCTTAAGGTTACGAATATCCACATCGACGGCGACGAACAGCGTAACCTCGTGGTAAGGGCCTATAAGCTCCTGAAGGAAGACTTCCCCGACCTACCCCGTGTGCACGCTCATCTTTATAAAGGTATACCCACTCAAGCCGGAATGGGCGGAGGCTCGAGCGATTGCGGATTTATGATAACTCTGCTCAACGAGATGTTCGGGCTCGGGCTCACCAACCAACAGATGATCGACTATGCCGCACGTCTTGGTGCCGACTGTCCTTTTTTCATTCTCAACGAGCCCTGCTATGCAGAGGGTATCGGAGAGAAGCTCGAACCGATAAGTCTTAATCTCAGCGGATGGTATCTTGCTGTTGTGCGTCCCGATATCCCCGTTCCTACGAAGGAGGCTTTCTCACTTATCACTCCCCGGCATCCGGAGATTAACTGCCGCGATATCGTGATGCAGCCGGTAGAAACGTGGAGAGACCTTCTCACCAACGATTTCGAGAAGAGCGTCTTCACCCTTCATCCTGAGATAGGAGCCATCAGAGACAAGCTCTACTCTCTGGGAGCCACTTACGCTGCGATGTCGGGGTCCGGTTCTTCGCTCTTCGGACTCTTCCGCAACCCCGTCGACCTCAGCTGCTTCGATGCCGAAGGCACCTTCAAAACAATAATCCCGCTCACTTGAGCGGGATTATTATTTATTGAATACCTCTTTCCCGAAGCTTCTTCTGCCATTCCCAAGCGCTCTTCAGCACTTCCTCTGTAGGAGTATCAGCCTTCCAGCCTAACACCTTATTGGCCTTATCCACATTACCCCATACCTGCTCAATATCGCCCTCGCGACGTGGAGCATAGGTCCAGTTAACCTTCACACCTGTTGCCTTCTCGAATCCTTCAACTACCTCAAGAGTAGAGAGTCCCCTACCCGTTCCGATATTGAATACCTCCACAGCATCTGTCTCAGGCTTGTCGAGCACACGTTCCATAGCCTTCACGTGAGCCTTTGCCAGATCTACCACATAGATATAGTCGCGGATACATGTCTTGTCCGGTGTGTTGTAGTCGTTGCCGAAGATCTTCAGCTGCTCGCGAATACCCATCGCCGTCTGAGTCACGAAAGGAATAAGGTTCATGGGCACACCGTTAGGCAACTCACCGATGAGTGCTGTAGGATGGGCACCGATAGGATTGAAGTATCTCAGGATGATCGACTTGATAGGAGCACCTGAGTGGATATAGTCCTGAATGATCTCCTCGTTGATCTGCTTCGTGTTGCCGTAAGGCGACATTGCTTTCTGGATAGGAGCATTCTCGGTAACAGGGAGATTCTCCTGTGTAGGCTGACCGTAAACAGTACAGCTTGAAGAGAAGATGATACCCTTCACGTCGTACTTCGGCATCAGCTCCAGCAGATTGATCAGGCTGGTCAGATTATTACGATAATAGAGCAGAGGCTTCTCCACACTCTCGCCCACAGCCTTTGATGCAGCGAAATGGATGATTCCCTCAATCTTCGGATACTTCTTGAATACTCCTTCAAGAGCCTCCATATCGCAACAGTCAACTTTCTCGAAGGCAGGACGGATGCCCGTAATCTTCTCGATGCCGTCAACGACATTTGCGTTTGAATTTGAGAGGTTGTCAATAATCACTACCTCATAGCCTGCTTCCTGAAGCTCTACTGTAGTATGGCTGCCGATAAAGCCTGTACCACCTGTTACCAGAATTGTCTGTTTCATATCTCCTAATAAGTTATAGTTTTATATATATTCTGCAAAATTACAAATATTTTTCGAATCTATCAAACATTTCAGATTATTTTTTGTACTTTTGCACTCATTAATTGAGAAGATGAAAAAAGGACTTGTACTTGAGGGCGGAGCTATGCGTGGCCTCTTCACAGCAGGAATACTCGATGTCATGATGGAGTCAGGCATCGGGTTCGACGGTATGGTGGGAGTGTCGGCGGGTGCTGCTTTCGGGTGCAACTACAAGTCGAGACAACCCTGTCGGGCTATAAGGTATAATATAAGGTTCGCGCGTGACAAACGGTACTGCAGCTGGCAGTCGTGGTGGAAGACAGGTGATCTGTATAACGCGAGGTTCGGATATCACATCATCCCCATACGATACGACATCTTCGACGATAAGGCCTTCGAGGCAAACCCGATGGCCTTTTATGCCGTATGTACTGACGTAGAGACGGGCAAGGCCGTATATAAGCGGCTCGACAAGAGCGGACATCTCACCTACGACTGGATCCGGGCTTCAGCCTCAATGCCTTTTGCCTCGAAGGTGATAGAGCTCGAAGGTAAGAAGGTGCTCGACGGAGGTGTGGCCGACTCTATCCCCCTGGAGTTCTTCGAGCACATCGGATATGATCGTAATATAGTCATCCTAACCCAACCCGAGGGATATGTCAAGGAGCACAACCGTCTGATGCCTCTTATGCGCATCGCCCTGAGGAAATACCCTAATATGATTGAGGCTCTCGACAAGCGTCATCTGATGTATAACCGCCAACTGGAATATGTTCGTGAGGCCGAACGCGAAGGGCGCTGTCTTGTCATCCGTCCCGACGCCAAACTGCCCATCGGCCATATCTCCCACGACCCTGATGAGATGATGCGGGTCTATAATATCGGCCGAGAGATGGGCGAACGCAAGTTGGATGAAATGAGGAAGTTTTTAAAAAAGAATATATGAGAATTGACATTATAACTGTATTGCCGGAGATGCTTGAGGGTTTTGTCCACGAGAGCATACTGGCTCGGGCAGAGAAGAAGGGACTGGCAGAGATCCGTCTGCACAACCTCCGTGACTACACCCTCGACAAATGGCGCCGTGTTGACGATTACCCCTATGGCGGAAGTGCCGGAATGGTGATGCAGTGCGAACCCATCGACCGTTGTATCACAGCCCTGAAGGCCGAGCGCGACTACGACGAGGTGATCTTCACCTCACCCGATGGCGAACGCTTCGACCAGCACATGGCCAACGAACTCTCGCTGAAGGGTAACCTTATCATCCTCGCTGGTCACTATAAAGGCATCGACCAGCGTGTTCGCGACCATCTTATCACAAAAGAGATATCTATCGGAGACTTCGTGCTCACAGGTGGCGAACTCGTTGCAGCGATGATAGCCGACGCCATCGTCCGTGTTGTGCCCGGTGTCATCGGCGACGAGCAGAGTGCCCTCTCCGACTGTTTCCAGGACGATATCCTCGCAGCCCCCATCTACACCCGTCCTGCCGACTACAAAGGTTGGAAGGTGCCCGACATCCTCCTCAGCGGCAATGAGGCCAAGATCCGCGAGTGGGAACTCGATCAGGCAATGGAGCGCACCCGCCGCCTCCGCCCCGACTTACTAAAATAAATTAATCCCCGCCGGTGGCGGGGATTAATTTATTTTGCGAAGCGCTCAGCCTGTTGGCGTATGAGCTCTGTATCATTGAAATAGTCAATCCTCATCGCCTTCCTTACCTCATCCATCGTCTTGGCACCAACCTCGCGGGCCTGTTCAGTACCCTTCTTCAGAATATTGTAGATCTCAGGTATGTCCTTCTCGAACTCAGCTCTGCGCACACGCATCGGCTCCAGGAATTTGTTCAGCACCTGATTCAGGAACTTCTTACACTTCATGTCTCCCAGTCCACCGCGACGATAGTGATCCTTCAGCTCATCGAGGTTCTGATAGTCGGGCAGGAACTCAGCGAAGTCAGCATCGCATGAGAACGCGTCGAGGTATGTAAACACCGCATTACCCTCCACATGACCGGGATCGTTCAGGTTGATGTGCTCCGGGTCGGTATACATCGAACGCACCTTCTGCCATACATCGTCGGCAGTGTCAGAGAGGTAGATACAGTTGCCCAGACTCTTCGACATCTTCTCCTTACCGTCTGTTCCCGGCAGTCGGCGGGCGGTCATATTCTCCGGCAACATGATGTTGGGCTCCACGAGCACAGGAGCATAGATCTGATTGAACCGGCGCACCAGCTCACGGGTCACCTCCAGCATCGGCTCCTGATCCTCACCGGCAGGCACTGTCGTTGATTTGAAGAGAGCGATGTCGGCAGCCTGTGATACAGGATAGCAGAAGAATCCGAGAGGAATGCTCTCACCCTCGAATCCGCGCATCTTCACCTCTGTCTTTACGGTTGGGTTACGCTGCACGCGGCTTACCGACACGAGGTTCATGAAATAGGTGGTAAGCTCAGCAAGTTCCGGTATCTGGCTCTGTATGAAGAGTACGCACTTCTCCGGATCGAGACCTGCAGCGAGGTAGTCGAGTGCCACCTCTATGATGTTCTGACGGATTTTCTCCGGATTATCCGCATTGTCTGTCAGTGCCTGAACGTCGGCCATAAACACGAACATACGATCATAGTTGCCCTCATTCTGCAGCTGAACACGGCGGCGCAGAGAGCCTACATAGTGCCCCAAGTGTAGTTTTCCGGTGGGGCGGTCACCGGTAAGAATTACTTTTCCCATTATATTTTCAAGTCTATTATTTCTAATTTGGCTGCAAAGGTACTAATAAGTGAGCGAAAAACCAAATTAAAATCTAAATATGTTAATATAACATACCAAAAAGCCAAAGCGGAATCTTCTTTCCATAACCAATATCAATGCCATCGCTGACGACATAGCTGTCTTCAATTCCTTTTATCTGCTTGAAACCCTTTTTCTTTCCACCTACCTCGAAAAGCCATGTGTGTAGTGATATTCAGCCAGATCCAGAACCGAGTGATTGGCAAACCAGATATGATCAAGCGATGCATACAGAGCCTTTTGCTTGTCCTCGAAAGTTCGTAGGATATGCTGAAGGAGCATTGTTGTCTTTCCGACACCTTTTGCACCTTTTATCACAATCAATCTGTTATCCCAGTTTATCTTCTCATAGAGATATCTTGTGAAGCTCAAATCAGTCTCAGCCAACAGACGGCCATAAGTCTTATACAATCTATCCATTTGCAGAAAGAATTAAAAACACGCTGCAAAGATATAAATTTTACTTTGAAAAAGCAAATATTCGGTTATTTTTTTACTTTTGAAAGTAAATTAGTACATCATGCCATATCTTTTACGTTATATTATAATCTGATTTTCCTGCCGTTGATGATGTAGATGCCGGGGCTGAGGAACTGGCGCCACGTGTCGTCTTCCACCTGCTGCTTAGTAGCAACCTTGCGGCCCTAAAGGTCATATACGCAACCGTCACCTACTATCCTGTCGGAACTATCCTTGATGTCCGGATCTTCCCCACCCTCATCATCGAAGATTACAGGCACGAAATCGACTCCGCGAGTCTTCTCACGGGCACCGCTTCCGCTTGCACGATAGTATATCTTGTTATGCAGTACGTAGCGGTTGTTGCGGGTCCAAAGAGAGCGTGATGGATTTGCCTCCTTATTGGGGTTGGCATTGATATGGAAACCAACTCCTGTGGTCTCTTTCTGCATGTTAGCCACACCAGAAAGGGTTCCATCAGCTGCGGGACCAGTAAGCCCCGTGATGGGTAGACCAAAGGTATAAACCGTTTGCCCATCTCCCAACATTTTTTCCAGATATTCTCCTGTGAAGACACAACTTGTTGGCGATGCGGCTGCCGTGCCAGGCAATGTTAACACAACATCTCCGCTTGCTGAACTACGTATAATAACTGGTGTGCCAGCAGGCACGAACTTACCTTCTTCATAATCACCACTGGCAGGCAACTTCATCGGATGAATTATCTGTGTGTCCCATGCAGTACAAATATAAGCCTCAGCATTGGCATTAGTAATTACCACATCATATGGTGCATAGAAGGTGGTATAATAGTGTTCATCACCACCATTATTCATCATCACCTTCAGCGCACTTTCTTCAGCTGGCTCCATACACCACTTGGTATGGTCTGCCAATTCACCTGTTCCATACTTCAAATCGTAAATCATCGAAGACTGATTATAGTTCAGATAGTTGGCTGTATTGCGTTCTGCACCATTGCGAATGGTCACCACAGCACCGCCAATATCCTCTACCGTAAAGGTTGTACCGCTACTAGTTGTCATCTTATTTTGGCTGACATTCAAGTCCTGTGTGGTGATTGTGTTGTCAGACTTGAAGTATAAGATACTGGCAGGATCGTACTCTACGGCAGAAACTGGTATCTCGCCTCGTGTAGAATTTGTAGAAGTGAACCCAGAGACAAGTGTAATATAGGTAACGTCGCTTGTTCCCTTACTTTCATAGAAGTGCATGGGGATGCCCCCATTAACCGTTTTCTCTATGTCATGGGTATAGCCACTCACATAACGATTAGTACTGATACCCGATGAGCTAGGCATGTTGTGAAGACGATAGTAGCCTGATGAGTAACTAACAAAGTTACTGGCCTCATTACCATAAACCAAGGTTTGTTTCTCTATCAGATTTTTATTCTTGTTGGCCTCAGCAACCTCCTTAGTCAAAGCTCCCACATAGCCTGCTCGGTCGAAATATGGATTAACCATCTCTTCTCTCAGTCCAAATGTCCATTGAGAAGCAATACCATCGCTGCTGAGTTTCATAGCACCCGTATTATCAACATTGACATATAGCGAAGCACTCTTTAGCGGACGAACACGGAAGTAACCATCAGCCACCGCAGGCAACAATTCATAGACATCATTGCCATCGTTAACAGCAACGAAAACTGCTCTATCACAGCGTGCCGTGTGATGGGGAAGAAGTAGCCGTGGGGCAGGCACCAGGGTCACTGTAGCTGTCACATACCCAAGCACCTGTCCCAGCGACTATTCCAAGGGTTTTGCCATTATCCGTTCTAAAGCAACAAGTTTGTCAGTTTGTCACTTTGTCACTTTTGACATTTAGGTTTTTTGAAATTGGATGATGTGATGAAGAGTGGCTTATGATTGGTTAAGGTAAGA
>CACWLC010000030.1 GCA_902761605.1 uncultured Prevotellaceae bacterium
CGATTACCAGGCTGGGCCAAGGAAAGGAAAAGGAGGAAAGACATCATCCATCATCATCTACATCTACACACGGGAGAATCCCAAGGAAGGTATATGCAGACCTTGGCAGAAAGGAGACGAAACTCTTGATCCATACGAACCACCATATGTAGAGAAAACCAAGAAGACGCCACAACAGAAGCTACATGCAAATGTCTTCTATGGTTCAGATAGGCAGGAAGACATTGTCATCTCACTTCTCTCTAAATATCTTAGTAAGCGTGAACTGACATACTATATGTCCGTCATTAACCGAGAAGCGAAAAGCTGTCCAGACACCTATACGCAGGTAATTCAGGTAATTCTTGAAAAGGAGAAACAACCAAAGTTCAGTAAGGCCAAGAAGCAATACAAGAGAAACAACATTATAGAATATGCCCTTCAGGAGAATCTGAAGGAATATGGTTGGTCTATAGAGCCACCAAAGAACTATAAGCAAATCTATAAGGAACAGGAACTAATGTTCCCATAACCGTCGAGGTGTGATTATCTGCATAGAATCCTAGGGTAGCAAATCTGGAAATTTGAACGATCGAAAGGGATTTTGCAGTTGTCACACCCTTTTTATGACCATCTGTAGGGTTACATACCAACGGCCTTAAAGTCATTTGTATTTTGGGGTAAATAATTGTAATCGTCCTTTTCAAAATACAGGAGAAATCGGTTGTGCAAATTTTGATTTTGCTTAAAATTTGCACAACCAAATCCATATTTTGGACTATAACAAGCATACAAATTGCATGTAAACAAATACAAAATCACCGTTAACGAATGTAAATACAGGCTTTACACAATATTACACAAAACGATTTCTGAACAATGCATACATTCTTTATATAAAGGGGATTCGCATGGTTGGACTTAATAGATGTTGTGCAAATGTTGTGCAAATTTGGGTATTAAAAAAGTTAAGGTGCTGAAAATCAGCACCTTAACTCTCGCATTTGTCGGGATTACTGGACTCGAACCAGCGACCTCGCGCCCCCCAGACGTGTGCGCTACCAACTGCGCTAAATCCCGAACACTTTTCGCTTAGCACCGACCTTTTTAGCATTTGATTTTTGCTCATGCAAATAATAATGTGTAATTTTGCACGTTGATATAATAAAAGTAAAAAACTAGCATGACACAATATAAGCTCTCTGCTCCCAAGAAGCTCGATGCCACAGTAGCACTTCCCGCCTCTAAGAGCATATCAAACCGTGCGCTGATTATCTATGCACTAAGTGGCGGACATATCATGCCACAGAATCTGAGTGACTGCGATGATACAGAAGTAATCATCAATGCCATACGTTATATGCCAGATGTGATAGATATCAAAGCTGCAGGCACAGCCATGCGTTTTATGACGGCATATCTCTCCCTTATGCGAGGCACCCATACCCTGACAGGTACAGAGAGGATGAAGAAACGCCCGATAAAGATACTCGTTGATGCCCTAAGATCGTTGGGTGCAGAGATAAGCTATCTGGAAGAAGAAGGTTTCCCTCCACTCAGCATTACAGGTACCAAGCTGACAGGGGGTGTACTGGAAATGTCAGGAAGTGTCAGTTCTCAGTATATCTCAGCGGTGCTTATGATTGGACCTATGCTCGACAAAGGTTTTGAACTGCGACTTACAGGAGATATCATATCACGTCCATATATCGACCTGACACTCTATATGATGAATGAGTTTGGTGCAGATGCAGACTGGACTTCAGCAGATACTATCACCATAAAGCCCGTGCCATATAAGACCAGAGAGTATCTTATAGAGAACGATTGGAGCGGGGCTTCCTACTGGTATGAGATGATGGCACTCATGGACAATCCCGATGCCAAGCTGATGCTAACAGGTCTTAAGGACGGATCTAAGCAAGGTGATTCCGTAGCAAGATATATCTTCAGCATGCTGGGCGTAAAGACAGTGTTTGAGTCGAAGACATCGAGAAAGCCACAAACAGTTACCATCACAGCCAACGGACGTTGTCTGCCAAGGTTAGAGTACGATTTCATCAACTCACCCGACCTGGCACAGACATTCGTTGTGACATGTGCTGCGAAGGGAGTAAGGTTTCACTTCAAAGGTCTCTCAACACTTAAGATAAAAGAGACTGACCGTATCGAAGCTCTGAAGAAAGAGATGAGAAAGCTCGGTTATGTGATAGAGAGTCGCAACGACAGTGAGTTGATCTGGGATGGTGAGACTTGTGAGCCTCAGATGGAAAAAGGCATTGACACCTACGAGGATCACCGTATGGCACTCGCATTCGCACCCTATGCTCTGAAATCAGGAGAGATAATCATCAATAATCCCCAGGTGGTGACAAAGTCATATCCTCACTTCTGGGAAAGCCTTGAAGAAGTTGGTTTCAAGATAGAGGTGATAGAACAGTGAAGTAAATGGAGTTTGCTATTGTCTGCATAGGAATGATAGTGCTTCTGGGCATTATTGCCGCAGTAGCCAATAAGTTTGACAAGAGCGATGACAGAATCGAGACTGGTCATGACTGTTCTACATGTACAGAGGCAGATGAAGGCAATTGCAAGATCCATGAACTGATGAAACAATGCAAGAAGAAAGATGAAATAAGCATTTCTCTTTCCACTCTTCTCTTCCCACTTGCCACTTTTTTATTGCTTTCCTGTTCGACTCAGAAAAACACTCCCAGCTCAAGATGGTGGCATGCCTTTAATGCACGATATAACACATACTTCAACGGCAAGCAGGCTTTCATCGAGGGGAATCTGGAGAAGGAACAAGGCAATCAGGACAATTTCACAGAGATGCTGCCACTCTACCTTGTGGGCAACAAAAACAGCAGAGACCTGGGAAAGAGCCATTACGACCGTGCTATCGAAAAGGCTGAGAAAACCATAAAGATGCACAGCATAAAGGTGAAACCCGAATGGAAGAGCAATAAGACAAAGACTGCCAAGGACAGAGAATGGCTTGGACGAAAGGAATATAATCCCTTTATCTGGAAAGCATGGCTGTTGTTGGGCAAGTCACAATTCCAGAAAGGCGACTTCGACGAGGCGGCAGCTACATTCAGTTACATGAGTCGTCTGTATCAGACCCAACCCCTGCAAAACGGTCTGGCACGTGCCTGGCTCGCAAAATGCTATGCAGAACTTGACTGGCTTTATGATGTGGAAGACGTGATCCGTAATATGAATCGCGACTCTGTGGATTACCGCACTGTGAAAGACTGGGACTACACATACGCAAACTACTATCTGAAGACTGGCGATCTGCCGAAGGCAGCAGTCTATCTCCGTAAGGTGATACGCCATGAACGACGAAGCAAACAAAAGGCACGCGAATGGTATCTGTTGGGGCAGGTGCATAAACAACTTGGCAATAATGCCGAAGCAGAGAAGGCATTCAGGAAAGTTATTGGCTGTCATCCACCATACAGGACGGAGTTTAACGCCAGGATTGCCCAGACAGAGGTCCTTGCCGGAGGAAATGCAAAAGGAATGATAAGCAGGCTGAGACGTATGGCCTCCAACGACAATAATAAAGACTATCTCGACCAGGTATATTATGCGATGGGTAATATCTATCTTGCGCAGAAAGACACCACAAACGCTATCTCAGCATACGAGAAAGGTAATGAGAAATCCACACGAGGAGGTATTGAGAAAGGAGTACTGCTCCTGACACTCGGAAATCTCTATTGGAATTTGGAGAGATACAATGATGCCCAGCGATGCTATGGTGAGGCTATCGGTCTTCTGGATAAGGAAAGAGATGATTACAAAGAGCTGTCGCAACGCTCAAAGATACTCGACGAACTGGTACCATATACCGATGCTATCCATCTTCAGGATTCACTCCTGGAGCTGTCTGTAATGCCAGAATCAGAACGACTACGAGTGATAGACCGTATCATAAGCGACCTGAAGAAAAAAGAGAAAGAAGAGCGTCGCAAGATGGAGGAGGCAGAATCAGAACAGATCCAGCAACAGAACTCACAGATGGCAGGCAATATGAACCGTAACAATGCGTCAAAGGTACCATCTGTAAATCAACAGGGTAATGGACAATGGTATTTCTATAATCCTGTGGCTGTAAGTCAGGGTAAGAACACCTTCCAACAGCAATGGGGTAAGAGAGAAAATACCGACAACTGGCAGCGTATGAACCGTACGGTGGTGAATCTCAATCCCGAGGAAGGGAACAAGGGCGACACGGAGGATACGGAGGATGCTGAAAATTCAGATATCGAGGCAGGCTCCGACTCTATTGCAGCACCCACAGACACTCTGGCCAACGATCCGCACAATCGCGAATACTACCTCGCTCAGATTCCCCAGACCGAAGAACAGAAGGCTGCATGTCATGAGATAATCAAAGACGGGCTTCTGCATTCAGGAATCATCTTCAAAGACAAACTCGAGAATATGAGCCTCAGCGAGAAACAATTCGTAAGACTCATTAACGATTATGCAGACTTTGAGCAAATGGATCAGGTGTGGTATCACCTGTTCCTGCTATACTCAAGACAAGGGAAGACGGATAAGGCCGAGTCATGCCTTTATCATCTGAAAGCCGATTTCCCTGAGAGCGAGTATACCATATTACTCTCTGACCCGTACTATGCAGAGAATGCCCGTTGGGGAGAGCATCTTGAAGACTCGCTCTATGCTTCCACATATCAGGCTTTCAAAGACGACAGGCATGAGATAATACGTAATAACGTTAAGGTATCTGAGGAACGGTTCCCTGCAGGCGAGCATCGCGCGAAATTCATCTTCATCGATGGTCTGAGCCGACTGAATGACGGAGATGGCGACGCTTGTATAGAACGTATGAAGACTGTTGTGGAGAAATATCCCCAGAGTGAGGTGAGCGAACTGGCAGGAATGATTGTCAAGGGAGTGCAAGAAGGAAGGAAACTGCACGGAGGAAAGTTTGATATCGGCAATCTGTGGTCGCGCAGAGATATCACCCTTACCTCTGACTCTACTCAGACAGACACCCTCAGCGCCGAACGTAATCAGGACTTCTTCTTTATCCTCACCTACCCCACAGACTCTGTCAATGAAAACCAGTTGCTCTACGAGATGGCAAGATATAACTTCACCAACTTCCTCGTACGCAACTTCGAGATACAGATCAGCAGTGCCCCATCGCCAGAAGAGAATGACCCTTCACCAGAACGATGGCACAGAATGCTCTTCAGCGGATTCACAAGTTATGACGAGGCCCTGCAGTATGCCCGCATGCTATATGGCGAGAAACAGATGGTAGAGAAACTTCGTGGCTGCTTCAGTATGATTATCAGTAGTCAGAACCTGGAGCTGCTGGGCACAAAGATAAGCTACGAGGAGTATGACCGGTTCTACGAAGACACCTTCCTGCCGATGAAGATCAGCGATGAGAAACTGCTGATACGTCCTGAGGAGATAGATATCAAAGACCCCGAAGACATCGGCACAGAAAAAACGGAAACTGAGCCGAATGAGGATAAAAAGGCCAATACTACTCAGAAGAAGAAAGTTGAGGATTTTGATTTTGGAGATGATTTCTGGTAAGATATGACAAACGGTACATTATTATGGGTTGACGATGAGATAGAGCAGCTGAAGGCTCAGATTCTCTTTCTCGAGAAGAAAGGCTATGAGATTACGACAGTAACCAACGGCAATGATGCCATTGATATCTGTCAGGAACAGAGCTTCGACCTGGTGTTGCTCGATGAGCAGATGCCAGGCATAAGCGGTCTGGAGGTTCTCCAACGCATAAAACAGATACACCCCTCTATGCCAGTGGTGATGGTCACTAAGAGCGAGGAAGAGCAGATCATGGAACAAGCCATCGGACAGAAGATTGCCGACTATCTCATCAAACCCGTCAATCCCAACCAGGTATTGCTAAGTCTGAAGAAGAACATCCATCGCAAGGAGATCGAGACAGAAGTAACCCAGACACAGTATCAGCAGAGTTTCCAGAAGATTGCAATGCAGATAATGGACTGTCGCACATGGGAAGAGTGGGTGGAGGTTTATAAGAGTCTCGTCCACTGGGAACTGGAACTTAGCGCAACAGACAGCAGCATGACAGAGATGTTGCATATGCAGAAGGAAGAAGCCAACTTAGGATTTGCGAAGTTTATCAAACAGAACTATCTCGACTGGATAGAGAAGAAGGACATTCAGCGTCCGATAATGTCGCCAGAGATCTTCAAGTCTCAGATATTCCCTCTGCTCAACGAAGGTCAGAAGGTGTTCCTTGTGGTGCTCGATAATTTCCGTTACGACCAGTGGCGAATGCTTTCCCCAGAACTCAATAATAACTTTGAGATCGACGAAAACCTCTACTGCAGCATACTGCCTACAGCGACACAATATGCCCGTAATGCCATCTTCTCTGGTCTGATGCCGGATAAGATAGCTGAGATGTTTCCCGACCTTTGGGTGGATGAAGATGAGGAAGAAGGCAAGAACCTCAATGAGGAACCCCTCATCCAGACCCAGTTCGACAGATATCGCAGGAAGAACACCTTCAGCTATCATAAGGTGAACAACTCTGCAGATGCCGAGAAACTGATGCAGCAGCTAAACACTCTGGAGAAGAACGACCTCAACGTTGTGGTATTCAACTTCATCGACATGCTCAGTCATGCCCGCACAGAGTCAAGGATGGTAAGAGAGCTGGCGAATAACGAGAGTGCTTACCGTTCTATCACCCTCTCCTGGTTCCGCCATTCTGTCATATCCGACTTCTTCCGCAGGCTGTCACAGACAGACTACAAGGTGATAGTAACAACCGATCACGGCAGTATCCGATGCACCCAGCCTGTAAAGATTATTGGTGACAGAAATACAAATACCAACCTGCGATATAAGCTGGGAAAGAATCTTGCGTACGACGACAAGAGCCTCTTTACTATCAAAGACCCTCGTAAGGCACTACTTCCTGCACCTAACTTGTCTACGAGCTATGTCTTTGCTACTGGCGATGCCTTCCTCGCCTACCCAAACAACTACAACTATTACGTATCCTACTATCGTGACACATTCCAGCACGGAGGAATATCTATGGAGGAGATGATTATTCCGCTGATAACGATGAAGGGAAAGAAGAAATAAATAATATAAAAAATATATTCTGATGGAGATAAGGATTGAAAGTTTGGATAAGATCCGCGAGGCTGCACATGAGTTTGTTGCCAGTCTTGGAGAGAGCACAGTATATGCTTTCTATGGTAAGATGGGAGCCGGTAAGACCACATTTATCAAGGCGATATGTGAAGAACTGGGAGTAAGCGATGTCATCACCTCGCCTACCTTTGCCATCGTCAATGAGTATCGCTCTGACACCTCAGGCGAGATAATCTATCACTTCGACTTCTATCGTATAAAGAAACTCGAGGAAGTCTACGACATGGGCTTTGAGGATTACTTCTACTCAGGTGCTCTCTGTTTCATCGAGTGGCCGGAGCTGATAGAAGAGGTACTGCCCGAAGATGCCGTAAAGGTTAGCATCTCGGAGAATGCAGATGGCAGCCGTACAGTTAGTTTCTGAACACAATAATCCCCAGCCTTCAAGAAAAGAGACTGGGGATTAATAGTTATTACAGGTTCTGCTCCTGATAGTCGAGGTCAGCCTGTACTACGAAGAGCACATACTCCGGAACAAAATTAGTGACACCGTCCTCCTTGGCTTTGCGACAAACGTAATTTGCCACTTCTTCCATATCGATGTCTATCTCTTCCTCATTGCTCTCCAAGATGCCACTCTCATAGTAGTAGTCTACTATCAGATCCAACATATACAAGATGCTCTCGTCGCTATAATGCTTCTTGGCATCAAAGGGAATCTGCTCACGTATAAACGCCAGTTCGCGCAGATTGTCTTCTTCGTCGAGCCTGAGCTCTTCTTCGATACTTGCCATATATTAGAGCAGAGTCTGGAATTTCTCGTCTAACTTAGCCTCACTCTGAGCACCTACAACCTTATCAACTACATCACCGCCCTTAAAGAACAGGATAGTAGGAATATTGCGGATACCGAACTCAGATGCAAGATCTTCATTTTCCTCAACGTCGCATTTACCTACAACAATCTTACCGTCGTATTTCTCTGCGAGTTTAGAGATAACAGGACCTACCATACGGCAAGGACCACACCATGTAGCCCAGAAATCCACTACTAAAGGCTCATTGCCATTCTTCAAGCTCTCGAAATTCTCACTTGTGATTGTTACTTCCATAATCGTTTCTTTTTTTGTGAATAATATAATGTCTCAATTTATACAGAGCAAATAGTGTGCCACTAATTTATCTTATAGTCCATCGACTCCTGACTGTCGATGAAATCAATAAGCGTATGTCGCACATCAACCTTCTTGTTTCCCGAGCGCAACAGCACATGTTTCTTTCCGGAAGAGTCGCGCAACTGGAAGAAGAGTTTTGTGTTGCCGGGATTCTCATCGATCAGTTCTCCGAGCTCGGCCACAATCTTTGTATCCAGCAGGTCTGACACGAGGGTGATGGTAATGCTGTCGATGGCTTTCTCCTTGATGGTCTGCAAGAACTCCACTCCGTTAATCTTCAGGTCTTTCGGACCATTGTCGTTATACTGGAATCGGGGTTTAATCTTACCTGTAACATATACCGACGCCCCGATAGAGAACATACCTGCACGCTGTCCCCAGTCCTCTGCCATCATGAATATCTCTCCCGAACCCTCGAAGTCCTCAATATTCACCACGCCATATGGTTTGCCAGTCTTTGTAAAACCAGTCTTCACCCCTGTCACGATACCGCCAAGAATGACATCTTCGCGATCTGACAACTTCGACAAGTCTGCCAATTCGGCACAGCGTGTGTTACAGAGATTTTCGAGAATGATCCTGTATTCATCGAGAGGATGTGCCGAGAGATAGATACCCACGAGGTCACGCTCCTTATTCAGGCGTTCGATATCGCTCCAACGGATATCGTTCTTCGGAGGTTGGGGACGGGCTATCTCAATACCATCGCCAAACATTCCGAAAAGTGAGTTCTGAGCCTGTGCCTGTTCCTGCTGGTACATCTGTCCATAGCGTACCAGAGTGTCCAGGAACTGCTCACCCTTGTTATTCTGTGCAAAATAGTCCTCACGACGTAATCCGAAGCTATCGAATCCTCCGCTAAGTGCAAGACTCTCAAAAGCCTTACGGTTAACAGATGAGAAGTTCACACGCTGGGCAAAGTCATAGAGATCCTTATACGGTCCGTTTTTCTCACGCTCCTCGATGATGGCAGTAGCAGCAGAGTCACCCATTCCCTTGATGGCACCAAGACCGAAACGTATCTCTCCATGATGGTTCACACCGAACTTCTCATACGACTCGTTCACATCAGGTCCCAACGTAGCGATACCCATCGACTTACACTCGTCCATCAGTTTGGTGATTTCTGTTATCTGATCCCTGCGGCGGCTCATGATGGCAGCCATGAACTCAGCAGGATAGTTTGCCTTGAGATATGCCGTCTGATATGCCACCCATGAGTAACATGCTGCATGCGACTTATTGAAAGCGTAGGATGCAAACTTCTCCCAGTCGGCCCATATCTTCTCCAATATCTCTGGATTGTGGCCATTTTTCTTTCCGCCCTCGATAAATTTGGGCTTCATCGCATCAACGATATCCTTCTTCTTCTTACCCATCGCCTTACGGAGGGCATCACTCTCACCACGGGTAAAGTCAGCCAGCTGGCGAGAGAGAAGCATCACCTGCTCCTGATATACCGTGATTCCGTAGGTATCCTTAAGATACTTCTCCATGCAAGGGATATCGTACTTGATCTCCTCACGTCCGTTTTTTCGAGCAATAAACGACGGGATATAGTCCATAGGTCCCGGACGATACAGGGCATTCATCGCGATAAGGTCCTCAAACACAGTAGGATGCAGTTCACGAAGATATTTCTGCATACCAGCCGACTCAAACTGGAACGTTCCGATGGTCTGTCCCTTCTGATAGAGTTCGTATGTCTTCGGGTCATCGATAGGAATGGTATCCAGGTCTACATCGATGCCTCGTGTTCGTTTGATATTGGCACATGCCTCCTTCAACTCCGAGAGTGTCTTCAGTCCGAGGAAGTCCATCTTGATAAGTCCTGTCGACTCGATGACATGTCCGTCATACTGTGTACAGTTGGTCTTCACTCCCTTGAAATCCGGGTCATCGGCAGTAGATACCGGCACATGGTCGCTGATAGGATCACGGCAGATGATAAATCCACAGGCATGGATACCCGTTCCTCTCACCGTTCCCTCAAGCATCTTCGCATATTTGATGGTGTTTGCGAGAGCAGAATCTGTTGAAGCCTCAGCCTCCTGAAGTTCTCGGGTACACTTGATGGCATTGGGAAGGTTCATTTTCAGGTCATTGCCTGTCTGAGGGTCTTTCAGCCTGTCGGGGATAGCCTTACACAATGCATTTGTAAGACCCAAGGGCACCTTCTCCACACGGGCCACATCCTTGATGGAGTTCTTTGTGGCCATAGTGGCGTAGGTGATGATATGTGCACAGTTCTCATGGCCGTACTTATCCTCTACCCACTTCAACACCTTTCCTCGTCCGTCGTCATCGAAGTCGGTATCGATATCAGGCAGCGAGATACGGTCTGGGTTAAGGAAACGCTCAAACAGCAGGTCGTATTTCAGAGGGTCTATCTTCGTGATTCCCAAGCAATAAGCCACCACCGAACCGGCAGCCGAGCCACGTCCCGGACCTACCATCACTCCCAGTTCATCGCGGGCAGAGTTGATAAAGTCCTGCACGATAAGGAAGTAACCCGGGAATCCCATCGTCTTCATGATATGCAGCTCGAACTTCACTCGCTCCATCACATCCTCCGGAATAGGATTACCATATCTGCGCTCTGCACCTTCGTAGGCGAGCTTGGCCAGATAGTCGGCCTCAAACTTTATACGGTATATCTTGTCGTAGCCTCCCAGTTTCTTGATTTTCTTCTCGCCATCTTCCTTAGGCAGAGGATTCTGACCGTTCTCGTCGGTAGTAAACTCCTCATAGAGCTGCTCCTCGGTGAACTTCTTCCTCCACTCTTCCTCGGTACCAAACTCCTCGGGAATGGGGAAGAAAGGCATGATAGGGTCATTGTCGAGACTGTAAATCTCCACCTTATCTAATATCTCAAGGGTATTTGAGAGCGCCTCGGGCACATCGCTGAAGATATCATTCATCTCCTGACGGGTCTTAAACCACTCCTGCTTGGAATAGAGCATACGGGTAGGATCGTCAAGGTCCTTACCTGTAGACAGACAGAGCAGATGATCGTGAGCCTCGGCATTCTCCTTATCCACAAAGTGGGCATCGTTGGTACAGATAAGTTTTATCCCGTATTCCCGAGCCAGCTCGATAAGTACCTTGTTAGCCTGTTGCTGCAAGGGATAGGTCTCTCTGTTGGCTCTCTGAGTCGGGTCTGTCACCTCATGGCGTTGCAGCTCCAGATAATAGTCATCGCCCCAGAGCCTCTTATGCCACTCGATAGACTCACGTGCTCCTGCTATATCTCCTTTCAATATCTTGGCAGGCACCTCTCCGGCGATACATGCAGAGCAGACAATAAGGTCCTCGTGGTATTTCTCGAGCTGCTTATGGTCGGTACGCGGACGGTTATAGAAACCGTCAACCCATGAGTTGCTCACCAGTTTGATGAGGTTCTTATATCCGTTGGCGTTCTTCGCAAGTACTATGAGGTGATATCCTCCGAGGTCTTCCTTAGTATCCTTCAGCATCATGTCACCTCTTCTGGCAACATACATCTCACATCCGAAGATAGGTTTGAAGGGTTCCAGCCCTTCTTTTTTCCTGCCTTTATTTATTCCGTTACAGATATCGTGAAATTCTTTGATGCCGAACATATCTCCATGATCGGTGATGGCCATGCCTTTCATCCCGTCGTCTATGGCCTTATTTACGAGACGCTTGATACTCGACTGTCCATCGAGTATAGAATAGTATGTATGTACGTGCAGATGTATGAAATCTTCCATCTAAAAGCTCTGTTTTTTCGATTTTGTGGGTCAAAGTTACTGCTAAAACCTGAGAATACCAAAAGAAAAACGTGAAAAGTTTGTAACATACGAAAAAAATCAGTACCTTTGCAGCAAAATTAAAACGAATGACTATTTTCTAATGGGAGAAAGAATCAAGAAACTGAAGAAAATCAGGATTCATCGTGAGGGAACTCACGAGCTCACATGGAGTGCTTTGGCAATAGCCATCATCGGTTACCTCTTGTGGAAATACCTGAATACTTCAATACCATTTTGGATATTCATAGTTATCTTCGGAGCTGCCTGGCTTATGGCGCTTAACTTCTACCGTTGTCCTATACGTTATTTTAATGGTGATACCGACAAACTTGTTGTGGCCCCTGCCGACGGAAAGATTGTTGTTGTAGAAGAAGCCGAGGAGAATGAGTATTTCCACGACAAGCGACTGATGATATCTATCTTCATGAGTCCTCTGAACGTTCATGCCAACTGGTTCCCTGTAGATGGAAAAGTAAAGTTCGTACATCATCAGGACGGCAACTATCACAAGGCATGGCTTCCAAAGGCCAGCGAGGAGAATGAGCATGCAGACATCATGATTACAACTCCAGAGGGTGAGGATATCCTCGTTCGTCAGATAGCCGGAGCTCTGGCTCGCAGAATCGTCACTTACGCCAAGGATGGTGAGGAGTGCTACATCGATGAGCACCTGGGATTCATCAAACTCGGATCTCGTGTTGATGTCTATCTGCCTCTCACCGCAAAGGCTTGTGTCACTATGGGTCAGCCCACCACCGGCGACCAGACAGTAATCGCAAAATTAGCCTAAGCGATGAGCATCAAGAAGCATATCCCCAATACCATCACCTGCTGCAACCTCATCTCGGGCTGCATAGCAACATGGTTCGCATTCGAGAGCGATTTCACAATGGCTCTGTTGTTTATCGTGATTGGTGCGGTATTCGACTTCTTCGATGGCATGGTGGCACGTCTGCTTCATGTCAGCTCTCCTATCGGTAAGGAGCTCGACTCCCTTGCCGATGATATCACCTTTGGATTTGCCCCATCAGCGATAGTATTCAGCTATCTCTGTACATTCCATATCCATCTGCCGTTTATCCCGTTCCTGGCTTTCATCATGGCAGCTTTCTCGGCTCTGCGATTGGCAAAGTTCAACCTCGACGAACGACAGGCATTGGGATTCATCGGACTGCCCACCCCTGCCAATGCCCTCTTCTGGGGATCGCTGGTATTGGGTCTACAAGAGTATAATATCTATTTTGAGGGCATGGAATGGGCTGTGCTCGTAGGAACATTCATCAGCAGTTATCTCCTTATTGCTGAGATTCCGATGTTCGCCCTGAAATTCAAAACTTGGGGTTGGAAGGGCAATGAGATAAAGTATATCTTTATACTCTCTTGTATTCCTCTACTGCTCCTTCTGAAAGTGAGCGGTTTTGCAGCAATCATCGCATGGTATGTCATCCTATCAGTAGCTACTAATAAAAAATAACTAAAAAACAATATCTATTATGCTAAAAGGACTTGTAGGTATCATCGTTTTCATCATTCTCTTCATAGCATTTATTGCTGCGGTAGTTCTATACTTGATGTACAAAGGTATAAGGAATATCCGTGATGTACAGGAGCAGTTCATCAACAATAACGAGAAGAGGTACAGCCGTACGGAATATATGCGCTACCAGAATGAGCAGAGAGACAAGAACCCATTTGGCAAGGACTATTTCAAAAGCAGCGGAAGCAATAATAAGGAGAAAACCAAGTCGCAGTCGCAGGCACAAAAAGAAACCACTACCCGTAGAGAAACAACTACAAGCAGTGGTGTAACTATCATCGACGATCGCGAGACTGAGGAAAAGAAGAAGATCTTCGATAACAGCGATGGCGAATACGTCGAGTACGAAGAGGTGAAATAATCAGTTGTGTACTAACGTACCAATCTCCTCACCATCCATCACTTTCTTCAGATTACCGACTACGTCCATATTAAACACGTAGATAGGCAGGTTATTGTCCTGACACATGCAGATGGCTGTCAGGTCCATCACTTTCAGTCCGCGCGCGAGTACCTCTTTATATGTTATAGCGTCGAACTTTGTGGCTGTCGGGTCTTTCTCCGGGTCGGCGGTATACACTCCGTCTACACGGGTACCCTTCAGCATCACGTCAGCCTCGATTTCGATACCACGCAGGCTTGAACCTGTATCAGTGGTGAAGTAAGGCGATCCTGTGCCGGCAGAGAAGATACAGACATATCCTGCCTCCATTGCCTCGATGGCCTTCCACTTGGTATAGAACTCACCGATAGGCTCCATACGGATGGCGGTGAGCACCTTGTTTTTTACTCCGACAGCTCCGAGGGCTGAACTAAGAGCCAGCGAATTGATTACTGTGGCACACATTCCCATCTGGTCGCCTTTCACACGGTCGAATCCCTTCTGTGAACCAGAGAGTCCACGGAAGATGTTTCCACCACCGATAACGATACCGATCTGAACACCCATCTCGCTCACTTCCTTAATCTGACGTGCATAGTCGCTCAGACGCTCAGGGTCGATACCATAACCTTGTTTACCCATCAAACTCTCACCCGAGAGTTTCAACAGAATTCTCTTAAATCTTGCCATAATCTATAGTGTTTATATAATGAATTGTACTTCCTTGAATGCGTAAAGCCTTTGCTGGCCGTTCTTATCCTGCAATACCAGCCGCCCATCGGGGAGAACATCCGAAAGTGTCGCAGTAAAACAACTTGTTTTGTCTCTATAAAGACCGTCTTTTCCTCGCCTGAAGAGCCTTTCCCTGTATGTAAAACAAGTTGTTTTGCTGTTATAGGTCTCTTCGAATGCAGAGAGGAAGTCATTGAGCAAGTGCTCGCGGTCGGTCTCCTTGCCTGTAAGCTGGAATATCGATACGGGATTAGGGGCATCGCTCATAAACTGCTGCTGGTTTACATTCAGTCCGATACCGATGACACAGCTCTTTATCTTACTGCCCTGCAACTGGTTCTCTATGAGCATGCCGCATATCTTCTTATCACCCACATAGATATCGTTAGGCCATTTTATCTCCACCTTCTCATCGAGATACTTCCCCAACGTCTCGCACAGTGCCACAGAGGTAATCTCCGTGATACGGAACTGCTCATTCGCCGGGATCTCCTCTGGATGTATCAGCATCGAGAACGTCAGATTTTTGCCTCTCTCGCTCTCCCAACTATTACTCCCACAGCCCTTTCCCGCAGTCTGATACTCCGCCCATGTCACAATAGGGTCAACCCCTTTGTGACATTCCTTCAGCCAGCGGTTGGTGGAGTCGGTCTCTTCGATATGGATAATATTAAAATTCATATTCTGCCCGCAAAGTTACTAAATAATTATCATTTATCATTTATCATTTATCATTTTTTTCGTACCTTTGCACCATGACAGCAGAAGAACAACAAAAAAAAGATGAATTCTACATGCAGCGTGCCCTCGACGAGGCCCGCAAGGCATATAGCAAAGGTGAGATTCCCATCGGGGCGGTAGTGGTTTGCAAAGACCGGATCATCTCCCGCGCCCATAACCTTACTGAGACCCTCTGCGATGTTACCGCCCATGCCGAGATGCAGGCGATAACATCTGCAGCCAATCTCCTTGGAGGGAAATATCTCACCGACTGCACTCTCTATGTCACCGTAGAGCCCTGTGTGATGTGTGCCGGAGCCATCGGATGGGCACAGATACCGCGCATCGTCTATGGCTGCCTCGATGAAAAACGGGGCTATCACGAGTATGCTCCCCACGCCATGCATCCCAAATCAACGATTACTGGCGGCATACTCGAGGATGAGTGCCGCCAGCTGATGCAGGATTTCTTCCGCAGTAAGAGATAGCCTATCGCCAGATTATCCTCGGCGGAGCAGGACGCCATATATCTCCCCCACTCTGCCTCGTTCTGTCACGATACTTCCATGTCGTGGGCTTGTGGGCCTTGTCAAACTCCACAAACTCCTGGTAGGTAGGAGTCCTGTCGAGCGCCATCTTCATCACCTTATTATATATAACCTGACGGCTGGGAGCATTAAACGGAGCATCATTACTCCTCATCATGCTCTCCTCCGACGGACGATAAACACCCTTGAAGAATGTATATCCACCCTCGTAGGTGCCTATCTTCTCGTTTGCAAACTCCGCGTCATAGATAAACTTCGTCCAGAGCACCTTTGTAGAGTCTTTCTCCGAGTCGACATTCAGGAACCAGCCGTATTTCTCATGACGTTCCTTCAGTTCCTTGATGTCATCATCCGTGGCTGAGCCCTCGGTAGAACGCACATACTCGTCGGCAAGCTTTGCAAAGCCATGCCCTACAGCCTCATGCACCAGCACAGAACGGAACATCTCGCTCTTCAGGCTATCAATCACCGGACATAGTGCGATGGAATAGCTATAGTCTGAAATTTTATTGCTGGCCATCATATAGGTCACACCCTTGTTGATGTTCATGTTCATTATCACCACGGCGAGGGCATGTATGGAGTCTATCCCCTCCACCTTCTTCACGTATTTCATCACCTGCGAAGCATCTACATCTATTCCCATCGTCTGATGATCGGGCACAGTGCCGAATACTGTAGAAGACGTTCCATCGAAGATGTTGCGTTTCGACACCGCATTCACCTGATAGACATTAAAATACTCCCTGAGCGACTTTATCGGCTCCTCGCTGAACAGATGCTCCATCGCCTGATTCATGGTCTGCGAGTAACTGCCGTCAGC
Organism: uncultured Prevotellaceae bacterium; assembly: GCA_902761605.1. Taxonomy (GTDB): domain Bacteria; phylum Bacteroidota; class Bacteroidia; order Bacteroidales; family Bacteroidaceae; genus Prevotella. The sequence continues at coordinate 16,831 of CACWLC010000030.1, forward strand.
AATCTCCTTATCCACAAATCCGTCGCCCATAATCACGATGGGGATGCCTTTGCCCTGAGAGGCGATATTAAGCTGAGATACCTTTCCGTCCTGAGAATAGTCGGTAGACTGATAGCCGTCGGAGGCACCTTCCTGGTAGATGAAAAGTGTATCAAGGGCCAAAGGATTTCCCGACTTGTCCTTCATCATTAGGAAGAAGGCACCGGTACGGGGGTCTTTCGATGTGTTGGGCAGTACACGCAGATTCTGAAACGAATATTTGTATTCCTGACGGGTGCGGTCTGTGCTGTTTGTACTTTGTATCCATTCATCAATGCCGTCGGTGGCATAAACAAACAGGTTGTCCTGATCGAGGCTCGACACAAAAGTCTCATTCAGAGGACCGCCATCTGACGTAAAATTCAGCTCATCATGTTCGAAGACAGCATAGTCTCCGCGCTGTTTTATCGTCACGGTCTTCATTGAGCCGCCTGATTCTATCGTAAGCTGGGCGGTACGGGTGTTCTTTGTGCGGTTGGTAGAGGTAGTGGCCACTGTTATCACCTGGTTTCCCTTCTCACCGCTCTTTGGCGAGAAGGTTAACCACTTTGCGCTACAACTGGCCTTCCAGCTGCTCTCGGCCTTAAACTTTATCTCGCTGCTCTGGTTCACCACCGGATACATCTCCGTAGTTCCGCTAAAGCCACTTTCCCACGTAATCCCCGCCGAAGATGTCCCATCCTCAGAGCACCCCGTCATCACCAGGCTTATAACCACCAAGCCCAAACTCAATAGCACATTCTTTTTATTTATCATTTGAAATAAACGTTTTATCAATTAATAATAAGCGGCAGTTGCAAGACGCTTGTTAATTAGCTCCTTGAACTGAATCTTTTGCGACTCGGAGATAAAGGATTCATCTATGCACGCAAACCATTTATCACGTAAAGATATGAATCGAGATATGATTCTCAGTGCCATCTGCTCTGTGAGTCCGGTTGCCTCCATTGCCTGAACAAAGTCCATAGCAAGTAGCTTCTTCTGAAAGCCATTCAACGGCAGAGCCATTTCATCGGTATCTTCAGGCATCACAATGGCAGTAGATACTTGGTCGTAAGTCGGCGTAAGTATGTATTTGCCAGGCTTTTGGCTGTAAAGCGAGAAATTCTTAAGGTGCATATCCGCATTTCCTACTATCCGTTGTACGACTCTCTACTACCAGCTGTGCCAACTTATTAATGTCCTTACGGGTATATGGAAGAGCTGGAGCTGATGTTTGTCCAAAGAGACGTTTTGCACATCGGGGATGGAAATCATTTTCTCCTTCACGGAGCGGCTTATAACAGCAGAGACATCGCTTAATATCGTTCATACGCGCTCCCCCTTAATACTGATGAGTAGTATACTAACATTACCTATACAATCACGACAACATGTCAGCAGCAACCCCATACGATCGCGCCGATTTATCTTCCAGTTACGTTCAGCGATATTCAGCATCCAACCCTCGGGTATCAATCCGTCAAAGAAAGAGAACATCACATTATTTGTATATGGCTCGTTGCGTAAAGGAAATGTAAGGCTTATAGCTTGAGCATCATTCCGAGCAAGATATGCCTTATCATATTCAAAGGTATACCCGTTTTCATCTTCGGTAATAACACCAGCTACTATTCCATTACAATATACTTGTCCTTGCCTCATTCGTCATTCCCGGTTTTAATAGGCACTGGGCCTAACTGAAGATTAAACAGCTCAAGCACCTGGTTAACCTTGTCCATACGGACGGTAGGTTTGCCTTGTTCCAATTCACGTACAAAACGAAGACCTACACCCGACTTAAAGGCAAGATCTTGCTGCGTAAGATGATACTCCTCACGCAGCTGCTTGATGGTAGTAGAAAGCAACGACTCTGTCATATCAATTATACCTTATCGGGTACAATTATAGGCAAAAATTCCGAAATATGCAAGTAAATAACCCCGAAAGGGTATATATTTAACAATAATTACCTAAATCATACCCGATAGGGTACAAAATAATGCTCAGAAATTAACTCCCAGCGTGGCATAGAGCGAGCCTGTGCGTGATGAGTCGAAGCTGTCGCGGCTGATATTGGCCAGGCCGATGTCGTAGCCTACTTCGGCATAGAGGTGAGCATACTGCAATCCGCAGCCCAGACGAATACCGCCGTCGAAACGCTTAAACCCGTCGTCACTGAAAGAACTGAAAGCCTGACGATGTCCGAAATCCCTGATCTTACCTCCTACCCCGGCAGAGAGGAAACCTCCGATAAACGGCTGGATGCTCAGGTCACGGTCTACGACACCATTATATTTCAGCAGCAGCGGCACCTCGAGGTAGTTGAGCGAATAGGTGAACTTCGAACCCTGGTATTTCCCCTCACCACCTTTCTCCACATACATCAGTCCCGTCTCGAAGTAAAGCGGTGTGCTGGGTACCATCTGGAATCCTGCAACAAATCCTACGTTCACTCCCGCACGCATCGAACCGCCATCGAGCAATGGGTCGTCGGAACTTACTGTCGAGAAAGCTCCTCCGCCACGCAGTCCGAAATACATGTCGAGGGGCATGTAGCCGGAAGGTCTGGCAGGGGTGTAGTGAGTGCGTGGACGTACATAACTGCCGCGATAACGGGTTCGTGGTCCATATTGTGCCATCATTGGCACGGTGAGCAAAAGGCTCAGCATTGCAATCATCATTCTTTTCATAATCCTATCCTTTTGAGATTAAACCATACTTTAACTCTGCGAACGATATTCCGTCCGACGCTGCAAAATTACTTTGTTTAATCTCTCCAGGCAAGGGGATAACCCTAAACCTCAGCGGGGAAATCCCTAAAAAAAAGACAGCTGGTCCGTGATGAACCAGCCGTCTTGAAAATAGAACTATTATTATAATTATTTCTTCAGCAAATACATGCCTATGAAAGTCACATAATTACCTACCGATCCATTATAACCACCCGTGCCATAGATAAATCGCAAGGCGTAGTACTCGTATTGAGTCTTATCCAACACATCATTGAAGTCAAAATCCCAAGTTTGGGTGCCATCATCATTATTATTAAACGAACCCACTATCGCAAACCCAGCGTTAGAAGAACGATAGACAGATGATCCGTTAGTATATAACGTCAAGGCATTAAACACATAATCCACATTATTCTTGGTATATTTGCCTTCCATATCTGTTAAGTTCCAGATAGTCATTGTAAACTTCAAAGGATCGCATTCAACAGGCAGCACAACTCCCATATTAGCATATGAAGAAGATGTAAACCTTAACTGGTATTTTCCAGCATCAGTTTTCTCCAATGCAGCTCCTGTTGAAACCCATTTCTTGCTCGAACTGTTGTAATAAGCGAGATAATAATCTCCCAAAACAGTCTTATCGAAATCATACTGGTCAACATACAGCGAATCCATATCTGCACCGACCTTGAAATACAACCAAGCTCCACGACGTTTTCCTGTGTCATTCTTGGCCACATTGACCTTAAGCTCTGTTGTTGATGCAGTAGCTGATAGCCAGTCTGCCTTTGACCATATCTTCGCCTCACCGGCCAATTTTATCGGATAAACCCTTGTCGATGCAGTATCGCCACATACAATGATCGGATCAAAAGAATAAGAGAAACGCGCACCTGTCTGCTGTACTGTAACGTAAGTCACATCTGCACCATACTTAAGCGTAAGTTTTGCCGTTCGTCCCTCACTATATGGATTTGCCGTTACGTTTACAGTAACAGTATTACCGGATACTGACGCGGTGGCCCAATCCGAACTGATTATAGCCTCTGCAGCACCTGGAGCTTCATACAAAACTGTACCCGTATTAGCATTCGCATCGAAGATCACGTTACTCTCCACTATCTTTACAACAGAATCGTGGTGCTCGTAAACGGAATCATCTTTGCTACAGGCGGCAAGAAAGCTCAGCCCTGCCACCAATATGACGGAATATAATAGTTTCTTAATCATAATATCTGCATTTTATATATTACTTGATAAAATAGGGATAATCGATTTCATCGATGTAACCGGCAAAAGTAGTAGCCTCTATGCTCTCCTGATTGAAGGCACAGATTGCCAATGATTCAAAATTATAGGTACTACTACGCTTACCATAGAGCACAGCCACCGTTGCGTCAAGCTCAGGATCGTATTCGATATCTCCATTATAGTAGTATCCGCCAGCATAAGCTGTCCAATAGGCACCGTTTCCATATAAGAAGATTGGATATGCATAATATGTACCAGTATACTCCACACCACTTCTAACAATGGTAAAATCGCCCTTACCCCAGAACTTAGCACACTCGAAATGGAAATGTGCCGAACCTGCATCATAGGTAACCGGTATAATCAACTCCTGTCCCTGTACGGTAAGACCGAACTCGTAACCACCTTTACTATTCTGACGGAAAACAGCAGGAATAGACACCTTCTCATCCACAAGACTTCTCAACTGGTATACTCCTGCAATATCCTTATCAAACTCACACTGTGCAACAGTAATTGAATCTTTGACACCATTACGAGTGTAGTACAACGTACCACTACGCATATGTCCTGAAGCATTCTCCTTGACAGTCATCACAATATACTGTCCTTCAGTTCCGATTGTCAGCCAGTCGGCTGTGGTCTCAAAGGTATAGATATCATGATGTGTTGCAAGTTTCCTGTTTACGGCTTCTGCATCACCAAGAGCCAGAGTGGTACTACTCAGTCCAAGAACACGAAGCAGATAGTCTTTCACCACATCGCCCTTCAACTGAATGTCGGTAGCGCCTTCATCCAAGCAATTCAACTGGAGTGAAGCGTCATTATATGCGAAGTTCGAAACCTGCTTGCCATTAACAGTAATCGGACTGTAGAGACGGATACCTCCATCTGTAAAGGTATATGCCCTGGTTATTTCCTGACCATTCACACTAAACGTAGCCTGACGGTCATCGATGTCATACTTGCTTTGTACACTTCCGTTGGCTGTTGCAAGGAAGAAATTCTCTGCTTGAGCCTTTACCTTGTTCATATAGTCCTCGGCTGGCATTGTCAGTTTACGAAGATACATAGTGTTTTGAGGCAACTCTTTCTTTCCATGAACACGCTTTCCATGTACCTTTATAACATCCTGACCTATACTGTCGATAACAAACTCAAAGTCGCCTTTATACCCCTGATATCTCTGCGCATTAGGAGTGGCGAAGAAGTGCATCTGCTCGTTATATGTGTCGAACGAGAGCACAGGTCCCATATCACTCTTCATACTGTAATATGACGACTCAGCATCGTCAGACAACTCAGAGCGCACCTTCACCATCTTACTGTCGAATTCCAGGGTATATGTAAAACCACCATAAAGTTGCTCACTCTCAGGATAGTACTCGAAAACCCATCCGTACTGAGCATCCAGTATCGTAGCACGTGCCTTATCAAGGTAATCCTGCATTCTCAGCGAAGAAGCCTTGTCGAACGTGTCCTCCTGGTCTTTCAGACATGATGTCATGACCAATGTGGGCAACGCCATCAGCAATAGAATGAATACTTTATTTCTCTTCATAATCTTATCCTTTCTTTTATTACTTAATTGTAAGATCACTAAGGTCTACCTTTCCTGATATCACATCGTTCTGACGTTTCTGAATCTCAGCACGCATATCGTCAAGATCGATATTCCACTGTGTCTGCATATAAGCCCTGACAATGTCAAGTTTTGCCTCAATAAGCTCACGTCCTGTCTTTCCATCATTGTCACCCTCGGCAGCCTCTACCATCCATTCCTCCCATTGGTCAGCAGTATTGGTGATGTAGAGCGAAACCAACTCGGCAAAATCCTCACGGTCTTCATCCTGTGCATAGGCGGAGATATAACCGCGCTTCAGATAATCCACATTATAAGGAGAGTCGCTCCAGCTGTCTGACACGTAAGTGGTGCCCGTAATCTGCTTGAACTCTGGAGAGTAGTCTTTTGTCTGATTCAGAATGTGTGTAAACTCGTGATGGATAGTCTTTAGATAGTAATGGTTCATATCCTCGGCCGTCTTAATATAGTTTTTGATATAGGCCGTACCCATCAGATAGATCTTTTTTCCACCCTCTGCTGTACCAAGGATATAAGTACCATTGTTCTTGAATTCCCAAGTACCTGTAGTATATATCATTTTCGGGAAGTTAGCACGTGTAAAGTCCACCCCTACGATATTATCATAAGCTTCCAGACAGAGATACTTAACCAGGTGAGCCAGGATGACAGCATCCTCAATCTTCGAAGGCACCATATAATACGACATGTGACCCTCGGCATCGGTATAACGATACCTGAAGTCGATGTTGTATGGATTGACATAGTTTACTTCAAGCCACTTGTCAAATTCATTCTGTTCAGTCTTGTCAACAGTGATAACACTATCCGGGCTCAGTTTGTCTTCTGAGCAGGAAACGAAGCATGCGGCTAGTCCCATCAATGCTACTGGCAAGATATATCTTATATTACTTTTCATATAGCTTTTCCATTAAAGATTTTACTTATTGCGAGGATTAGGTGTAAGACCTGCACTACGCACTTTCAAAGGGATCTGAATGGCTCTTCTTGGATCATCCACAGTGAGCCAGTCCTCATTACTCTCTGGATCTCCTGCTGCATTAATGGTGCGGCGGGGAATTTCTATACCATAGCGTTTGATGTCCCACCAGCGGATGCCCATAGGCATACACTCGATACGACGGAAACCTAACACACACTGCAACATACTCTCCTGAGTGCTTCCTTCAGAATCGATTGTAAACTGAGGATGCAGGTGTTTCTTCACAGTTGAGAAGAGCTTATCTGTATCGTCATAGCAATAACGCTTAACAGAAGTGCCATAAAAGGCAGTGATATTGTCAGGTGTCAGAGTCATAGTGGTGCTGACAGCGTTACGTAGCCATATGGTAAGGTCGGCAGCAGCCTGGTCGTACTTCTGAAGCATCACCAATGCCTCAGCACGATTTAACAGACACTCATCGGTGGTGAATGCCGGATAAACGGTACGATAGTAACCTGTACCTGCAACCGGGTCGGTATACTCAAACATTCGTGGGAATCTCCAGAAGATGTTGTAGTTAGAGTTCGAACCGTTATATGTGCGGTAGCGTGCACGGAATCCACTGGTTCCCCATACATTCTTAGCACCCATGGTCTCGTTGTTACAGATGTAGTCCACATGTGCATACTTCTTGAATGTACTATAATTACCAAACACATAACCCAGGTTGGCATAACATGTGAGCAACAGCAGATTGCTGTTTTCACCTGTATCGATATAGTGGTTTGTCACCACGTCGTAATCTGATGCCAGGGCTCCTAATGCAGCATAGTCGCGCAGCAGTGTTCCCGGATTTGATCCCAGACAAAGGTTGGCATATTTGACAGCCTGATCCCACTTTTCGTAATACAGATAGAATCGTGCGGCAAAAGCATATGCGGCCTTAGAATTGAAATGGTACTTTGGCACTGTCATGTAACTTGACCCCATCAAAGGCAGAGCCTCCTGGATGTCACGGTCGATCTTCTCATACACCTCACCGATTGTTCCACGCTCATGTTTGGGGTCAAGAACGGTAACGGGTGCTTCGATATATGGGATACCCATTGCCGTGTTTGCATTCTGGCTGCCATAAGCATGACAGAACTCATTAGCCAGCAGGAAGTGGGCATAGGCACGACAGAGCAGAGCCTCGGCTTTGGCTTCCTGCAAAGACTTTGTAGTAGCACCGCCGACCTTCTCTATTCCTTCAAGTGCGAGGTTGGCATTGGCGATACCGTCATAGAGGTCGCTCCATAATCGCTCTGAGGAAGAGTTGTTGGTCTCTGTGACATCAGTCCACTCATACACCTGATCTGCATATCGGGTGGTATTGGGGTTGTTTGCCATATATCGGTCAACATTGTCGCACATCAATTCATTGACGAGAATGTAGTCATGTGCGGGATATGCAGACACCAGCACCTTCTGTATCTTCAGCTCAGTGTCAACCTCAGCACGATTGTCAGGCATCTCATCAAGGAAGTCGTTACACGAAGACAGTGTAAAGACAGTGGATGCCAGCACCGACAGATATATAATATTTTTCTTTTTCATGTTGCAATAGTTTTTAGATACCTAATCTTAAAGTGAGGGTAAACTGCTTAGGCAGAGGTACAGCTACACCACCGGTGTTATAGAACTCAGGATCCTGTCCGTTCAGTTTCTTATCGGCATAGATCAGGAAGAGGTTAGTAGCCTGTAGCTTAAGTGACGCAGAGTTGAGATTCAACGGACTGATAAGCTTCTTTGGTAAGTCATATCCTATAGAAATCTCCTTCATACGTATAAAATCACCCTTTGCAATACGTTCATCAGAATAGTTGTACGAGTTATATGCATAGCTGAGATGCGAGTCGTTATTGTTCTGACGTATGCTGGCAATAGACGGAATAGTTGTATAATTCTCATCGCCAGGAATAGTCCAACGGTTAGCAAATTCTTTTGGCATAGCCGTCAGGTCATTATAGCGGCTACGGAAAGAGCGCTCCAGACGTACTACATTTCCAAACGAATAGGTAATAAATACATTCAGTGTCAGTCCCTTCCATTTGAATGTGTTCCCAAAAGAACCTGTATTTGTAGGATCCGAGGGACCTTCATACTTGAGGAATCCAAGTTTTTCAGGATCACTGGTCTGGAAATAAATACCAGTAGTAGTCACGTTACCGTCCTGGTCAAGGAATGTAGGTATACCCTCACGGTCTAGACCCATGAAAGGAATAGAGAAGAGAGCACGAACGGGATATCCCTCACGTGCATATCCTACTCCCGATACGAGGTCGATTACTCGTACATCGGTATCGAGGTCGGTTACTTCATTGTGGGTATATGAGTAGATGATGTTGGTGGTCCACTGGAAGTCCTTTGTCTGAATATTCTTAGTGGTAAGACTGAACTCAACACCATTCGACTTCATTGAAGCTACGTTTCCGTAACGTGTTATAACACCGCTAGTACCCTGAGTGAACTTCGGACCGATAAGGTCATAGTTATTACGCTTGTACCAGTCGATGGTGAAGTTGATGCGATTGTCGAGGAATCCGAGATCAGCACCGATATTCAACTCGTGTTTCTTCTCGTATGTCAGCTCGCTGTTACCAGGAGAAGCCTGATACATGGCAGTCTCTCTTACACCAGCGAATGGGCGCCAAGGGGTGTTACTGCGGATTACAGGCAGAGAGTTGGTTACCGAAGGACGGTCAGCCGTCAGCGAGTAAGAAGCCTTAAGCGTAAAATGAGTGAGAGCATCCTTAAATATTTTCTTAAACCAAGGCTCTTCATGCGCATTCCATGCTCCGGAAACGTTCCATGTAGGCAGCCAGCGTGCACTGGTAGCCTTTCCCAGTCCGTTGGTGCCTTCATAACGGAATGTGCCGTTAATAGTATAGCGGCCCTTCCATGAATATGTTGCTGTAGCGAAGAAGGCGGCACTACGGGTGTGGGTATTGGTAAGAGAGAAATAATCTGTATTTTCCTCAGCTCCCTTCTTAAACACCTCGTAAGCATAGTTAGGAATCTCACCTAATCCGTACTGCATACCCCAGCCACGGAACCATGTGCTTTCACGGTCGTTAGAGTTGGTCTCAACACCACCGTAGAAATTCACGATGTGATCTTCATTATATACATCGTTATACTGCACCGATGCGCGGAAGTCCCATCCGAAGATCTTCCTGTCGGTACGCTCAAGGATACCTCCGTCGGGCAATATAGAAATAGGCAGAGAGTACTCGTTGTCTGGGTCGGTATAAAGCAATGGGTTGTTGTTGCGGATTGTTGTAGTACCCATAGCCCTGTAAGCCATAGCCTGGTTTGAATCATCGAGGATATGATGCTTCTGAGTAGTGGTAGAATACTTTACAGCACCCAGCACGCTCATTTCTACAGTCTTAATGGGCTTATAATCAAGTTTCAATTGTCCTCGGAAATCGGTCACTCCAAGATCCATGTAGTTGTTGTCAAGTTCATGCTTGATGTTGAATGGAGCATAGTTACGCTGATAGAATGCGTTGGCATCCATCGTACGTGATGAATTCAGGGCAAAAGAATACGGGTTGATATCGAAGTCACGTTTTACGTTACCGTTAACGGCATCGATGGTTGAACCGAGGGTTCCGGGAGCACGCTGCTTACGGAAAGAGGCATTTCCAACCATATTCAGCGTCAGACGCTTAGTCAACTTGAATGTATTGTTCAGGTTAGCTGTATAGCGCTCCACCTTTGATTGTCTTGTCCATCCTGGGTCGAACATGGCTGATACAGATGCATAGGTCTGTGCCTTGTCAGTACCTGTGGAGATGCTGATAGAATGGTTGTGCATGACATTTGAGTTGAACAGTTCGTCAAACCAGTCTGTATTACGATATTCAGCATCACGCAGATACTGTGCCTTTGCCTCTGGCGTATTTGGCAGGAGGAACTGCTGCGTGGTAGGATCATAAGTGGCCAACATGTCATACATCTTACCATATACGCCCCAGTCGCTGTTGTTAGAAGTCTCGGCATAGTTCAGGTAACCCTTCTGCTGAAGCTCCTGATATACTGCCATTTGATCCTGTGAGTTCATGATGTTGAAGTTTGAATAGCTGGGCTTAAGGCGCATGGTGTACTCACCTGTGTAGTTGATCTTTGCCTGGCCTACCTTACCTTTCTTCGTGGTAACGACAATCACACCAGCCATCGCGCGCGCACCATATATAGAGGTGGCAGAACCGTCCTTCAAGATATCAAACGATTCGATATCGTCTGCATTAAGTCCTGCAATGGCACTCGAGATAAGCGTCTCAGCATCACCTGAAGAAAGCTCGTCGGCACTTACATCTACTACGTCTTCCATAATCACACCGTCGACAACCCATAGAGGCTTTGACGAACCGTAGATAGATGTGGCACCACGTACACGGATTTTCGGAGCTGTACCGAACGTACCGGTAACGTTCTGTACCGAGACACCGGCCGCACGACCTTCCAGCGAACGGGAGATATCGGCCATACCGTCAATCTTGGCGTCGGCAGCGTTAACCTTCGAGGTTGAACCGGTAAACATTCGTTTGTCCACCTTCTGCATACCAGTTACGACCACCTCTTCAAGTGAAGTGGCGTCGGGGGCCAAAACGATACGCATACCATTCTTCGGCGTAAGGGTCTGAGTTTCCATTCCGATGTAGCTCACCACGATCTTCTTTCCAGAAGGAACTGTGATTGAGAAACGTCCGTCAATGTCAGTAACTACACCTGTCTTCGAGCCTTGGATTACTACCGAGGCTCCGATGATGGGTTCACCGTCTTCCTGCGAGACGACGGTTCCCTTAACAGCAGTCTGAGCTATTACTCCTCCCACTAGAAGGAATAAGCCCATTAGCATCATACAGAGTCTTTTCATCATAAATTAGTTACGTTAATTTTATAAATTAGTTAATAATAATCATAGAAAAATAGAGCAAAACGTTGCTTTTATTTGCAAAATTAATAAAAATAAAGTAAAACACCAAGGATTTTCACGGATTTTTAAAAAAAAATATGCAAATTCTCTGTCAGAATGACAAAAAAGAACAAAAATAAGGGCTCTTAATTAATAATACCACGTTCTTATTTTTCAGCTGGAGGCTCTTATCAATTAACAGGAGCCTCTTATTCTGTTGCGGCTGAAAACAGGTAATCGCGTGGCATGGTGTACTATGTCTTAGCCTGAGTGGCTTGTGATGCGTTAATTAACAAGCTTGACAGCGGGCGAGTCCTAATTATTGTATCTATTGGTATATTCAAACCTTATGACGCCATTTATAGTGCAGTAAACGCTATCGTCCTGACGAGTATGGCGACGAGCATAAATTACACGTGATGTAGTGAATTCTACATTGTTGAGCATCAGAGTGAAGGTTAAGTTATCTCCACTACCCTTTTTGTCGATTACCTTTATTGTACCACTTGTTGCCACCCAGTCATGCCTCTCAATGCTCCATCCATGATTTGGAATAGTCAGCAACACCTGAAAATCATCAAAACCCAAAATGTCACCAACATTAATATCCTCGAGATAGAAATTGTTTACGTTCTCAGTTTTATAGTTATATGCGTATCCGATATATAAGCTGGCGAATCCAGAAGATTCATCCAAACGACAGAAAAAGGTTGGAGCCTTATAATTCGAAGTTAAGCCGTCTGTGAAGCACACCGGATCAGAGACTTCGTAACTCGAATTCTTATCAGCTTCAGACACATTCAGAATGTTGACCTTATCCAATGAATAGTTTAAGTCATCATCACTGCTACAACTACTCAGACCAGAACATAAGGCAAGCACCAAGGTACCCATCCAGAATAAAACGCCCTTTTTCATACTCATTCATTTATGATTGCAAAAATACTTCTTTTCTATTATATTAATACAAGTGAAGGCAAAATCTTGCATGAGAAAACACCTTTTTAGGTATTTTTAACCTCCTTAGGCAGAAAAGCGCACAGCGTACCTGTGTGACACTAAACCTCATCGGGGAAATCCCTAAATGATCAGCCTCACACGCCGACAGGCACGGTCTGACCTTTAAATAAACAATCTGAGTTTATTTGGATCCTGCTTCATATCCCATACTGCAAAAATCAGAATATTATCTTCGTCGACAATTCTGTAAATCAGTTTAAAGCGGTCATTAATTAATCTGAACCGATATTCGCCATCTTCATCTGCCAGAGCAGGCTCTAAAGTCACTATCCTTGGCATTATCGACAGCTGCTTTTGAATAGTATCTATCTTATCCAGATACTTTTGATATATCTTCTGGCCATACAAGTGTCTGGTGACTTCAAAAAAATAATCAGCCATTTCGATAGCATCAGACGACCATACTATATTCATATAACAAAACGCTTAAAATGCTGCATTGCCTGATCAGACGGAATGCATTTTCCTTCTCGGAATTCGATTATTGCCCTTCCTGCAAGAGTCTTTAATGCCCTTTTCTCCAGCATCTCATATTCTGAAGTTCGCTCATGTGTCTCTACAAAAGAAACCTCTGCAATAGGCTCTGCCACAGACCCTACGAGCTCACTATCTAATACATTCTTGTCTTTATCCTCCATAAATATATCATTTGATCACGTTGCAAAGATACGTATTTCTTTCCAAACTGCAAAAAAATTCACGACTTTTTTCAAATCCCATCCCGCGAACGAATGTCGAAAAATAACACCAAGCCTCCTCCACCGCAAGAGCAGCAAAGCGAAAACTTCAAACTTCAGTCAATTCAATCATTCCATTCCTCATCGAAAAGGAAACTGATAGTCTCTTCAAACTGTTCTATAACCATATTGAGCCGAGGATTATCCTTCCTTGATATTATGGCCAAGAAATTCATTTCGCCATCCATTATGCCCTCTGCTGTCTTT
>CACWLC010000031.1 GCA_902761605.1 uncultured Prevotellaceae bacterium
GTAATCTTACCATTCTCATCGAGGGGTACGTTGAAGTCTACACGTACGATTGCCTTCTTACCGGCAAAGTTGAATTCGTTGATAGTCATAATCTTAATATTATTAATAATGTTAAAAACTTCGTTTTATTGCGAGTGCAAAAGTACTATTTTTTTATGGAACACAAAACCACAAAAGACACAAAGATTAATCAATTTTTGGTTTTTTAATATTTTCTTTGCTGCTTGGGGTCTTTGTGTTCTCAAAATGTTATCCGAAGATTACACGAAGGGCTTCCTCAACCTTGCGTACAGGATGGAGGGTGATGTGGTATTTCTTGCTGTCGAAGCCCTGAAGATTGTATTTGGGGATTATCATGTCGGTAAATCCTAGTTTCTCAGCTTCGGCAATGCGCTGTTCGATGCGGTTGATAGGGCGAACCTCACCAGAAAGACCTACCTCGCCAGCCATGCACCAGCCTGACTCGATGGGAGTATCAACATTTGACGAGAGTACGGCAGCTATTACAGACAGATCCATTGCGAGGTCAGTGACACGCAGGCCTCCAGCTATATTGATAAACACATCCTTCTGCATCAGTTTGAATCCCACGCGTTTCTCAAGCACGGCAAGAAGCATGTTCAGACGCCGCTGGTCAAAACCTGTGGCAGAACGCTGGGGAGTGCCGTAGGCAGCAGAGGAGACAAGAGCCTGAGTCTCGACGAGGAAAGGACGTACACCTTCTATTGCACTCGAGATTGCTATGCCCGACAGTCCATTGTGGTCTTGGGTGAGCAGCAACTCAGAGGGATTGCTTACCTGACGGAGACCATTCTGTTGCATCTCATAAATGCCTAGTTCAGAGGTACTTCCGAATCTGTTCTTTATACTTCTGAGAATTCGGTACATATAGTGCTGGTCACCCTCGAATTGGATAACGGTATCTACGATATGCTCCAGAATCTTTGGGCCGGCAAGGGTCCCTTCCTTCGTGATATGTCCGATAAGAATGACAGGTACACCACTCGTTTTGGCAAAGCGGAGTAGGGAAGAGGCACATTCGCGAACCTGGGCTATAGAGCCTGCACTCGATTCAACATCCTCGGTCATAATTGTCTGTATGGAGTCAATCACCACCAGTTCTGGCTGCTCTTCCTTGATGTGATCGAAGATGGACTCAAGAGAATTCTCGCAGAGAATGAGGAAGTTGTCGAGTGGATAGTTGACAGTGGATAGTCTATTTGCACGCATCTTCAACTGGTGGGCACTCTCCTCACCACTGATGTAGAGAATCTTCTTCTCTGGCATGCGAAGCATTGTCTGTAAGGTGAGTGTTGATTTTCCGATACCAGGCTCACCGCCAAGGAGCACTATGCTTCCAGGAACGAGACCTCCACCGAGTACACGATTCAGTTCCTCGTCGTGCATGTCGATGCGTGGATCATCGTGATTAGAGATGTCCCGTAGCTTAAATACTTTGTTGTTGCGCAGAGCATGACCTGCAGATGCAGCTGCCGTAGTGGCTGTTTTCTGTTTGGTATCGCCTGCAATGCGAATCTCCTTGAATGTGTTCCACTGTCCACAGGCAGGACACTTGCCAATCCATTTCGGCGACTCCTGACCGCAGTTGGAACAAACGTATGCTATTTTATCTTTTGCCATATTAATGCAAAGGTAGGAATAAAACTTAACACAAAGACACAAAGACACAAAGATTTTTCGCTTTTTAACTTTTCTTTGTTTCTTTGTTTCTTTGTGTTCCATTAAAAAATAGTACCTTTGCATCCGATTATGAAGAAATTATTTATAGGAATCGTAGCCGTTCTGATTCTTTTCAGTTGCGGACAATCATACGAAGAGAGCAAACGATTGAGCAAGGCTCTTAGGATAAAGCTGGCAAAGGAAGACTCTGCCGCTCTGAAAATTGCGGTGATGCCCACGCTCGACTGTCTGCCATTCTATCTGGCAGAGGATCATGATCTGTTTGATATGGCGGTAGATATCCGTCTGAAGCATTTCACCGCCCAGATGGATGTGGATACGGCAATGATGAACCGACGTGTGGATCTGGCAGTGACTGACCTTGTGAGAGCGGAGAGGATGATAAAACAGGATTCTGCTATCGGATATCTTACCGCCACCAATGCCTATTGGCAGCTTATCACCAACCGTATAGCTCGTATGACACAGCTGAAGCATCTGGAAGACAAGATGCTGGCCATGACGCGATACAGCGTGACAGATATGTTGGGAGACTTAGCCGTAGACAGTGCGAAACTGAAGCCGGAGTTTGTGTTCCGTATACAGATCAACGATGTGAATATACGTCTTAAGATGCTGGAGAATAATGAGATGGATGCTCTGCTGTTGACCGAACCACAGGCAGCTCAGGCAAGGCTCCTGAAGCACAAGGTGTTGCTTGACACCCGTAGTCTCGACATGAAGATGGGAGCAGTGGTGATGAGAAACAAGGAGATGAACGAGAAAAACCGTAAGCGGCAGTTGGACGTGATGATAAAAGGCTATAACGATGCCTGTGACTCTATCAACAAAAACGGAGTGGCGGCATATAGCGACCTCGTGATGAAATATTGCAAGGTGAAGAAAAATACAGTGGAATCATTGAAGGATATTAAGTTTGAGAAGATTTCCGTGCCACGCCAACAGGATATCGAGTGCGCAAGGAAATGGCTTTCAAAGAAGTGATGATGGCTGACCATAAGAATCTACAAGACGTTTACGAGAATCTGTTGCAGAGGAACCTCCCGGCTGCGATGGAAGCTATGCAGATATTCCTGTCGGTAAGACCTAACGGTGCTGATATAGAGATGCTTAACGGCATCAGGAATGACTTTCAGCTTATGACCGACTATTGGGCACGAGGCTATAAGGACCCTCAGGCCGAAGCTCTGTATGACAATCTGTTGAAGAGGATGTATGCCTTTTATATCCATGAGAGTATAGTGTATGAAGTTAACAATTCCTCGCTGCTGATAAGCATATACAACAGGACCCAGCCAGTGGTAGGCTCGCAGTCGATTGCAGAGCTGCAGAAGGAGCTGGAGGGTTTTGTCTCAGATGTGGCAATGCTGGAGTTTGAGCATGAACATAAGCGCAGGGATAAGCAGAAGGAACTCTATCAGAGGCATCACGAGTTGATGAACTGTTGGTTTGACTATATGATAATATCGCCGGTATGGAGTGCAGAACAGGCTGAGGATATGCAACGGCTGCTGCTCTCTCCTACGGTGGACATCAACGACCAGCAGGTGCTTATCAGTGGTATCAGCATCGCAGCTGTAAATCACTTTGATGTAAATAAGTTGAAGGTATTGGTGAATGTGTATCAGCAGTCAACTGATGAGACAGTACGTCAGAGAGCATTAGTAGGGTGGGTGCTGGCTGTTAGTGATGAGATACTTCCAGTGCTATATAAGGAGGAAGTGGATAAGATACATAAGATGCTGGAGAAGAAGGAGGTTTGTGAGGAACTGACGGCACTACAGCAACAGTTATATCTCTGTATGAATGCAGAGAAAGACAATCAGACCATTCAGAAGGAAATACTGCCGGGACTGCTTAATAACAGCAATTTCAAGGTTACCCGAAATGGTATCGAGGAAGTGGAGGACGATCCTATGGAGGATATTCTGCATCCCGATGCCGAGGAACGCAGGATGGAGGAGCTGGAGGAGAACTACCGTAGGATGCAGAGCATGCAGAAACAGGGTTCTGACATCTACTTCGGAGGTTTCTCGCAGATGAAGAGGTTTACATTCTTCAAGGACGCTATGAACTGGTTCGTACCGTTTTATATGGATCATCCTGGAATAGCGGAGATTGTAGACCAGTTCCATACAAACCGTTTCCTTCAGCTTATGATGCACATGGGGCCGTTTTGTAATAGCGATAAATACTCCTTTATCCTAGGATTCTCTCAGGTTGTAGATAAGATGCCAAAGGAGGTGATGAAGATGCTGGAGATGGGAGAGGCGAGCATAGAAAACACCTTCAGTGAGGAGATGAAGACAGCCGCCTTCATACGTCGCACATATCTACAGGATCTGTACAGGTTCTACAGACTCTTCAGTTTTAAGGGGCTGTTTCGGAATCCTTTTGAACAGGATGTGTCTCTTTTCTTTGCCAATCCAATATTCTCGCATACTCATTTGGAGCCATATATGATTGAGATGGCTTCGATGATGATGAAACGCAAGCTTATAAAAGAGGCTGCTGCTGTGCTGGATAATGTAGGGGAGGACAGGAGGAATCTGCGATTCTATCTGATGACAGGATATCTGGCACAGAACTATAATTGCAAATTCATATTCACCGATTGTCCTGTTTATGACTGTTTCTTGATGGCATTGGAATTAGATCCTGAAAATGCTCAGGCCCTTAATGGATTTGCAAAGATGTATTTTGGGTTCAAGAAGTATGCGGAAGCTCTGAATTATTATGAAAAGTTGTTGGAATTATATCCTGATAAGAAGAGTTATATGCTGAATCATGCTGTATGTCTTACTAAGATTAAGCGTTATGATGATGCACTTAAGGAACTCTTCTTGTTGAATTATGAGCAACCTGACGATAAAAGAGTTATAAAGGTGCTGGCATGGACCCTTACCTGCGATGGGAAATATGATCAGGCGATAAAATTCTATTCTCAGCTGTTATCAGAGAAGGCTAACGCCGAAGACCTGCTCAACTATGGTTATTGTCTCTGGTTCAGCGGGAATGTTCAGGATGCTTCCGACTGTTTCCATAGCTACCTTAAAGAGACAGGTGAGAAAAAGGAGGTTATCCTTGATATTGAACGTGAGCTTATAAAGGAAAAGGAGATCACTCCTACTGAGCAGCAGATGATGCTCTATATTCTCTGAGCTTAAGTTTTGCCCTGTTACAGAGCCATGTTCCTGCAATGGGAAGGCCAACACCTGCAATGGTGTATAGAATCCAGAAATAATCCTGCTGTGAATAGTCATGTATAACCATATGACATCCTATCTGACGGATGTCAAGGCCGTAATACCATATCTTTATCAGACTCACCACCTTATAGGATACGATATGGAAGATAAAGATATTCAGTGTGTGGTCGCCGATATATACAAGTGATTGCTTAAAACGATTGTCGTATATGTCAATCCATCCACTGATATTATAAGTCATCAGGAATCCTAAGATGGCTGGTAAAGGCAATGACAGGAACTGCTGAAAAGAGGAACGCCAGTTCATGTTGGCTGTGAGGTACTTGGAGAAGAGGAACACCACAATGGCAAAAATGATGGTAATCCATACAGATGTGTAGTAATGAGATATCAGATTTCGATATCTCTCTGCAAACTGTCGGAAGATAAATCCTATGCCGAAGAAGAAGCATCCCATCATGTCGCGATATCCTCCCTGTACGAGATTGATTACTTTCAGTCCCTCACAGGTCTTCCATCCGCAGAGCAGGAGCATGATAAGGCAGATAAGATATGGGATGGAGGAGGAAATCCAAGGAATCTTAGTAACCCTAGGTATCCTAGATATGATAGCATCTAGCACCTTATATATAATAAGGTATAAGATGCTTGCTACAAAGAGCCCCCTGAAAAACCAGAATGCTCCACATAGGAAAGCGTCGTAGCCTCCCATGGCAGTGAAGATATTCCACAGATTCTGTTGCATCTGATGCCAAGACCAGGGGTGGAGCACTCCGCCGCTCTCATTGCCGTAAACCTCATTGAGAATACCGATATCGAACATCCAATTGTGGATGATAAGGAAGAATACTGCCCATTTGACGAAAGGGATATATAGCCCCTTGATGCGTTTCTTTACGAATGTTGCTTCATCGTGAAGATATTTCGTTGAGAAAAAATATCCTGCAGTGATGAAGAACAAGGGCATGTGGAATTCGAAGATAAATTTACATAACCATCCTGGAGCCTCGGCATGGGCTATCACCATGAGTATGATGGCGATGCCTTTAGCTATAGATATGGTGGTATCCCTCTTCATAGCCAGGGTGTCAGGAGACTGCCAAACCATCCACGGAACTTCTGCCATGGGGTACGGAAACGGTCCCATTCTTCTTCTGTTAGGAGTACACTCTTTTGTTTGTCTCGATCAAACATATCGTCGAGTTCCTTTGTTGTCTCACGATTCACGATGAGTGCATTTTCTTCATAGTCAAATCTCAGACTACGGGCATCGAGGTTGGTGCTTCCTACAGTACAGAAGCGCCCGTCGACCATCATTATCTTCGAATGGTGGAAACCAGGTTGATAAAGCCATACTATGGCTCCAAGCTTCATCATCTTGTGGGCATTACGATATACGACATCAGGAGTCAGGGGGATATCGCTCTTGGCGGAGACCATAATCTCAAGTTTTATTCCCCTCTTTATTGCCCGTTTCAGAGCTTTTTTTACTGATGGGATGAGAGTGAAATATGGATTGATAAGTTTTATGGAGTCCTTGGCTGCATCGATGGCATGAACATAGAAACGCCGCATTATCTCATTCGACGTGCGAGGCTCGCGGTTTATTATTCCAACCATCTTGTTGCCTGATGGCACTGCCCTATAATACTTTGGGTCGCTGACATCCTCCTTAGTGGCTTTCTTCCATATACGAGCAAATATCTCCTGAAGATCATGTACTGCTGATCCTTCAATACGGCAATGCATATCACGCCATTCACCTACCTGTGGTGTACCTACGATATAGTAGTCGGCAACATTCATTCCTCCCGTATATGCAATCTTTCCATCGATGACAACTATCTTACGATGATCGCGTGGCCAGATATGGTTCACCCAGGGAAAACGGATAGGGTCGAACTCCACAATGTTGATACTATCGGCATGGAGCTTGCGGAGGTGTTTCTTCTTAAGGGGCTGATTGTTGGAGTCGTTTCCGAAACCATCAAACATTGCCCTTATCTCAACTCCTTCCTTACGCTTCTCTCTGAGAAGGTCGAACAGAAGGGAGGCGATAGAGTCATTGCGGAAATTGAAATACTCTAGATGTACGCTGCTTTTTGCCTGACGGATGGCATCAAACATATCGGCAAACTTATCTTTGCCAGACTTAAGGAGTTTTACATCATTGTTATTAGTGAAGCGCACTCCGTACTCCCGCATCTTATTCACTATTACGGAGTCGCTTGTCTGAGCGGAAACAGTAAATAGCGAAAAGTGAATAGTAAACAATAGCGACAGAGTGACTCGTCGCCAATTTGTTTCAATAAATTGCTTCATTACTTCCACTACTTCCTGTGCTTGAGACGATACTCGAGTGGGGTCATGCCAAACTTCTCACGGAATATGTTAATGAAGTTCTCTGCTGTCATGAATCCGACATTGGTAGAGAGTTCGCTCATGTTAATGTTTGTACGCTTCAGCAGTATACAAGCATGCTTCAGTCGCAGGTCGCGTATAAGCTCTGCCGGAGTCTTACCGGTGAGATTTCTTACACGATGGAAGAAAGGAACGCGTCCCATACCCATTGCACTTGCCATCTCTTCAAGACTGATCTGACCACGGCTCATGTTCTGCATGACATACTGTTCGATATTCTTCATTAACTGCTGATCCATCATGTCGAGCATAGAATAGTCTGACATGTCTTGCTGGATTTCCTCTTCTGTGATCAGTTCTATCTGCTGTGCCAGTTCTGTTCCTTGCTTTACACCCTGGTTCTTACGGATGACTGTCTCAACCTTGTTGATTGGGTCATCGGCATCAACCTCTGTTTCCGGCTTTATCTCACCCATGTCACTATAGCTCTCAGTAGCAGTAGTCATACTTGCATTGCGATCCTCAAGCATACGGGTTTCCGCACCTTCGATGAGGTTACTGTCTACCTCGATAGGACCGAGACCGAGAATCTTGTTAAATCTCATGACAGCCTCCTGCAGATTGAATGGCTTGGCAAGATAGTCGTCTGCAGAGAGTGTGATATTCTGTTTACGCATATCCTGCGGTGTCAGAACACCATCAGTCATAAGCACAAACTTAGTCTTCTGGGTGACGTTGTTCATCTTCAACTGATTGCAAAGGTCACTACCAGTCATGCTAGGCATGTCTTGTTTGCAGACAACAAGGTCTGGACGCATCTCCATAAGATCGTCAGCAGCCTTTTCAATATCGTTGTATGCATGGAAGGCATATACATATTTCAGACGTGCTGTGGCAAAAGCGAGGAAGTCTTCGTTGTCGTCGATCATAACGACAGAGAACTTCATTGTTGGAGCATCGAGCGCAGCCCTTGACCTGCTGATCTCTGAAGTGAGTGTCTCACTGGCAATATCTGGGAGTGCAATCTCGCCCTTGCCGTTGAGTTCAAGACGATCGTGAACCACATTCTTCGCCTTCTCCTCAGGATGCTCAAGGTTCGTTTGCATGTCACTCACACGGGTGATGATTTGCAACATCTGAGAGTGGAGAGCATTAAGTTGTTCACGTTCCTCGAGGGTCTTCTCTTTCTCTGAGAGATTACCTATAATAGATGTCATACGTGCCATTGGCTGACGAAGGTCATCGCTGGCAGCCTTTATCTCCTCACGCTGTCTTACAAGTTCGTTGATGACAGCATTTTTCCTCGACTTAATGGCCTTAATCTGCTTCATTCCGATTCGCCAGAAGTATAATATCGTGCCGATAATCAGCAGGTAGGCAAGTATCATCCACCATGACAGTAGCCAGTGGCGTTCGATGTGTATTTCGAGTGTACGCTCCTGATTGCTTACCGCACCTTCTGCACTTATGGCTTTAACGTGAAGTGTGTAAGAACCGCTGCCAAGATCTGTAAAGGTAACACCATGGGTGAGAGCATTACCATTCTTCCAGTCGTCATCGAGGCCTTCCATCCAATACATGAACTGAAGACGCTCGCTTTGGTTATAGTTTCCTGCACCAAACTTCACGGTAAATGTACTCTGGTCGTGGCCAAGTTCGATCCTGTTGGTTTCGTTAAGAGCCTGATTGAGCAGGACTTTGCCTTGATAGGTATGTCCCACCAGAATCTCTTCTTCTCCGATGAATAGCTGTGTAAGCATTACCCTAGGAAGGACGTCATTATCATCCTTGGCTTTTTGAAGTACCCAGTTGATACCATAGAGTCCTCCAAGAAGCACGTTACCATCACTCTTTGTAATAATAGCACCATGATTGAACTCATTACTCTGCAATCCATCGGCAGTAGAGTAGTTGTAGAGTCCGAAGTTGTATGTGCCGTCTTCGTGATTGCGCTGTGTTACAACACGGCTTACTCCACCACTTGTAGTTATCCACATGTTATGGTTCTTATCTTCTGCAATGCCACAGACATTATTGTTGCAGAGTCCCTGTTTCTCTGTTAGGTATTGCAGCTTGTCAGTTTCCATATCCAGGATGTTCAGACCTTCGCGGGTTCCGATCCAGATAAGACCACGGGAATCCTGAAATACCTGAGTGATATAGTTGTTTGTGAATGGAGTGACGTTGTTTGAGTTACCAGTGAGGACCTTCTTCTCTGTACTTGACAAGTTGAGGATTACAAGTCCCTCAGCTGTTCCAATGAAAAGGTCGTTTGACTTTCCGTCTTTGTTGTAGAAAAGGCTGGTTACATTGTTGGTGTTCAGTTTTCCACTCTCACGAGTATAAGAAGAGAACGTATTCATTCGTGGGTTGAACACTTGCAGACCACCATTGGTGGCAATCCACAGATTACCAATCTTGTCTGTACATAGGGCATTTACATGATCGTCGATAAGTGTCCTTGTACTATCCTTGGCAAGGGAGTATATTGTAGAGACACCGTTTTTGATGCGAGTAAGGCCGTTACGTTTCGAACCTACCCAGAGACTTCCGTCAGGAGTAGTCCCCATGCAGGAAACTTTAAGACTGGCGAGTGGGCCGTCATAACCAATCACACCCTTGTCGCTGGTACCATACCAGATACGTCCACTGTCAGCCTGTGCAATAGCGGTGATGTCACCATTATGTGTGGTGCCGAAACGGTATATGTATTTTCCGGAGTAGGCGATACCGCTCTTCTCTGTACCAACCCACACCAGGTCTGTGTCGTCAACATATACACTTTGAATACTTATCTTTTCTTCCGACTGTTTTTTCTCATTGATGTTTCTTGGCTGAACATATTCTATCTCGTGAGTGTTCACGTCGTAGCACAGAAGCCCGAGCTGGTCGGTAGCAATCCAGATGTTACCGCTGCGGTCACCAGCCATTCCGTTGATGTTACGGTCAACTCCAACACCAGTCATTCCAAGTCCTTCACCTATAGAAGTGTCCCAGGTGTCTGCGCCTTTGTTATATTTGAAGAGAGTTCCCTGACCATAGAGCCAGATGTTATCCATCTGATCAGCGAAAGCCTTAAGCGACTTGCTTTTACGCAGTTTCCTATTGTATATCTCGTTTGTCCCCCAAACGGTGTGCTGCTGATGCATAACATCACAACATACCATTCGGCCATCATCATAGACGATTATTGCTCCATCTTTACATTCGCTGATAGAACAAACAAGACCTTGAGGTACTCCGTGTGCATCATCGGTATATCCGAATTCGTAACTTGTCTGCTGTTGCATGTTGTAGCATACAATGCCTTTGTTTGGTATTGCGCCCCAAAGGTTCTTGTGGCGGTCAACAAACACGATACTCGGGATGGTCTCAATACCCATGCGTGCAAAATACTGCTTCATGTCACGCTCAAAACTCTCTGTCTGAGGATGATAGACACAATATCCGGAGGCTGTCTCTATAAGCAGGTTGCCGTCGAGGGTCTCCTGGATGGTGTTAATGTAACTGTTCGGCAACGAGTTACCGTCTTGCGAGTCACTCTGAAAGTTCTTAAACACATAACCGTCGTATCTGTATAGTCCTGCAGGAGTACCAAACCACATGTAACCACGTGAATCCTTCAGGATACAGTTGATCTGACTGCTGGTGAGTCCTTCTCTTGCGTCAAGTGTCTTGAACAGATAGTCTGCCACCATTGCCATAGGAATGGCAAGCAGCATAACGAGCATCAGTTTTTTTATAGTTCTCATAAAGCCTTATTTAGCTTAAATCATACACGAGTAGTGATCTACCACACCAAGCAGATGCCTGCTGTCGTCGGTAACCAGAACAGAATGTATCTTATATTTGTTCATTATTCTTTGGATTTCTGTAATTTTTGTCTCTGGCAGGACTGTTTTCGGGGTACGGGTCATGATATCACTGACAGTATGGTCGAAGAATTCTGCCTGCCATTTCTCCATAGCCCTACGGATATCCCCGTCTGTTATCAATCCTACAATTTCGCCATTTACTTCAGCGATGCCGAGACCTAGCTTGCCTTTACTTACCAGGATGATAGCCTCGCCAAGATGCATCTCTGGTGGGAGTACAGGCATGTCGTCGCTGTGCATCACATCTTGAGCAGTTGTAAGAAGGCGTTTGCCTAATTCTCCTCCGGGATGGTATTGTGCAAAGTCCCTTGGTTGGAAGTTGCGCTTCTCAATAAGTGCAACGGCAAGAGCATCACCCATGGCAAGCTGTGCCATCGTTGAACTGGTGGGCGCCAGGTTCAGTGGACAAGCCTCTTTTTCCACACTGACATTCAAGTGACATGTGCTGTATTTTGCCAACAGCGATTTCGGATTTCCGCTCATGCCGATGATAGGTATCTGCATATGAAGTACCATTGGAATGAAACGTAACAACTCGTCTGTCTGACCAGAATTGCTGATAGCAAGCACAACATCGCCATGTGCCATCACACCAAGGTCACCATGAAACACGTCAAGCGGATTGATGAAGAATGATGGAGTACCTGTCGATGATAATGTAGCAGCAATCTTTGCTCCTATATGTCCGCTCTTTCCGACGCCTGTAACGATGATTTTTCCCTTACAACCATACATCAGTTCAACAGCCTCTTCAAAGCTGTCGTCTATCTGAGGTATCAGTCCCATCACGGCTTCTGCCTCATCCTTGATGCATTGTATGGCGTATTTTTTTGCTGTCATCTCTTAATCAATAAGTTGTTGTACAAGTGACTCTAGCTTGTCGAGTTTCAGCATGTTTGCTGCATCGCTCAGGCCTTCATCTGGGGTGGGGTGTACCTCGAAGAAGAATCCTGTAGCTCCGAAAGCTTTGGCTGCAAGAGCCATCTGAGGTACGAACCGACGATCGCCTCCTGTCTTTCCGTCACTTCCACCTGGACGCTGGACACTGTGAGTACAGTCCATAATGACTGTTGGTACTATTTCCAGCATGTCTGGTATATTTCTGAAATCGACAACAAGGTTATTATACCCCATCATGTTTCCTCTTTCTGTGAGCCATACCTCTTTTGCTCCGGCTTCACTGGCTTTCTCGACAGGATATTTCATGTCTTTGCCACTGAGGAACTGGGCTTTCTTGATATTTACGATGCTACCGGTTTTGGCAGCAGCAACAAGCAGGTCAGTCTGGCGACACAGGAAGGCAGGAATCTGTAACACATCGCATACCTTACCGGCTGCTTCGGCTTGATAAGATTCGTGGATGTCAGTAAGAATCCTGAGTCCGTATTTTGACTTTATATCAGCAAGCATCTGAAGTCCACGCTCCAAACCAGGACCGCGAAATGACCTTATTGACGTGCGATTTGCTTTGTCAAACGAGGCCTTGAAAATGATGTCTGTTCCGTGTTTCTTGTTGATTTCCACCAATTTACATGCTACGGTGTCGAGCAGCTCTGCTGACTCAATAACACAGGGACCGGCAATTATCGTTGTTTTATTAGTCATATTTGCTTTGCAAAAATACTCAATTTATCTCAATCAGCCAAATATTTTTCCTAAAAAATTATTTCTCATTACTAATCAGGTGGACGTCTCTCTGTGGGAATGGTATCTCAATGCCGTTATCATTGAGGGTCTCATAGATGCAAATTAGTATATCACTGACAACATGGGTTTTCTTCACAGCATCTACCCATACGATGAGTTTGAAGTTTACACTTGAATCTGCCATTTCAGTCATTACAACTTTCACCTTCTTAGAGTTATCCATCCACTGGTGCTTCAGGTTTTGTACGGCTTCCTCTATGAGACCTTTCACTTGCCCGACTTTTGTGCCATATGCCACACCAAAAGGCACAAGTGCAAGGATGTAACCGTGATTCCTTGTCAGGTTTTTATAGTTCTTTGTGAAAAGTTGTGAGTTCTGGAATGTTATAATCTCGCCATAAAGTGACTCTACTATCGTCGACGTATAGCTGATGGATTTTACCTTTCCCATAGTGCCATCAACCTGAATCCAGTCTCCCACCTTTATTCTTCCTGTCATGAGCGATGCTCCGTAGTAGATATTCTCGATTATGTCTTTCGATGCGAAACCGATACCTGTCGACAGACCTCCAGAGATAGCTAGTAGCCAGGTGACACTGATATGTAGATATGCGAGGGTTATCAATAGCCATATGCCCCAGATAATTAGCTGGATAACATTCTTTCCCATCACAGTCCTGCTCTCGGCAGTTGTCGGATCTTTCATCTCAAACTGGAGTCGCATAAAACTGAGCACGGTCTTTGATATCCATCTGAAAAGGAACCATAAGCTGATGACGACAGTCAGTTTGAATATGCTTATCTGGAAGTTTTCCTGGTTAATAAACCTGTATGTGAAGATGTTCCAACACATATCACTGAGATTGAACACATCTGCTGCCCAGTAGATGCTTATCATCACTGAGCATACGATAAGAATAGGCATTAACACCTGATGGAGCAGTGTGTAGAACCATGTCTTTGTGATTGGTTTTGAAGAGAACCCATGTTTCTCTTCATACATCTTCAGATAATCGGAGATACATGTAATGGTAAGTATGCATGTGAGCTGCATGATCCACCAGATGAGCAGCTGTACCGATAGAAGTGTATATCCTGCCCATGAACAGCTTACTGAGGCTATAAACACGATAAGTGATATGTATGTGTAGAACATATCCGAACGTGGAATGTTTCTGTTATGTTTCCTTATGCCCCACCATTGCCATACCATACATGTCAGCAATACAGGAGGAAAGATAATACTTACAAGTTCACCAGGGATAAGTATGATGCGGAAAGTAATGACGATGAATCCAATCACCAGTAATGGTGCATAGATATTGAATGTACTTCGTATCTGGTCGCCTTTCACTCTTAATAAAAGAGATATAAGAATGACAGCCAATAGCCATAGATATTCCACCATCAGTCCTGAGGCCATGATAAAGAAGTTCTGGTCAATTCTTTGACGCGTCACTCCCATAATGAGAGCTAATGTGATGGCTGTTGTGGCCCACATTATTGAACGACGTTTCTTAAGGAACTCCCTGGAGTGGAATCGCTTGGGCATGAATCGGAACACCAGAAGGTTTATGCCAACCGCTATTATAGCATAAAATATTATGGCGGTGAATAGTCCGAACATCCACATTACGCTCCAGTCAGACTGTTTGCTACTCTCGTCTATGGTATATTTCTTAGAGACGATTGTTTTCATCATGTCCCATTTCTCCTTGAACTTGCGGACAATCTCGAAATATGTGTCACCACCGTTAACGAATATGCTTGTCTGGATATCGTAATATCGTTTCTGGGCATAGTCGTTCATGTTCTTTAGCCGCTGTTCTGTAGAGTCGTAATAGCGGATATATTCTTCCATCTGCCTGGAGTCACTCTCAAGGGTACGTTTGATTACTGTGGCAAGTGTGAGACATACTGTCCTGTCGGTCTTTGCTTTATGTGACAATACTGTTGGGGGCATGGCCTGAAGACTCTGTATCAGACTGTCATAACGTGCTACCTCACCTTTGGTCTTAGTGATAAACTCACGGAACGGCATCTGTTGGTGCTGAAACTTCTGATACTGTTCAGTCGCCTGATGGCAGGCATATGTCAGGTCGAACAGATAATCCTGATTTTGTGAATATAGCATCAGCGCATTCTGGTTCGACAGCTTCATTGTCTGTGTAAGATTGCGGAACACCTCCTGACGTTGTTCCTTACGCTCATCGCGTTTAGAATTCAACTCGTGATAGTATTTCGTAAGTTCAGAACGTAATATTGTCAGCGTCTCATCAAGGTTTTGCTCTTTCAAAACGGCGCCAGACTCTATGGTGA
Organism: uncultured Prevotellaceae bacterium; assembly: GCA_902761605.1. Taxonomy (GTDB): domain Bacteria; phylum Bacteroidota; class Bacteroidia; order Bacteroidales; family Bacteroidaceae; genus Prevotella. The sequence goes on from CACWLC010000031.1 coordinate 15,113, forward strand.
TGCCCAATAATAGGGCGATGATGAATACTATTCTCTTCATTCTTTTGCTTTACTTTTTTCAGACTGCAAAGTTACAAAGAATTTCGCAAATTATCTATAATAATCATTCGTAAACTTGTAGATTTAGTTTTTTTTTATTACTTTTGCACCTGTAAATCAATAAAAAGGAATAAAAATGGTGCTAATTGCAGACAGTGGCAGTACAAAAACCGACTGGGCTCTCGTTGGCTTTTCGGAGGTGACAGTCATTCAGACTCAGGGTATTAATCCTGTTTACCAGAGTCGCGAGATGATTTTTCGGATTCTTCATGATGAACTATTACCTCAATTAAGTAATATTGAGGTGAAGAATGTCCGTTTTTATGGGAGTGGAGTGAGACCAGATAGGGAGCCTTTTGTTGAGTCTGTGATCCGTGATATATTTCCGTCGGCATCTGATATTGAGGCCCATAGTGATATGCTCGGGGCTGCCCGTGCGTTGTGTGGACGAAATGAAGGAATATCGTGTATTCTTGGGACGGGGGCAAACTCATGTTTGTATGACGGATGCTCTATTGTAGGCAATACGCCTGCAATGGGATATATATTGGGTGATGAAGGAAGCGGGGCTTGGATAGGCAAGCGATTTCTACATGATCTTTATAAAGGAATTTTACCAAAAGGTGTGCTTTTGGAGTTCGAGAGTGAGACTGGGTTCACATTGTCTGATATAATTAATAAGGTGTATCGTGAACCGATGGCAAACCGTTTTTTAGCTTCGCTTACCAGATTTGTGCATTGTCACAGACAAGAGGATACGGTAAAAAGGTTGCTTATAGACGGATTCCGAGATTTTCTTAACTTTAATATCTCCCCCTATCAACGTCGTGACCTTCCAGTTTCTTTTGTTGGAAGTATTGCACATTATTTCGATTCAGAACTCAGAGAGGCTGCTGATGAGACAGGTTTTACTATAGGTGTCATCGAAAAGAGCCCGCTAAATGGAATGATAAAATTTGAAAAAGACAACTTATATGAAACTTAAACACCTAATTACATTGCTGATGGCATGCATTACATTGCCTATGATGGGACAGACAGGCAAAGGTAAGTTTGTTACTGTCGAGAATGGACATTTTCTTAAAGACGGGAAACCTTATTATTATGTTGGTACAAACTTCTGGTATGGAGCAATACTTGGTTCTGAAGGTCAGGGCGGAGACAGGAACCGACTCGTAAAGGAACTCGATTACATGAAGAAGATTGGCATCGACAACCTGAGAATTCTTGTTGGCTCTGACGGTGAACGTGGTGTTACCACCAAGGTCGAGCCTACTCTTCAGGTAAAGCCTGGTGTTTATAATGATACAATACTGGCAGGTCTGGACTATCTTCTGATGGAGATGGGGAAACGTAATATGGTAGCCGTGTTATATCTTAACAACTCATGGGAGTGGAGTGGTGGATATGGTTTCTATCTCGAGCATGCTGGGGCTGGAAAGCAACCAAGGCCCAACGAAGATGGTTATCCTGCTTTTATGAAGGCTATGAGTAAATATGCTACAAATCAGAAAGCGCATGAGCTGTTTTATAGTTATGTGCGTTTTATCCTTGGTCGTACCAACCGCTATACAGGTTTGAAATATTCTGATGATCCCGCCATCATGTCTTGGCAGATAGGTAACGAGCCACGTGCCTTTGACAAGGCTGTGCTTCCTGATTTCGAGAAATGGCTTGCTGAGGCTTCTGCGCTGATCCGTTCGTTGGATTCCAATCACCTTATCTCTATAGGCTCAGAAGGTGCCTGGGGTTGTGAGGAAGACTGGGGATGTTATGAACGTATCTGTTCCGATAAGAACATTGATTATTGTAACATCCATCTATGGCCATACAACTGGAGTTGGGCCCGTCAGGATCACCTGATAGAAGATCTGCCAAAGGCAAAGTCTAACACAAAGGACTATATCGACCGTCACTTGGAGATCTGCGCACGCCTAAAGAAACCTCTTGTTATGGAGGAGTTCGGCTATCCTCGTGATGACTTCAAGTTCTCTCTTGGCACACCAACAAAGGGCCGTGACGGATTCTATAAATATGTGTTCTCGCTTGTTGCCGACAATGCAGAACAAGGAGGATATTTCGCTGGGTGTAACTTCTGGGGTTGGGGAGGTTTTGCAAAGCCCAAGCATGAACAACAATGGCAGGTGGGCGATGACTATACTGGTGACCCCGCCCAAGAGCAACAAGGACTTAATTCTGTGTTCTCGGGTGACAAATCGACGCTAAAAGTCATAAAATCACAGGTTGACAGAATGAATAAATTACGTTAAAAACGAGCGTGTGTGCGAACACACGCTTTTCTTTGCAACAAAATGCTGCAATTGGTCAACAAAGTGTTATTGACTTTAAGTAATTATTAGTATCTTTGCACCCAATAACTTTAACGTTCAATCATTCTGAGTAAAGATGAATAGACTACTGACATTTCTCTTTGTGGTAGTGACATCCCTCCAGATGTCAGCGCAGATTCGTGGTAACAATATTGTGGTGACTGTAGAACCGGACCATAAGGACTGGAATTACAAGACGGGTGAGAAGGCATTGTTTGTCGTCGAGGTTCGTAAGTCAGGTACGCTTATCGACGGTGTGAGCATAGATTATGCTGCCGGTCCTGAGATGTACCAGGATATTAAGAAGAGCCTGGTGCTTAAAAATGGCACTCATATACTTTCTGGTACAATGAAACAGCCTGGTTTTTATCGTGTCGATGTCACTGCCCATGTTGATGGTAAGGATTACAAACAGGCTTGTGGCGTCGCTTTCTCACCTGAGAAGCTCCAACCATCAACAATAATGCCAGCTGATTTCTCCGATTTCTGGACAAAGGCCATCGCTGAGGCTCGTAAGGTTGACCTCAACCCAACAAAACGACTGTTGCCCGAACGATGCACAAAGGATGTGAATGTCTATGAGGTGTCGTTTAACAATATCAAAAATGGTTGGCGTACATACGGTATCCTCTCTGTTCCTGTGAAAGAGGGAAAATATCCAGCCCTTCTGAGAGTGCCTGGTGCTGGCGTGCGTCCTTATGGTGGTGATATATGGACTGCCTCTCAGGGTGCCATAACTCTTGAGATAGGTATTCATGGTATATCAGTTACAATGGAACAGAAAGTTTACGACGATGTGTTCAATGGTGCCCTGATGAACTATTGGAACTGGGGAATGGATAAACGTGAAGACAGTTATTACTACCGTGTGGTGGTCGGTTGTATCCGCGCCCTTGACTATATTGAGCAATATACACCTTGGAATGGTAAAGAGCTTGGCGTTACAGGTTCGTCACAGGGCGGATTCCTCTCTATTGCAACAGCAGGTCTTGACAAACGTATCACTTATTATGCACCTGTTCATGCAGCTCTCTGCGATCATACAAACTCTCTGAAGGGTGTTGCTTGTGGTTGGCCACATTATTTCTATTGGAATAAAGGTAAGGGGCAGGAGAAACAGATAGAGACTTCCCGCTATTATGACGGAATCAACTTTGCCCGTCTTATAACAGACAGTCAGGCTGGATGGTTCTCGTTCGGATATAATGATGATGTTGTTCCTCCGACAACGGCCTATGAGACATACAATATTGTAAAAGGTCCTAAGGAACTGTCACTATATCAGCAGACATGGCACTTCTGGTATCAGGAGCAATGGGACGAGTGGGAGAACTGGTTATTGAAACAAATGAAACTAAGATAATATGAAGAAGATTTTGGCAATGGCGGTAGCGACTGTAGCAGTGGTAGCCTGTACAACGACAAAGCAAGCTGAACCAGAGAAGACTCAGGCCCAGCAGCTGATGGAACGTCTTGATACCCTCCGTCAGAAGGGTATTATGTATGGTCATCAGGACGATCCGTTCTATGGACTGACATGGGAGTATGACAAGGACTCCAGCGACGTGAAGAACGTTTGTGGCGACTATCCTGCCGTTATGGGTTTCGAACTTGGCGGCATCGAAATGGGTGACGAGAAGAACCTCGACAGTGTGCCATTCACCCGTATGCGTGAAGAGATTATCAATCATTATAACCGTGGTGGTATCGTATCCATCAGCTGGCATCCGCGTAACCCCAATACAACTATTGAGGGTGGTGGTAATGCCGGACAGAAATTCCCTGAGGGTTCTTCCTGGGATGTTTCTGACTCTACTGTTGTGAAGAATGTCCTTGAAGGCGGTGCCAAATACGAACTGTTCCAGACATGGATGCAGCGCGTGTCAGACTTCCTTGCCACGCTTAAGACTGCCGATGGCAAGAAGATTGCTTGTATCTTCCGTCCTTGGCATGAGAATAGTGGATCATGGTTCTGGTGGGGAGAAAAACTCTGCACAGTCGAAGAGTATAAGGCATTGTGGAATATGCTTCAGGACAAACTAACTGCCGATGGCTTCGATAATCTGGTGTGGGCATACTCTCCTGGATGTCAGGATAACCTTACTGCAGAGAAACTCCTCGACCGCTATCCTGGTGACGACCGCGTAGATATGCTTGGACTCGACGGATATCAGTGGGTACCGGAGGAGAAGGAAGCCTTCATAGAACGCACAAAACAGAATCTTGCTGTGCTTTGTGAGGTAGCAAAGCAACATGGACTGATTCCTGCCTTGACAGAGACCGGTATGAAGAACCTTACACAGCCTGACTGGTGGTCAACGACCCTTCTTCCTGCTATTGAGGAATATCCTATAAGCTATGTTCTCACTTGGCGAAACTATAAGGGAGAATGGTTCGGTCCTTCTACCTCAAAGCCAGATGCTCCATATTTCGTGGAGTTCTACAATAGTGACAAGACCATGTTCCTGAAAGAAATAACAGAGTAATCAATCAAAATCAGATAATCATTATGACAGAATTCGAAAAAAAAGTGGCAGCTCTGAGGACTCATCATGAGGAGCTGCTCAGCCGTAAGAACGAACCAATAGAATGGGGCAACGGAATATATGACAAGTATAAATATCCTATTTTGACAGCAGCACATATTCCATTGGAGTGGAAATATGACTTCAACGAGAAGGATAACCCATATCTTATGCAGCGCATTATGTGCAACGCTGCTCTTAATTCTGGAGCTATTAAGTGGAATGACAAATACTGCCTTGTAGTTCGTGTCGAGGGTGCTGACCGAAAGAGTTATTTTGCTGTAGCAGAGTCACCTAACGGCATCGATAACTTCCGCTTCTGGGATGAGCCTATCACCATGCCTGACGATGTTATACCTGCAACCAACGTCTATGATATGCGTATCACCCAGCATGAGGATGGTTGGATCTACGGAGTGTTCTGTGCAGAGCGTCATGACGACTCTCAGCCAGGCAACCTGAGTGCGGCAACTGCGACAGCAGGCATCGCTCGTACCAAGGACCTGAAGACCTGGTATCGTCTGCCCGACTTGAAGACAAAGTCACAGCAGCGTAATGTGGTGCTTCATCCGGAGTTCGTGGATGGAAAGTACGCTTTCTATACCCGTCCTCAGGATGGTTTTATCGACACAGGTTCTGGTGGTGGCATTGGATGGGCATTGGTGGATGATATCACAAATGCAGAGGTGAAGGACGAGAAGATTATCAATGCCCGTCATTATCACACCATCACGGAAGTGAAGAATGGCGAGGGTCCTCATCCTATCAAAACACCGAAGGGTTGGCTGCATCTTGCTCATGGCGTACGTGCCACAGCCGACGGTCTTCGTTATGTATTATATATGTATATGACTTCACTCGAAGACCCCACAAAGGTGATTGCACAGCCGGGAGGATATTTCCTCGTTCCCGAGGGCGATGAGTATTATGGTGACGTTATGAATGTGGCGTTTGCCAACGGTTGGATTGCAGATGAAGACGGAAAGGTGTTTATTTATTACGCTTCTGCCGATACCCGTATGCATGTAGCTACTTCAACCATCGACAAACTCATCGACTATTGCATGAATACTCCGGAAGATGGCTTATATACAGCTGCTTCTGTAGAGACAATAAAGAAATTGATAGCTAAAAACCGTAACTTGTAGATCTTATGGTAAAAACAAAACTGATTGAGAAAATAGGTTATGGCTTCGGCGATATGTCGTCGTCAACCTTCTGGAAGATTTTTTCTTACTACCTTCCGTTCTTCTATTCAAACATCTTCGGCCTGTCGCTTATCGATGCCGGAGTGCTGGTGCTCGTCACACGTATCTGGGATGCTGTCTCTGACCCGATGATGGGTATCATCTGCGACCGTACCAATACCAAGTGGGGTAAGTATCGTCCTTACCTCTTATGGGTGGCTCCGTTCTTCAGCATCTGTGGTATACTGCTGTTTACCACTCCTGACTGGGACTACGGTGCAAAGCTTATCTGGGCTTATATTACCTATATCATGATGATGACTGTATATACAGGAATCAACGTGCCTTATGGTGCTATGCTCGGTGTGATGACAGATGACTCAAATGAGAAGACTGTGTTCTCTTCTTTCCGTATGTTCTTCGCCTATGGTGGCTCGTTCTTGGCACTTTTCCTTTGGGAGCCTCTCACCAATATGCTTGGCGGATATAACACTCCTGGAGGTTGGTTCTGGGGTATGGTAGTCATTGCTTCTGCATGTTTTGTGATGTTCCTGCTCTGCTTCTTGCTTACCAAAGAACATCTAAAGACGATATCGACGGTAAGTGTGGGTAGCGACTTTAAGTCACTCCTGTCAAACAAGCCCTGGTGGTTGCTTATCGGAGCTGCACTCTGTTCTAACCTCTTTAATACCGTTCGTGGTGCTACGGTGGCTTACTTCTTCCAGGATATCATTGGAATCGATGTGCATATGTCGTTCTTCGGCCTGGCATTCCTTTTCTATGCAGGTCTGTTCCTGGGTATCGGTGAGGTGAGCAACATGGTAGGTGTCGCTCTTTGTGTTCCTATCGCAAACAAGCTGGGTAAGAAGACTACATTTATTGTAGTAAATGCCGCCCTGCTTGTACTGAGCGTGCTGTTCTTCTTCGTTCCGTGCACACCTGGGGGTTTCTGGACGATGCTGATACTGCAGATTGTAATCTCTATCTTTACGGGTATCATGTCGCCGTTGGTTTGGAGTATGTATGCCGACGTGTCCGACTATGCCGAGCTGAAGTTCCAGACGGCTTCTACCGGTCTGATCTTCTCTTCTGCGTCTATGGCTCAGAAGTTTGGTGGTGCCATCGGTGGTGCAGCTGTTCTTTGGCTCCTCTCTGGCTTCGGATATGTAACCGATGCTAATCAGATTGCCGCAGGTGCCATACAGCCCGAGAGCGCTCTTACAGTGCTCCGTTATTTGATGAGCTTTATCCCGGCTGCCGTAGCTGCACTGGCTATCGTTGTGGTATACTTCTATCCTCTCACCACTGAGCGTATCAATGAGATAAATGCAGAGTTGAAGATGGTTCGTGACATAGAATAATAACGTATGGATATACAATTGATGAAACAAGAAATGCAGGATGTTGTGGAGAACAACATCCTGCGTTTCTGGCTTGACAAGATGGTTGATGACGAGCATGGAGGCTTCTATGGACGTATCGATGGCAGTGAGGTGCTTCATCCTGAGGCAGAGAAGGGCGCTATCCTTAATGCACGTATCCTGTGGTCATTCTCGGCAGCATATCGTGTACTTGGTAATCCCGAATATCTTGAGGCTGCCACACGTGCCAAGGATTATATTATCGACCATTTCATAGATAAGGAGTATGGCGGTGTGTATTGGAGTCTGGATTATCTTGGTAATCCTCTCGACACCAAGAAACAGTTCTATGCCATCGGCTTTGCCATCTACGGTATGTCGGAGTATGCCCGTGCTACAGGAGACCGTGAGGCTTTGGAGTGTGCCTTGCAGTTATTTGATAGTATTGAGGAGCATGCCTTTGATTCGGAGTATAACGGTTATATTGAGGCATGTACACGCGAGTGGGGTAAGATTGCCGATATGCGTCTCTCCGAGCTTGATGCAAACTACCCTAAGTCGCAGAACACCCATCTGCATATCATCGAGCCTTACGCTAACCTTTATCGATGTCTGAAGGAATTTCAGGCCTCTACGTCGTGCGATTATGTACCTGTGATAGGATCTGTACTCCCGATAGATGTTGCTGTGCCTCAGGAGACGTTATTGCGTGTTGAGGGGGCACTGAGGAATATTATCGGTATCTTTACTGATCGTATCTTGAATCCTGAGACCCATCATCTCGATCTCTTCTTTGAGATGGACTGGACTCGTGGCGCTGGCCATCTGGAGAGCTATGGCCATGATATAGAGTGCTCATGGCTGATGCATGAGGCTGCGTTGGTGTTGGGTGATGTCGACGTGTTGGCGAAGGTGGAACCGATAGTCCGTGAGGTGGCAAAGGCTTCTGAGAAGGGACTGCGTCCTGACGGTTCGATGATACATGAGGCAAACCTCGATACTGGGCATGTGGATGACGACCTTCACTGGTGGGTACAGGCTGAGAATGTAGTGGGGTGGTATAACCTCTATCAGCATTTTGGCGATGAGCAGGCTCTTGAGCGTGCCTTCCTGTGTTGGAATTACATCAAGACTCAGATAATCGACTGGGACAACGGAGAATGGCACTGGAGCCGCCATCCTGATGGTTCTCTTAATACTGTCGACGACAAGGCTGGCTTCTGGAAGTGTCCATATCATAACAGCCGTATGTGCCTGGAAATCATAGAAAGGACTTCTGAATAAAGCTAAAAAGGGTGAGGCTCAGTTGAGTTTCACCCTTTTACTTTAAAACATCAATAAAAGATTTGGAATTCTCGAAATTAATTAGTACCTTTGCACCCAATATGAAGAAGATTATGCTACTAATAGCAATTCTGTTGAGCTATACTGCTCATTTGCTGGCACATACGGATTTTAACGAGCGTCCGAAGCTCGTGGTTGGAGTGGTGGTAGACCAGATGCGGTGGGACTACCTGTCAAGGTATTATGATAAGTTTCAGGAAGACGGTTTCCGTCGGCTTATCAAGGATGGCTACTCCTGCGACAACTGCCTGATAAACTATCTTCCGACAGTCACTTCCATCGGACATACATCGGCTTATACAGGTTCGACTCCAGCCTTCCATGGCATCTGCGGCAACGATTTCGAGATTGACGGAAATCCTGTATATTGTTGTGGTGACAATAGCGTTGACCCTGTGGGCACAGACAATCGTAAGAAAGGCTGTATGTCGCCGAAGAATCTTTTGGCTACTACCATCGGTGACCAGATACGTCTGCATACTGATTTTCAGTCGAAAGTGATTGGTGTGTCGTATAAGGATCGTGCTGCTATCCTCCCAGCAGGAAGGAGCGCTAATGGTGCCTATTGGCTTGACACGAAGTACGGGCAGTTTATCACAAGTACGTATTACATGACAGAACTGCCAGGCTGGGTAAAAGCATATAACAAGGAGCTTAAGAAGAATAAGGAACTTCAAAAGGTAGGTAAAGATGTCGGTTTGTATCCTCTATGTGGTCATATTACTACCGACATGGCCATTGCTGCCCTCAAGGGTGAGAACCTCGGCAAGGGCAAGACCACTGATATGCTTTGTGTGAGCTACTCACAGACCGATGTCATTGGTCACGAGTGGAGTACGCGAGGCAGTCATGCCGACGAGGCTTATCTGGAACTCGACAAGGATATCGCCCGACTGCTGAAGGCTCTCGATGAGCAAGTGGGAGAGGGTAACTATCTGTTGTTCCTGACTGCCGACCACGGTGCTGCACATAATTTTCAGTTTATGCAGGATCATAAACTCGCCGGTGGCGCTTGGAAGTGGAGTCAGGAGATAGCTCCGATGCTTGGCCAGGTGCTGAATGATAAGCTGGGCACCGACCTGAAGGTTATCTCAAGCATGAACTCATATCGCATTTTCCTCAATAAGAAATATATCTCAGAACAAGGGCTCGATGAGGCTAAGGTTCGTAAGACCATCGTCGACTTCCTAAGGACTGCTCCTCATGTACAGTTCGTGTCTGAATTCGAGAAGCTGCAGGATGCCGGCATGCCAGACCTCCTGCGCTATCGTTCTCTGATGGGATATCATCCCCGTCGTTCTGGGGACATTATCGTGATACCTGAGGCTGGATGGTATGATTTCGGCAAGAGCTCTTCACCAGTGGGTACTACCCATGGCGAGTGGAACCCATACGATGCCCATATCCCACTGCTGTTCTTCGGCTGGAAGGTGGAGCACGGCAGCACATCGCGCGAGGTGCATATCACAGACATCGCTCCTACAATTACCCAGATGCTTCATATACAACAGCCGAATGCGTGTGTTGGAGAGGCTATTCCTGAGGTGGTGAAGTGAAGCGAAGGTTGGAAGGAATTTTAAAACAATATTGTTATAACATTATAGTATTTTTATGAACTTTGCTTTGTTAATTACCGTCTTGTTGACGGCTATTACATTGGTGGTGGCGGCTTACGTTGTAGCCAAGCTGATAGGCCCTAGGTCCTACGCGAAGGTGAAAGGTGAGCCGTATGAGAGTGGTATCCCCACTCGAGGCAGCTCGTGGTTGCCGATGACGGTGGGATTCTATCTCTTCGCCATCTTGTTCCTCATGTTTGATATAGAAACGGTGTTTCTGTATCCATGGGCAGTGGTAGTGAAGGAGTTCGGTGCAATGGCTCTGCTTAGCATCGGGTTCTTCCTGGTAGTTCTGGTATTAGGCTTGGCGTATGCCTGGCGGAAAGGAGACTTGGAATGGAAGTAAGAAAGCCTCACATCAAGAGTATTCCTTACGTCAATGTGATTACAGGCTCGCTCGACCAGTTGATTAACTGGGGACGCAGCAACTCACTCTGGTCATTGACTTTCGCTACCTCTTGTTGTGGTATCGAGTTCATGGCCTGTGGTTGTGCCCGCTATGACTTTGCCCGTTTCGGTTTCGAGGTTACTCGTAACTCTCCACGTCAGGCTGACCTGATCATGTGTGCAGGTACCATCACTCACAAGATGGCTCCAGCCCTGAAGCGCCTGTACGATGAGATGGCTGAGCCTAAGTATGTGATTGCCGTAGGTGGTTGTGCCATCAGCGGTGGACCATTTAAGTCGAGCTACCATGTAGTGAAGGGTATCGAGGAAATAGTACCTGTAGATGTGTTTATTCCTGGCTGTCCCCCACGTCCGGAGGCTATCATGTACGGCATGATGCAGCTTCAGCGTAAGGTGAAGATCGAGAAATTCTTCGGTGGTGCCAACCACAAGCAGACCGCTGAGGAGAAGGCTCTCGGAGTATCTAACGAGGAGCTGACATTCCGCTCTAAGCATGGCGATCATCGTCGTGAACCTATGGTTATCACCGATGTCCCTCAGGAGTTTGTTGATGAAATCAAGGTTGCTCAGGCTGAAGTTAAAGTAGAGGAGGAGAAGGCATGAAGTTAGAATTCCTTTCATTTGAATTTGACAAGTTCGCACAGGAGATGCAGAACTTGAAGGACAAGAAGGGCTTTGACTATCTTGTCACCATCGTAGGTGAGGACTTCGGTAAGGAAGAAGGACTCGGTTGCGTATATATCCTTGAGAATACCAAAACCCATGAGCGCTGTTCAGTTAAGATGATTGCCAAACAGCAGGTTTGCGGCGACGGCATGTCATCTAATGGCACCAGCGAGATGGAAGGTCAGATGCTGGCTTATATCCCAACCGTTTCGAATATCTGGCGTGTGGCCGATCTGTTGGAGCGCGAGGTATATGATTTCTATGGCATCGTGTTCCTCGGACATCCCGATATGCGTCGCCTGTTCCTGCGTAGCGATTTCAAGGGCTATCCTTTCCGCAAGGACTGGCAGTTTAATGACAAGTACACCCTTGAAGACGATGTAGAGCCTGACTACGGTCTGGAGTACTATATCGACAAGGACGGCTATCTGCAGTCAAAGCAGAACAAACTGTTTGGCAGCGATGACTATGTCATCAATATCGGTCCTCAGCACCCTGCTACCCATGGTGTGCTCCGTCTGCAGACAGTGCTCGACGGCGAGACTGTTAAGCGCATCTATCCGCACCTCGGATATATCCACCGCGCAATAGAGAAGATGTGGGAGGGTATGACCTATCCACAGACACTGGCTCTTACAGACCGTCTGAACTATCTGGGCGCCATGCAGCACCGCCACGCATTGGTTGGTGTTATTGAGGAAGCTCTGGAGGTTGAGCTTACAGACCGCATAAAGTACATCCGTACTATTATGGATGAGTTGCAGCGTCTGGATTCTCACCTGTTGTACACCTCGTGTGTGGCTCAGGACCTCGGTGCTCTCACTGGTATGCTTTACGGTATGCGTGACCGTGAGCACGTACTGAACGTAATGGAGGAAACCACGGGTGGACGTCTGATTCAGAACTACTACCGTATCGGTGGTCTGCAGGATGATATCGATCCTAACTTCGTCAAGAACTGTAAGGATCTTGTGAAGTATCTGCGTCCTACAATTCAGGAGTATATGGATATCTTCGGGGATAACATCATTACCCATAACCGTCTTGAGAATTGTGGCCCGATGAGTCTCGAAGATTGTATCAACTACGCTGTTACCGGTCCTGCCGGACGTGCTTCGGGATGGAAGAACGATGTTCGTAAGAACCACCCATACGACATGTACGATAAGGTAGAGTGGGAGCAGTGCACACTTTCTGGCTGTGACTCTATGGACCGTTATCTGGTTCACATCAACGAGATGTACCAGAGCCTGAACATCATTGAACAGCTCATCGACAATATCCCAGAGGGCGACTTCTATGTGAAGCAGAAGCCTATCATCAAGTGTCCGGAGGGACAGTGGTACTATTCTGTTGAGGGTGTGGCTGGTGAGTTTGGTGTATATCTCGACTCTCGTGGCGACAAGAGCCCCTATCGTATGAAGATGCGTCCAATGGGTCTCTCTCTGGTAGGTGCCTTTGACCCGATGCTTCGTGGTCAGAAGATTGCCGACCTGATTGCTACCTGTGCTGCTATTGACGTTGTAATTCCTGATATCGACCGTTAGTCGAAGAATTGAATAATTGAAGAATTGAAAAATTGAAGTAATTATGTTCGACTTTTCTATCATAACACAATGGTTCGACCAGTTACTCAGGATTACAATCGGTTGTCCTGACTGGTTGGCAATATTGATTGAGTGCGTGCTGGTGGGTACGGGTATCCTCGTAGGATATGCCATCATCGCCATCGTACTGATATTTATGGAGCGTAAGGTGTGTGCCTACTTCCAGTGCCGTCTTGGCCCGATGCGAGTAGGCTACTGGGGCTTGTTGCAGGTGTTTGCCGACGTACTGAAGATGCTCATCAAGGAGATCTTCTTCGTAGATCGTGCTGACAAGCTGCTCTATGCCGTTGCTCCTCTCTTGGTGATTATCGGCTCTGTGGGCGCCTTCTCGTTCTTGCCTTGGAACAATGGTGCTACGGTGCTCGACTTCAACGTAGGTGTGTTCCTGCTCACCGCCGTCTCTTCGATTGGTGTGGTAGGTATCTTCCTCGCAGGTTGGGCTTCCAACAACAAGTATTCTGTGGTTTCGGCTATGCGTGGTGCTGTGCAGTTGATCTCATACGAGATGTCGCTCTGCCTCTGCCTAATCACTGCTGTGATTCTGACAGGAACCATGCAGATGAGCGGTATCGTTGAGGCTCAGACAGGCCCTTGGAAGTGGCTCATCTTCCAGGGACACATTCCTGCACTGATTGCCTTCTTCGTATTCCTCATCGCAGGTAACGCTGAGGCTAATCGTGGCCCGTTTGATATGGCTGAGGCTGAGAGTGAGTTGACTGCTGGACACCATACAGAGTATTCTGGTATGGGCTTCGGCTTCTTCTACCTCGCCGAGTTCCTCAACCTCTTCATCATCGCAGGTATTGCTGCTACAGTGTTCCTCGGTGGTTGGGCACCTGTGAACATCGGTATCGAGGCCTTCGATGCCGTGATGAACTACATTCCAGGTATCGTTTGGTTTATGGGTAAGACCTTCTTCCTGGTATGGATTCTGATGTGGATTAAGTGGACGTTCCCACGTCTGCGTATCGACCAGATCCTGAAGCTGGAGTGGAAGTATCTCATGCCGCTGGCACTCATTAATCTTGTGATTATGACTGTCGTGGTCGCCTTAGGTATATATATTAAATAAGGTATAGCAATGGAAGATAACAAAACATATTTCGGAGAAATCGGGCACGGCCTGAAGACTTTGGCCGTTGGTATGAAGACCTCGTGGAAGGAATACTTCAAGGACTTCTTCACCAACAAGTCTACAGAGCAGTACCCTGAGAACCGCAAGACCACACTCCATGTGGCTAAACGTCATCGCGGTCGCTTAACGTTTAAGCGCAACGAGGACGGCAGCTACAAGTGTACGGCTTGCACATTGTGCGAGAAGGCCTGTCCGAATGGAACCATCAAGATTACAGCCCACATGGCCGAGGATCCTGAGACGGGCAAGAAAAAGAAGGTGCTCGACGATTATCAGTACGACCTGGGCGACTGTATGTTCTGCCAGCTTTGTACGAATGCCTGCAACTTCGACGCCATCGAGTTTACGAATGATTTCGAGAACGCTGTGTTCGACCGCTCAAAGTTGGTGCTCCACCTGAACGAGGAAGTCTATCAGGGTGGTTCGCTGCCCAACCTCATCGAGGGTGGCGCAGAGTTCGAGATCGGTAAGTTTAACACTAAAACGAAGTAACGCCATATGGGAAATACAATCATGTTTTGCATTCTCGCGGTGTTCATCATCGGTTCAGCGCTGATGTGCGTCACCACAACGAGGATTATGCGAGCTGCAACATTTATGTTGTTTGTGCTCTTTGGTGTAGCAGGTATCTATTTCCTGCTGGATTATACCTTCCTTGGAGCCGCTCAGATCTCAGTATATGCCGGAGGCGTTACGATGATCTATGTGTTTGCCATCCAGTTGGTAAGCAAGCGTACCCTTCAGGGTCTTGAGGAGCGTGTGAAGTCGAGTAAGATGATCGCTGGCGGTCTGGCTGCCTTTGCCGGACTAGTGGTGGTGAGTCTGATTCTGCTGAAGACAGGCTTCTACACTCAGGAGATAGCCAACGTAGAGGTTCCGATGAAGGAAATCGGTATGGCCCTCGTTGGTTCAGAGAAGTATCAGTATGTATTGCCTTTCGAGTTCATCTCAGTATTCCTGCTGGCATGTATTATCGGAGGTTTGGTAGTAGCAAGAAAGGAGGATAAGCAATGATACCCGTTGAATGTTATCTCGCACTCAGTGCCCTGTTGTTCTTTATCGGTGTCTATGGTTTTGTGACCCGTCGTAACCTGATTGCTATGCTCATCTCTGTTGAGCTGGTTCTCAATGCCGTCGATATCAACTTTGCTGCTATCAACCGTCTGCTCTATCCCAACGGAATGGAGGGTATGTTCATGACGCTCTTTGTGATTGGTGTTGCCGCTGCAGAAAGTGCTGTGGCCATCGCTATTATTATCAACGTCTACCGCATGTTCAAGAGCGACAGTGTTGATGCTATCAAGAATATGAAAGGATAAAAACGGTAAGGATTATGTTTAGTTACACGATATTTATCATGCTTCTGCCGCTGCTGTCGTTCATCGTTCTTGGACTGGCTGGCATGAAGATGCAGCACAAGGTGGCCGGACTCATCGGCACCTGTTCACTGGGAATCGTTACGATACTCTCTTACCTCACTGCCTTCCAGTATTTTGGAATGGATCGTGTGGAGGGAGTCTATCAGACGTTTGTTCCTTATAACTTCACTTGGTTGCCTCTGGGCAATCTGCATTTCGACCTCGGTATCCTGTTGGATCCTATCAGTGTGATGATGCTGATCGTGATCTCTACGGTATCCCTGATGGTTCATATCTACTCATTCGGCTATATGCACGGTGAGAAGGGATTCCAGCGTTACTACGCATTCCTGTCTCTCTTCACGATGTCAATGCTGGGACTGGTACTGGCTACCAACATCTTCCAGATGTATATGTTCTGGGAGTTGGTAGGTGTATCATCTTACCTGCTCATCGGATTCTACTATCCTCTGAAGCCTGCCATTGCTGCCTCTAAGAAGGCGTTTATCGTGACGCGCTTTGCTGATATGTTCTTCCTCGTGGGTATCCTGACCTTTGGCTACTTCGTCGATTCGTTCAGTTTCTCGTTTGCTGGCGACATCGTAATGGGCGAGGGCACCACACCTTTCATCGAGAGCAATCTTTCAAAGGCTGTTGCCGCTGGTGGTTTCATCATTCCTACTGCGCTTGTGCTGATGTTTATTGGTGGTGCTGGTAAGAGTGCTATGTTCCCACTGCACATTTGGCTGCCCGATGCTATGGAGGGTCCTACGCCTGTATCTGCCTTGATCCACGCTGCTACGATGGTGGTGGCTGGTGTGTTCCAGATTGCCCGTATGTTCCCGCTTTGGATTGAGTACGCACCTCAGGCGATGTCAATCGTTGTATGGGTGGGTGTGTTCACCGCTTTCTATGCTGCTGCTGTAGCATGTGCTCAAAGCGATATCAAGCGTGTGCTGGCCTTCTCGACGATCTCGCAGATTGCCTTTATGATGGTGGCGCTGGGTGTATCGCTGCCCGGTCATCATGGTGCTGTGCTCGATAACCACGCACAGCTGGGTTATATGGCTGGTATGTTCCACCTGTTTACCCACGCTATGTTCAAGGCTTGCTTGTTCCTGGGTGCAGGATGTATCATCCACGCCGTCCATTCTAACGAGATGGCCCTGATGGGTGGTCTGCGCAAGTATATGCCCATCACGCACATCACGT
>CACWLC010000032.1 GCA_902761605.1 uncultured Prevotellaceae bacterium
ATAAAAAAGAGTGCCCAGAACAGGACTCGAACCTGCACGCCTCGCGGCACACGCACCTGAAACGTGCGCGTCTACCAATTCCGCCACCTGGGCATTTTGAATCATCAAAGCCATTCCTTGATGCCTCTTTTTTGTTCAATAAGTGAGCGGAAAACGGGACTCGGACCCGCGACCCCAACCTTGGCAAGGTTGTGCTCTACCAACTGAGCTATTTCCGCGTTTTTTCCTCACATGAGGGCCATCTCTCTCGATTGCGGATGCAAAGGTAATGCTTTTTTCGGAACTGGCAAACTTTTTTCGTGATTTTTTTCAAAAAAAGTGCCATTTTATCGAAAAATAGCCTATTTCGGGGCTTTAATCCATGCGATTTCGGTAATCTTCGTACGTAAACTGACGTAAAATCTCCAGTTCACCATTCTCGTGAAGCATGCCGATCGAAGGGTGAGAAATGCCATTAAAAGTGTTGGTCTTAACAGTCGTATAATGAATCATATCCTCAAAAATCACTTCCTCGCCTATCTGCAGCTCATGATCAAACTGCCACGAACCCATGAAGTCACCACTCAGGCAGCTGTTTCCCCCAAGGCGATAGCGATAATCAGCATATTCCGAATTTTCCGAGGACTCTGAATCCTCCCAGAAAACCGCCCCGCGGACATCAGGATAATACGGCATCTCCAGACAGTCGGGCATGTGGCAGGTGAAACTCACATCAAGAATGGCTGTCTTAATACCCTTGTCCTCTACGATATCCACCACATGCGATACCAAGGGACCCGTCTGCCAGGCAAAAGCGCTACCAGGTTCCAAGATCACCTTCAGCCAAGGATAGCGCTTGTGAAAGTCCTGCATCAGACGAATAAGCAAATCGACATCGTAGTCCTTTCGGGTCATCAGATGACCGCCTCCGAAGTTGATCCATTTCAGCTGCGGGAACCACTTCGAGAATTTTTCCTCTATATGCACCAACGTCCTCTGGAATACGTCTGCCCCACTCTCGCAGTGACAATGACAATGGAAGCCTTCAATGTCGTCGGGCAACACTTCCGGCAGCTTGTCGGCAGTGACGCCGAACCGGGTGCCGGGTGCACAGGGATTATATAATAATGTACCCACCTCGGAATACTCCGGATTGACCCTCAGTCCTACGGAAACGCCTGCAGCTGCCACACGCTGATGATAGCGCGCATATTGCGACAGAGAGTTGAACGTGAGATGCGACGAACAGCTGATGATCTCATCAATCTCCTCGTCGGTATAGGCCGGTGAATAGGTATGCGCCTTCGCGCCGAACTCCTCGAAAGCCAGACGGACCTCCGACAGCGAAGAGGCGGTAGTAGCGCTGATATACTCGCGGAAGATGGGGAACGTTTTCCACAATGCGAAGGCCTTGAACGCAAGGATGATCTCTATATCGGCTTTCGCCGCAACATCAGCGATAAGCCTGAGGTTGCGGCGAAGCTTCTTCTCTTCTATAATATAAATAGGTGTAGCCATCAACTCTGTAATAATGGAACAGTAAAACTAAAGGTTGAACCCTGACCCTCGACAGACTCAACATAACAGTCACCACCATTCTTGCGGGCGAAGTCCTGACAGAGCTGAAGTCCAAGACCTGAGCCTTCCTCACCACCAGTACCGTATGTGGTCTCTCCCTTATGGAAGATAGTGTCGAGACGATCTGCTGCGATACCAACTCCCTGGTCCTTGACACTCACGCGAGCAAAGTCGCCTTCATTGGCCATAAGGATCTGGATAGTGGAATTCTCCGGAGAGAACTTGATGGCGTTTGACATGAAGTTACGCAGAACGGTCTTCAGCATATCATTGTCGGCATGTACCTTCAGAGGTGCTTCTGTCTTCTGCAGGTCGAGGGTGATATGTTTTGTCTGAGCAATCATCTCGAAGATCTCCACAACACCTGGGATGATGTCGTTGAGGTCGAGATCCTGAAGAACAACATTAAGACGTCCCGTCTGGCTCTTGGTCCATTTCAGAAGGTTGTCGAGAAGGTCATGTACCTCCTCTGACTCTCTGTTAGCCTGATCAAGGAGAGTATAGAGCTCAGGACCTACGGTATCTGCAGATGTCGACTGCACCACGAGGTTGAGCACCATACGGATGCTTGCCATAGGAGAGCGGAGGTCATGGGCGATAACGGAATACATCTTATCACGGTTGTTAAGCGTAGCCTTAAGTTCCTTATTCTGCTTCTCGATGATTCGCTTAGCGGCCACGAGGGATATCTGCTGCATCACACGCATAATAAGCTCCTCCTTATTGAAGGGCTTGGTAAGGAAGTCGCTGGCTCCCACCTGGAATCCCTTTACAAGGTCCTGAGGCGTGTTAAGCGCTGTGAGGAAGATAATGGGGATATCCTTGAGCTCATCGTCCTTCTTCATGATGACTGCAGTATCGAAGCCGTTGATGTCGGGCATCATAACGTCAAGAAGAATAAGGTCGGGGTGCTCCTTGCGAGCCTGCTCTATACAAGCATTACCACAGTTAGCAGTACAAACCTGGAATTTCTCATTTGTCAATAATATCTTAAGCAATAGAACATTGCTCATCACATCGTCGACAATAAGAATCTTATAGTCACTACGGTTTATTTTTGATTCTAATGTTGCTCCAGCGTCCATTTAAAAAAAGGTAGTTATTTCAATCTGCAAAAATAATGGAATAATTCGAAAACTCCAAATTATTCCACTACTTTTTGCATTTTACACCTCGAAATGAGCCATTTCGAAGCGAATAAGCCCTAAAAAAAGCTATTTAATAGAACTTAAAGTATCTCTTTGCGTTGTTATAAGAGATATCTTCTACCATACGGCCGAGAATCTCCATATCATATGGAAGCAGGCCCTTCTCTACGTCATTTCCGAGGATATTACAGAGAATACGACGGAAATACTCATGACGAGGATAGCTCAGGAAAGAGCGAGAGTCGGTAAGCATACCAACGAAACGGCTCAGGAGTCCGAGCACAGAGAGAGCGTTCATCTGACGAATCATGCCGTCCATCTGATCATTGAACCACCAGCCGCTACCAAACTGAATCTTTCCTGGCTCGCCACCCTGGAAGTTGCCAAGCATGGTTGCGATAACCTCGTTGGCACATGGGTTAAGAGTATAGAGGATGGTACGGGTGAGCTTGTCCTCCATATTCAGCTTGTTGAGGAACTTGGACATTGCCTTTGCGGTATTGAACTCACCAATAGAGTCGAAACCAGTGTCGGCACCAAGCTTATTGTACATTTTTGTGTTGTTGTCGCGGATTGCACCATAGTGGAACTGCTGTGTCCAGTCAGCATCAGCATCCATCTCTGCCATAACGGTGAGGAAGCAGTTCTTATACTGACGGATCTCGAGGTTAGAGAGCTGCTGGCCACGCATTGCCTTCTCGAAGATGGTCTCGATCTGAGAATCGGTATACTCCTCATCATAGAACTCCTCGATACCATGATCTGAGAGCTTACATCCCTGCTCCTGGAAGAAGTCATGACGCTTCTGAAGAGCATCAACCATATCAGCAAACTTCACGATGTTAACACCGCTAACCTGTGCGAGCTGCTCAACATACTTTGAGAACTCAGGCTTCTCGATGTTCATAGCCTTGTCAGGACGCCAAGCAGGAATCATGATAGGATCATCGGCTGCCTTGTGCTTAGCATACTCGATATGGTTATGCAGATCATCAACGGGATCGTCGGTAGTACATACACACTCAACATTGTAGTGCTTCATCAGGCCACGAGCAGAGTACTCTGGCTGCTTCAGCTTCTCATTACACTCATCGAAGATCTCACGGGCTGTCTTTGGAGAGAGCTGCTTCTCGATACCAAAGGCTGTCTTCAGCTCAAGGTGTGTCCAGTGATACAGAGGGTTACGGAAGGTGTAAGGCACCGTCTCTGCCCACTTCTCGAATTTCTCCCAGTCAGAGGTGTCCTTGCCTGTGCAGTACTTCTCATCGATACCATTGGTACGCATTGCGCGCCACTTATAATGGTCGCCACCAAGCCACAACTCAGTGATGCTCTTGAAACGATGGTCGTTGGCCACCATCTCGGGGATAAGATGACAGTGATAGTCGATGATGGGCATCTTAGCCGCATGATTGTGATACAAGTCCTGAGCTACCTGAGTCTCAAGAACGAAGTTATCGTCATTGAATTGCTTCATAATTTTGTTGTTTGTTTTTTAGAAGTTCATTAAAAATCTCTGCAAAGATAACAATAATATCGCATAAAATCACTATCTTTGCAGCAAAATAATTACGTAAACGTTATCTGTATGCAGCGTAGGATTCTTCTTATATACACTGGCGGTACTATCGGAATGAACCGCAACCCCAAGACAGGAGCCCTGGAACCCTTTGATTTCGAGCACCTGTTGAACAACGTGCCGGAACTCGTGCAGTTTGATACTATCATAGAGACATTCCAATTTGACCCTCCTATCGACTCCAGCGATATGTCGCCTGCGCGGTGGACGGACATCTCACATTGTATAGCAGATCATTACGACCAATATGACGGTTTTGTGGTGCTTCACGGCACAGACACGATGGCATATACCGCCTCTGCCCTATCCTATATGTTGGATAACCTGACGAAACCCGTGATATTCACAGGTTCGCAGTTGCCTATAGGACAGCTCCGCACAGACGGAAAAGAGAATCTCATATCATCGATAGAGATAGCAGCAGCATGCGATGACGAAGGGCATGCGCTGGTGCCCGAGGTGGGTATCTATTTCAATAGTCATCTGCTGAGAGGCAATCGCACTACAAAGCAGAGTGCTGAGGAGTTTAATGCCTTCGAATCGTTCAATTATCCACACCTTGTGGATGCAGGAGTGAACATCACATATCACCATGAGCGTATCCTGAAGCCAGACTTCACAAAGCCGATGACGCCACATTTCCGTCTGGACAACAATGTCATCATCTTCTCACTCTTCCCAGGAATACGCGAAGATCTTATACGTCATATCATACATACTCCCAACCTGAAGGCTATCGTGATGCGTACCTTCGGTTCAGGCAATGCCCCACAAAGCCCATGGCTCTTGAATGCCCTGAAGGAGGGATATAAAAGCGGTAAGGTGATAGTGAATATCAGCCAATGTATGCAGGGAGCTGTTGAGATGTCGCGCTATGATTGCGGATATCACCTGCAGGAGGCTGGAGTGATCAGTGGTAGGGATATGACAGTAGAGTCTGCAGTAACTAAACTGATGTTTCTTCAGTCTCATTACCCAGACTCTCCTGATATCGTGCGCACTCTTATGCAACAGAGCATACGAGGCGAGATGACTATTTAGAAAGTGTAGCCGATGGTGAAGAGCACCTGATGGCGATTGTTCTTCACCTCTACAGGGTCGCAGAGATTATCATCTGCTGCAATTTCATTGTCGATATAATTCATGAATGGCATGAACTCACCCTTCTGTGTGGAATACTGGTAGGCGAAGGCAAGGTTCACATCGCCAACCTGGTAACCAAGACCACAAGTGATGCGATTGGTGGCCTTCCAGTTGGTGAAGTCTGTTGCAGAACTGAAATATGAACCTTCGCTCTGAATGGTGCCATCCTTGAATCCATCCTCCTGATACTTCGGAGAGACATAGTTGTAGCCCAAACGTACTGCCATCTCTGGGACAGGCTTAAGCTCTGCACCAAGCTTCAAGGTATATACGCCCTTGAGGGTCTGCTCGGTATGACGATTCATCTCAGAGTCGCTACTGCTGTTCTCACGATATGTGTCTGTCCAATAGTCGTAATATCTGCCAGTCTTATAACGGGTGTCGAGAGAACCATAGTCGGCATACTCGAAACCAGCACCAAGGGCAAGCATCTGTCCTACGGTATGACCAAGGCTCAGACCAAACTTCCAAGGAGTCCAAAGCTTGAAATCAAGCTTCTCGTTGTTTGTAACTGAGGTGCCATAAGCGTCAGTTAAGATCATCGATGTGGAGTTCTCTGTGGTGAGATTGTAGAAGGTAGGAGTTGCTACAGAAAGTCCGAAACGGAATGGTGACTCCTCAATAGGACGGATGATGACACCTCCCTTGATATTGAAACCGGTACCACTGATACGACGATCATCGCTGACACGGATCTTAAAGCCGTCAAGACTCTCTTCATACTCACCATAGTGCTTATAATGTACACCATGAATACCTACTGTAAATCCCCAATAGAAACGATCATTCACGTTACCGCTCAGGTTGAAGTCGTACTCTCCGATATATCCCTTGTGATTACGGTTCAAGGTGTAAGCTGAAGCTTCATCATAATACCAGACATTATCATCGGTATCGAAGTTCAGGTTACGGGTGTACATGTCGTCGAGCTGGTTGCAGGATGCAAAGGGACTATCGATGTTTGGCCATCCTCTTGAGTCTGTGCCGTCATAGAGCAGACCATTCTTTGCCTTAGCATATGTAAGTTTGTTCTGAGAGGCATGGCTCAGACGATCCTCAGCAGAGAGGATAAACCCAAAGTTGGCATTCTTGTGATAGTTGAAGGCGAAGTTAGTATAAGAACTCTCACCTGTACGTACTGAATATACGAATCCTACCTGATCGAAACTCATACGGGTCTTATTAGAGCCAGCGAAGTCTTTTGCTCCCTCCTGAGTGTTGAAACCAAAGGAGGCGCTTATGTTTGACTTGCGGAACAGGCCTATACCTGCTGGGTTGCTGCCGATGGTGGAGATGTCGGCTCCAAGAGCATCCATCGCACCTCCCATACCCACGTAGCGTGCTGTACCGTTGAGATCTTCTGTTGCTATCTTAGCATTCTCATAGGTCTCCTGTGCAACAACTGGCATAGCCGTAGCCAGGACAAATATTGAAACAAATATCTTCTTCATAACCATTATCATTTATCCATTATCATTTAATAACTTAGTGTCTGCGGCCTCCGAAAGAGCCTCCTCCGCCACCACCTCCGCTGCGGCTTCCGCCAATGGTTCCACCACCACCGCGGCTACCACCAAAGGAACCGCCTGAGCTGCCACTTGAGTAACTGCCGCTGCTACGAGATGAACTGCCTGAGTAAGAGTCACTACGACTGCCGGAGTAAGAACCGCTGCTGCGATTGCCTCCGAAGGTGCCGTAAGAGTTTGTTACCCTGCCAGAAGACCTTGAAGAACCATATCTGGAGTTACGTGCATCGAGAGTATTGCTACGAGTACCGCTGGTGCCGAAACGTGAACGGTCAGAACGTGCTATACCAGATCCTCCGAAGGTGCCTGAACTATGAGTAGTGCTGCGCCCGTTGGATATTCCACGGGGTCCACGGAAATTGATTCGTCCGTGATTCTGTGTGCCTGATACTCCATTGTGGGTATAGTAACGGCCTCCGCCACCTCCGTAATAATAATAACGAGGATAATGCCAGCTGTAATAGCCATAATAATATGGTGAATGCCAGGTATAGTACCAAGGAGAATACCAGCCGTAATACCAAGGATTGAACCATGGGTCATACCAAGAGTCATACCATCCGTACCAGCCACTATAGTACCATCCGGGACCATAATACCAGGGGTCATACCAGCCTCCATACCATCCATATGTGCGATAGTACCAGGGAGAATGCCACATATAATCTTTGCGACCTTTCTCATAGCCTGCCCAGAAAGCTACATTGTCAGCGATGTCATAATCATCGAAACGCTGTAACTTTTTGGTAATAGCGTAATCCTCAGTCTCCAGAGAGTCGGGATATACTCCCTTCTCAGCGCTGAAATCAATAATATCGCTCTTAGTGGAGTCGCCATCCAAAACCTCATATTTGCTTTCCAGACGATTGTACTCCTCTACAGTACGATTGCTGCCAGAATAGTATGTCTCCTGCTCAGGAACAGTATTCTCGACAGTAGCCTTCTTTACCTTCTTCTTTGGAACGAAGTAAAGATCATCAGTCTGTGCCACAATTGACAATGGCATCACACCAAACAGGATTGAGATCAGGAAAAACTTCTTCATATTTTCATACATTTTATAATTCACGATGCAAAATTATAATTAAATCTCGTGCAAAATTAAGGAAAAACCCTAATATGAGATAGGATTTTCCCTATTTTTTGTAATTTTGCACCGAAATTTAACATCAAGATGAAATATTACGAAGTGAAATTCGGGATTGTTCCCATGAATGACGATTCTCGCGACGTACTTGCGGCAATGGCTGGAGAGGCTGGTTTTGAAACCTTCGAGGAATCGGAAGAAGGGCTTACGGGATATGTACAACAGGAGCTGTTCGACGAGAATGCCCTGAAGTCTGTCATCGAGGATTTTCCCTTTGAAGGCACCAGCATCAGTTATGAAGTATGTGAAGCTGAGGATAAGGACTGGAATGAGCAGTGGGAACAGGAAGGATTTGAACCTATAGTTGTCGGAGGCGCCATTGTCGTTCATGATGGAAGACATCTGCCTGAGGGAGATTACCAGATTTCTATAGAGATTGATGCGAAACTGGCCTTCGGAACAGGAACTCACGAAACCACAAGAATGGTTTGCGCAACACTTCTCTCTCTTCTCAACAATCCTGAGCGGAGCTCGCCCAATCCCCGCGTACTTGACTGTGGCACAGGAACGGGCATCCTCTCAATATGTGCTTTGAAGCTTGGAGCATGTGAGGCCGTTGGCTATGATATCGATGAGTGGAGTGTGGATAACGCACGACATAATGCTGTGATAAATAGAGTTGACGACAAGTTCACATCACTACTTGGCGATGCTATGATATTAAATAATGTGGAAGGAGTATTTGATATCGTACTTGCAAACATCAATCGTAATATCCTGCTTGCAGATATGCCGATGTTCTGCAAAAAGATGGCCAAAGGCGGAAAACTGATTCTGAGCGGATTCTATACAGAGGATATCCCAATGTTAGTGGAAAAGGCTAATACCCTCGGACTTCATCTCGAGAGTAAGAAATCAGATAATAACTGGGCTTGTATCATACTGAGTTAATCTGCACTATAGGCCTTCTCACCTATAGTCTCTTGTGAGCCTATCGTCATCTGACGAAGGTCATAGTATGAGCCGTTGTAGATATTAAAGTCTACGTTGCCCTTGATTCCAGGAAGACGTCCTGCGTCAGTATGCTGCCAGAACTTCCAGCTGCCTTTGTATTCAAGGGAGTCAACATAATAATGAGCTATCCAGTATGGATAATCATTAAAGATGGAATCACTGAGATATCGCATCTTAAATTTAAAATAGGTGTAGATTATCGGCTTCACCTGATAGTGTTTCTCCACGATACCCAACCATTGGAGAACAGAAGCCTTAAACTCTGCATCCGTCTGGTTCTTAGGCTTATGCTCCACATCGAGCACAGGAGGGAGGTCACCATTCTCGAGTTTTGCCACCTTAAGAAAGTTATATGCCTGTTGTTCTGCCGGAGAGTGAACACTATAGAAATGATATGCCCCTCGGGTAAAGCCATTCTCACGTGCCTGATAGAAATTCTCGTGGAAGTTCTCGTCAGTCTGTGTGGCTCCCTCTGTGGCCTTAATCATAATAAAACGAATAGGACACTTGTTGATCATTCCCTCATCCTTCAACTTATCCCAGTTGATGCGTCCCTGATGATGGGAGATGTCTATGCCGTGAATCTCATAGCCTTCGGGATAACTAACATCGCCATAGAGAGCTCTCCATCGGAATCCGAATGGCGATACGAAGAAATAGTAGAAGAACCAAATGTAGCCCGCCACAATGGCTGCACCACCTATCCACCATCCCCATGAAGGAACCTTCTGTAGGATACGTATCAAGATGTTTGGCCGACGCTTGCCCTTTGGACCATGATAGGTATGGGTAGTGCCGATGCCCTTGCGGCGGACTACACGTTTCTTAGACATCAGAGATTACTTAGCCTGCTCGAGAGCAAGAGTCTTGGTAGGCTGGTCGCAAACCTCTGTAGGTCCCCAGTACTGGATAGGACCAGGATATACGTAAGCTGTCTTACGAGCCCACTCATCACGATGAGCAGCAAACTCCTTGAATGGAGCACCGTCGAGCTCAACGAGAGCCTTACGGATAACAGGCTTCATCTCACCAGCACGCTTCTCCATGTTCATCATCATTGTGATGGGCACACCACCAGCAATCCACTGCTCTGCAGGAGCTGTTGTGTTCTTAACGATAGCCATATAACCTGTCTTGCCGTTAGCAATCAGCTGAGCTGCTGAGGTACCAAGAGCATAGCAGTAGTCGGCATCGAAGTTAGAAGGAGCAGCGCAACGTCCCTCGTAACCGAAGAAGTGGTGCTGAGCTGAGAACTTACCAGTGTACTTGCCTTCCTTCTTCATCTTCTCGAGCTTCTGAGCTACCATTGTTGAGAGCAGCTTCTCGGTCTCGATCAGAGATACCTGTACGTTTCCGTGTGGGTCGCGGTCGAGAGCCAGCTGACGAGCAACACCTGTAGGCAGGCTGTTGAATACAGCAAGATTCTCATCAGTCAGGTGAGCCTTAACGAAGTCGATCGACTCGTGACGATCCAGCTCCTTAGCCTCTGGCATAGCCAGAACGTCGTTCAGCTGAGCAATCAGCTTCTTGATAGCAGGAATGAACTCGATAACACCCTCAGGGATGATAACAGTACCGAAGTTGTTACCATCAGCAGCACGCTGGCAAACAGCGTTAGCGATGTATGTTACGATATCGTCGAGGCTCATACCCTTCTGCTCGATCTCCTCAGAAACGAGACAGATATTTGGCTGAGTCTGCAGGGCGCACTCCAGAGCGATGTGAGATGCTGAGCGACCCATTACCTTAATGAAGTGCCAGTACTTACGTGCTGAGTTACAGTCGCGCTCAATGTTACCAATCAGCTCAGAGTATGTCTTACAAGCTGTATCGAAACCGAATGAAGTCTCAATCTGATCGTTCTTCAGGTCACCGTCGATAGTCTTAGGACAACCGATTACCTGTACACCGTAGTTCTTGGCAGCATAGTACTCAGCCAGTACACAAGCGTTGGTGTTAGAGTCGTCACCACCGATAATAACGATAGCCTTGATGTCGAGCTCACGGATAATCTCCAGACCCTTCTCAAACTGATCCACCTTCTCCAGCTTTGTACGGCCAGAACCAATCATATCAAAACCACCAGTGTTACGATACTCGTCGATAATCTCTGGAGTCAGTTCCATATAATTATGGTCTACCAGACCACCAGGACCCAGGATGAAACCAAAGAGACGGTTCTCAGGATTAAGCTTCTTTATCTGATCGAAAAGACCTGTAATAACGTTGTGACCACCAGGAGCCTGACCACCAGAAAGAATGATACCCACGTTCATCTTCTTATTATTAGCCTCTGTAGCGGGTTCAAACTCTACGATAGGCATACCATAAGTATTAGGGAACAGTTTCTTAATCTCTTCCTGATCACCTACACTCTGAGTAGCGGCGCCTTCCTTGATTTTTACAGCACCCTGAAGAGCCTTTGGCAGCTTTGGCTGATAAGCAGCTCTTGCGATTTGCAATGCACTTTTTTCCATAATCTAAAAATGTTTATTTTGAATGAATATTTGGTCTTCGGACTGCAAAATTAATTAATTTATGTCAGAAAATAGAAAGAAATTAAGCGAAAAACAACATTTTAATATTTTTTTTAGATACATTATCTTGCGAATCCAATATTTTTGATTATCTTTGCTTACTGAATATATCAAAATAAACAAAATTGGAGGAAAAAATATGGCGAACAAAAGAGTATTAAAGAAAGCAATTCACGGAGTATGTGACGAACTTTTTGCAGAAGCAGTAGCTTTAATGCATTATGGAGAAAAAGGTCAAAAAGAGAATGCAAAAGCACAACTTTATGCTATCGCAAAGATGGAAGATGAGTGTATTCGTAGAGTATCCCACCCAGAACCAGGCATGAAGGCAAATGCTTACTTCAAAGATCTTAGAGAGAAGTTTGCTGCACAGCTAAGTGATATTGTAGATCAAATGAACGGATAATGGGTTTTTGTAACTGGCTTTTATATAAGAAGATGGGATGGTCTGTTGAAGTAACACAAGACCATCCTGACAAATATATTATCTGTCTGGCTCCACACACTAGTAATTGGGATTTTGTTATCGGACAACTATATACCCGCGCTGAAGGGATGAAGAACAATTTCCTTATGAAAAAGGAATGGTTCTTTTGGCCTTTAGGACCTATTTTCAAGAAGATGGGAGGAATCCCCGTATACCGTCAGAAGCACACAAGCATGACAGACTCAATGGCAGAGACAGCAAAAGCTGCAAAAACGTTCCATCTGTGTATTACACCAGAAGGCACACGTTCTGCTAATCCTGAGTGGAAGAAAGGATTCTATTTCATTGCACTGAAAGCAGGATTGCCAATTCTTCTCTATGGTGTGGATTACGAGAAGAAACTCATAAAATGTACGAAGACCATTATCCCCTCAGGCGATCTGGAGAAAGACATGCGAGAGATAAAACTCTATTTTAAGGATTTCAAAGGCAAGAAACCCGAGAATTTTACTATAGGAGAGATATAAATGATCATATCCTGTGAAGAAACGGAAAAGTTAAGGTGGATGGTGAGAGTGTTGCTGATATTATTCACTATTCACTGTTCACCATTCTCTCTTTCCGCCTCACCAGCACCAAAATCAAAACCAAAGAAGAAAGTACAGCAGGTTCAGCAAAGTCCGCTTGAGAAATCTCTTTCCAGCTACTTTAATTCATATAAGGTAGAAGGACAGGTGATACGTAACAAGATAAAATTCGAGAAAGTTGTAATCAACGATTCTCTTATGACGGTATGTGTTGTTGCCAATGCTGCTTTCGGAGAGCAGATGTTCACTCCTGATAATACTGAGAAGACTTATAGCGATGTCAAGGCACTGCTGCCTGACAGTTTGCAGACATGGGGACTGCGCATAGAGTCAGGAGGTTGGGATATCAGAGATCTTGTAGCCAACTATCGCAGGACTACCCCTGACGCATCTCGCGCTTGGAAAAATACTTATAAAGGAACCCCCTGGGTAAGTAATGCCTCACGCCCCTACTCTATCAGCAATGGTCTGAATAACAGGCACTTCTCTATATGGGCGAGTCATGGTATATATTACAATATTGCCAAGAACAAATGGACTTGGCAGCGAGTCCCTCTGTTTTGTACCAGCGAGGATCTCTTTACGCAGACAATAGTAGTGCCTTATCTCATCCCTATGCTGGAGAAGGCAGGAGCTGTGGTGTTCACCCCTCGTGAACGCGACTGGCAGAAGAATGAGGTGATAGTAGACAATGACTCTGTAGCCACAGGATATGCAGAACATCCCAATCACAAGAACTGGCAACAAGCCCCACTTCCCGGATTCGCTCTCCATCAGGGAAACTATGTCGATAATGAGAATCCCTTTGAGGCGGGAACAGCACGTATCATCGAGACTACAGAACATCATAATCACCAGAGCACGATAAGTTATCAACCTAACATCCCCGAGGCTGGGAAATATGCTGTCTATGTAAGCTATCAGACAGTCGAATGCAGTACCGACGATGCCCGTTATACTGTATGGCATAAGGGCGTGCCAACAGAATTTCATGTGAATCAGCAGATGGGAGGTTCTACATGGGTATATCTTGGCACTTTCGATTTCGGCGAGGGTTCTTCTGAGGCTAATCGAGTGGTGCTGTCAAACCTCAGTTCTAAGAAAGGTCTCGTTACTGCTGATGCTGTAAGATTCGGAGGTGGTATGGGAAATATCGAACGTGGAGGGATGCTTAGTGGCATGCCCCGCTGTTTGGAGGCTTCACGTTATTATGCTCAGTGGGCAGGAATGCCGTATAGCGTATATCACACTAAAGATGATGACTATGGTGATGATATTAATACCCGTTCTAACATGACAAATCTGCTTGGCGGAGGATCATGTTATATGCCTGACACCACAGGACGAAAGGTGCCCATCGAACTGTCATTAGCTGTACACAGCGATGCAGGCTATACACTTGATGGAAAGAGAAATACTGGTACTCTCAGTATCTGTATGACAACCTTCCGCGACTCTACTCTCAATGCAGGATTTACCCGTCTTGCATCACGTGACCTCGCAGACGAACTCCTAAGTGCACTGCCAAGCGATATCCTGAAGAAATACGGCAAATGGAATATCCGCGAGCTCTACGACAGGAACTACTCTGAGTG
The DNA here is from genome assembly GCA_902761605.1 of uncultured Prevotellaceae bacterium. Lineage (GTDB taxonomy): Bacteria > Bacteroidota > Bacteroidia > Bacteroidales > Bacteroidaceae > Prevotella. The sequence continues at coordinate 14,201 of CACWLC010000032.1, forward strand.
TCGTGTGCCAGAGGTGCCGAGTGCCATCCTTGAGATGCTCTCACACCAGAACTTCGCAGATATGAAGATGGCACAGGATCCGAATTTCAAATTCGACCTCGCACGTTCTATTTACAAGGTGTTGTTGCGTTATACGGCAAGGATGCATAACACCAGCTATACCGTACAACCACTGATGCCCGAGGACATGAGTGTAAGTCTCACAGACAAGGGCGAGGCGAAGATATCATGGACCACAGTAGAGGATGCCCTTGAACCTACCGCCCACCCTACATCCTTTATATTATATACTGCAAAGGATGACAGCGACTATGACAACGGACAGATAATCTCAAAATCCCCAGCAATAGTAAAACTTGAACCCGACAAACTCTACTCCTTCCGTGTGGCAGCAGTCAACGATGGCGGAGAGAGTTTCCCCAGCGAGGTGGTATCGTGTCTCTATAATCCCACATCTCAGAAACAGGTGCTTATCGTGAATGGTTTCCATCGTCTGGCATCGCCTGAGGTTGTGGATGGTCTCGCAAGTCAAGGTTTCGACATGACTCAGGATCATGGTGTGAGTCATGGTCTCACTGCAGGATGGAGAGGCATACAGACAAACTTTGATAAGTTCCGTATGGGTAAGGAAGGGCCTACAGGTCTTGGATTCACCAACGACTCTCTTGCCGGACATTTCTATGGCGGTAACGATTTCGACTATATCCGGACACATGCTAAGGCTATTGCCTCTGCCCACAGATACAGCATCGCCAGTTGTTCTACGAAGGCGATAGAAAAAGGATATACCACCCTCGAGGGATATGAGATGACAGACCTCATTCTCGGATTAGAGCGTGCTGATGGTTATTCTCTGGTACAGGGTAAGACTTTTACCCCAGAGCTGCAGGCACATCTCAGAGCTTTCACAAGTCAGGGAGGAAATCTGCTGGTTAGCGGAAGTTATATAGGACGTGACATGCGAATGCAACATGAGCGTAAGTTTCTTGAAGATGTTCTGAAATGTCAGTATTACGGTACTAACAACGACTCTCTACGCAGTGATACGATACAGGGATTGGGATTGACCTTCACTTTCTATCGTACACCTAATCATAAGCATTATGCAGCAGATCATCCTGACTGTCTCCTGCCTCTCTCACCTGCTTTCCCAGCAATGAAATACGGTGATGATCAGGCGGCATGTATCGCATATAGCGGTACTGACTATCGTGTACTCACTATGGGATTCCCCTTTGAGTGTATCACTGAGGAACAGAAACGTGAGGCAATAATGCGAGGTATACTAAAATTCTTATTACAATAATCATAAACTTTTTAACACCTACCAATTATGAAGATTCAAGCAAACTCATCAGGGACACGCAGTATCGAAGTAGAAGAACTGCACTTAGAAACAATCGAGAAGTATCAATTGTTCCGTGATCTTATTGATTCCAACGGATATGTTGACGAACAGGTTCTCGACAAGCTGAAATTTAATGTCCGTGCTCTCTTAGAGTCACAGGCTGCTATCGACAAAGAACTTCTAAACCTCTGTCTCGACGTGATCTATCATCCAAACATGAAGGCTTACGGACTTCAGCAGCTGGTTCTGCTCTATATCAACTGGAAGAATCAGGGCAACGAAAATCTCGGAAGCACAACGAGGTCGATACAGGGAACACCGTTTAATTAAACTTTCAACTTTGGAATATAGACTGACGGATTTCCTGCCAACGACGAAAAAAGAGTTGGAACTCAGAGGATGGGACGAAGTAGATGTAATCCTGTTTTCTGGCGATGCCTATGTGGATCATCCTGCCTTTGGAGCTGCTGTCATAGGACGAACACTCGAGGCTGCAGGTTATCGTGTGGCTATAGTGCCACAACCTGACTGGCATGGAGACTACCGAGACTTTAAGAAGCTGGGGCGTCCAAGACTCTTCTTTGGTATCGCACCTGGCTGTATGGACTCGATGGTAAACAAATATACCGCTGCCCGCCGTCTGCGCTCTGAGGATGCATACAGTCCTGATGGTCGACATGATATGCGCCCGGAATATCCGACAATAGTCTATACAAAAATTCTTAAAGAACTGTATCCTGACGTACCAGTTATACTCGGAGGTATCGAGGCTTCGCTTCGACGTGTGACACATTATGACTACTGGCAGGATAAGCTGCGCCCATGTATCCTCTGCGACTCTGGCGCTGATATGATAACATACGGCATGGGCGAAAAGACCACTATCGCTCTTGCAGAACAGATTGCCTTAGGACGAAACATCAAAGATATCCGTGAACTTCCACAGACCGTATATCTCGCACGCAAGGAAGATATATTAGGGGGTATTACAGAAAAGGATATCGTGATGCATAGCCATGAGGAGTGTCTTCGTAACAAACGTGCTCAGGCAGAGAATTTCCGGCACGTCGAAGAACAGTCGAACATGATGCATGCCCAGAGGCTAATACAGGGTGTGGGCAATAAGTATGTCGTAGTGAATCCTCCCTATCCTCCAATGACAACAGAGGAGCTTGATGCATCATTCGATCTGCCATATACCCGTCTGCCACATCCAAAATACAAGGGAAAGAGGATTCCTGCCTTCGAGATGATCAAATTCTCTGTGAATATCCATCGCGGATGTTTCGGAGGATGCGCTTTCTGTACCATCTCGGCACATCAGGGAAAATTTATCACCTGCCGTTCTAAGGAGAGCATCCTCAAAGAGGTTAAGCAAGTAATAGAGATGCAAGACTTCAAAGGTTATCTCTCAGATCTTGGTGGCCCTTCTGCAAATATGTATGGTATGCACGGACGTAATCTTGCGGCATGTGAGAAATGTAAACGCCCCAGTTGTATACATCCGCAGATATGTCCTAACCTCGACACAAATCATCAGAAACTCTTGGATATCTATCATGCCGTCGATGCTCTGCCCGGAATAAAGAAGAGTTTCATTGGCAGTGGTGTGCGCTATGACCTTTTGTTACATCGAAGTAAAGATGAGGCTGCCAATCGTGCGGCTCAGGAATACACTCGTGAACTGATATGTAATCACGTCAGTGGACGACTGAAAGTTGCCCCAGAGCATACTTCAGATCGTGTGCTTATGCACATGCGGAAACCTTCTTTCAAGCAGTTCTATGAGTTTAAGCGTATCTTCGACCGTATTAATCGTGAGGAGAATCTGCGACAACAGATAATACCATATTTCATATCCTCGCATCCAGGATGTCAGGAGGCAGATATGGCAGAGCTCGCTGTACTTACTAAGGAGCTTGATTTCCACCTGGAGCAGGTGCAGGACTTTACTCCCACACCTATGACAGTTTCTACAGAAGCTTGGTATACAGGATATGATCCCTACACTCTGGAACCTGTCTTCTCTGCGAAGAGTCCAAAAGAGAAACTTGCCCAAAGACAGTATTTCTTCTGGTATAAACCTGAAGAGCGTCGTAACATAGAGCAGAGTCTGAAACGTATAGGACGCCCTGATCTTATTAAGAAGCTATATGAAGGTCAGGCACCTGTATATAATACCCAGAAATCGTATGGTGCCCCTAAGTCGTATAATCCTAATTTCAAGAATGGCTCTCGCCCTGTAGAATCGAAAAAAGATAAGAGGAAACGTCCTGGTAATAAGAAATATTAGCAGATTTACGTCTGAAAATTTGCGTATATCCCAAAAATTGTCTACCTTTGCAGCCGATTTCCAGATAAAGGAATCAAAATAATGATGGTTCGGTAGCTCAGCTGGATAGAGCAACTGCCTTCTAAGCAGTAGGTCTTGGGTTCGAGCCCCAACCGAATCACCAAGAGAAAAGCCTGACGAGAAATCGTCGGGCTTTAAATTTTTAAAAGAGGGTGACTTTTATGAGAGTTGACAACAATAATATCGCGCAGAGTCGCAGAGAACATAGAAGCTTCGCAGAGAATTTTCTATGCAGGTTCAGTGTCTCTACGAGAATGATATCGGCTCTGGCTTTATTAATTCTCTCCTCTTGTAATAATAATACGCCTGAGTCTGAAATAACCGACTCCAAGATGGGTAACATATCCTCATCACTATCACTTGATTCTCTGTACACACAGATGAATCGTGATCTTAAATCAGAGCTCGACTATTATCTTGAGCGTCATAACGTAGAAGATGAGGGGTATGAGATGGTAGCTGCCTTCGCCAATGGAAAACGCCATAGTGAGAATATCGACACAATTGCGATAACAAACATCGGACGATGGAAAGGCAAGAAGCGTGAGGGTACTGCTATATCACGCGACTCATTAGGACGTATCACCATAGGACATTGGGATAATGATACCCTCACCAGTGGTATACGTATAGACTCCACAGGAACATACATTGGAGCCTTCAAAAATGGTCGCCCAGGCGTGATCACAGATGCTAAGGCGGAAGGACATGGAGCATATATAGCTACCTCAGGACATTACTTCGAGGGACACTGGGAAAAAGACCAGCGACAGGGTTTCGGACTTCAACTTCTGGAAAACGAAGTTGTAACAGTCTTGAAAACCGGTCATTGGCAGGAGGATGTCTTCAAGGGTGAACGTATGAACTACACCTCTGAACGTATCTATGGTATCGACATATCACGTTATCAGCATGGTCATGGGCGTAAGAAATATCCTATCTATTGGGATAAGCTCCGCATACGTCATCTTGGTTCTAAAAGTAAGAAGAATATTTCAGGTGAAGTAGACTATCCTGTATCGTTTATCTTTATCAAGTCTACACAAGGTATTTCAATCCGAAATCCTTATTACGCCTATGATTATGCTGCAGCCCGCAAACATGGAATACCCATAGGAGCCTACCACTTCTTCTCTACAAAATGCAGTGGTGCTGCTCAGGCGCAGTATTTCATAAATAGCACACTATTCCGTACAGGCGATCTTCCTCCTGTGCTGGATATCGAACCTTCTGACAGCCAGATATCAAGTATGGGCGGTTCTATGACTATGTGGAGTCATATCCGCACATGGTTGAATGCTGTGGAGCGCAGATGTGGCGTAAAACCTATCCTCTATGTAAATCAGCGTTTCGTAAACAAATACCTGCCTGATGCTCCAGACATCAAGCGTAACTATAATATATGGATTGCTCGTTATGGTGAATATAAGCCAGACGTAAAACTTGTAGTATGGCAGCTGTCGCCTGATGGACGTGTAAACGGTATAACTGGCGAGGTAGACATCAATGTGTTTAATGGTTACCAGACACAGTTTGACGAGTTCCTCTCTAAGGAATGCATAAAGTAATAACCTAAAACCCAATGATATGAAAACTATCTTAATTCTCGTCGGAAAGACAGTAAACAAGCATTTCATTGCCGGCATTGAAGATTATTCGGAGCGTATCAGCCATTATATGCCCTTCGAGATAGTTACCATTCCTGAGCTCCGCAATACGAAGAACCTCAGTGAAGAGCAGCAAAAAATATCTGAGGGCGATCTGATACTTCGTCAGATACAACCCTCAGACACTGTAGTTCTCCTTGATGAACACGGTAAAGAATTCCGTAGTATCGAATATGCCCGCTGGCTTCAGCAGAAACAGCAGACTGCCCGTCGTCTGGTCTTTATCATTGGAGGTCCTTACGGATTCTCCGATGCCGTTTATTCACGCTCTAACGAGAAGATATCATTATCAAAGATGACTTTCTCCCATCAGATGGTGCGACTTATCTTCACTGAGCAGCTCTACCGCGCTTGTACCATCATCAAGGGTGAACCTTATCACCACGAGTAAGCTTAGATGCTCAGCTCGTCGAGAACCGTGATAAGACGCTTATCGAAACGCTTGTCTGTACGTATGCACTCAGAGAATGGTACATAGACCACATCATTATTGCGCACACCTATCATGACATTACGCTGTCCCTGCATGATAGCCTCGATTGCTCCCACACCAGTAATAGAAGCAAGAATCCTGTCACGTGCCGATGGAGTACCTCCACGCTGCAGGTGACCAAGAATGGACACACGCACATCGAACCCAGGGAACTCCTTCTTTACACGATCAGCATAATAAAGAGCACCACATTTAGGACTCTCCGACACAATGACAATACATGACTTCTTTGACTTACGGATACCACGTCCCATAAAGGCAGCCAACTGGTCTACGTCTGTTGTCTCCTCAGGAACGATAGCTGCCTCTGCACCACATGCAATAGCGCAGTTCTGAGCCAGGAATCCTGCATCACGTCCCATCACCTCCACAAAGAAGATACGCTCGTGGGAGTTGGCTGTATCGCGGATACGGTCCACACACTCCATGATTGTATTCATCGTAGTGTCATAGCCAATGGTAGAGTCTGTACCATAGAGGTCGTTGTCGATAGTGCCTGGCAGTCCGATAACGGGGAAGTCAAACTCCACACCAAAGTTCCAAGCTCCTGTAAGAGAGCCATTACCACCAATAACTACGAGTGCATCGATCTCTTCTTTCACACAAGTATCGTAGGCCTTCTGCATACCCTCTGGAGTCATAAACTCCTTGCTGCGGGCAGTCTTCAGAATGGTTCCTCCACGAGTGATGATACCACTTACATTCTCTGTGGTAAACGGCTTTACTTCACCCTTGATGAGTCCGTCATAGCCTCTGTAGATACCCTTGATCTTGAATCCATTATAGATTCCAGAACGAGTAACAGCGCGTATGGCTGCATTCATGCCAGGAGAGTCGCCTCCCGATGTGAGAATACCTATGGTCTTAATCTTAAGCATATTATTAACATTTAAAGATCATTGTAGTTCTGAATACTGAAGGTAGATGTCTGCATATCGCCAGTCTCGAAGCCTCTGCGCAACCAACGCTTACGCTGCTCAGAAGTACCATGAGTGAACGACTCCGGAGTAGCCCTACCCTGTGCCTTCTTCTGCAGCCAGTCATCTCCGATGGCCTTCGCTAGTTCAAGACCCTTCTCGAGGTCACCATACTCCATAGAGTGGTTCATGTCATCCTCGTAGTGAGCCCATACTCCAGCATAGTAGTCAGCGAGAAGCTCCAGGCGCACACTGATCTGATTGGCACTTACCTTATCTGTCTGACTCATGGCCTGATGAGCCTTGCCCAAGATGCCAAGAGAATACTCCACATGGTGACCTATCTCATGGGCGATAACATAAGCATAAGCAAATGTGTTACCCTCAACACCCAGCTGTCGTTTCATCTGGGTGAAGAATGAGAGGTCTATATAAAGTTTCTGGTCACCAGAGCAGTAGAATGGTCCTACAGCTGCGGAAGCACTTCCGCATGCAGAGTTCACCTGATTAGTGAAGAGCACAAGTGTAGGAGGCTCATAGGTACGTCCCAGTTCCTGGAACACCTTACTCCACACATCCTCCGTAGATGCGAGGATCTGCTTACAATCAGTTGCCAGCTGCTGTTCCTCTTCTGTGAAATTCTGCTCATCTACAGTTTCTGTCTTTGCCGACATCTGCTGCTGTGCAGCCTGAAGACCTGCTGAGAGAGGATCACCTCCACTCATCCAAGCAAACAGTGCTGCTACGATGATAGCACCAATACCTCCGATACCTGCTTTGGCTCCACCGCTCATACTGCGACGGTCCTCAACATTACTACTTTCTCTTCTTCCTGTAAGTTTCATAACTTTTCGTTATTAATTATTCACTGAGCCTCCAACAATATCGAGCAGTTCATTTGTAATAGCCTGCTGTCGACTCTTGTTGTACTGAAGGTTCAGTTCACGCAGCAACTCATCGGCATTATCTGTAGCCGTCTGCATAGCCACCATTCGTGCAGCATGCTCAGAGGCATTGGAGTCGAGCAGAGCGGTATAAAGCATCAGATGTGCGAACTTAGGAATAAGCTGTGAGAGCACAGTATCCATATCCGGCTCCACGATGAAGTTATCGTTGAGTGGCTTCACATCGTCCATCTTCTTCTCTGTCTCACGCTCACCTCTCTTCTTTAGATACTCCTGCGACTCCTTCGTAGCGATAATGCTCGTAAGATCACGCTCATGATCGGCCTTCAGCTCCGACTCTATATCTATAGGTAGGAAGGTCTTTCGGGTAAGAACCTGTGAACCTGCGCTCTTAAAGTGATGGTAAATCAGTTCAACCTTATCTATCTCACCCTCAGCGAATTTCGTACCAAGTTCCATTGCGATATTGATGCAGTCCTGTACGTTGGGCTTATCTGCAAGAGCAGAGAATTCTCCTTGTACGTTCAGTCCCATCTTCTTCGCTTTCTCATACACCTTTCTGCCTATCGGATAAATCTCGACATTCTCACGTCCGATCTCCTTTGCGTAATCATCAACGGCCTGATTCATCATCTTGATAGTGTTGGCATTGAATCCTCCGCAGAGTGAGGAATTGGATGTGAAGACCACGAGAGCAGCCCTTTTTATAGGGCGCTCCTGGTCAAATATCGTGTGAGCCTCTGCTTCTGCTGCGAGAAACGACTTGAGGATGTGCTCCAGCATCGTCTCGTAAGGCAGCATATTCTGTATTGCCACCTGTGCGTGATGCAGTTTGCTGGAGGCCACCATCTTCATAGCCGATGTGATCTTTCGCGTGGAATTGACTGAGGCTATGCGGCCTTTAATTTCTTTCAGGCTAGGCATAGGCTATCAGCTTTTATAAGTTCCTGCGATGTCGGCCATCACAGCCTCGATCTTTGCAGTCGTTGCATCGTCAATCTTTCCGCTGGCGAGTGTCTCTATCACTTCAGGATTAGAAGAGCGCAGTTTGTCAAGGAAGGCATTCTGACACTCACGAACCTTTGGAATAGGTACCTCGCGCATCAGTCCGTGCACACCACAATAGAGGATTGCGATCTGCTCGCCTACTGGCATTGGGCTGTACTGAGGCTGGATAAGCAGCTGATTGTTCTTACGTCCGCGATCCAGTGTCATCGCTGTCACAGCATCCATATCTGAAGAGAACTTCGAGAATGCCTCGAGCTCACGATACTGTGCCTGGTCGATCTTCAGTGTACCAGCCACCTTCTTCATTGACTTGATCTGTGCTGAACCACCCACACGAGATACGGAGATACCTACGTTGATGGCAGGACGGAAGCCTTGGTTGAAGAGGTCTGACTCTAGGAAGATCTGACCATCGGTGATGGAGATTACGTTAGTAGGAATGTATGCTGACACGTCACCAGCCTGAGTCTCGATGATAGGCAGAGCGGTGAGTGAGCCACCACCCTTCACATGACCCTTCATACACTCTGGCAGGTCGTTCATCTGCTCAGCCACCTCCTGCTGCTCATTCATCTTAGCTGCACGCTCCAGAAGACGAGAGTGGAGATAGAACACATCACCAGGATATGCCTCACGTCCAGAAGGACGACGCAGGATCAGTGATACCTCACGATAGGCCACAGCCTGTTTAGAGAGATCATCATATACTACGAGTGCTGGCAGACCACGATCGCGGAAATACTCACCGATGGCAGCACCTGCGAACGGAGCATAATACTGCATAGCAGCAGGATCAGCAGCGGTAGCAGCTACCACGATGGTGTAAGGCATAGCGCCATGCTCCTGAAGTGTAGACACGAGGGCTGCAACGGTAGAGGCCTTCTGGCCGATGGCAACATAGATACAATAGACAGGCTTTCCTGCCTCATAGAAACTCTTCTGGTTGATGATGGTATCAACGGCGATGGCGGTCTTTCCCGTCTGACGGTCACCGATGATGAGCTCACGCTGTCCACGTCCGATAGGTATCATCGAGTCGATGGCCTTCAGACCTGTCTGCAGCGGCTCCTTCACGGGCTGACGGTAGATCACACCAGGAGCCTTACGATCCAACGGCATCTCAAAGGCACCGCTAAGATCAATGTCTCCCTTACCGTCGATAGCTTGTCCCAGTGGGTTGATAACGCGACCCAGCATGTTGTCGTTCACGAGGATAGAAGCAATACGCTTCGTACGCTTAACAACCATGCCTTCCTTGATGCCTGAGGTGGTACCCAGAAGCACACAACCTACGTTGTCCTCCTCAAGGTTCATCACGATAGCCATCGTCCCGTTTTCAAACTCCAGCAGCTCGTTGGCCTCGGCGTTGCGCAGTCCGTAGATACGGGCCACACCATCGCTGACAGTCAGCACAGTACCTACCTCGTCGAATTTCTCGGCATTGGAGATACCCTTGAGCTGGTCGAGCAGTACCTGGGATACTTCGCTTGGTTTAATCTTATCTGACATTTTTTAATCTTTTACTTTTTTACCTTTTTACTTTTTCAAGGTCGTTAGGATGGAATTGAGCTTTGTCTTGACACTCGCATCCATGCGATAGGTGTCGTACTCGAGTATGAATCCCCCGATGATATCGGGGTTCACCTCGGTCTCGAACTCCACCGTTCCATTAGTCTTACTCTCCACCATCTGTCGCATCTTCTGCTCTGTGGCAGTAGATACAGCTGCAGCGGTGATGAGACGTCCACGGATGACATTCTTCTGTTGGCGGTAAAGCGTGACGTACGAATTGGCGATGAACTGCATCACGTTCTCGCGGTCTTCCTTCAGCACCAGCTGGATAAAGGCCTTGGTCAATTCAGAAGGCTTCGTTCCCACAGCAGTAGCGAGAAGAGTCTCTTTCTTGTCCTTCGAGAGCATCGGATTGTCTATCGTAAACCGCAGCTGTGGCACCTCGACATAGCTCTTGGCGAGCTGTTGCATCTCGGCGTATACAGCATCTTCGATTTTCGCGTCTGTAGCACTCTTCAAGAGCGCCCGGGCGTATCTTACCGATATGACTCCTATATCCATACGTTATCGCTTAATTGTCAGTAGAAACCTCATCCAGCATACGGTCAATCAGATCCATCTGCGCCTTGTCGTCCTTGAGATTCTGACGGAGCACCTTTGAGGCAATCTCCACAGAGAGCTCAGCGACCTGCTGACGTATATCGGCGATGGCTGCCCTCTTCTCCTGTTCGATGGCGAGTTTTGCATCACCAAGGAGACGGGCGCCCTCCTCACGTGCCTTCTGCTGAGCCTGCTCAACGATAGCATCGCGCGTCTCTGCAGCCTCCTTGAGGATCTGTGCCTGACGGTCACGGGCCTCCTGAAGGATTGCCTCACCTTCCTGCTTGATGTTCTCCAGACGCTCAGAGGCCTCATGGGCTTTCTTGAGGCTGTCCTCGATGAACTTATTACGCTCCTCCACCATACCTACGATAGCGGGGAATCCGTATTTTGCAAGCACGAAGAAGACAACTGCAAACGCCAGAAGCATCCAGAACAAGAGTCCCAGATCTGGGGTGAGGATTGCTGGCAGTTTACTGAAATCCATTCGCTATAGGTTTTTATTAATTACTAATTTGCGAAACGGATATTACTTGATCAAGAATGCACAAGCTGCAATAGCGAAGAGAGCACAACCCTCAACGAAAGCAGATGTCAGAATCATGTTGGTCTGGATCTTACCAGTAGCCTCTGGCTGACGAGCGATAGCGTCCATAGCGCTGCCACCAATCTTACCAATACCCAAACCTGCACCAATTGTTGCAATACCTGCACCGATACCGCAGCCCTTAAGTTGTTATTAATATATTTTTTATTTTATATTTTTTATTTTTTATTTTTTTACTCCGCGTGGTGCTCCTTATGGGCAAGCCCTATAAACACCGCACTAAGCATAGTAAAGACATATGCCTGGACGAAAGCCACCAGCAGCTCCAGTGCATTCATAAAGAGGAGCATGATGATACTGAAAGCGTTAAGTCCTAAGCCGAATCCTACACCCATCGACCAACCGAGGAAGATCACACACGTAAATGACAATATCACAGCGTGACCAGCCATCATGTTGGCAAAAAGACGGATCATCAGAGCGAAAGGCTTTGTGAATACTCCGAACAGTTCGATGAGTGGCATTACCGGAGCGGGGTAAGCCTTCAGGAACAGAGGCACCTCTGGCCAGAAGATCTCCTTCCAGTACTCCTTGTTGGCAAAGAGGTTGATGGCAAGCATCGTACATATCGCCAGGAAGAAGGTGATATTGATGTTACCAGTCACGTTTGCGCCTCCAGGGAATACAGGAATCAGTCCGATGAGGTTACAGGTGAGTATGAAGAAGAACACCGTGAGCAGATAAGGAGCATACGGTTTGTAATGCTTCTCACCTATCGACGACTTGATGAGGTCATCATGTATCGTCATCACGATCATTTCCATCGCTCCCACAAATCCCTTCGGGGCCTCGCTCTTTGCGTCGTGCTTCTTATACCAGCGTGCACAACTGAGGAAGATAATGATAAGCACGGCCACCACGATCCATATCTGCAGCACACTCTTGGTGATGCTCAGATCCAGCGGACGAACCTCTTCCCCACCTACGCGCTCATAGATCTTTCCGTGATGCTCTTCACTGAAGAAGAAGGGCTCCGGCAGACTGTGAGCTGTACAGAAGTGCCACTCTCCGGTATTCTCACTACGTACGATGATAGGCAGCGGAATGCTGATATGACTGCCCTGGTAACTGGCGATATGCCATTCGTAAGAGTCAGCAAGGTGCTCCAGTACTATCTCAGGGATATCGAGCTCCTTATTATCCTCACCCTCATTGGCCCAGACAGACATTGGCAGCAAAGCTACTACCATCAGGAGGATTATCGTTTTTAATTCTTTCATATACAATATATTAGCAAACTTCGATAAAGTTTTTAAGAGCGGTTAGACAGTCTTGCGAAGAAGAATGAATGGTGAACGAGTGATACCACATAATACGCCATGAATACCATGAAGAACTGTAGCATCGTATCGTTCTTGTCAGCGAGATACCATGCGAACATCACTCCCAGTGCCAGTAGCAGTCTGAATCCCGACACTGCAGTAAAGAATGTCGGCAATGACTCCTTGTGGTTCGATGCCACCCAACGCCATATCAGTGCTATTGCCACACCTGTCACCAGCAGGAAGGATGAACTGACAATCATCTCAGCCCACAGGTCTAAGTCCCACACCTTCCCCACGATTCTTACTAAGAAGTTCATCACCAAGAAGATGACGACGGTCTGAAGGATGTATTTCTTGCACTGTTTGTTGATGTCCATTATCACGCGCGTACCTTATTATTTTAATTCTACACAGAGGCTAACCACATTCTTCTGCACCTCTACGAAACCGCCCAGAATCTCCAAAGATGTCTTACCCTCGCTGTTAAGATACTCTACAGTACCTTTCTGCAGGGTAGAGATGATTGGTGCGTGGTCAGTGAGTATCTCAAACTGTCCCATTGCTCCAGGCACAAGGACACTCTCTACCGTTCCATCGAACTCAATCTTTTCGGGCGAAACAATCTTCAGCTGCAACATAACTTCAATTTTTCAATTCTTGAATTCTTGAATTATGCTTTAGCAGCCTCAAGAAGTTTCTTTGCCTTCTCCTTGACATCCTCGATAGTACCTACGTTGAGGAATGCCTGCTCTGGCAGGTCATCAACCTCTCCGTCGAGAATAGCGTTGAAGCCCTTGATAGTCTCATCGATAGGTACCATCACACCTGGCAGACCAGTGAACTGTGAAGCCACAGTAAACGGCTGAGAGAGGAAACGCTGTACACGACGGGCACGGTTTACCGTCTGCTTATCCTCATCAGAGAGCTCGTCCATACCGAGGATGGCGATGATATCCTGAAGCTCGTTGTAACGCTGAAGTATCTGCTTAACTCTCTGAGCACAGTCGTAGTGAGCCTTACCTACAATCAGCGGATCAAGGATACGTGATGTAGAAGCCAACGGGTCAACGGCCGGATAGATACCCAGACCTGCAATCTTACGATCGAGCACCGTAGTAGCATCGAGGTGTGTGAATGTTGTTGCTGGTGCAGGGTCTGTCAAGTCATCGGCAGGCACGTATACTGCCTGTACTGATGTGATAGAACCGGTTTTCGTAGAAGTGATTCGCTCCTGCATCGATCCCATCTCTGATGCCAGTGTAGGCTGATAACCTACGGCAGATGGCATACGACCCAGCAGAGCAGATACCTCAGAACCAGCCTGAGTGAAACGGAAGATGTTGTCGATGAAGAACAGGATATCGGCAGCACCGCCGTCCTTACCGCCACCGTCGCGGAATCCCTCAGCTACAGTCAGTCCTGAGAGTGCTACAGAAGCACGTGCACCGGGAGGCTCGTTCATCTGTCCGTAAACCAGTGTTGCCTGGCTCTTTTTCAGCTCCTCAGGGTCAACGAGACTCAGATCCCATTTACCCTCATCCATTGCCTCACGGAACTTCTCGCCGTAGCGGATAACACCCGACTCGATCATCTCTCGGATAAGGTCATTACCCTCACGAGTGCGCTCTCCTACTCCAGCGAACACAGAGAATCCGTTGTGTCCCTTGGCAATGTTGTTGATAAGCTCCATGATAAGCACCGTCTTTCCTACTCCGGCACCACCGAAGAGTCCAATCTTACCACCCTTCATGTAAGGCTCCAGCAGATCGATCACCTTGATACCTGTTGAGAGGATCTCCTTCTTCGTAGAGAGTTCCTCAAACGTAGGTGCCTCACGGTGAATGGGGAAAGCGCCCTGCATATCGAGCTGTTTCATACCGTCGATAGGCTGTCCGATAACGTTCAGCATTCGACCTTTAATCTGATCACCGGCAGGCATCACGATTGGTGAGCCCAGCGGGATCGCCTCGAGTCCACGATGCAGACCGTCGGTATTGTCCATAGCCACGCAGCGAACCGTATCCTCGCCGATGTGCTGCTGCACCTCGACAATAAGGTCGCGCCCGTCACCACGGTCAATCTTAAGAGCATCGTAAATTTTCGGCAACACCTTTTCCGCCTCCTGCCCCTCAGTATCGAAATACACGTCGATAACCGGGCCGATAATCTGCGAGATGTGTCCTGTAATTTGTGACATACGCTGTTAATATTTAAAGTTACTTATTCTGTTTAGAGTTATTTTTAGCTGATTGCAAAGATAAACATTTTTTCTTAAACAAGAAAACATTTCCATAAAATATTTCTAAATTATATCACTTTAACCCCAAAATCGGACATTTTTACCTGTTCAGGGCGATGTTATAATTGAGATATTTGGGATTTCCTGTCACTTCTTCTATCACCTTCACAAACGGAGGGAAATTGATTGTCTCTTTTTCCGTCACTCCCTTTGTCTCCATCATCACGAGGTCGCAGACTGGCTCAATGAAGGTGTCAATCTCAAAGAACTGTCCCTTCCAGATAAAGCTCTGACGGCGTTTCTTGATGGTAGCACGATATGGATCAGCCTGTTGCAACATCTGCTCGTAGAGGTTGTTGTCTACCTGTCGCTCCGTCTCTATCACCTCCGATTCCGAGAGGCGTTTCTTCGAGCGGTGCACATTGATCACCTTACCTCCGCTGAACTGTCTGCGACGCAGTCTCACCTCTGTTCCCGGCTCTGCCACGAGATATGTCTGTGTTATCTCACTCTCCGAGCACTCTGGTATCTCTCCTGTTATCTCCACACGGAATATCTTCTCCTCCTGTGCTGGCTGCGGCAATCCAACTACCTTGGCTATCTCATTGAGCACACGGTTGAGCTTCGCCTCGAAGTCATCATGGTTGTTGATCACTCGCAGATGCGGATGACCCGTCCACGCATTGATGATCTTCTTGTCCAGCTCACGAGCGATACGCAGACCTTCCTCGTTGGCCTGTTCGTATCGTGTGGCATTGGTGGCAGTGGTATAATACTGCTCAGCGCCATCGGCAGCCGACACCAGGTGAAGCACTGCATCATAGCGTTCCAGCAGTTCATTGGGATTGGTACCTGCCATCGCCGTTATCTCCTGCCATTCCTCGGGTTTAATATATGCCGAGATATCCATCGTTCCTCTGTCGCACACGATGAGCACGGGTTTTGTACATACCTCCGCGAGGGTCCTGAACTGATCCTCCAGAGCCAGTTGTGTCTCCAGGATAGCCCTCTCTCCCTGATAATATAGGTCGCGGTTGGGCGTGAGGTAGTTCCATCCCGCCGTACTGTATATCGTAGGCACCTCAGGCACGTTAAACACCTTATATCCGAAGCCGGAGAAATACTCCGTTATCTTCACCAGTGCAGTAGTCTTTCCCGCACAGGGTCCTCCTGTCAATACGATCTTCTTAATATCTCGCATATATAATTATCATTTATACATTATCATTTATCACATCACCGCCCACAGTGCTGTCATTCCGACAATCCATCCAACGAGCACCTTCGGTGTAATGTTCTTAATATACCATCCCAGCTTCACATGCTCCATCTTCATCAGTGCGATACCTCCGATGCTGCCCACAGACAACAGACATCCTCCAACTGCTGTTGCATAGGCGATAATCTTCCAGTAGGCACCGTTCTGTACGAAGTTTGCCATATAGTCTGAGTCCACCCACATAACGAGCTGCCGGTTCTCGAGCAGAGGATAGAGCGATATGTTGCTGATGGCGATGGTGAAGGTGTCAACGATACTGCTCAACAGTCCTGACAGCACTCCCACTATCCACACATTATGTATATTATAGTCTATCCATGCCGACACATCGCCGAACACTCCCGTCTCTGTCACCACGCCCATACCCAGCATGATACCCATCACGAAGAGCATCTGCTGTATCGACCCGTATTTCAGAGCCTGTGGCATACGGCGCTCCATCATCACGTCGGCATTCATCAGCTTGCGGTTAAATGCCTCGTTGACCACCCACAGAACACTGAGCACACAGAGAGCACCGAGGAATGGTGACAGCTTGGTAATGTTATGGAATGTAGGGATAAACCATAGTCCACCGATACCTACGAAGAGCATCACTATTCTCTGCCACTGGTTGAGGTTGGTGTCGTCGCCTCGATACGGCATCGGCGACCACTGGGTGTCGAGCTTGTCAGGCAACTGTCTGTTGATCAGTACCGTAGGTATCACCCATGCCAGCACAGCGGGCAGTGCGAGAGTCATCGAGAAGTCTGATGCCGTCACGCGCCCGTCTTCCCAAAGCAGTATTCCCATAGGATCGCCTATCACCGTAAAGCATCCTCCGCAGTTGGCTGCTATCACGATGGCGCTACCGATGAGCATCCTCTGTCGGCGGTTCTGTACTATCGAGTGCATTATCACGAGCATCATAGTGGCGGTTGTCAGGTTGTCGAGGTTGGCGGATATGATAAACGTGGCGAAGGTAATGGTCCACAACAGTCGTTTGGGGTTACGTGTCTTTATCCATTTCTGTATGAAGTCGAAGCATCCGTTGTTGTTGAGTATCTCGATTATCGACATAGTTGCCAGTAGGAACATCACGATACTCGCAGCCCGTCCAACGTAGCTCAGGAATATCTCATTATAGATAAAAAACTTCACCGCATTACTCGACGGCTCTTCACCAGCCAGATACTCTGCATACTCACGCGGGTGCTGTGACATCACGAAGTCAGTACCCCAGCTGATGTATACCACCCAGCCAATGGTACCCAGAAACACAGCTATCGCCGACTTGTTCACCCTGGTCAGATGACCGGTGGCAATCAGCAGGTAGCTTATAATAAGCATCGAAACGATGATAAGTGTCATACTATTATCATTTATTCTTTATCCGTTATCATTTATATTATCTTCACCGGTGCCCAGAACCATACAACAGTTCCCCTACCGTCTTCCTCATTGTCCCTCGCACCCATCTGTCCTCCATCCTTGTCGATAATAGCCTTACAGATGCTCAGTCCGAGACCCGGTGTCTCTTCCTGCAGATATGTATTCTTGTCCGACAGGAGGGCGAAGATGTTCTCCTTCAGGTTCTCCGGCAGTCCTCGGCCAGTATCCTTCACTTCCACGAAGATACCGTCCTGCTTGGCGTAGTAAGTGAGA
Source organism: uncultured Prevotellaceae bacterium (assembly GCA_902761605.1). Taxonomy (GTDB): domain Bacteria; phylum Bacteroidota; class Bacteroidia; order Bacteroidales; family Bacteroidaceae; genus Prevotella. Next base: position 32,038 of record CACWLC010000032.1, read on the forward strand.
GTGATGGTACCCTCAGTGGTATACTCACGGGCATTGTCCAACAGATGCATCACGATCACTCTGAGCAGTTTCTCATCCAGTCTTGCCCTCATACCTCCTATGGGGTCAACCACCTTCAGCAGCACACCCTCATGCAGCTGCATACGGGTCTCTGCAGCATACTCCGCCATCTTCTGCTCCACGTCGACTACCGTACGGTCGAAGAGCTGATTGTTTCCCTCAATATCCGACAGCGACAGCAACTCGTTAATCAGGTGCAGCAGCTGCAGTCCGTTGCTGTTTATCAGTCCCAACAGTTCCTTCTGTTCATCTTCGGGCATAATCTCCGTGGGCGAACTCATCAGCAAGTCAGAGAATCCTATGATGGCATTCAGCGGTGTACGCAGCGAGTGGCTGAGGTTACTGAGGAAGATATCCTTCAGCTCCTCACTCTTCTTGGCCCGATCCATCTCTTTCATTATCATCTTTCTGGCTATTCGTTCCTGTACTATCACCAGCACAAGACCAACGATGATGACAGAGGCCAGCAGCCACCATACCCATCTGGGGATCACCGTCTTTCCGAAAGCCGCTCTTATATTGCCGTAAACGTCGTCTATCTCTCCTTCATCCTCCATCTTGTCGAGTTCTGTGTTGATTGCGTCGATAAGCTTTTTGTCGTGGCTCACATAGCAATACTCTCTCGGTGTCAGTGCGAGGTCGGCTGAGCTAAGGTCGTCGAGTTCCAGCTCCCCGATGAAATAGCGAGCCTGAAATCGGAAACATATCAGTGCGTCGTACTTACCCTTCTGCAGATCTAGGAACGCGCCCTTCAGGTCTTCCACCACCATCGCTTTGGCTCCCACCTTGGTGAGGGTGTCGATGATAGGTCTCGACTTCATCAGGGCTATCTTCTTACCCTCCACGTCGCGCAGTCCGAAACGGCCCTCCGACTTCTTTGAGTAAACTATCTGGTAATAGAGTCTGAACACGGCTCTTGAGTAGTTCGTCTGGTCCTTACGGTATGGTGAATATACCATCATGCCGAGGTCCACCTTTCCGTGCAGCACGTCGCCTGCGATATTCGCCCATGTATTTGGAGCAAAGGTGAAAGGTATGTCCATCCTCTCCATCAGCCTGCGAGTAAACTCCACGTCGAAGCCACGGGGAATACCTTTTCCATCGATGTATTCCATCGGGGCATAGTCCATGTCGATACCGAAGAGCAGTGGTTTATCCTTCGAATAGCCAAGGTTGTCAGCACTTGCCGAAAGGGCAAGCGTCAGCAGCAGTAGTAGGTTTAGTATTCTCTGTCGCATTGGCTATTTAAAGGTTTATCCTCATATTGGCTACAAAATTAGGCAAAATAATCCAAATCACCAAATAATATACGATATTATTTTGCTTAAACCCCGAAAAAAATTAAAAACCCGGAGGACATCACCCCGGGTCTTCAGTTATTTTCACAGCGATTACTGTCCTACCCTTGCGAGGGTCCAGCCTTGCATCATGGAGAAGACGTCGGGCTGACGACCGCCCTCAACGATAGCCATCGCCAGACCGAGGGCCATCCAACGGGATGGATAGAGCGACGGGATACCTAATGGCTCTTCGGAATCGATGCCAGTGAGGTCTGATACCTTCTTGATATAGGCCTCTGTATCATTCTCATTGGATGGAGCCCATCTCTTGATGATCTTGCGGATGGTAAACAGACGATACTTATGATAGTAAGTCTTGGTGAGGATCACGAAGGCTGCCCTCCAACCCATTGCCATTGATTCAAACTTAAAGAATGAAGGGTCGTTCTGCTTTGCATCCAAACCCTGCCACTGATCCTTACTACGACGGATATTAAGTGGATTATTATTACGAATATTTCTTGGTGTCATAATTGTAAAAATGTAAATTGATAAAAAATAAAAAAAGACGTAAGACGTTTCAGACGCTATTTGCGATTCTTTTTCTGTGATGATGCCTTGATATCCTTATTCACCTTCTTGAACTTGCCATCAGGCAGCATTTCTATTAACCCTGACTTATTCCATCGCCATACTACGTCACGGTTATGCGAGAGGATCTTCTGATCATTCATCTTCTGTTTCAGCTGGTCACGAGTAAACTCTTCTGGCATCATATCAAACAGGATTCCTGTCTTCGAAGGCCTCTTCTCCTTGCCATTAAGCACCTCATTGGTATCCTTGCCATACTTCGCTATCAGCGCCTCCACAGCGTAGTTGCTCACATAGAGGGCATTGGCTATGACCTTCTTCTTGACATCTGCCGTTGGCTTCTCTCCGAGCAGATAGAAGATGATCATTCCGGCCCTGAATCCGTCGTTGGCAGCACGTCGGCGATAGGTATCCCTGGCACGGCTTACCTCCTTCAGACTCAACAGGCGCTGTTGTTCCAGCCAGTCTTCTATCACGTCGTTAAGCCAGTCGAGGTTCATAAAGTGCTCCTCTGCCACATTGCCCTGCTCATCCATCGAGAGCGAGTGGTACACATGGTTTACCGTATCCGTTATCACCTTCTGCTGCAAGGCCGACAGAGGCTTCCACTTAGGTATCTTCGCACCAAACTGATCAGGCAGCATCACCGGAATAGTTCTTGTCACCAGACCATCCTCGACATTGCGGAAGAACTTGCCCATCGAGAGGGGTGTCCCAGATACGAGAAGGTTATAAAAGATTCTTGCCTTTCCTGAGAACGAATTCTCCGACATGAATTTCTGTCCGGCAATACCGTTCTCGTATGCTATTCGGTAGATGTCAGAGAGCTGGCCCCAGGTGCCACGATTATGCTGCTTTACCATCGTGTCTACCTCAGGGCAGATAGTTACCGAGTGCAGGCCTTTATTCTGGTAGTTCTGCTTCAACAGGGCGGTCACTGACACCGTGGCGGGGATGATACGCTGAATCACCATCGGGTCTTCAGGCTGCTTCGCCTTGTTGCGGCATTTCTTCAGCTCCCGTTCATACTCTATCTGCTTCTCTTCGCCCTTGGCATCATCGGCAGCCATAGGCTCCAGTAGCATATCGCTGACGTCGATAATCCACGACTTACCTGAACCGGAATCGCCCTCAACAGTTACGAAGAACGAAGGTGAATGGACACGTCCGTCAAAATACCTCGCTCGGAGCTTCGAGGCGATACATGCAAGACAGAAGAGTACGGTAAAATAGATCATCTCCACATAATCCTTCGGAGCCCTGCTCACCCACTGCTTAAACACCGGCACCAACGGTGGCAGACTTTCTCCCCAGCTGCTCTTATACTCTCCGTCGTAATCGTCCTTGCCAAGACTGGCAATAAACTCATCATCATCGAGAGCATCCTCATCCTGTTCGTCCACCTGCATCGAGGCATCGTCGATACCCATCTCGTGGAGCACCTTCCAGAGCAGATAAGGCAGTTTCTCCGACGGTCTGCGCTTGGCAGCACTCTTGGCGATAGGCTCTACCTCATCCCATTTCAGACCCCAGTAAGGTATCAGCGTCTGTAGCACCTCTTCCTTATAGTCCACAATCGGGGCCATGTTCGAGAGCACCTTATAGGTTCTGGTGTTCCTGTCGCCTACATCCGGCTTTCCGCCACAGAGGGTAATCACATTATCCCTTATCTCCGTCAATTTATGCCCCCGATACTCGGTCTGCAACCTCTCTCCGTTGCTCCCCACCGGCATCCCCTCGGCATCAAACCTTAGATGCAGCTCATAATCCCCTCTCTTCTCATCGCTTTGCGCCTCTTGCTTTTCGCTGGGACTCTCAGCGTCACATGGGGATGTGACGCCCTCATCTACCCCATCATCTTTCAATATTCCATTATCAAAATATATCCAGAAATCCAGCGTCGGCACGAAGCTCGGATGCCCGATATCCTTTACTTTTCCATCGATACTCTCAGCAGCAGGATCATCCTTATGCATCTTCTTAAACTCCTCGATATTCGCCTCATTATCCTTCCCTGGCAACAGCTTTGTCAGGATAATTCTCAACCCTTCTCCACTTGGAGTAACATGGGCACCCTTGGTATGTTCCTTCATCACCTTTGCCACCATCTGCCTGCGCTCCTCATCCTTGATGGCCTTGGCATCAAGCAGCCTGTAATACACCTCTGTCGGATCTTCCTTCAGGTGGTCGCAGTCGATAAAGAACAGTCCTGTATCCATTGCTCCCTCAGTACCTCTCGGACTACCGTCCTTATACCTTGCTCCCCATGTCACCACAGGCAGCATCTCCTTTCCTGGACGGATATCCTCGCCCGCCTTCTGCAGCTCTGCTATCTTAGCCATACCGTTTTTGGTCTGCCTTGATGTCTGGAGCTTGCTCAAGACCGCAGTGGTCAGTGTCTTCGCACTGCGGTCCTTTACACTGTTAAAATAACTCGGTCTCATCATGCCTTCTTATTCAAAAGGTTAAAATACTCCTTCATCTCCTCGATGGCACCGTCTTCCAGCACCTTGTCGAGTCCATCACACACATCACGCTTCAGTTCCTCCACGATATCCTCCGGACTGAGCTTGCTCGACACGGCTGCATACACACCCACATGTCTTCTGCCCATCTTGATCCATCCGTTGACCAGGTCGCGCAACGTCAGTATCAGCGGCTTCTTACGAGGCTGGCGGTTATACGGCTTGAACTCCAGCACCATCTTCCCGTCAATCTCCACATACCTTAGTCTACCACTCACTACGAGCTCACCCTTACTCTTCTTCAGGGCCAGCATGGCTTCGTCGCCAAAAAATACTTTTTTAATCATTTTGTTGAAAGATTTCGAGTCTTATGGGTCAGAGCGAAGAGATAGCTGTCGACAATTTAAACCTGGTACTCTTCCCTCACTCGTCACCTTTCAACCCCAGTATATTTTTTATTTTATATTTTTTATTTTTTATTTAATCTTCACGATTTCCCTTGCCAGAACATCCTGATAATACACTCCCTGATTCTCATGCGATGAGAAACTTAGATCGGCTGCCACCAGCTCTCCCTCCTGATACTTCACCGTTGCACCGTTGCCCAGTACAATAGCGACGTATTCAGTGTAGTTGTCGCCAATCTCCTTCAATCGGATGATACACTTCTGGATCTTCTGACCCTCTTGTTTCTTACTTGTTACTTCGATGGGCTCTGTCTGTCCCACAACTCTTAAAATTTTGACCATAATAATTTTTTGTTTAAATGTTAATATAAATCGAGCCTTTTTGCTCTGTGTATTCCTTTCTTATCTGCTCCGTCGACATTATCTGAGTCGCTAATATCTTACTCTCATAATAATCTTCACGTTGCTGCAGGTACTTCTCTCGGTGATAGTTCAGATAGTCCAGGCTCTTAACCTTACCATTACCCTCACCGGCATTCTGAAGTTTAGGATGCATCTCCCACTGACTGCAATACTGCCACGAAGCCACTTCGTAATCAATCTTACTGCACATGCGCCCGTCATTGGTTATCTTCCTGTACTTACACGATGCACAGCATCTGCGTATCTCCATTCCATATCGGTTTCTCATAACTTCGGAGATTATTTGCATCTTCTCTGCCACTTCGTAAACCTCACATCGGTCTCTGAAGTTCATTTTTACTACTTTTGCTTTTTTCATAATTTTGTATTCTTATATCGCATTCATATAATCCTCAATCTCACAATCATTAGGCTTGAAGTTTATCCAATAGCACTTTTCCGGTATTGTCATCGCCGCCTGCAGTAGTTTCTGCGATACAATAATCATCGTCTTAGAGAATGTCTCGCGCCAAACACGATTTAGCCTCTCCTCCGAGAACTGCTCCTCGTCAGCACGACGATTTTCAAACAGGGCCAGCCGGTAAGCCACAATGAAATATTGTGAGAAGATGGCAAAATCGAAATTCGTTTCCAACAGATCTTCCACAAACCAGTGGGCTGCCAGTTCCATCGCTGTGTCTGCATCC
>CACWLC010000033.1 GCA_902761605.1 uncultured Prevotellaceae bacterium
ACATAAGCGAGAACGGCAAAGAAGAATACGATAGAAAGCATTTTGGCAAGACGTGAGAAATATTCAGCACGAAAAGCCTTGTCGATTTCCGCTTCACCTATGGCAGGATAGTCTTGTTTCCAGGTTTCCTTTTTCTGGGCATAATCACGACTGAAGTACCGACCGATGGCAAACCAGACAAGTGCCCATGCCACGAAGAATGCAAGTGAGATGAATCCTCCTGTCTCTTTGTCAAGCAATCCGCTAAGAGGAGAATTAGTAACTACGGCATAAGAACCGTAAAGCACAGTGAGGAATATAATCCACACACACATGGTTTTCAAACCGAATTTTGAATGTCTGTCCATAATCATTGTTTTTCAGAATTATTTCGCTTTTTGCCTGCAAAGTAAATGAATCCGCCAAATAAATCCACTACCCAAATGGGTAATTCTGCATCGCGGGGATGAAAAATTACCCATTTGGGTAACAAAAGATGTTAAAATCGGGGGAATGACTGTGGCGTGAGGCTTACAAAAGGCCGTAGTTGGTAGCAAAGGCGATGGCCTCGGTGATGTTGGCGACGTCGAGTTTCTCGAAGAGTTGGCGGCGGTAGAACTTCACCGTGTCGAACGAGCGGCAGATGTGGTCGCTCCTCGGGGGTGAGGGTGACACCCTCGCAGGGTTGCCAGCGGTGGGCGGTGAGCGAATATTGGCGGTAGCCGCTCTGTCCCAGGATGCGGAAACGTATCTGCCCGGCCTCTTTATGCGACGAGAGTGAGACGGTGCAGAGGGCGAGCCAGGCGCGGCCATCGGCTGTGAGCACGAGGGGCGTAATCTTGTGGTTGATGAGCAGGGGACGCTCCGAGGTGAGGATGTGGAAGTCATAGGACATCGCGCAACGTCGGCGGTCGGCCAGCGGCACGTCATCGAAGGCACGGAAGCCCGCACGATTCAGTTCGGTGAGCATCGGCTGTTCGTCGGCAGGCACGTTGTTGATGTAGAAGCCGTAGCCCATCTGTCGCACCTCGTCGGCGGTGTGGCCGCAAAGGAAGAGCGGATTGTCCGACACATAGAGGAAGTTCTTGCGGAAATAGTCGATGATGTAAATGCTCTGGTAGGTCGATTGTGCGAAAGCCTGCGCCGCCTCCACGTATGGCTTTGCCCGCTCGTAGTCAGCCTCGGTGATGCCCTTCACACGGTTCGTGTCAAAGAAGAATTCGTCTATCTGTGCCATATTACTTACCGTTCTGAAATCGAGTGCAAAGGTACAAAAATACTACAACAAATCCTCGGTGGAGCTGGGAAAGTGATCGCCGAGGGTGAAAGTCTCAACTTAGGTTGAGAGTTTTGCGATTATTGGTGGGAAATATCAAGAAAAGTGGAGCGGAAGTAAATCATGAGATACAACGAATTTGAAGGCGAGCCTATTTTCATTAGCATCATAAACAGTAGCATAGCAAACAGAATTCTTGGTTATGCTGTCTGCCAACATCACTTGCTGGGCAAATGCCATCGGCAATGATTGCTCGTCAATCACCCTTCCCGTTATCTCTTGTGCCTGCCCCGCCATTGCGACAAGGGTGAGCAGCGCGGTAATGATGTTTTTCTTGTTCATATTGACGATGATGGATTATCAAAGAATTCTTATTCCGAACTTCCGCTACTTCCGCCATTACCGCCGCCTTTTACATCATCATTGCTGATGCTACGCTCGGCTTTCCTGACACTGGCGCTCAATTCTCCGATACGGTAACTGATACTGAGCGAGAATCTATGATTGACATACTTCGACCAACTGTTTGCATAGAAGGAGATATCCTCCGTTGTGTAATTGTTTTGCTTGTATTTCTTCAGGAAATTCGAGGCAGAAAGCGTCAAGGTGAGGCGTTTCTTCAACCACGACTTCTGGATGCTCATGCTGTAATCGCTATAACTGCTGCCACGTCCTTGCAAATTGACGTTTGGTGTTATGGCAAAGAAATTAAATGAGATTCGCAAGTCTTTGGGAAGTGTCTGTTGCGCACCACCATATGCAAAAAGGCTCCAACCATGATTAGAGAGAGTGCCGCCATCGTCCATATCCGTGTAGGAGATCTGCCCGTTGAAATAAACACGGGTATTCTTAGTGGCATTCCAGTTGATGTAAGTATTGAGGTTAACACCCTGCCTATGCCCGATGTTCTCGTAGGTGGTGTAGAGCACGTCCTTTCCCGTCGGGTTCTTCAGACCTGAGATCTGTGTGTCGGGCACCATCCTGACGACATTCTCGATACTGTTGTTGGTAAAGCCATAACGCAGGGCGAGGTTGATGTTGAGCTTCGGCGTGAAATTGCTGTAACTGAGGTTAATCGAATGACACTTCTCACTCTCAAGATGAGAATTACCCTGATAGATATTCGTGGGCGTGGAGTCATCGAGATAGGGATTGAGATACCAGATGCCCGGACGGTAGATACGCATGTCGTAGCCTAAACGCAGGTTCGATGTCTGCGTCAGTTTATAGCCGATGCTGGCAGAAGGGACATAATCGTTGAAATGCTTTTTGAAGTCGTCACCACGCCCCAGCTTGTACTCCACATCCTGCAAGGTATGCTCATAGCGCAGGCCTAAGCGTCCCGATAGCTTTTCAAATTTTAAACCGTAACCCAGATAGGCGGCGAAGATGTCGTTGCGATGCTTATAATGCGACGAATGATCTTGGTCGAAGACATCTTCCTCGTAGCGGTCATTCTCCGACGAGTTGTTGCGTAGGATATACTTCAAACCAGTCTCCAAGGTGTGGATCTTGGCGAAGGGCGTGGTATAGTCTATCTGGAAGGTGTGTTCCGTCATATGCTCGCTGCCGTCGTTGTACTGATTCTTCAGACGCTGCAGGAAGTCCTCCCAACCGTCGATGGCATGCATGTCAATATAGTTGGTGTTGGATTCTCTCTGGTTGGGCTCATCCTCAATTTTATATGATAGTGTCAGCAGACGTTCTGGAACGGAGAAACTGCGCTGATAGTCGATACCGCCGTTAATATAGCCATAGTTGTTCTTGGAATGGTTGGTGGTGGTATATCTGTAAAGCTGTGTCTGCGTCAGGGGAGAAGTGGCAATAGTTGTACCATCACCATCGTTCTTGCTTCCACCGCCATAGAGGTCGAATGAGGCGGTGAGCAGGCGGAGGGTGTCGATTTCGTAACTCGCCTCAAAGGAGCCGAACTGTGAGTACCCGTGTCCTTTGGATGTGCTTTCGCTTTCGAGGTCAGACGATGAATCAGTGATGTTGCCGATGGTCTTTCGGCTACTGCCAGAGTAACTGCGGGGAGAGTTGTAGTAGTTGTAACTATAACGCCCACTCATCATCAGCTTACCACTTTTGACGGTGGCGTATGTGCTGCCGCCGGCACTACGGTTGCTGACGTTCCCACTAAAGGTGGCGGTATAGCCTTCGATACGTTGTCCGTGGGTGATGATGTTCAGGATGCCCCCAACCCCTTCTGCATCATATTTCGGTCCAGGGTTGGTGATGACTTCAATTTTTTTAATGCTGGTGGCAGGCATGCTCTTGAGCACTTCCATCGGATTGTTCGACATCATCTGGTTGGGCTTGTTGTTCACATATATTTTAAACGAGCTGGAGCCGTTCACCCGAATGTTGTCCTCACCATCCACCGTTACCATCGGCACCTTACGCAACATCTCTATCACCGTGTTTGACTTCGAGTCGGGATCGTTCTCGATGTCGTAGGTGATCTTGTCGATATCCGACTTCACGAGCGACTTCTGTTTGACAATCTCTACGCCTTGTAGTTCCATTGATTTGTATATATTGTCGGCACGCAGAGAGTCGGCCCTTGTCTGGGCTCTCGCCCCTAACGGCAGTACTGCCAGTATAGCGACGAGGGCGAGAAGTGCGGTGAGGATAGTTTTCTTATTCATTGCTTTTTTTGTTTTGAGAGTTTTTTACTTAAGTCAAATGACTTTATCATGTCCTCGGCACTCTTGATCATCTCTTGGAGTTTGTCTGTTGGTTTCTCCTCCTTGCGGGCGAGGTCGAGGAACTGACGATAATATGATTCTGCCTGCTTTCCGTCTTTGAGAAGATAGCCGTAGGCATTGGCTATATTATAATAGGTGGCAATGGATGTTGGGTTATAGGCGAGATGTTCCTTCCACGCCGTGACGGCCTCTTCGTAATGCTGTGTATGGTAGTAGCCCTCGCCCTGCGAGAGTGTAATAGCTTTCATGATAGTTGTGTCGGGTTGCATCAGCCGTTTGGCAAGATCGAGATAGCCAAGTCCCTCTGGATAGCGTTTTGTGTCGATGCAAACCACACCAAGACGGTAGGCGCAGCCATAGTGCTGCATGCCACTAATCAGAAAAGCCAACTGTAGATAATGGTAGGCACGCTCGAGATCTTCGATCTGCGAGTAGCACAGGCCTGCAGAATATAAGGTGTTGAAAGTAGAATCGCCCTGTTCTAACAGCCGGTTGTATAACTTTCCTGCCGCTGTGAAATCACGATTCATGAACCATGCATCGGCCAGCGCCCTATTCACAAGGATGTTTGTGGAATCCCTTTGGCAGTATATCATGCCACAGATGATACCTCTTTGCGGTTGTTCGTTCTTGGCGAAGGCAAGGGTAAGTCCTGCCACTATCTCACCGTCCATCGGATAGTGATTCACCAGTCGTTCCGTCCAATAGATATATGAGTCGGTATCTCCCTGTTTCTGATAGCTGAAGCATAGCTGGCGGAAGGCGTCGTGGGAGAGGCTGTCTTCAGGTACCAGTTTCAGGAGATCTGCAGTCTCGCGATAGTTGCCACGCTTATAATAGCAGTCAGCCAGTTTCATCTGAACCATACAATCAACTATTGTACTCTGCTCAGCAGAATGCTTTAGTCGCTCGATAATTTCCTCTTGTTTCTCCTCTGGAAATTCCTCTAAGTGTTCAAGTGGAAGGTCAAGATTATCTACAGCCTGCTTCTGATTTCTTATCTTAGCCAAATTGTATGCCTGCTGGTAGTACTTCAGAGCCTCAAAGGTATTGTACTGCTGCATGCAACTGTCGCCAGCCTGTACAAACAACTGCAATGAATCAGCCTTTTCTTCTACGGTCTTTTTTATCTGTGCCCACCCCGCCATTGTGACGAGGGCAAGCAATGCGGTGATAATAATTTGCTTCATGTATATATAATCTTTGATGTCCTATATAATATACGCTCAGTTCAGGCAAAAGTCAAATCTTCTCATGTTCTTCTTAAAAGCAGTCCCCGTCATCACGACGGGAACTGCCATTGAATCAAAATCAGAGCTGATGAAATTAGCTCTTCATAGGGACAAAGTTACACAGAGTTTAATTAACAGACAAGTGATTTGTCTGGAATCTTATATCGAGGGTGTTGCAACCTTTTTAATGCTAAAAGGCTGACAACAAGACGGATAAACGAAAACAATCCAAGAAAAAAGTGGCTGAGAGGAACGGGCTTTACAACACTTTTCCTTTGATTCTGGAGCGCATGCTGCGCACGGAGATTCGTTTTATGTCGAGAATCGTGGCTATGGTTTCGTCGTCGTAATGCAGGTCGTCTTGCAGAATGAGGAAGATGTACTGTGCGGTACTGAGGTCAGAGTATTGGCGCTCCCACTCTTGCCAACGTTTGGGACGCAGTTGGGCGAAATAATCGACAAGACTCTGCAGATCGGTGGCTGAGATGTTTGCAAGGGATTCTTTTTCTTTGATTCGGTTGAAAAGATGAGCCCCAGTCAGCAACTTTGCGGATATGCGTTCACGGCGTTGGGTGATCTGCTCTCTAAGTTGTGATATCTCCTGCAGGTGAGCCTCGCCACTCTGCTCAAGACGATTGATCTCTTTCTGATACTGGGTGATCTGCCGGATGTTCTCGTCGAGACGGAAGCTGAGATGGCGTACTCTCTGTCGGTTCCACCACCAAGCAATTATTGAAATCAAGACCATTGAGATGATGATTCCCAACCACCAATTGGCCTTTTGGAGATACATATCCTCCTGTTGCTGCTCGTCGAACTTCGTCTGCCAGTCTGCCATCTGGCTTGCCTTGTTAGCCCGTTCCAAAGAGTCGGAAAACTCCTTGCTTCTTCGCTGCATGGCGTAGGCCTGACTGCTGTCGCCCATCTGGCTGTAGAGCTCAGCCAACAGGTCGAGCGAATGCTTATGCACTTTATAGTCATCAGCCTCCAATGACTTCTTCGCGCAACTCACAGCCTCCTCATATCTGCCTTGTTTCTGACGGATGCATGCCAAGGTGGCGTATGCACGTCCACGGGAGGAGTGATTTAGCACCCAGTCCGTCAGATATTGCTCGGCTTTCTCCACGTCACCCGCCTCCTGATACATCATGGCCACGTTATCCAGGATGTCGTTTCGACCCAAGGAATCGTTCAAGGCGTCTATCCAGTCCAGACTCTTCAGCAAATTGACATGGGCGCTGTCTCTCATACCCATACTGTCAAAGCCCGATGCCACCATCAAATAACTGCGGGCCACCATCACGCTGTCGTTCATTTTCTTACTGCTGTCCAACAGTTTCTGCGAGTATTTCAGCAGGAGCGGAGAATTGCTGCTCCAGTAGTTGCAATAGGCCAGCCGCTCGTAAATCTTGTTCCGCAGCAGTTCATCGTCTAATGTCTCTGCCAGTGTCTCAGCCCTCTTCAGGTCTTTAATGGCCTCTGGGACATTCTTCAGTGCGTATTTCACGACACCCCGATAGTGATAGGCCATCGCCTGGTGCCACTTGTCGCCATGCTGGTCGTAATACTTGACGCTTGCTGTAATCATAGAGTCGTTAGCAATCTGCTCATGACGTGTCTTGATATCTACCATCGTCATCAGCAGACCATATTCTGCCTGTTCCCCATTAGAGAGCGACGGCACGTCCATATCAGCCAACAGCACTCTCGCCGAGTCTGGCTGATGTTCAATCACTTTCCATGCCTGACAGAACTTGTCAGGGGCTCCTGTCTTTCCACAAGCCAACAATAACAGGCAGACTGCGGCAGCTATCATGATCTTTTTCATACGTTGCAAAGTTACATAAAGGTATTCAAATAAACCCTCGGCAAACCCGAAAATCGGGTGCCGAGGGTGAAAGTCTCAACTTAGGTTGAGAGTTTTTGTTGTATTTGACTATTTCTGGCCTTCAAACGTAATGTCGCGGCGTATCTTACTGATGGTGTTGGGATGGACGTTGAGGAACGAGGCGATGTCCTGCAAGTCAAGGTGATCCACAATGCCGGGACAGCGCTGCATCAGCAGGTCGTAACGCTCGCGGGCCGTAGTACAGTGGAGTTCGAGATAACGTGAACGGAACTGGCCGAGGAGGTGCTCGGCTATGATGGCGCGCAGTTTCATCGTCTCCTTGCTCTGGTCGAAGAACTGCTCCAGTTGCTGGCCCGTTACCCTGAACACGCGGCTGGGCATCATCGCCACGATGGTGGTCTGCGCCGGACGGGCGTAGAGAAATGTCGGGTAATCGACTGCGAACTCATCCTCGAACGAGAACCAGGTGATGTGTTCCCGATCATCGCTGAGGCTGTGCGCCACGTACTTGAAGCAACCCTCGCTGACGTAGGCCAGCCAACGCGCCGGGTCGCCCTCGCGCTCCAGCTGGTCGCCCTTACGGTAAATGACCGCCTCGCCCTCCCGCTTACAGAACTCCCGCAGCGTCTCGAGGTCTAAACTGTTATTGCTGAATTTCTGTTCCATCGATCTGTAGATTACGATTGCAAAGTTACCACTTATTTATGAATAACGCCTACTTTGCCACCACCTTTTTATAATATACGTAAAATAAATCGATAAATATTTGGAAATTTACTCACTTATTCTTATCTTTGCCCTTGATTTCGTGTAGAATAAAGGGAATATACATCCTTGATTTCGTGTAATATTTGGTATAATCAAACTTTGATTCCGTGATGAAAAGGAAAATATACGACCAGTTGCTTCTGTGGAAAGAGAGGCGTAAAGGCAAGTCTGCCATGATGATAGAAGGTGCCCGACGTGTAGGCAAGAGTTACATTGTGAAGGAGTTCGCTCAAAAGGAATACAAGAGTTATATTCTGATTGACTTCTTCAAGGTGGGCGACGATGTCAAAGACCTGTTTAGGAACTACAAGGATAATCTTGACATGCTTTTCACCTATTTGAGCACCTATCTCTACATTCCTCTGTATATGGTTCCCTGTCTTTAATTCTCATCCTGTCTAACAAAAATACAGTGTTATATGGCAAAGACACACTTCTGCAGATGGAAGTGCGAAACTATATGACGAATCACGGATCAAAGGAAAGAAGGAGAAAAATAAAAACCCCTTCTTAAAATTGCTCTGAAGAAGGGGATTATATAAGATTAGAATTTTGCCATTTTGATGGCAACTACGGCGCATTCATCGCCCTTGTTGCCATGCTTTCCTCCGGCACGGTCCTTGGCCTGCTGGAGGTCGTTGGTGGTAAGTAGCCCGTAGACAACGGGTATATTGTTTGTGGCATTAAGACGAGCGATGCCCTCTGTGACACCCTGACAGATATAGTCGAAATGGGGAGTCTCGCCACGTATAACGCTACCGAGCACGATTACTGCATCGTAACCATCGTTGAGAGTCATCTGGTGAGCACCGTAGATAAGCTCGAAAGAGCCTGGAACGGTCTTCACATGGATATTCTCAGGTAGGGCACCATGCTTCTCGAGAGTTGACACACAACCTTCGAGGAGTGCTCCAGTAATCTCCGGGTTCCACTCAGCCACCACGATGCCGAAAATCATGTTCGACGCATCGGGAACAGCATCGAAATCGTAGTCGCTAAGATTATGTAAAGCGGTAGCCATTACTCCTTACAACGCTCAATATACTCGTCGATGGTCTGATAAGCCATAGAGTTGAAGTACTTCTCCTTCACCTGCTCATAGAGCTTCTGAGCCTCAGCCTTCTTGTTCTGGCTCTCGAGAATCTCACCTGCCTGGATGAGGAATGTGGGAGAGAGGGCGTTGTTGTCTGCCATCTCAGCTGCCTTCTTCAGGTTGCTTACAGCCTTGTCGAGCTGGTTGAGGTGAGCATAAGCATTACCCAGGGCACCTACTGCTGCTGGAGAAATCATTGCATCGTCGCTACCATCGAACTTCTCGAGATAGTCGGCAGCCTCCTGCCACTTGTCGAGCTTTGCATAGCAGAGTCCGGCATAGAGGTTTGCCAGGTTACCTGCCTTTGTGCTGCTGTACTCCTTAGCGAGAGCTACAAAGCCTTTGAAAGAGGCGCTGTCGCCATTGAGAGCCTTCTGATAGTCGCTTGCTGCGAAATAGTCCTGACCCTTGGCGATGGCTGTGCTTGCCTTCTGCTCTGCCGGACCAGAAACATAAGTTGTGTAAAGAACGATACCTGCGATGATAACCACGAGGGCAATCACTGCAGCGATAATTGCCTTCTTATACTTCAGGAAGAAGGCCTCACTCTGACTGAGGGTCTGCTCTGCTACGGGAGCAGCCTGCTGATTAATGTTGTTTGCCATTTTTTATACTATTTTTTATTATTCTACAAGGCATAATCCACCCTTTTGGGCAAATTCGGGTGCAAAGGTACTAAAAAACCAACATATTACACACATTTTAACTAAAAATAATTATTAATCTGTGTTAATCTGTGTAATCTGTGGCTAAAAAACGCTACCTTTGCACAATGATTCTCGAAAAACTGTCGCTGATAAACTACAAAAACATCACGGAGGCAACACTGGAACTGTCGCCGAAGATCAACTGTTTCATAGGCCAAAACGGTGTGGGCAAGACGAATGTGCTCGATGCGATATATTATCTGTCGTTCTGCCATTCGGCAAACAATCCTATAGACTCTCAGGTGATAAGGCATGGTGAGGAGTTCTTTATGATTGAGGGGGAATATAGTGGACAGTTGACAGTGGACAGTTATGATTACTTAAAACTATCAGTCTCCTGCGGCATGAAGCGGGGACAGAAGAAACATTTCAAGCGTAACAAGAAGGAGTACAAGCGACTCTCAGAGCATATCGGACTGATACCCATCGTAGTGGTATCTCCCTCAGACACGCTGCTGATAGAAGGCGGCAGTGAGGAGAGACGCAGGCTGATGGACATGGTGATATCGCAGTACGACTCTACATATATCGAGGCGCTAAACCGATATAACAAAGCCCTACAGCAACGAAACACGATGCTCAAGGCCGAGGAAGAGCCCGATATCGACGTGATAAGCATCTGGGAAGAGCAGATGGCTTCGGCAGGAGAGCATATCTACAAGTGCCGCGATGCCTTTGTAAAAGAGATGGTGCCTATCTTCCAGAGATACTACGAGACGATATCGGGCAATCAGGAGAAGGTGGCACTAAACTATATCTCGCACTGTCAGAGAGGACCATTGCTTGAGGTGATACAGCGCGACAGATTTAAGGACCGCGCAGTAGGGTATTCGCTCCACGGAGTGCATCGCGACGACCTGGAGTTTATGCTGGGCGACCATCTGATGAAGCGTGAGGGCAGTCAGGGACAGAACAAGACATTCGTGATATCACTGAAGCTGGCACAGTTTGACTTCCTGAAGCGCACCAACAGCAAGACCACTCCCCTACTCCTGCTCGACGATATCTTCGACAAACTCGATGCCGGAAGAGTTGAGCAGATAGTGAATCTGGTGGCAGGCGATGAGTTCGGACAGATCTTTATCACAGACACCAATCGTGACCATCTGGACCAGATATTGTCGGCATCAAGCCATGACTACAGAATATTCCATGTCGATAATGGAGATATCAATCGTAAATCACAAAATGTTTAAGAGGGATGTAATACAGATAAAGAGTCTGATTCTGAAGAATCTGCGCGCACAGGGGTTGGAGACGCCCTTGCTGCAGAAGCGTCTCTGCGATGCATGGCCTATAGTGGCTGGAGAGCTTATCAGCAGATATACCGACGGGGTGGTGATACGCAATCAGACACTTTACGTGCATCTTACCAACCCAGCATTGAGGGCAGACCTCTCAATGCAACGCTCGGAATATGTAAGAAGACTGAATGAGTATGTTGGCAGTCAGGTGATTGCCGATATAAGATTCAACTAAACCACTTCATCCACAGGAATGTCGTATTCATCGACGGGCACCTCTGCAACCTTCTGAAAATCAAAGCAAATACCTACACAAAAGGGATGGTTTTTCCTGTGCAAGAATCGGTCGTAATAGCCACGGCCGCGACCTAAGCGATGCCCTTCAGCATCGAAGGCGAGACCAGGAACGACAACGATATCGATATCTTCGTAGTCCGTGAAAGGTTCACCTATAGGTTCCATCAGATGGAGGATGCCTTCCTCCAAATCCTGACGGCCTGTATACCGGCGGATCTCCATATTCTCATCATCTATGACCTTTGGGAGAAGAACCGTCTTCCCCTCAGCCACAAGATCATCGAGCAACTGACGGGTATCAACCTCATCAGGCAGGGAATAATAGGCAAGAATGGTCTTTGCATTAGTCAGACAGGACTTAAGACGGGCAATAATCGGAAACGACAGTTCTTCCAGCTGTTGCTGAGAGAACTGCCGCTTTATTTCACGGATATGCTGTCGAAGCTCTTTCTTAAGCATGAGCAACTTTCTGAGCCTCGCCATCAGCTTCCGGCTTTGGGAATGCCTTGCCATCGCGGAACAGCTCAAGGGTCTTGATTATGGCAGGATCATCCTGATTCAGATACTCCGTCCACTCCTGTTCGTTGAGCATATTATAGATGATACGGCTGTAGAGGAAACGCTCAAGCAGCTTATGCGACTTCTGTATCATCAGGTTACGGCGCTTCAGGCCGTTCTTGTCAGCAAAGGTGACGAATTTCTCCACGATATTCTGTTTCTTAAGATAAGGCTCGAGAGCCTTACCCGTCTTGAAATCATTCATCTTCTGACGGTTCTCGTCGGTATAGTTGAAGGCATACTGCAAGATAAGCCCCGACATAGAAGCCTCCTTATAATAAGATGTCATGCCGAGAGTATCCTCAGGCACAAAGATGTCAGGAGTAATACCGCCACCTCCGTAGACTACACGTCCGTTACCAGTGTGATACTCCGGACCCGTATGCTTGATGCTATCCTGAGAGAAGAACTCCCCATGCTGATATCGGCTGATAAGATCCTCCTCGTAGTTCTTGTCGGCACCAGAGGTATATGGCTTCTGTATGCAACGGCCCGAAGGACTGTAATAACGTGCTATAGTAAGACGGATCATCGAATGGTCGGAGAACTCTATCGGCTGCTGTACCAGACCCTTTCCGAACGAACGGCGCCCGATAATCGTGCCTCTGTCGTTGTCCTGGATGGCACCTGCAAGAATCTCGGATGCTGATGCAGAACCCTCGTCGATGAGCACTACCAACGGAACACTCTGATAAGAACCACGACCATCGCTGCGATACTCCTGACGGGCAGACTTACGACCCTGAGTATATACTATCAGCTGTCCCTTAGAGAGGAACTCATTAGCTATCTGCACAGCTGATGCGAGATATCCTCCGGTATTACCACGAAGGTCGATGACGAGATTGGAGAATCCCTCCTGAGAGAGTTTCGCAAGGGCAATAAGCAGCTCGGGATAAGTGTTCTCGCCGAAGTTCTTAATACGGATATAGCCAGCTGTGGAATCGAGCATATAACATGCGGTAACGCTCTTGGTAGGAATCTCCCCACGAGTGATGGTTACATGCTTAACCTTTTTCTCACCATATCGGATAATGCCGAGCTTCACCTTGGTATCCTTAGGACCCTTAAGACGATGCATCGCCTCCTCGTTGGTAACTTTCTTGCCGACAAACACAGAGTCGTCGACCTCTACGATCTTATCTCCCGCAATCAGACCAGCACGCTCTGCAGGTCCGTTGCTGATGACATTCTGCACGCGGATGGTATCCTGACGGATGGTAAACTCAATGCCGATGCCAGAAAACGAACCCTTCAGGTCGTCGGTGGCTATCTGTACATCCTTGGCTCCGATGTAGGTGGAATGGGGATCGAGCTCTGACAAGATCTGAGGCATAGCTTTCTCAACAAGGTCATTAATGTCGACAGTGTCAACATACATATCGTTGACGTAATGGAGCAGATTGTTGAGTTTGCTGCCATTAGAATTGATGATGCTCAGCCTGTTGCCAGAGAAATGATTGGCATAGAATGTGCCGACTAATATGCCGACAACGACACATAAGGCCATCCACAGCGGAGCAAAACGGTTTGACTTATTCATAATTACTACTTAACTTCCATATAAACCACTTCGATACCAGCGCGCTCAAGGAGGTCAATACCATCGGTGAGACGATATTTCTCTCCATACACCACCCTCTTGATACCAGCCTGGATTATAAGCTTGGCACACTCGATGCAGGGCGAGGCAGTGATATATATCGTAGCGCCATCGCTGTTGTTATTGCTACGGGCCAGTTTCGTGATGGCATTAGCCTCCGCATGAAGCACATAAGGCTTTGTCACGTTGTTATCATCCTCACAGACATTCTCAAAACCGCTGGGAGTACCGTTATAGCCATCGCTGATGATCATCTTGTTCTTCACGACGAGGGCGCCCACCTGTCGGCGGTTACAGTAGGAATTCTCTGCCCAGATACGGGCCATCCTCAGATAACGCTCATCTAACTTTTGTTGTTTTGATTCCATTCCTTTTAAGCAATGCGTCAATGGTGGGTTCACCACCCTTGAACCGTTTATATAACACCATCGGATTCTCCGTGCCACCCTTGGAGAGGATATTGTCACGGAAACTCTGGGCTGTTGCCTGGTCGAAAATGCCATGTTTCTTGAACACAGCGAAGGCATCGGCATCGAGCACCTCTGCCCATTTATAGCTGTAATAGCCGGCAGCGTAGCCTCCTGCTATGATATGCGAGAACTGTACTGTCATACAGGTGTCGGGCAACTGTGGTACTACCATCGCCTTTGCCCAGGCCTTCTTCTCGAATGGGATGATATCCTCATTAAACTCATCCTTCTTGGTGTAATAGGCCATATCGAGCAGTCCGAAGCTTACCTGTCGCATACAAGCATAGGCTACATTATAGTTACGGCTCTTGACGATACGCGCAATGAGTTCGTCGGGAATGGGCTCGCCAGTCTGATAGTGGAAGGCGAAGGTACGCAGGAACTCCTTCTCAATTGCGAAGTTCTCCATAAACTGAGACGGTAGCTCCACGAAGTCCCACCATACGCTCGTTCCGCTAAGGCTCTCGAAACGGGTGTTTGCAAACATACCATGCAATGAGTGTCCAAACTCATGGAGGAAGGTCTCTACCTCTCCAAGTGTGAGTAATGCAGGACGCTCCTCGGTAGGTTTGGAGAGGTTCATCACCACACTGACGTGAGGACGGATATTCTTCATGTTGTCAGGGCCGAAGGGTTTCTTTGTGTCGATACGCTCCTTCCACTGTCCCTGATACTCTGTCATCCAGGCACCGCCCTGCTTTCCCTTACGAGGATGGAAGTCGGCATAGAAGACAGCGAGATAAGAGCCGTCTTTATCGAACACCTCGTAGGCCTTCACATCCGGATGGTATACAGGTATATCCTTATTCTCCTTGAAGGTGATGCCATACAGACGGTTGGCAAGTCCGAACACTCCGTCGATAACCTTAGAGAGTTCGAAATAGGGTCTGAGCATCTCAGCATCGAGATTATATTTTTCAAGCTGCAGCTTATGAGAATAGAACCCGAAGTCCCATGGTTGCATCTTAAAGTCCTTACCCTCTGTCTTCCTGGCAAGTTTCTCTATTGCTTCCACCTCCTTGATGGCTGTAGGTTTATAGGCAGCAATAAGGTCATTGAGCAGTTTATATACACTCCTCACGTTACCTGCCATACGATGCTTAAGCACATAGTCTGCGTAAGTCTTATGCCCCAGCAGCTGTGCCAGTTCACGACGCAGGTTGATAAGACGTTTGCATATCTCAAGGTTATTCTCCGAATTATCGTGGATACACTCCGTATTCTTCGCCATATACATCTGCTTACGCAGCTCTCTCTGGGTAGAATAGGTCATAAATGGTGAATACGAAGGGAAATCGAGGGTGAACATCCAACCTTCCACACCTTGTTCCTTGGCTGCAAGAGCTGCCGCCTCACGCGCTGTGTCAGGCAGTCCGTCGAGCTGAGCCTCATCGGTGATATGGAGCGTGAAGGCCTTGTTTTCCTTCAACAGGTTCTGTGAGAACTGCAAACTTAACATCGATGCCTCCTCAGTAAGCTGACGCAAGCGCTCCTTGCCCTCTTTATCGAGCAAGGCACCACTGCGTACGAATCCATCGTAGCAGTTATCGAGCAGCATCTTCTCCTCAGGAGTGAGTTTGCGATGATGGCGATGAACATACTTTATACGTTCAAAGAGTTTCTCGTTGAGGCGGATATCATTGGCATGTTTCGTCAGGATGGGACTCATCTTCTGAGCCAGAGCATCCATATCATCATTGGTCTCGGCAGAGAGGAGGTTGAAGAATACCGTGCTGACACGACTCAACAGATCATAGTAGTTCTCCCCATCTTTCTCGTCATCAACATTGATGATGGTATTATCGAAGGTCGGTTTCTCGGGATTGTTAACAATCTTGTCGATCTGCTCATTATCACGACGGATGCCCTCCATGAAGGCCTCTTCATAGTCTTCCAGACGGATACGGTTGAATGGCGCCGTATCGTGCGGTGTATTATATTTTTCAAAAAATGGGTTCAGTCTTTTCTCTTCACTCATAACATACTGCTTATTCGGCTTGCAAAATTACGGAAAAAATTTGGATAATCGCAAGTATTATACATTAAAAAAGCTAAATACGCCCCTTTTAAGCCATCAGCATGTGCTCCAGAGAGGGTATCTCTATTCGTCCCCGGTGTAGTATCAACAGTCCGTCATACTGCATGGAATTAAGCTCACGGCTGATATTCAGACGACTGTCATTAAGTTCATCAGCCAACTGATTCATAAGGATATAGAACGTCTTTGCACCTGCAGGATAGGTACAGTGGAGAACGAAGAATCGGATAATATGATCTCGAAGTGTCTTCGGGCACTGTCTCCAAGGCTGGCGCGACAATTTCTGAGTCTGAGTGGCAAAGATGTTAAGCAGATTGAGACGAAACACAAGGAAGTCCTCAGACAATCGCCCCACTTCATCCTTGTCGATGGTAATAAAACTGGCATCGGTAAGTGTTATGAATGTCTGAGTATAACGCTGGTTATATCCATATATCGCTTCCGGCTGAAGCACGAAAGGAGCATGCATCTCCTCCTCTACGGTATAGGAATGGTCGTCGGAACCGTTTATGATACGTATTGTACCACTTATGAGGAGATAAACATGAGTACATGCTGTTCCTTCCTTGACAACAGTCTTTCCCTGAGGCACTTTTATAAAGCCGAAGCGCGTATGGCCGGTCACTAGTTCAAGGTCGTCACGGCTCATACCCTGAAAGAGGGAGAACTGAAGCAGTTTCTCATATATTTGCAACCCACCCTTCATTGTCAGAAGACTATATTATTCTACGATTTTATCTTTCAATGACGGTGAGAACCACACGGCATTATTGCCTTTTTCGTCGCTATAGATGAAATAGACCATCAGTTCAGGATGTTTTTCAAGAAATTTCTTTGCTTTCTCGAATCCCATGACCATAAATGAGGTGGCATATGCATCAGCTGTGGCACAGTCATCGGCAAGTACTGTTGCAGAGAGCAGACTGTGTTGTACCGGATATCCGGACTTAGGGTCAATGGTATGAGCATATTTCTTTCCGCCCTTGTAATAGAAATTACGGTAGTTACCGCTAGTAGCCATAGCCTTGTCGGTAACATTGAGGATAGTCATAAGCTCACCTTTCTTATCACCCAACGGGTCATCACTGGGTTTAGTCACCCCAATCTTCCAAGGGAGGCGTTGCTCATTGATTCCACTCGTAACAATCTCTCCACCAATCTCAATCATAAAGTTCTTCACCCCCTTGCTCCTCAGAAAGTTTGCTACAACATCTGTACCGAAACCTTTTGCGATGGCGGAACAGTCAAGCATGATACGAGGATCCTGCTTTACCACCTTATTATCTTTCAGGACCACCTTCTTATAACCAATTATCTGAAGAAGGCTATCAATCTGAGTCTTTTCCGGATTAGTACCGTTTTTGAATCCAAATCCCCATGCATTAACGAGCGGAGCCACTGTGATATCAAAGGCACCATCGGTATTCTCCGACACCTCCATAGCCTTATTGAACACACTGACAAACATATCATTCAACTCAACATCCTTATTAATGTTTACAGCCGTAATGATACTTTTTTCATTAAATGGCGACAAAGAATTATCGACCTTCAGCAATTCATCCTTAACACCTTTGGCAAGGTCGGAATCACACTGATATTTCAGACTATAGGTTGTTCCGAAAACAAGTCCGTTATTCTGCTGATAAGGTACAGATTGTTGTTGACGGATAATGAATATAGTGCCTATGATGAGAAGCACCAGAAAAGGTAGTTGCCAGATTAGTTTCTTATTCTTCATATATCGATGATCACATTAAATGTTCCTCCTATAGGTGAACCGCCATCTGTTCCGAAACCAGGTATATACCAGGTTCGTCCGATTCTTCCGTCATCATGTTTCACGCAGTTCTTATATCTCACGCTCCAACCAAGATGGAATGGTCCGTAGATCTTTGCGTCAGCCCCCAACACCACCTCAAACCAGTGATACTTACACGGTTCTCCCTGTACTCCGAAGCCGGTATCCCACTGCCAGACAGGATCCTTAAAATTCTCATGTTCAAGATCCACCTTGTATGAAGTAAAGCCATATCTGAGACCAGCATACAGACGATACGGTCCATGTTTGTCTTTAAGAAGGTTCTTGTCGATACCTATACGGAAATATGGAGCCTTGGTCCTGTATGTGATTCCCGTAACCTCATCTCGATCGTGCTCGGCCTTACCGTATCCTAATTCAAAGATAGGGAACCACTCATCGTGGATATTTATTCGCAGAGCACCCTCATAATGTCCGTAGTCAGAAAGATGCATCATTGCCACTCCCACCAGGTCGAACGAAACGGCAAAACCACGGAAGACGGGGATGGAGTCTTTCTGCAAAGAGAAAAACTTCATCTGTGCCGAAGTATTTGTTGCCGACATCAGCAACAACATACTAATCGTCGATATCCGGATATAAGATGAAATGTATTTGAGTCCTATCATAATTCACTGATCGTTCTTTTATTACAAGTGAGTCAATAAAATTGGTAGTATATCTGACATCCGTCAGATTATGGAAGAAAGACACATTACAGTCAACCGACTCGAAATGAGGAATATCTTCTTTCTTTATCCATACAGTATCTGTGGCATAGACCACTTCTCCCGTCAGGTCTGTATACTCGAATATAAGAATGTCTTCCGGATGTGAATAGCTTATAGGCAAAGAGAATTTACTGATTTTCGTGACTTTGTTTAAGAGGAGTGAATCAGGACCGTCATAGAGCATTGTATCGGTACCGTCACGACGCCTTGAGTATATCGACAGGGCTTCGTCCAATTCCAAATCAGAGCCATCGCTATTACAAATTTTGTAATATGTCCTTACCGTATTCTCCACCGGACAGTCGATGGAAGAACAGGATAACGTGAATAGTGAACAGTTGATAGTAACTAAAATCACTATCATGTACACTAATCCTCTCATCGTTACTATCCTATTTTTTCTTTCCACGTTATTCTAATTATATCTTTTCCTCTATCTGATAGTCATTACGACCTGAAGACGAACGGCTCACAAGGTCAGCCACAAAACCTGTCAGGAACAGCTGGGTTCCGATGATCATCATAGTCAGAGCTATATAAAAATACGGTGAGTCGGTTACCAGTCGCTGGGGAATATGGTTATACAGACACCACAGCTTATCTACTCCGATACAGAAAGCCGCAATGAAACCTATGAAAAACATCATGGTACCAAGGAATCCAAAGACATGCATCGGTTTCTTACCGAAAGTACTCAGGAACCATAGTGTAAGCAGGTCGAGGTAACCATTCACGAAACGATTCAGACCCATAAATTTCGATGATCCGTACTTTCTCGCCTGATGCTGTACCACCTTCTCGCCAATTTTATCAAAGCCTGCATTCTTAGCAAGATACGGTATATAACGGTGCATCTCGCCATACACCTCGATATTCTTGACCACTGCCTTACGATATGCCTTCAATCCACAGTTGAAATCATGGAGGTTCTTGATGCCACTCACCTTACGGGCTGTAGCATTGAAGAGTTTTGTGGGAATGGTCTTTGATATCGGGTCGTAGCGTTTCTGCTTATATCCACTCACAAGGTCATAGCCGTCTTTCGTAATCATACGATAAAGCTCGGGAATCTCGTCGGGAGAATCCTGAAGGTCAGCATCCATAGTGATTACGACATCACCCTGAGCCTGTTCGAAACCACAATAGAGAGCAGGACTTTTACCATAGTTACGACGGAACTTTATGCCTTTCACCACATCTGGCTGTTTCATATTCAGCTCAGAGATAATATCCCAAGAACGGTCGGTAGAGCCGTCATTAATGAAGATAACCTCATAAGTGAAGTTATTCTCTTTCATCACCCGCTCTATCCACGCATAGAGCTCAGGAATCGATTCATCCTCATTATACAGAGGAATAACAACTGATATATCCATTATTTCAATTTTCTATTCTTGCTTTTGTTCTTTGCTTGACAAGGCTGATGGGCAGTCCCAGTATGAAACCGAGTGAGATATTTATCGTCAGCATGTTTAGCGCATAGTCAATCGGACGGGTTTGAGCCATCTCCTCCAGGCTCTGATCTACCATCTGAGTCATGCCATACTGTTTGAGCATCTGCTGTGCCTCTTCCGACGTTACCATCTTCGAGAACTGGCTCAACAGGAATCCGTTGTCCATAAACGCGAAATAAAGGTATTGCGCTATGGCAAAGAGTACTCCACCATAGAAGAATACGAATATCGTATATGCGTAGCCTCTACGGAAGGATATCAGTCCGTTCAGTCCGTAATCACGGAACTTAGCCAAGCGTTCTCCCACGAAGAACGGGGTATATATCATCAGCATGAGTGCAGCCATTCCCAGCCAGGAGTTAGACACCCCCAAGATATATAATAGGAATGTCACCACCCAGAGAAGTGCAAGTAGTGCACCATCTTGACGGGCAAAGGCCTTAAGTTGTACATATTCTGCCGGAGTCATCATTATTTTCGCTTTTCGGGTGCAAAATTAATTATTTTATTCCACTTATCGGGTGCTTTCGCTCAAAAAATAGTTAAAATCATCAAAAATCTTAATTCTTGATATTATTTTCTCGATAAAAAGTATTACCTTTGCACCCGCTTTTGAGCAAATCGTTCTTTTTTTAACATGGACAAGTCCTGTACGGCCAGCTCCCTTTGAATCCCCCAGGGTGGGAACGCAGCAAGGGTATTAGGTCGTAGCGGCGCGATACAGACCGCTTGTCCACCCGCCTCTTTAGCTCAGTTGGCCAGAGCACGTGATTTGTAATCTCGGGGTCGTTGGTTCGAATCCGACAAGAGGCTCGGATAGGCGAAAGCCAATTGAGCCGTAAGGCTCCAAAGAGGGGTTATCACCCCTCTTTTTTTATCCATTCTTCTTATTTATATAGATAACCACACCGATTACTACCAGTGCCACAACAGCTATAATATGTAACCAATCCATAATAACAATATTTGATTTATGGCACAAAAGTAGCAAAAATTCTCCAAACAAAGAACTCAAACATGCATTTTTATTCCAAAGACAACCAAATTTACTCAAAAGGTAGCCGAAATCACACTTTTTTTAAAAAAATGTTTGGCGTTTACAAGATAATATTGTAATTTTGCACAGAATAAATTATAAACTACCCAAAATTCAAATAGAACTATGGATATAAAAACTATTGCCAACTCTTTTGCAGAAGAATACTGTAGTGATGCAATCTATCCTGCACATCTCTTCAAGGCTGTATTACACAAAGAGATTGGACTCGTACATTTCATTGAGTCTGAGCTCGACAAGGACTATTATTATCTTCAGGACTGGGCTGACGTACAAATGCAGCTTGCTCCTCGCAGTGCAAAGCCCATGCGCGACCTAGATTATTCTGACGAGTCGCTTGCAGTAATGGATGAAGCAGATAATTATAGGCTAAAATTCGGTCTCGATGAGACAACAGCCGTTTGCATCCTCGCTTCATTGGTCACTCCTGGTGTAGGATTCTCGTTCGACCAATTGAAGACCCTTCCCCTCACTCCATCTGACATTAGTGCCAAGATGGCAGGAGGTGCGAATGTAGAGGCTCCATTTATGGAAGGCAATGAACTCACAAAGAAGACCCCTTCTGCAAAAGGCAGTCTTGGCAAGTACTGTGTTGACAAGACCGCCGAGGCACGTGCCGGAAAACTTGGCACTGTCATAGGATTTGAGAACGAGCTTGACGTAATATTCGAGATACTTGGACGTAAGACAAAGTCGAACCTGCTTATTACAGGTGAAGCCGGTGTCGGTAAGACATCACTTATCAATGGGTTCCTGAACCTGTTGGCAGAAGATAAGGTGCCAAGTTTCTTGAGCGGTGCTATCGCTTACGAGTTAGATACCGCTGCCTTAGGCAGTGACGCACAATACAAAGGAGAGGTTGAAGACCGCTTCAAGAGTGTAATAAACGAGGTCGAGGCTCTGCCAAATGCAGTACTTATTATTGAGAAGATTGACAAACTCTTCGATAAGCAGGGAGCACTGTTCGGCACATCGACACTACTCAAGAACGAACTGAACAAAGGCCGTCTGCAGCTGTTGTGCACATCCAGCATCGATGGTTTCACTAAGAATATCGAAACCGACAAGGAGATGACATCTGTGCTTGAAAAGATAAGCATTGATGAACCATCTGCAGATGATGCTTTAGCAATACTAAAAGGTGTGATTCCTTCGTTTGAAGAGTATCATGGACTGACCACTGACGAAGATGTGCTCACAGAGTCCATCCGTCTTGCAAAGCGATATCTCACAGAAAAGTCGCTGCCAGCATCAGCAATAGATCTGCTAGACCGCACGATGTCGCATGTCAAGATTGCAAACGACATGACAGAAGACAAGCATACAGAACTGACCAGTGATGACATGAGTGCCGTTGTTGCAAAACTGACAGGCATACCTCTTGGCAAGGTTCAGACCTCAGAGCGCGATCGTCTGTTGGGTGCAGAAGACACTTTGAAGAAACGCGTCGTAGGACAGGATCATGCAGTTAAGAAAGTGCTCGATGCCGTTTACGAATCACGTTCTGGCCTCAACAAGAAGGGACAGCCTATGGGATCCTTCTTCTTCCTTGGCCCTACAGGTACAGGTAAGACTGAGCTCTCCAAGGCTCTGGCAGAGTTCCTGTTTGGCGACGAGAGCTCATTGCTGCGATTCGACATGTCAGAATTCAAGGAGGAACATTCTGTTGCCCTACTCTATGGAGCACCTCCGGGATACGTTGGTTATGAGGAAGGCGGTCTGCTGGTGAATAAGATCAGACAGAATCCATATTCTGTGGTGCTGTTCGATGAGATTGAGAAGGCTCATAAGTCTGTATTCGACCTCTTCCTGCAAATCCTTGATGAAGGTAAGCTCCACGACCGTTTGGGACGTGTAGGTGACTTCTCTAACGCACTCATATTGTTTACCTCAAATATCGGTGCGCAGACAATTGTTGAGAAATTCAATAGCGGTGTCATTCCTGAGAACAATGAACTTATGGATATCATGCAGGGATATTTCAGACCTGAGTTCCTTGCACGTCTAACAGAGATTGTTCCATTCTCACCAATCACCGACAAGACAGTTACAAAGATATTCGATATCCACATGAAGGGTCTACTCAAGCTACTGGCAGAGCAGAACATCACACTGACACTTACACCAGAGGCTCGTCAGGCTATAGCCCTTAGAGGATACAACCAGCAATATGGTGCACGTCCAGTTATTGGTATTATCCGTAAAGAACTGCGCCATCCTATATCAAAGAAGATAATTGCAGGCAAGATCAAACCTGGCGACAATATCGAGGTTGGGCTGGATAAGGACGGAAATCCGGATATTAAAGTAAAAAAGTAACAATAATATAGTATTAATCTTTTAAAACATTACAACTATGGCAATGAAAGAGAATTTCATTTCGATGGCTCCAGATGAGGAGAGCAGTGCGAAAGTCAGTTTGATCGACCAGAACAAGACTCTGATGATCGACCAGTACACAGCAGACGTAGAGGCTGGTGCCCCTGAGTTTGTTGAGAATATCCAAAACATCAACGATGCTTTTGAACACTTTAAGCCAAAAGTAGGTGTAACATTCACCGATGAAGAAGGCGGTGCTGTAGAAGAGACTCTTAAGTTTGGTGAGCTCCGTGACTTCGAGGCTAATGGTGGCAAGGGCCGTCTCGTTGAGAACAGTCCGTTCCTCTCTGGGGTAAAGATGAAGATTGAAACCAATCAGAAGATCCGTAAGAGCATTGAACAGAACCGTAAGCTCCGCGACATCCTGAAAGAGGCTGGCAGCCGTGAGGAACTGAAGGAAGTGCTGCAGTCTATGCTCAGCGAACTGGAGGAGGCTAAATAATAAAAAAACTGGTATGAAAGCGGAAGAACAAATCAGGAATCTGCAAGAGACCATTGAACAGCTGAAGACTGAGAATGATCAGCTTTTAAGCCGTAACATGCAACTCAGTGAGCAGCTCTGTATGTGGTATGAGATGCGACAGCGCGTAAATTGGCTCAAAGCAGAGATGGAACTTGATCGCAGGAACTTGCTTGCTGCTGATTTGACAGATGATGCCGAACTGTTTGCCTCTATCGAGACCCGTCTGGAACAGAACAAGTCAATACTGACGAGTGATTTCACAAGCGTTCAGCTCGCTGAGCTCCTGGGAATATCGCAAGTCCGACTTTCCAAACTCTTCCGCAACACTACCTATAAGTCGGCCGACGACTACCTTGACTTCGTAAGACTGGTAAGAGCTATGCAACTGCTACGAGAGCACCCCGAATACGGAATTGTTGCCGTCAGTGAGGATGCAGGCTTTAAGTCCGTAAGAACATTCCAGCGACACATGCAGGAAGCTGTTGGCATGACTCCAGTGGAGTTCAGAATGATGGTAGAAAAGAACCAATAAAAAAACAAAATTTGTATCAGAAAACAAAAAGATAAATATAATCATGGCAGATACAGAGTTACAGAAAGCTCAGGCAACCCAAGAAGCTGGTGCCGAGTTACAGGAAAAAGGTAAAGATTTCAGCAAGCTGCTGTCACAGTTTGGTGGTTTTAATGCTATCCGAGGCTTTATGCCCGATGCAGACAACATGAATCCTGCACGCAAGGCCGCAAAGGATGTGTTCCTCAAGGACAAGCGTTTCAAGGAGAAGAGAGAGAATCTGGCACGTGAGATTTCACGTTGGTTGGAACTGCTCAATCAGGAAGGTGTTGAGGGTGCTACAGGCTATGTAGAAGAGTGTAAGAAAGAAGAGGAGAAATTTACCGGTGTTCTTAAGCAGGGTATCACAGACGCTCTCTATGCAACACAGAACCTGGAGCGCTCATATCGTGAGCTCGACTCATTCTTCAAGACTTGTGGTACAGACAAGGTTAAGAACCTCCGTATCATCAATGTGCTTAAGGAAGATATCGCTGATGCAGACTCTGGTTTCGCTCAGGAAGTAGAGAACATCCTCCGTAACGGTTTCGACCGCCTCAGCCTGAAGGATGCATATAGTCTCGTTTGCGTACCTGGCGCTGTATTCAATGATAAGGTTGACCTCCTGCAGTGGGCTAAGATGGCGTTCAAGTATAAGGTAATGCTGTTGACAGACCACGCTGACGAGTATTCATTCGATGACCTGCAGGCCAACACCGAGGGTTACCGTGACAGCGATCAGGAACTGATGAACGTAGTAATGTGTGCTAACTGGCTAGTAGGTCGTGAAGCTGAGAAGATGTCATCTGACGAGGAAGACGCAAAGGCATTCTATATAGCTCCTTCAGCAGCTCTCTGCGGTAAGCTCTATAATGAGACAGCCAACATGGCCCAAGGTGCAGGCGGTAAGAAGTATGGTACACTCGACGGAGTGAAGGGCGTTAAGAGCGACCTGCTGAAGTCTGAGATCGCAGCACTGATGGATAATCAGGTGATTCCTATGGTTTACAGCGAGGGACGCGTAATGGCATTCAACAACACCACACTTTACAACGGTGACCTCGATGCAATGAAGGAATATCCTATCGTTCGCGTATTCGACTGGGTTAAGAAGGTACTTATGAACTTTGTTCATGAGGTAGCACTTGAGAACTGGGATCCATACAACAGCCCAAAGAACCTGAAGGCAAAGATCCAGGAGTTCCTCAACCAGTATAAGGGTTATGGCAACCTCTTCCAGAACTATGAGATTGGTGAGCCACGTCAGGATCCTGTTACAAAGCAGATCACATGTGACATCACCCTTACTCCATTCTATGCTGCTAAGAACTTCGTGATTAAGGTAGCTGCCGACAAGAAGGATAAGGAAGCAGCTCTTGCAGGCGCATAAGAAAAGAAACTATAAAGTAAGCACTTAATAGTATTATCAACAATTAAAAACAAACGATTATGGCAAAGACTCCTGTGTCGATGACAATCGACGGTTACAAAGAGCGTGAAGTACTGATGGTAACTTACGAGTTCGATCAGGCAACAGATGTAGAAGGCCAGATGGCCGGTATCCCACGTGGTGGTAAGATCACCGTACGTGTTAAAGCCCTTAATGACGGTACACCCGACCTCCTGGCTTGGATGATAGAGCGCAGCCTACCAAAGAACGGTGAGATCAAGTTCCTCGAGACAAAGACCAACAAGGAGATGAAGTCAATCAAGTTCACCAACGGCTACTGCGTAGATTTCGAGGAGAAGTGGGAGGACAAG
>CACWLC010000034.1 GCA_902761605.1 uncultured Prevotellaceae bacterium
AAAATGGCAGATATTAAAGCTATTGCTGAGGAGTTGGTTAACCTCACAGTGAAAGAAGTAAACGAGTTGGCAACAGTCCTGAAGGACGAGTATGGAATTGAGCCTGCTGCTGCAGCCGTTGCAGTAGCTGCTGCTCCTGCAGCTGGTGGTGACGCCGCTGCTGCTGAAGAGAAGACTTCATTCGACGTTGTTCTGAAGTCTGCAGGTGCCGCTAAGCTCCAGGTTGTTAAGGCCGTTAAGGAGGCTTGTGGTCTTGGTCTTAAGGAGGCAAAGGATCTCGTTGACGGTGCTCCTGCTACCGTTAAGGAGGGTCTCTCTAAGGAAGAGGCAGAGAACCTGAAGAAGGCTATCGAAGAGGCTGGTGCCGAGGTTGAGCTGAAGTAATTCTTGGCAGAGCCAAGCGGCAAAGCCGAGCGCGCACAACAATACTGATTATGGTTGGGAGCTCTCCAGTAGAGGGTTCCCGACCTTTTTCTTGTTTTCACACTAGATCATCTGGAAAAAATTAATTTATGGCTTCAAAGAAAATTGATAACAGAGTAAACTTTGGCAGCGTCAAGAATCCATTGCCGTTCCCGGATTTCCTTGATGTGCAATTAAAGTCGTTCAAAGACTTCCTGCAGTTGGACACTCCGCCTGAGGAACGCAAGAATGACGGTCTGTATAAGGTGTTCGCAGAGAACTTCCCTATCACTGACACACGTAATAATTTCGTTCTTGAGTTCCTGGATTACTATATTGATCCGCCTCGCTATACCATCGATGAATGTCTGGAGCGCGGACTCACATATAGCGTACCCCTGAAGGCTAAGCTGAAACTGTATTGCACTGATCCCGATCACGAGGATTTCGGTACAGTGATTCAGGACGTCTTCCTGGGTCCCATCCCTTATATGACAGCCAATGGTACTTTCGTTATCAATGGTGCTGAGCGTGTAGTAGTATCTCAGTTGCACCGTTCTCCTGGTGTGTTCTTCGGACAGAACACCCATGCCAATGGTTCACTGCTGTATTCTGCACGTATCATTCCGTTCAAGGGCTCTTGGATTGAGTTTGCTACCGACATCAATAATGTGATGTACGCATATATCGATCGTAAGAAGAAGTTACCCGTAACAACACTGTTGCGTGCCATCGGATTTGAAGCTGATAAAGATATTCTTGAGATCTTCAACCTCGCAGAGGAGGTTAAGGTCAACAAGAAAGCTCTGAAGGCCGTTGTGGGCAGCAAGCTTGCTGCACGTGTGCTGAAGAGCTGGAATGAGGACTTTGTTGACGAGGATACCGGTGAGGTAGTATCTATCGAACGTAACGAGGTGATCATGGAGCGTGAGACAGAGATTACAGACGAGAATATGATGGATATCCTCGAGAGCGGCGCACAGACCATCCTCGTACATAAGGACGAGCAGGTGGCACAGGACTACTCCATCATCTTCAACACTCTGGCCAAAGACCCAAGTAACTCTGAGAAGGAGGCTGTGCTTTACATCTACCGTCAGCTGCGTAATGCAGACCCTGCCGATGATGCAAGTGCTCGTGAGGTAATCCAGAACCTCTTCTTCTCTGACAAGCGTTACGATCTGGGTGACGTAGGTCGTTACCGTATCAATAAGAAGCTGAACCTTGATACTGATATGGATGTCCGTGTGCTTACTAAGGAGGACATCATCGAGATTATCAAGTATCTCATCCAGCTGATTAACTCAAAGGCTGCTGTCGATGATATCGACCACCTCTCTAACCGTCGTGTACGTACCGTAGGTGAGCAGCTCTCTAATCAGTTCTCTATAGGTCTGGCACGTATGAGCCGCACTATCCGTGAGCGCATGAACGTTCGCGATAATGAGGTGTTCACACCTATGGACCTGATTAATGCAAAGACTATCTCAAGCGTCATCAACTCATTCTTCGGAACCAACCCATTGTCACAGTTCATGGACCAGACTAACCCTCTGGCCGAGGTAACGCATAAGCGTCGTCTCTCAGCCTTGGGTCCTGGCGGTCTGTCTCGTGAGCGTGCAGGTTTCGAGGTTCGTGACGTACACTATACACACTATGGACGTCTCTGTCCTATTGAGAGCCCTGAAGGACCAAACATCGGTCTTATCTCTTCTCTCTGTGTATATGCAAAGATTAATGAACTCGGCTTCATCCAGACTCCTTACCGTAAGGTGGAGAACGGTGTCGCTAATCTGAATAACGATGATATCGTTTACCTGACTGCAGAGGAAGAGTCAGAGCACGTTATCGGACAGGGAAATGCACCTCTGAACGATGATGGTACATTCATCCGTAAGGTCGTTAAGTGTCGTCAGGATGCTGACTTCCCAGTGGTTCCTCCAACAGATGTAGACCTGATGGACGTATCTCCACAGCAGATTGCATCTATCGCAGCATCACTCATCCCATTCCTCGAGCACGATGATGCTCACCGTGCGCTGATGGGTTCTAACATGATGCGTCAGGCAGTGCCTCTGCTCCACAATGAGGCTCCTATCGTAGGTACAGGTATCGAGAAGCAGGTATGTGAGAACTCTCGTACAATGGTTACCGCTGAGGGCGATGGTGTCGTAGAATATGTTGATGCTACAACCATCCGTATCCTCTACGATCGTACTGATGATGAGGAGTTCGTAAGCTTCGAGCCTGCTCTGAAGGAGTATCGTATCTCTAAGTTCCGTCGTACGAACCAGAACATGACCATCGACTTGCGTCCAATATGTAATAAGGGTCAGCGTGTAAAGAAGGGTGACATTCTGACAGAAGGATATGCCACAGAGAACGGTGAACTCGCACTTGGTCGTAACCTCCTTGTGGCTTACATGCCTTGGAAGGGTTATAACTATGAGGATGCTATCGTGCTCAACGAGCGTATCGTTCGTGAGGACATCCTGACATCTGTTCATGTGGATGAGTACTCTCTTGATGTACGTGAGACAAAGCGTGGTGTAGAGGAGTTCACAGCTGACATTCCAAATGTCAGTGAAGAGGCAACAAAGGATCTCGATGATAATGGTGTTATCCGCGTTGGTGCTCGTGTTGAGCCAGGCGATATCCTTATCGGTAAGATTTCTCCAAAGGGAGAAAGTGATCCTTCACCTGAGGAGAAGCTTCTCCGTGCCATCTTTGGTGACAAGGCAGGTGATGTTAAGGACTCCTCTCTGAAGGCCAACCCATCACTTACCGGTGTCGTTATCGATAAGAAGATGTTCGCCCGTGCCATCAAGGATCGTAAGTCTAAACAGCAGGATAAGATCACGCTGAAGAAGATCGACGAGGAGTACGAGGCAAAGGTTGATGACCTGAAGGATATCCTGCTCGACAAGCTCGCTGAGCTTACAAAGGGTAAGACATCTAACGGTGTGAAGGACTACACTGGTGCTGAGGTTATCAGCAAGGGTGCTAAGTTCACTATGACTGCCCTGAAGAACCTTGAGTATGGTGATGTTCAGATCAGCAACTGGACAAATGATGAAGAGAAGAATAAGTTGATAGCTCAGCTGATTATCAACTTTATGAAGAAATATAAGCTGCTCGATGCAGAGATGAAGCGCCGCAAGTTTGCCATCACTATCGGTGACGAGCTGCCTTCTGGCATCCTGCAGATGGCTAAGGTATATGTTGCCAAGAAACGTAAGATCGGTGTTGGTGATAAGCTCGCTGGACGTCACGGTAACAAGGGTATCGTTTCTAAGGTGGTACGTCAGGAGGATATGCCGTTCCTCGAGGATGGACGTCCTGTAGACCTGGTACTTAACCCTCTGGGTGTGCCTTCACGTATGAACCTCGGTCAGATTTTCGAGGCTATCCTCGGTGCCGCAGGTAAGCGTCTTGGCGTGAAGTTCGCTACTCCTATCTTCGACGGTGCTAAGCTTGACGACCTTGCAGAGTGGACTGACAAGGCAGGTCTGCCACGTCTCTGCTCTACCCACCTCTATGACGGTGAGACAGGCGAGCGTTTCGACCAGCCAGCAACAGTAGGTATCACCTACTTCCTGAAGCTTGGCCATATGGTTGAGGACAAGATGCACGCCCGTTCTATCGGTCCGTACAGTCTTATCACTCAGCAGCCTCTCGGAGGTAAGGCACAGTTCGGTGGCCAGCGTTTCGGAGAGATGGAGGTTTGGGCTCTTGAGGCATTCGGTGCCAGCCATGTGCTCCAGGAGATCCTGACCATTAAGTCTGATGATACTGTAGGCCGCTCTAAGGCTTACGAGGCAATCGTTAAGGGTGAGCCAATGCCTACACCAGGTATTCCTGAGTCGCTCAACGTGCTGTTGCACGAGTTGCGTGGTCTTGGCCTGAGCATAAAGATGGACTAATAAAGGTAAAAAGGTAAAAAAGTAAAAGAGTAAATTATGGCTTTCAAAAAAGATACAAAGACAAAGAGTAATTTCACCAAAATTACCATCGGACTTGCTTCACCAGAGGAGATTCTCGACAATTCATTCGGTGAGGTAACCAAGCCTGAGACCATCAACTACCGTACCTATAAGCCAGAGCGCGACGGTCTGTTCTGTGAGCGCATCTTCGGTCCTACAAAGGATTATGAGTGTGCCTGCGGTAAGTACAAGCGTATCCGTTATAAGGGTATCGTCTGCGACCGATGCGGTGTAGAGGTTACGGAGAAAAAGGTGCGTCGTGAGCGTGCTGGTCATATCGAGCTTGTTGTGCCAGTAGCACATATCTGGTATTTCCGCAGTCTGCCTAACAAGATTGGCTATCTGCTGGGTCTGCCAACAAAGAAGCTCGACGCAGTGATCTATTATGAGCGTTACGTTGTTATCCAGCCAGGTGCTCTGGCTGGAAAGAAAGACGGCGAGGGCAATGACCTCAACGGTTCAAACCAGTACGACCTGCTTTCTGAGGAGGAGTACAACGATATCCTCGACAATTATATCTCTCCTGAGAATGACTATCTCGATGACAACGATCCTAATAAGTTCATCGCCAAGATGGGTGCAGAGGCTATCTATGACCTTCTTACGAAGATTGACCTCGACTCATTGTCATACGAGCTCCGCGACCGTGCCAACAGCGACTCTTCAATGCAGCGTAAGAACGAGGCTCTGAAGCGTCTGCAGGTAGTAGAGTCATTCCGTCAGAGTGTTGAGAAGGGCATCAACCGTCCTGAGTGGATGATTATGAAGATAATCCCTGTGACACCTCCTGAGCTCCGTCCTCTGGTACCACTGGATGGTGGACGTTTTGCTACATCAGACCTCAATGACCTCTATCGTCGTGTTATCATCCGTAATAACCGTCTGAAGCGCCTGATGGAGATTAAGGCTCCTGAGGTGATCCTCCGTAATGAGAAGCGTATGCTGCAGGAGGCTGTCGACTCTCTCTTCGACAACAGCCGTAAGTCATCAGCTGTGAAGAGCGATTCTAACCGTCCTCTGAAGTCACTCTCTGACTCTCTGAAGGGTAAGCAGGGACGTTTCCGTCAGAACTTGCTCGGTAAGCGTGTTGACTATTCAGCCCGTTCTGTTATCGTTGTAGGTCCTGAGTTGAAGATGGGTGAGTGCGGTCTGCCAAAACTGATGGCCGCTGAGCTCTATAAGCCATTCATCATCCGTAAGCTCATCGAGCGCGGTATCGTAAAGACTGTAAAGAGCGCTAAGAAGATCGTTGATCGTCGTGAGCCAGTAATCTGGGATATCCTCGAGAATGTGATGAAGGGTCACCCAGTTCTTCTGAACCGTGCTCCAACACTTCACCGTCTGGGTATCCAGGCCTTCCAGCCTAAGCTCATCGAGGGTAAGGCTATTCAGCTGCACCCGCTGGCATGTACAGCGTTCAACGCCGACTTCGACGGTGACCAGATGGCTGTTCACCTCCCATTGTCAAACGAGGCTATCCTCGAGGCACAGTTGCTGATGCTCCAGAGCCATAACATCCTTAATCCTGCCAACGGTGCTCCTATCACAGTGCCTTCACAGGATATGGTGCTTGGTCTCTATTACATCTCAAAGATCCGTCCGGGTGCAAAGGGTGAGGGACTCTCATTCTACGGCCCAGAGGAGGCTATCATCGCTCACAACGAGGGTAAGTGCGACCTGCACGCTCTGGTGAAGGTGGTAGTTGAGGATCGCGATGATAACGGCAATACCTTCAAGCATACCGTTGAGACATCTGTAGGTCGTGTTATCGTAAATGGTATCATTCCTCCAGAGGTAGGTTATGTAAATAAGGTTATCTCAAAGAAGTCTCTCCGCGATATCATCGCTTCTGTTATCAAGAACGTAGGTTTCGCAGAGGCTTGTGAGTTCCTCGATGGTATCAAGAACCTCGGTTACCGTATGGCTTACGAGGCAGGTCTGTCGTTCAACCTTGATGATATCATCATTCCAAAGGAGAAGGCTGACCTTATTGAGAAGGGTAATGCTGAGGTACAGCAGATCACAGACAACTATAACATGGGATTCATTACCGACAACGAGCGTTATAATCAGGTTATCGATACTTGGACTCACGTTAATAATGATATTGGTAATATCCTGCTGAAGCAGATGACTGAGGCAGACCAGGGTTTCAATGCCGTATTCATGATGCTTGACTCTGGTGCCCGTGGTAGTAAGGACCAGATCAAACAGCTCTCAGGTATCCGTGGTCTGATGGCTAAGCCTCAGAAGGCCGGTGCAGAGGGTCACCAGATCATTGAGAACCCAATCCTTTCTAACTTTAAGGAGGGTATGTCAGTGCTCGAGTACTTTATCTCTACACACGGTGCCCGTAAGGGTCTTGCCGACACCGCCATGAAGACTGCCGACGCCGGATACC
Source organism: uncultured Prevotellaceae bacterium (assembly GCA_902761605.1). Lineage (GTDB taxonomy): Bacteria > Bacteroidota > Bacteroidia > Bacteroidales > Bacteroidaceae > Prevotella. The sequence goes on from CACWLC010000034.1 coordinate 6,787, forward strand.
TCACACGTCGTCTTGTTGACGTATCTCACGATGTGATCATCAATGAGGAAGACTGTGGAACACTCCGTGGACTGGTATGTACAGCCCTGAAGAATGGCGATGAGGTTATCTCAAGCCTCTCTGAGCGTATCCTTGGTCGTGTGTCTGTTCACGATGTTGTTAATCCAAAGACTGGCGAGATTATCGTTCCAGCTGGTGAGGAGATTACAGAACCTCTGGCAGAGGCCATCGAGAAGGCCGACATCGAGAGTGTTGAGATCCGTTCAGTGCTCACATGTGAGTCGAAGAAGGGTGTCTGCATGAAGTGTTACGGACGTAACCTCGCTACCCGTCGTATGGTTCAGAAGGGTGAGGCTGTTGGTGTGATTGCCGCTCAGGCTATCGGTGAGCCAGGTACTCAGCTTACTCTCCGTACGTTCCACGCCGGTGGTGTGGCTGCCAACGCAGCTGCCAACGCAAGTATCGTATGTAAGTATGATTCTGCTAAGATCGAGATGGAGGAGGTTCGTACAGTTCCATTCGATGAGGACGGACGTGAGTGTGAGATGGTAGTGAGCCGTCTGGGTGAGCTCCGCTTTGTTGATCCTAATACAAAGATTGTTCTTTCTACCGTTAACGTGCCTTATGGTGCTTCACTCTATTTCAACAATGGTGACGTTGTTAAGAAGGGTGACAAGATTGCCCAGTGGGACCCATTCAATGCCGTTATCGTAACAGAATATGCTGGTCGTCTGAAGTTCAATGATGTCATCGAGGGTGTTACCTTCCGTGCTGAGACTGACGAGACCACAGGTCTTACTGAAAAGATCGTTACCGAGTCTCGTGACCGTACAAAGGTTCCTACCTGTGACGTTCTCGATGCCGATGGCGAGATCATCGGAACATACAGCTTCCCTGTGGGAGGTCACGTAGTAGTTGAGGATGGTCAGACAGTTGCTACTGGTGAGACCCTCGTTAAGATTCCACGTGCTGCTGCCAAGGGTGGTGATATCACCGGAGGTCTGCCCCGTGTAACAGAGCTCTTCGAGGCTCGTAACCCATCTAACCCTGCTATCGTATCCGAGATCGATGGTGAGGTAACAATGGGTAAGGTAAAGCGTGGTAACCGTGAGATTATCGTAACCTCTAAGACTGGTGAACAGCGTCGTTATCTGGTATCACTGTCTAAGCAGATCCTTGTACAGGAGCATGATGCCGTACGTGCAGGTACTCCACTCTCTGATGGTGTTATCACTCCAGCTGACATCCTTGCTATTAAGGGTCCTACAGCCGTTCAGGAGTATATCGTTAATGAGGTACAGGACGTATATCGTCTGCAGGGTGTAAAGATCAACGACAAGCACTTTGAGATCATCGTCCGTCAGATGATGCGTAAGGTTCAGATCAATGAGCCTGGCGATACATCATTCCTCGAGCAGGAGATTGTCGACAAGCTTGACTTCGCTGAGGAGAACGACCGTATCTGGGGTAAGAAGGTTGTCATCGATGCTGGTGACTCTGAGAACCTTCAGAAGGGTCAGATTGTTACAGCTCGTAAGCTGCGCGATGAGAACTCAATGCTGAAGCGCCGCGATATGAAACTTGTTCAGGTGCGCGATGCAGTGCCAGCAACGTCTACTCAGATTCTGCAGGGTATCACCCGTGCAGCTCTTCAGACCAAGTCGTTCATGTCTGCTGCTTCGTTCCAGGAGACAACGAAGGTGCTCAACGAGGCTGCCATCCGTGGTAAGGTTGACCATCTGGAGGGTATGAAGGAGAACGTTATTTGCGGTCACCTCATTCCTGCCGGTACTGGTTTGCGTGAGTTCGAGAAGATTATCGTTGGCTCTAAGGAAGAGTATGAGCGCATGCAGGCAAATCGCAAGAACGTGCTCGACTTCGCTGAGGATGTAGTTCTCGACGAGAAGTAAATTAGAAACTCTAGTATAATTAAATCCCCGGGTTGTTGGTTCAACTCGGGGATTTAATTTTCTTATCGAATTATTTGCAAGGTTAGAAAATACTAGCCAACTGACGGATGTTTTGTTGAGCCACCTCCTTGCGCATGGCTTCTTCGAGGGAGATGCCAGGCGGATTGATACATTCCACTCGGGCAAAGCCTGCATTCAGCAATTCGTCGCGATCGCTAATCCTGCCAGCTATCAGGATGACAGGTACCTGTCCGGATTGTTCCAGAATACCCATCGGCAACTTGCCCATTAACGTCTGACGGTCAGCAGAGCCTTCACCTGTGATAATGAGGTCTGCATCCTTGACCAGTTCTTTGAATCGGATCGTATCGAGCAGCAACTGGATACCAGACATGCTTTTCGCATTGAGGTATTGCAGGAAGGCATAGCCAAGACCTCCAGCAGCACCGGCACCTGGCATCTGTGAACGGTCATAGCCGAAATGCCTGGCAGAAATCTCGGCAAATTTCTTGGCCCGCTCGTCCAGGCGAAGTATCATTTCTGGGGTAGCACCCTTGACCTTTGGTCGAGTTTGCTCACGCTCAGAAATCGAAACGGGTTCCGATTCCCCTTGCTCAATCGCAAACTTTTGAGGGGCAAAGACATGAGCAGCACCATTCTCGCCATAAAGTGGATTCTTGACGTCGGAGGCGATGGTGAACGTGACATCTTTTAGAACTTCGATGTCATCCCAACGGCTCTGGGTAGGCGAGTTTTGCCCGTAAATACGACCATTTTTGGCAAAAGTATCAATGATGGCCCTGAGCATGCCGATGCCCGCATCGCTTGTCGCACTGCCGCCAAGTCCCACGATGATGTGTCTGGCCCCTTTGCGAACAGCATCTGCCACCAGTTGGCCTGTGCCATAACTGGTGGCCACCATCGGGTTTCGCTCTTCCTGTGTCAGCAAGGTCAGACCACTGGCTTGGGCTATCTCAATGACGGCCATCTCGTTCTGTAAAAGATATTTCGCTCTGATGGGGGCGCATCAGCGGATCTCTCACCGTCACTTCCTCCAACTGGCCTCCAATGGCAGCATGGAAGGCTTCCATGTAGCCCTCGCCCCCATCGCTGACAGGTACTTCCACTATCTCTGCGTCAGGATAAGCCATCTTGATTTCCTCTGCTGCTGCCTCGTTGGCTTCCTTCGAAGTCAGGCATCCCTTAAAAGAATCTATTGCAATTACGACCTTCATGCTGCAAAAATACAAAAAATCTACGGAATAATAACCAAATTTAAATAAAAAACCGTATATTTGCAAAATGAATCGACAAATTCTCATATTGGTCAGCTTTTTGCTCTCGTCTGTATCTCTGTTCGCAGAAAGTGATTTGCCCATCGTAGAGATGAAGGCAGACAGAACGATGATTTACCCTCAGCGAATGGAACTGACAGGGCAAGAAACGTTGATGGATATCCTCCAGATGGTGCCAGAACTGATGATTGCCGGTTATGAGGATGTCATCTCCAGTTATAATCTCCGCATCGACAACTGCCCGATAAATGGCGACACAAGATTGATTCTTAGCCAGATGAAAGCCAAGGATATCGCCAAGATTCAGGTGTGTGACAATACAGGTGTTGCGAAGGGAACCATTGGAATGGGTAGGGTGCTGGATATCAATATGAAGATGCCTGAAAAGTTGAAGGGGTTCGTGGAAGGACAGGGAGACTTTGGAAAGGATGCAGCAGGCATTGGCTCCGTGAATGTGTTATACGGTAGTCAGCGTACAGACCTCTATGCCAATACTTCCTATCGTCATCAGGAAGGGAATGAGGAGTACCTGACGCTTCACATGACGAACCGGTTTGATGACAGAAACAAGCTGTTGACCTATTTCACCCAGCAATATCTTGATGTTCCTTCTGGCAGGTCACGTAAGGTCATGGGCAGGGCACGATATTTCCACACGTTCAATGACGTGGGTACAGAACTGCTCATCGTGGGCGGTTATCAGTATGCCAGTGATCTGACCCTCTCCAACAAACTGCCATTGTATATCGTCGAGCTGAATACGCCTATCCTGACCAAACGCCTGTCTATGATGCTGGGTGTTGAGGGTGATTTCCTGATGACCAGACAAAAGAATACGGACAGGAGTTGGGATGTCTTCAATAATGATATCTATCTGCAGTTCACCTATTCCTTGCCAAAGTGGAAGTTCACAATTGGTAATCGTGTGATGTTCTACAATTACAAATTGATGGATGCAGGAGCCAGTCAGAAGCATTCCAATACCCGTGACAATGCGAATGCCTGCGTCATCTATGTGCCAGATAACCAGAATCAGATCCAGTTGGGTTATTATCGCAAATACTATAATCCTTCCTACTTGGTTCTCTTTACGAATGCCAATACGCTTATTGATGAGGAATGGGCGAGGACCCAGGGACTGTTGGAGGAATGGAATATCAATCAAGTGAAGTTGGCATACGCCTATAGTAAGCAGAAACTGACTGTGCAGACGGAGGCGAGTTATTATGCCATTGAAGATGGCGATAATATAACTGAACTGGGTACATCGGCATATTGGAAAACGAATGGGATAAGCCTGACGGGCGGAGTAAATCTGTATATGACAAAGAGTGCATCCTATGCTTCATTCCGGTTTGCTCCTACTGCTTATCTCCCTCATGAATGGCAGATAGGCATGCAGATGGTATATTATACTAAAAATGTACCAAGACGTGAGGAAACTGGCGTTCCTGTGTATGGATGTCTGTCTGTGAACAAACAATTAGGCAAGAGATGGAATTTGGGTGTTGACTGGCATGATATGTTTGATACATTCTGTAGTGAGGCAAAGGTAAACAGACATGCTGCCAATATCAGGTTGCAGTATAGATTCTAACGATAACAAGAAAGTGAGTATGACAAGTATTGAACTGGATATGATACAGACTGCCGGCATTGGTGCCTTAGCCCTACTCGTCGGTATGGTTTTAACGCGAAAGGTTGCTTTCCTGCAGAAATTCTGTGTGCCTTCGCCTGTAAGCGGTGGTATCATCTTTTCATTGATTACCTTGATACTATATGCTTGGTTTGATGTTGAGGTGTCGTTTGATGGTACACTGAAGGATGTCTTTATGCTGGCATTCTTTACCAGCGTTGGTTTCCAGAGTGACCTTAAGGTATTAAAGCAAGGCGGAAAACTTCTGGTAATCATGCTGACCCTGTTGGTTGTCATTATTGCCCTGCAGAACTTAATGCCAATGGGAATCACCAAGTTGATGGGTGTCGATCCTTTGATTGGTATGGCTGCCGGTAGTATATCCATGACAGGCGGACACGGTACAGCAGGTGGATTTGCAGGTGTGCTCGAAGGAATGGGACTGCATGGTGCTGGTACAATCGGCATGGCGGCTGCAACCTTTGGTTTGATTGCAGGTTCGATGATAGGCGGTCCATTGGCAGAGAGGATTATTTGCACAAAACTTACTCATGAACAGATGCAACCTCAAGACGAAGAGATCGACCCTGCAATGGCTGGTATCGAGAGTGACGAGGCTTCGCCAGCAGGTCGTGAAAAGCGTATCAGCACAAACGAGCAGGAGTTCCAGCAGTATGCTAAGGCTTCTTATTGCATTATCCTGGTTATGGGTGCTGGCACTTTGTTGAGTTGGCTGTTCGCAAAGACTGGCATCACGTTCCCAACATATTTTGGTGCCTTGATCTTAGCCGCCATCGTCCGTAACACGATGGGGTATGTCAGTTACAAGGAAGGCGATAAGTGGGAGAAGGCTGAAAAGCTGCTTGATATGGAGCGAATCATCAGTGTAGGCAACATCTGTCTTTCTTTGTTCCTTGGAATGGCCATGATATCCCTAAGGCTTTGGGAACTTCAAAGTCTGGCCCTTCCATTAATCATCATCTTGGCATCTCAGGTGCTTATGATGGCATTGTTTGCATACATTGTAGCATTCCCCCTGTTAGGACGCAATTATGATGCCGCCGTATTGTGTGCAGGTATGTGCGGCTTCGGCCTTGGCGCAACCCCCAATGCGATGGCCAACATGAGTGCTGTATGTTATAAATACCGCTATACCGTCAAGCCTTTCCTCATCGTCCCCATCATTGGCGCCATGTTTGCAGACTTCATAAATACTGGAATCATCACCCTCTTCCTGAATATTTTCTAATGAAAGAAATTGTGCAGACCATTGGTGCCCTGCGCAATCACTGTCCGCTGTAAAGATAGCTAAAAATCATGAGATATTCCACAATAATCATTGTATTTTTGCCTAAGAATGTATAAAAGGTGAGTAAATAAGTGCTATTATCGGATTATTTTCGTACCTTTGCCATCAGAATAAAAAAGCAGATATGAATATGACAGCACAAGACAATTTCAAACGTTATGACAGCCCTGAGCAGTATGCTGAGGCTTTCCAACAGATGATTGATGCCCGCGAGAGATGGCGTGAGCAGGTACGTGAGCAGGAAGCAAAGTCTGCAAGATGATTCTTTCTGCCGATATACTTAACCTGCGCTCGCCCTACAAATTGACACCACTTGGCGAGCTCACATTCCGCTTTGTAACTGACCAACAGATACACTACACGGTTGGATTCTACAAAGACACTATCTTCATGGATAATGGTGCCTATCATTTTTTCATCGATAATAGCGAGAACGAACACGGCTCATATGACCCTAAGATACTCGAAGTTGTGACTGTCATCCTTGAAGAGTTTTTCAGTCAGGAGCCAACCGTTATGCTATATATCTGCGACTCCACTGACAAACGCCAGGCAGCACGTGACCGTCTTTATCACCTATGGTTCTACGACTATGCACGTAGTCATGAGATGACGCTCTACAGTGACTCTGTTACTTTCAAACAGGTCAGTTACTACGCTGGTATCCTTATGCGTCATGATCATCCATTGCATGATATGATTCTCTCATACTATCAGGACTTCTTGAAGCATGTTCCTCAACTTTACACACCTAGGGATAAGTAAATTTGAGTAACGAATAAAGGTCACAGGGGCTTCACGCCGTGCCCCTGATTCGGAAGCCTTCGTCTATTGGTGCAAAGTTCACTTTTTGTGGTTCGCCAGCAGTCTGAACTGTATGTTGTTTTAAATGTTATCCTCTACTATGTAAACTCATCTATTGAGAACCATTTGTCAACGACCTCTCTTTGGAATTGTTTGAGTAGTGAGGGCTTTGATTGTACTTGAGAGATGGCGTCAATAGGAATCAGATAGAGTTCCTCTGGCATAGAAGGCTCACCTCCAACACCTAATATGATGAAAACGTTCTGCGCTTTTTCTACTGCATATTCTTGATAATGAGTGATTTGCTCTGGCTCAAACAAAGGTTGAGTAAATCGTTTTGGTATGCTGGCTCGCCATTTACATTCAATAGCGAACTTCTTTTTACGTCTTCCTTCTTTATATTCGAGTACAAAGTCAGGATAAGTATTACTTACAGGACTAATCTCGCCCATAGATTTATCACTTCGCCACTCCAATAGAGAATAGGTTTTTGTTTCATTTAAGTCGAAGAGCTCTAATACGAAGTCCTCAAACTCTCGTCCCTTTAGAACTTCTTCTGGCAGTGTGATGGCTCTGATTCTTGTCCTCACAGAAATATATGTCCTACGAAGTCGCTTCTTGATGGCATGAAGGCCCATATCTTCATAGAACATTCGCAAGAGAATCTTGTCCTCCCATACTTTCCAACGTTGGTGAGAGGGTGCTATTAATGGCTCTGCTGCTATCATCATATTTTCCTGATCCAGATAAAGTACATCTTTGGCACCTGACAAGAGTGGGAATATACTGCCATTCTTGTTGACATAGCCACAGACAATATGTTGAGCCATTTGCATGATAAATTGATTTCTCAGTCTTGGTGTCTGACCTGCCCCACGAGGTTCATCACGTTGAAGTTCAAGAATCAGCATTCGCTCTTCATTTATAGCCTTTTCTATCTGAACGTTGTACTTATCTGTAAAACGATTCATCACAACAAGTATCGTAGGAACCTGATTAACAAGCAAAGCCCTCATAACTTCATCTTCCAACTCTGATGAATTGAAGCAAATAACACAATCGTCAGTAGTAAGAGAATCTACCCAACCAAACACCCTATCATATATAGAATAAGGTGCATGCTTTGAACAGAGAAAGAGCGATTTCTCTCTATTCAGTAAAGTCTCGTTACCTATTTTATTAATAATCCTCATAGTTATCAATTATTAGGACTCATAGCACTCACAAAACTATTTAGTCGTTCTTTGATACTTTTAAAATCTGTATTCAAGTCGAGTGTCTTAAAATATATATAGTTACCATCTTTCCGCTTAATCTGACCATCTGGAACAATATCTTCTTGTGTTTTGGCATATAGCAACATTCCGTCCACATTACCCTTATGGTCTTCATCGTATTCAGTAACGTAAGTATGTATCTGATAGAGGTTGTTTGAGTGGATGGTAGATTTGTCGAATTGCTTCTGCATAGAGCGCGTATAATATTTGGTATCAATAATCAACGCGCGTTCACCAATTGTTAGCAGAATATCAGTCTTCATAATAGGAAGAATGTTGATTGAAGATTGTTCAATCTCGATATTCCATTCTATCTGAGCAGCGCAAGGTTTTAAGTCAGGATAGTGTTTCTTATAAAACTCAAGAACGAACTTCTCAAAGAGCCGACACATATGGTCATCTGAGAATCCACGCATCTTAAATTGTCCGTTTTCAGTAGTCATAAGCCATTCACTAATAATGAAATAGCAAAGATACAACAGCATTCGATAGTTCCTGTTGTTGCGATCGAAACGCAAAGTATTCCAACGAATGGTTTGGACATCAACAGGCTGCACACTCTGAAAGTAGAGCATCAATTGTTTTAATTTAGCCTTCTTGTCTTTCTTCACATCCGAATGTCTGATGAGCGTTTGGGCTGTTGTAAGTAGAATCTGATTATAGATATTATTCTCTGAAAGTTCATCATAATCACAGGCTATCTGTTGATTGTTACGCATTCTGTTGGCAATTGTACTATTGATATCTATTTTACCTCTAACGGTAAGCATCGACTCATTCTTTCCAATATACTCACGATAAAGGCCCTGCTTTAACTGATACGAAATACCTCTTATTATGATTTCTGCAAATAGGTCGTAGATATTTTCAAACTTTTCGCCCTCTATTTCTGTATAGTTATTCTGCCTAAGCTCTTGGAAAGCATAGGCCAGCATATAGTAGATGTTGCGTATCAGTATGCCTTTATCTTCTGTCATTAGAGTGTATTTCTAAGTTTTTGAGCCTCTTGATTAAACTTGTCATCATTATCAAACCAATACTCTCTGAGCATAGGTATAATGTCGTATTCTACGATATTCTCTAAATTGTAATTATCCCCTAAATTGCAGAGATAACTATGACCAATGCAGAAACCAGAACCAAGTGAATCGTCATTTTCTATCTCCTTATTCAAATCGATAATAGCATTCACGAGGTTCGTTAATTGAGGATCTTTCTTCTTACTGACTTCTTCCTGAAAGACGGGATTTGTGAACCCAGGTTTCATTTCGAAGAACGAGAATCTTCTGCGCAGCGCATAGTCAATCATTGCCAAAGATCTATCAGCAGTATTCATCATACCTATTATATATAGGTTAGCTGGCACTGCGAAATTCTCATCTTTGTAAGCCATCATTATTGGCTTATCTCGATAATCGTTTTCTATCAGCATCAGTAGTTCACCAAATATCTTACTCAGATTGCCACGATTTATCTCATCGATGATAAAGAAATATTTGTGTTCACTATCTGCTGTAGCACGTTTGCAAAAGCGATAGAAGATGCCGTTTTTCAGTTCAAAACCTCCCTCTTCATTTGGTTTGTAGCCCATCACGAAGTCTTCGTAACTATAGTTCTGATGGAATTGCACTTGCATCACCCTATCATCATTCATTTCACTCATGATAGCATAAGCTAAGCGTTTGGCTGCATACGTCTTACCAACACCTGGGGCTCCCTGAAGTATCAGATTCTTCTTTCTGAGAAGTAAACTTTCCAATCTCTCATAATCATTCTGAGAAACAAACACTTGTTTCAAAAATCGCTCCTTTGAATAATTTTCAAATGATTTTACTATTGGTTCCGGTTCTGTTCTCGTTATATATTTAAACGGAACATTCGTGTTGCCACTTTTCGTTTGTGCATTTTGTTGGACTTTAGAATAATGACTATTAGAATTTACAAAAACGTCTCCTATTTTTAGTAAATGAATAATATTAGCAGATTCTATCCCTTCGACACTATGAAAAAAGTGATGATTTTTTGAGAGTGTTTCTTTTTGAATGCTATTAGAACTGTACCATTGTACATTCCGCCTTAAAGGATTTTCTTTCTGATAGTCAAACTCACATTCAGAGATAAATATCCCCCAGCCATATAAAATATGATACCTCTGTTTATCTTCTATGCGATTACTAAATACAACAACCACATCACCAACCTTAACTTCTTTTATAAAATCCCAATATGCAGCAGGTAAATTAGCATCATTATTACCTTTAATTGAGCGATATGCTTCACCCAATTCTTTCTTTGAAGAAATTGAAGCGAAGTTAATATTTCCTTCTGCAGAAGAACCACAAGACAAATAATTATTTTCAAAAGTTTCTTCATCACCGCTCCACATCCAAATCCTTTTAGTATTAGCAAGGTCAATTGCTGACGCCGTTAATTCCGCAAATGATTTTGATTGTATTTCACTAACTTTTGACATTATCAAGCAATAGCCCTGATAATCAAGATTGGATATGGAAGTTTTTATACCATGCATCTGAAGGTATTTAGAATTCAAGTCATTAAGTGGTAAAAAAGATTCAGGCACAATCCAATAAAGCGATAATGACAATTCTTGAACTGAAACTCCGTTAGAAATCATCCTGTCAAAATCATCAGACACATTCTCGTTGCAAAGTATTTTTACATACAATTCCCAAAGATCACTTATTGTTAGATTCTTGCTATTTGAAAGCAAATAAAAATTAGACTTGATATCAATAGAAGGTAGTCCTTCAAAATCCAAAGGTAATTCAGAAGAGATATTAAAATAATGACGAAATTTAAGTAGTAGTTCATTACGTCCAGATTCTCCTCTTATATTGTTACGATTAAAGATTCCAAAAACGGAAAAAGGGTCAATGTCAGTTATCTTATGAGATTTCTTTTCTGTCAGATATTCAATTAAAGGCCAAGAACGACTTTTTGTCCTTACCTTCTTTAAGTCTGTGTTAATCCACTCAACTAATGGATTTCTATCATTTCTGAACTGCAAGAGTTTCTGTGCCAACTCTTTATAAAACGGAATCCATGTATATGCCATATTATTTTGTCTTATTTTTATTGGGTTTCTCTTTCTTTTGGTGTCAGACCATAGAGGTCAAACGCTCTTTGGTCTATCTCATTGTCTGTAGCAGCTATTTGGCTTGTGAGAACTTGGCAAGTTTGAGGAGATTGATGATATGCACAGGGGACAGGTTCTTTGTTGTTCATATCTTATTGGGTTTTTATTTACAATCTTTCTCCCAAGGTCACATGGGACCTGGCACGCTGTAAGGTTGCCAACAAGAACTGTTATGGACTTTGCAAAAATACCTGCTCAAAGTCTGAATACAGCTTGTCAGTATCTGTATCATCTGTCGGACTGAGACGAGTATACAGTTCTATTGTAAAAAAGCGAATTGCAGTTTGCATGTCACAACCTTGAGATTCTATTAGCCTACGAGTAAACTCTCTTCCTATTTGATTGGTGTTCATCATAAACGTCCTCCATAAGCTTGACATACTTCTTGTACATCTTGAATGGCATATGCGAAATCCATTGTGTGAATGGCATCATAATGCTTATCAATGAAGGTAAATCCCTTATGAGCATCCAAATAGTTGAACGCCTGCCGTTCAGTAAGACAGAACCTGTCTGCGAACATCTTCACGAAAATCATGAGGTAGTTCAGTTTTTTATATTGTTTTGCTGACATATCTATAACTCTTAAATTCGTCTTATTTGCTGCAAATATACACACTTTATTCTGAAATTCCAAATATTTCGACTTTTTTCTTTGCTTAACAATTCATTCTCAGTTCCTGCAACGTTGTAATTCGTCTACAGAGATAAAGAGACTCTGTGATCATTTTACGGATTGCTTTCTAATCCGATTTCTTCACCACCTCCTGTGAGGACGTGAGCTCTTCATCCATGTTCTTTGTTATTCATATCTTTTGATAGATTTATACTGCTATCAGCTCCTGCCCAATATCATGCAGAGCTTTTTTAATCTGGTGGGTTCTGTCTTTACTAGGCTTCTTGATTCCATAGATATACTTAGCCAACAGGCTCTTGTTGATTCCTATGTATCGCGCCACCTCGGAAACATTCAGTTGTGGAAAATTCCTGAAGATTCTTCCTATCTCATTGTCCGGATCTGGCTCAACTGTTTCATAGAAACTCGAGATATGCACATCTTCATCAAGTTTCTCCCAACGGATATCATCCCCAAAACGACCAATTTTGAAATTCATACGCTCTTCAGCTGATGCTTCCTTCAGGCAGGGGAATGCCTCCAAAGGAAGACTCAATTTCTCACCGCTATCAGCCTGCAGATAGATTCGTTCGTTCTCAAACCATACTTTCTCAATCTTTGCCATAGTCATCAATCGTTTTCATCCATGTGTTCGTGCCGTTTCTCTATGAACTCTTCCTGAAAGGTTTCGCACAGAGTCTGAGCTTTTTTCAAATCCTTTGGTTTCATCCCTTCATTCTTTATATTTTTTGCAAATATAGGGATAATTTTTTGTCCCTCCAAATGTTTTGGAAAAAAAATAAGATTCCGTGATTATTTTTATTCTGATGTGAGTCACATGGGTAAGAGGCACGCTGTGATGATGACGAGGTGATATATTATTCCCGGATAAACTCATCGAAACAGGCTTTGCCGTCGGTGCCGTAGCAGAAGAGGGCGGTGCGGATTCCCTTCCAGTAGCCCCAGCGCATCGGAAAGGACTCGCCGATGGGGGTAAAGTGCTCGCCGTCAGTACTGTAGGCAAACTGATGACGATTCTGGGGGCAATCGTTGGTAACACGTAGCCATAGCCGACTGAAACGACCTTTCTGAAGTAGTTGAAGTTTACCATCCGTCTCGACGGCAATGCCCTCAGGCGTGATACCCACAGCATGAAACTGTTTGCCGATACAGGCCAGACCAGTAAAGCAGTTCCCCTCGGCAATCAGCAACACGGTGCTCTGGCTCTGATAGCCGATAACCTTCTGTGTCAGCATATTGCGACACGTTTTCAGGTTATCGGCTTTTTGGGCATGGATAGTGAGACAACCCTTACGCTCTGTAAGACTCCAATGGGCATCGTCGGGATTATGATTCCACTGCCATTGCAGTCCGAGTGTGGGGTCTGAAAAGTCGTCGCTGGTCTGGAGTGTGAGTGGTGGGAGACCATAACCAGTCTTCTGAGAAACAGACGTAGCTGAAAGAATGGGCTTTCTCCAGACACTGACAGGTTCCCCAATGCCATTACCATCGATGTCGACACCCATCAGTGGCCAGTCATCCTGCCAATGAACGGGTTGCAGATGAACCACACGACCTAAGACTGGTGTTTCCTGAAAATGATAGAACCACCAAGAACCGTCAGGGGCATCGACCAAAGCACCTTGGTGGGGGCCGTTTACCTGGGTAGAGCCTTGTTCGAGCACAATCTTCCGCTCGTAGGGGCCATAGATGTTCCGAGCGCGAAGAACTGTCTGCCAACCCTGTCCGACACCCCCCTCAGGGATAATCAGATAGTACCAGCCATTGCGCTTCAGCCATTTCGTACCCTCAGCCACAGGTCCCTCATAGACAGTGATGCCGTCATCAAGCAGTTCGCGACCGTCTGGCGACATCCGATGGACAATGATAGGCCCAGCACCATACTGGCTCCGTCCCAAGTATGCCTGTCCGTTGTCATCCCATAAAGGACAGGGATCCTCCCACTTCTCTACCCGCTTTACCAGATGGAGTGGCGCCCAAGGACCATGAGGATCCTTTGCCGTCGACATATAGAGCCCCTCATCGGGCGTACAGAAATAGACATAGTACAGCCCGTTGTGATAGCGGATGGAGGGTGCCCACGCCCCACCAGCATAATGCCGGTTATCGTTCCACCCGGGTTCATCGATGCGATGATATATCTGACTGACGTAGTGCCAGTTCACCATATCTTCCGACTCCAGCACCTGCATACCCATGAAATGAAAATCGGATGCTACCATATAATATCTGTTGCCCACGTGGATGACATCAGGGTCAGAGAAATCGGCATTAAGCAAAGGGTTCTGATACATCCCGTTGCCTAAGTCTCCCCACGATACAGGTACGTCGACATCCTCACGGACAATGTCAGGACGTACATCGGGCTGTTCTGTCTCAACACGGACATTCGAGAACTCCACACCAACGGCGTGTCGCACAAAGAATCCCTTGGCAGGCAGTGGTCCCCACATCGTAGCCTCTGGATAGGCTTTCTCTTTCTCGTCCTTCACAGAGTCGGCAATCTGTGCCAACTCGTCGAAGGTAACACCACCTTGATGATGAATGGAAATATTGGAGAGGAACACGTTTTCAACAGGATGGCCAGGCAAGCCCGTGATGCTACACCCCATCCGTCCGGCATTGCGAATCAGGATATTCGACAGGTGGATGCCATTGATACGTCCCACATGATTGACGGGAATGATTCGTTCCATGTAGGCCCCGTCGGAAAGGCCACGGGTAGGCGAGCTTTGCTCGGGAATGAGATAACCGCGCCCGCGATTACCAAGACGGACAAAGATAGGAGACTCCGTGCCCTCGACGATGAAGTCAGAGACATTGACATTTTCCAAAGTGCCTCCGTCGACAATCTCCAATGATATAGCCGACGAGCCTATCCACTGACCGAAGAATTTCTTCTGTTGGTCGCTGCTGGGCTTCACCACGATGCCGCTGATGTTGATGTTACGGAAGCCGCCGTTAGTCTCAGTACCCAACTTGACGGCATTGCAGTGGCTCGACACCACACAGTCGGAAATACGGATGTTTTCACACATTCGAGGCGATGTGCTCTTCAGCGTGATGCCGTCATCATCACTATCAGCTATCATGTTCGTCACCACCACCTCATGGCATCCGTCCAAGTCGAGGGCGTCGTTGTTATAGTTGTTGCGATTGAAGACCTTTATACCATCGATATGCAGACGGTCGCAGGCCAGATAGTGCTGCATCCAACAGCCGCTGTTACGGAGTGTGATGTCCTTGATGGTGATATCCTCGCTCTGAATAAAGCGCAACAGATGGGGTCGCGTGATGCCCTCATCGTTCCACGAAAGTTTCTTGAACGCACGTCCCCTGCCGTCGATAGTGCCAAAACCGCTGATGACCACATCGTTAACTTTGTCGGCATAGATGAGCTGGATGGTTGTGCTATGAGTCCGCAGCGAGACATAGTCTGACTTCATCGGAAGATAGTCTTTCAGATCCGTGCTGCCGTATAGCGTCGCCCCATGTTCCAAATAGAGATGCACATGACTCTTCAGCACTATCGTACCTATCTTATAATGGCCTGCTGGCACCACAACCCGGCCTCCCCCGGCCTCGCTACATGCATCAATGGCCTGTTGGATAGCCTTGGTACTGAGCACCGTCGTGTCCGACTGGGCTCCATAGTCCTTGATATGAAAGTCTGCACCTTTGGCAGACAGCATGCCCAAAAGCAGGAACGCGAGCATTGTTTTCTTCATAAATCTTATTAAATGACACTATCATTTTTCTGTCCCATTGCACGCCTAATACTTTATTCGCTGAACGTTTTGTCCTTTTCGTAGGTGATGCCATCGTAGAGGGGCTGGGAGCCTTCGTAGCTTTCTGGGATGAAGTGGAGGCGGACACCTCGGATGTGTTTGTTGGCACGGAAGGTTTTGGGATCGTCGACTTTGTCGCTCTCGATTTCGAGTTTCATCAGGCCGAAGTCCCTCAGGCGCACCTTGTCGCCCATCTGAAGATGACGGCGTACGGTCTCGGCTACAGTCATCATCATGCCTTCGAGCACACCTCCGCTGATGGTCATGTGCCTTGCTGCCTCTTCGAATAGCTGACGGCTCTCGATTGTCTGGTTGTGAACGGCTACAGCCTTGTACTTGCCGAAGGTCTTGAGCGTTGGCTTGGTCTCTTTCTTGATTCTGTATTTCATAAGATTTGTATTAATTGATTCGTTTACGTCGCAAAGATACGAATAAGCGAGCGAAAAACAAAATTATTGAGAGAATTTCTTTGATTATTCTCGAAAATTAAATTAGGTTGCTAATTATCGTAGATTTTCGTGTTCTCAATCGCTAAAATTTTCATTTAAAATCTATATAAGTGCCTACATGCCTACATAAAAGCAATATAACTATCTGTATTTCTGTAAGATAATTATGATTATAGCCTACATAAAGCCTACATGATGCCTACATAATACCTACATAAATATGGCCAAAATTATATCAAAATGCCCGTTTCTTAACATTTGCATAGGGAGGTAGCGCGATGAAAGATACGGCTTCGCAGGTTCTGGAGATAAGAGTAGTAAGAAAATTCTCGAGAGAATTTTCTGCTTAGGTACGTACTAAAGATTGTCAGGTAGGGAGGTAGGCGTCAAATTCTCTCGAGAATTTATTGCTGCCATTAAGGATAAGATTTGCGGAGTGTCTACCTTGATATTGTCTGATAGGGGGCTAAATGTATACAAATGGCATGTTGGCTATATGTAAGTATTGTGTATGTAACATGTAGGCATCATGTAGGCTTTATGTAGGCTTTGTGTAGGCAAAAAAATTGTAATTACCCTTTGTATAAAGGTGTTTTGGACGATTTTATGTAGGCATGTAGGCATTTTCATAATTTTTTTCTGAAAAATTCTGTTTTTTCCCCATTTTTTTTGTATTTTTGCGACAAAATTTGAATAACTGAATAATCATGAATGTAACATTACTGAAAAAAGACGGCAAGAAGGAAGTCATCAATCGTGTTGAGGTTGCTACTATGGCGAATGCCATTAAAGGGGGCATGATCGAGAATACGGTCAGACATACTCGTGAGGTGTATCATCTGATGAATCCTCATCGATTGCCTGACGGACAGGTCTCTGTACAGTGGGAGGGTGGTCTTAAATTGCCAAGAATCTGTTTCGCTGCCGACTATATCAGGCGGAAGGGTGAGCTGCAGATGATGGCGTATAATGGTCTCGTGGTGCTGGAGATAAACGATCTGCAGACCTATGAGAAAGCTGTGGAAATCAGAGAGTTGGCTAAGATGCTGCCAGAGACAATGATGTGTTTTCTTGGAGGATCGGGTAGGAGCGTGAAGATTGTGTGCAGAGGCGAGTTGTATCCTGGCGGCTCCGCGAAGCTGCCATTTGAGGAAAAGGATATCCGTCAGTTCCACCTTAACATATATAATACTGCGCGGAGGGCATATCAGAATCAGTTCGGATTTGATATCCAGTTTCTGGAGCCGCGACTCGACAGGACTGTGTATATGAGTTCTGACCCCGAGATGAGTTTCAATGCTGAGGCTCGTCCGTTCTATGCTGATACAGAAAGTCATGACATTCCCCAGCCGGTGGTGATTAGCCGCGAGGAGGACTATCTGATGCCTGGACGTACTGTTACGCGAACCTATCATCTGAACTGGACTTTCATCGTAGAGACGGTGATGGGCCATTATTTCGAACTGCCCGATGAGGATAAAGAGGCGACGCTGTTGATGCAGATAGCATCGATGTGCCTGGATCAGGGCATACCAAAGGCTCATGCTCAAGGCTTAACTATGCTGCATCCTGTGCTGAATCGCGACAAACTGCTGGTGGAGAAGATTTTCCAAACGGTATATAGTGTGGCCGAGCAGGAGGACTATCGCAAGAAACACAAGATAAAGCCCTTGAAGAGTGTGCCAGAGGACACCATCCAGGCAATGAAGACGGAGATATTCCTCAACTCGAACTATGAGCTGCGAAAGAATCTCCTGACAGGTGTGGCTGAATATCGGGAGAAATTCTCTGACGACCAGAGATTCAAACCTCTGACAGACGAGGTGCGCAACGATATGACGCTGAGAGCCACTGAGTTAGGGCTAAAATCATGGGATCGCGATGTGAATCGTTTCATAGATTCTACGCGCATTGAGCAATACGATCCAATAAATACTTGGCTCGACAATCTGCCAAAGTGGAACGGACAGGACTATATCGCTGAGCTTGCCAAACGTGTGCCAACGAGTCAGCCTCATTGGGAGAAATATCTACGGTTTTGGCTCGTAGGAATGGTGGCTCAATGGCGCGAGAGCGAAAAACAACTGACAGGCAATGCCTTGACACCATTGCTGATAGGTCGTCAGGGATGCGGAAAGACTCGCTTCTGTAAGATTATCCTGCCTCCGGAACTGCGCGATTATTACAATGATAAGATTAATTTCAAGAATGAGTTCGACCTGAACATCGCGCTGACATCCTTCGCCCTCATCAACATCGACGAGTTCGACAAGACCACAAATTCGCAGCAGATCGTGCTGAAATACCTCTTGTCGTCGAGCGATGTCAAGTTCCGTCCGCCATACGGTATCGTCGCTACACCTCGTTCATCGGCACCACCAACCAGATGAAGCCATTGGTAGATCCAACAGGAAGCCGTCGATTTGTATGCGTTGGCGTAGAAGGCAACATCGACTTTAGTGACACCTTGAATCACGAACAGCTTTTTGCCCAAGCCCTATACCTATTTAATAATGGTGAACGATTCTGGCTGAACGATGATGAAATCCAGACTCTTATCAGCGAGAACGAGCCATTCCAGAAGTTGAACGACCTGGTAGAGATGCTTGGCGAGACCTTCCGCAAGCCCAAAGAAACAGAGCAAGCCAAGTGGTGGAGTCTGGGTGACATCAGCCAGTTGCTAGCCAACCGCTATCCCAATTTCGATCCAGAAACCCCATTCCAGAAGATAGGCAACGCCCTTAACGATGTACAATTCAACTTCAAGAGCAAGCGCAAAACCAACCATATGGAATACTGGTTGATTGAGAAATAAAGAAAAAGAGGTGCAGACGTTGAATCTGCACCTCTTGCTATATGATTGTAAAATAGTGACTTACCTTCATCAAAAGATTGGTCTTTTAATCAAATTTTGGCTTGTTTATGGAGTTTTTTGAGCATATCAGCATTTGTTTCGATTAATTTTTGTAACTTTGCCGTCAAGAACTATCAAACAATAGTATTCACATAAAACAAATCAGATCATGACACAGGAAAAGACTATGGACATCAAAGCAGTAAAATTCCGCAAAGACGGATTCTATTCTCAGCCATTCGTATTTGGTGGCGAGGAAGGACAAGAGAAGTTTGACATGAACATCCGCTATCGTGGCAGTCTGCAGAACTATCTGATAGACACCGGCAACGAAGTCATCTTGGTGGATACCGGCCTGCCAGCAGGTTTCCCCGATGGTGCACCAGAGGAGACGGCATCCATCTATATCGGTAAGAGCATCTGCGACTATATGGATGCTTTGGCAGCATTGGGATACAAACCAGAGCAGGTGACAAAGATACTGCTGACCCACAAGCATGCCGACCACTCAGGAGAGCTGCGCTCCTTCCCCAATGCAAAGATTTATGTCAATGCGGAAGAGATTGGAGCAGACGAACTCAAGGACATTCCTAATATAGTTCCTGTTGAGTTCACTGACGGACCTTATTACAATTTCCCTGAGAGTCAGAAGATCGCCGATGGCGTTTACTTTGTCAAGGCCAAGGGACATACGAATGGCAACAGCCTTATCGTCGCAGAGAACGAGGGATTGTTCTATATGTTCGAGGGAGACATCACCTACGTTGACGAGGCTCTTTATGCAAACAAGCTCTCTGTTGTCTTCGACGATCTGCCAGCAGCTCGTGAGACTATGGACCGAGTACGCGAGTTCGTTCGCAACCAACCTACCGTATATTGCGGCACCCATACGCCACAGGGCTATGAGAACCTGGAGGCCAAGCGTGTGATGGATCTGGACAATCCCGTACCGACGGTGTTGGCAGAGATAGATTTCTCCCAAAAAGAAGATTCCGGCAAGTATATTTGCTCTGTCTGTGGATATCTGTATGATCCAGCCGAACATGATGGCGTTGCTTTCGAGGACCTGCCAGATGACTGGCGCTGTCCACGCTGCAAACAGCCGAAGACGAAGTTCAATAAAGCATGAAGCGCATTAACAACTTTTTATGGACAGAAGTCAGGAAATCATCCGTACCAGTTGGATTGGTATTATAGCTAATGTGTTGTTGGCGGGCTTCAAGGCCGCAGTCGGTATTCTGGCCAGTAGTGTGGCCATCGTGATGGATGCTGTCAACAACCTGAGCGATGCACTATCGAGTGTCATCACCATCGTAGGTACGAAACTCTCACAGCGCCCTGCCGACAGGAAGCATCCTTTCGGTTTCGGGCGCATCGAGTATTTCAGTGCCATCATCATCGCTGTCATTGTGCTGTCGGCAGGTATCACCTCACTTATTGAGTCGGTAAAGAAAATCTTCGACCCTACGGAGCCTTCGTATACGACGACCACACTCGTGGTTATCGTGGTGGCCATCGTAGTAAAGCTCATTCTTGGCCAGTATGTCAAGCGCAAGGGTGAACAGCTGAAGAGTGACGCGCTGATAGCTTCCGGCTCGGATGCGCTGTTTGATGCGGTTATCACGCTGGCAACGCTCGTCTCGGCTGGTGTTATGCTTTTGTGGGGCGTGTCGCTCGATGGCATCTTGGGTGCACTGATTTCCATTGTGATCATCAAGGCTGGTATCGAGATGCTGGCTTCGCCTGTCAACGAGCTGCTGGGTACGAGCATTTCGGCTGACTATGCCAAACAGATTCAGAAGGAGGTTTCCGACTTCGAAGGCGTTCATGGTGTGTTCGACTTGATACTGCATAACTACGGCCCTGATGTAAAGATCGGTTCACTGCACATCAACGTTTATGACACCATGTCAGCTCATGACATTCATGGTCTAACGCGTAAGATTTCAACTTACTTGTTTGAGAAGCACAGTATCATCACTACTGTCGGCATCTATGCTGTGGCCACAGGCGAGAACCGTCGTACTGAGTTGCAGTCGAAGGTAATGCAGAGTCTCGCTGCCCACAAGGATATTGTTCAGGTGCATGGTTTCTACTATTCAGAGAAAGACAAATATCTCTCTATCGATATCGTACCTGATATTTCCGTTCATGATGACGCTGCCCTCGTCAGCCAACTTACCAATGAGATACAACCTCTGGTGCCTGACACGCAGGTTGCTGTTGTCGTGGACCATAATTATACAGAATAATCCTGTATCGCTCTGTTCTCGCTTAATCGCAGCCTTTCGCCAATCTGTCCAGCTTTCGCCAATCTGTCCAGCAGTGCCTGACAGCCCTCCAGCACGTCGCGCCAAGTGGCCTCGAAGTTGCCCGTGTACCAAGGGTCGGCCACGTCACCAGGCCGTTTGGTGAAGTCCATCAGCATCACGATCTTCCCTTCTGGGTCGCCACCGCAGATGTTTCGCATGTTGCGGATGTTCCACGAGTCCATGCCTATCAGCAGGTCGTAGCGATCATAGTCTGAGCGAGTCATCTGACGGGCCGTCTTGCCTGAACAGCCGATACCGTGTTCTGCCAATTTCCGTCGGGCAGGGGGATAGACGCTGTTGCCTATCTCCTCTGTCGAGGTGGCCGCCGATTCAATCATGAAGTTGTCCTCCAGCCCGGCTTTTTTCACCAAGTCCTTCATTACGAACTCCGCCATCGGACTCCGGCAGATGTTCCCGTGACAGACGAATAGTATTCTTTGTTTTGCTTCGTTATCCATTATCGATTAAAATCTTGTTGCAAAAATGGAAATGTCCATTGATAATCAATATGTTACAAAATCACTGCAAAGGTACGGATTTCTCCCCAAACAACCAAAAGAAAACACAGAAAAAATCACAAACCTGATGATTTCTTTTGATTCGGATTGCCTTCTTCAAGTTTGCCTATCTTATATATGTTTTTCGCCGGTTCTCTATTATGTGGATGTTCTCGAACCTTTACTCCGAACTTTCATTGCTTTCATCATGAATGGGGATTGTCACTAAGAACATCAAATGGAAGTCGTTTATTTCAAATGATACTTCAGATACACATTATATAATATACGCATGAATCATGTCATTAATCCGTCAAAAGATTGGCCTTTTAATCAAATTTTGGCTTATTTATGGAGTTTTTTGAGCATATCAGCATTTGTCTCGATTATTTTTTGTAACTTTGCCGTCAAACAACAGTAATCTATCATGGCAAAGTTAAATCGTATAAGAGTTGTTCTCGCAGAACGTGACCTGAATAATAAGTGGCTGTCCGACAAACTCGGCAAGGATCCTGCTACAGTGTCAAAATGGGTCACCAACACCACCCAGCCAAGCCTTGAAGCTCTCATTGCAATAGCAAATGCACTTGAAGTGCCTGTGCAGGAGTTGGTGAGACAAGAAGAATTCAATCAAGAGAAATAGTCAAATGATAACCAAAGACGAGATACAAGAACTGCTGCATAGCACGGAAACCTATCGAGTGGAGCGAACCACGTCAACAGGTGACATGGATAAGTTCCAGGAAGCCATCTGTGCCTTTGCCAACGACTTGCCAAATTCACGCAAGAATGGCTACCTGATATTGGGCGCTTACGACAACGGAGAGTTGTCGGGGTTGAAGGTCACCGATGACCTGCTGAAGAAGATTGCAGCCATACGCAGCAACGGAAACATCCTGCCTATACCCGTGATGAACGTTGACCGTTTCCAGTTTCCGGAAGGTGACTTACTGGTTGCTGAGGTTAGCCCATCCGATTTGCCTCCTGTACGCTATCGTGGACGCACATTTATTCGTATCGGTCCTCGTCGTGACATAGCAACGGAAGCAGAGGAGCGCATATTGGCAGAGCGTCGAATGTCTTTCATGGCAACCTTCGATACAATGCCTTGTTTGGCAGCAAAACTCTCTGACGTGAACACAGAATTGCTACGTACAAAATATCTGATACCGCTATTAGGTAATGATTTGGTAGAGTCTGACACTCGTCCCATCGAGGAACAAATGGCTGCTGTGGGTATGTATGACACTGAACATAACTGTCCCACATACGCTGCTGTCGTATTATTTGGCTACAAGCCGCGCCGTTTTATGCCAGGTCTGTATGTGCAGTATGTGTGTTTCAAGGGTGAGGACGTCACCAGCGAGGTTGAGAACGAAATGCAGTTGGAAGGCAATTATTGTGAATTGTTGCCACGTCTGGAATCGCTTTTGGAGTTGTCTGTTATCAAGAAGAAACCCGTTTTCGTTTCTATCCTTCGCGAGGAGATGGTCAGTAACTACCCCTATCAGGCTATCCGAGAGCTGCTCCTCAACGCCTGTATGCACCGCGATATGCAGAGTAATACGCCACTTCGCTTCTATGAGTTTGCCAGCCATCTGGAGATTCTGAATGCAGGAGGCTTGTATGGCAATGCCCGTCCTGAGAATTTCCCCAGCGTGAATGATTATCGCAATCCTCTTGTAGCTAGTGCCATGAAGACACTGGGCTATGTCAATATGTTCAATCGAGGTGTAGGACAAGTCCAGACTGACCTGAAGGAAAATGGCAACCAACCCGCAGAGTTCAACGTTAATCTTATCACGGCATTCAAGGTTGATGTAAAAGTCTCGCAGAGCTATACCAACGAGAATGGCGGTAAAAATGGCGGTAAAGTTGGCGGTGAAAATGAAGGTAATGTTCCCGTGATTGAATTAACTGAAAGACAACGAGTTATTCTAGAACTAATCTCTATTGATTCAACCTTATCTGCCAAAGCCTTGTCGGAAAAGATGTCGGAAAAGATGTCGAAAAAAAATTCCGTTAATGAGCGAACAATTGAAAGAGATATAGCCAAACTCAAAAAGTTGGATTATCTCCGTCGTATTGGCGGAAGAAAAGACGGCCACTGGGAAGTTAATATTCCACTCAATTCGGTTGTGGAGATTGTATAAATAGCAATAGTAAAGCATGTACACTCGAAGATGGTTCGAAGAAGGTTCGGAGATGGAAGAAGAGAGCAAGATCGCGTGTAGATGTGATTGTTTC
>CACWLC010000035.1 GCA_902761605.1 uncultured Prevotellaceae bacterium
CGCATCATAATGGGAAAATCAATTGGGAACAAGTACCTGATGTGGAGTTTGTCTATATCAAGGCTACTGAAGGTGCAACGTATGTTGATCCTCTGTACCAGCAAAACATAAAAGGAGCCAGAGCCAGAAAGTTTCGGGTGGGCGCATATCACTATTTCAGGACAACGAGTTATGTCCAGACACAGTTCGAGAATTATAAGAAGCATGTAAAGAAGAGCGATATAGACTTGATACCAATGGTTGACGTAGAAGAATGTAAGAAATGGTCAAGCTTACAATTCCAAGATAGTCTTATGCGCTTCATTCAACTTGTCAAGTCGCATTATGGCAAGGCTCCCATGATATATTCCGTCAATACATTCTACAACAAATACTGCGGCCCAAGATTTAATAATTATCATCTGATGATTGGGAGGTATGGGAATGACAAACCTTTCATCAAGGGTGAGGGAACGTACACGATATGGCAGAAATCGCAAACTGGAAAACTATCTGGGATTCCTAAGAGTGTAGATGTTGACGTTTTCCATCCATTTCATTCTATCAGTGAAATTTTACTAAAGAATCAGAATTTGCCAGATAGAACTGACGAATTTACAAGAATTAACGCAGAATCGTTGAATCAAATAGCCCACAAATCTACTGTTCAATTGCATCAAATTTGCATCGGTGGGGAAAATGTGGGGAAATTTTCGAGAGAAAAACTTTGGTTCTATAAAAAGAAAAAGCGCTGTAAGTTTTTGTCTTACAGCGCGTTGCTTTCCTTGAGCCAGTGCGTCTTTTTAGCCTCACACGTGGTACTTTCGTACCCAGAGCCGGGGTCGAACCGGCACGGGTTGCCCCACTGGTGTTTGAGACCAGCGAGTAATTGAAGACGATTTGTCTCGAAAAGCGCTGCAAAGGTACTACAAAAATCTGAAACTACAAAGATTTATGGTAAAAAAATGAAAAATTCTTGTTTATATCAATAATATTGCGTACCTTCGCAACGTAAAATATGAACTATAAGTATTGGCAAATATAAATGGAGACGAGTAATAATTTTTGCGTGATACTCGCAGGAGGTCGCGGACGACGATTGTGGCCATGTAGCAGAGAGGATGTTCCAAAGCAGTTTCTGGATTTCTTCGGCACAGGACGAACACAATTACAAGCTACTTACGATAGAATTGTAAAACTGATTCCCAAGGAGAATATATATGTTTGCACATGTAAGGAGTATTTCGACATGACAAGGGAACAGTTGCCCGATGTACCTGAGCGAAATGTCATGATTGAACCAATACATCGAAATACAGCACCCAGTGTGGCTTGGGCAGCGATGCGAATACAGAAGATTTGTCCTGAGGCAAACATCATCATGCTGCCATCCGACCAGATGGTGCTTAATGAGCAGGAGTTTGCACGTAGTGTGGATATTGGATTCAGCTACGTCTCAGAGCATGATGTCGTGGTGGTGATGGGAGTAAAACCTACACGTCCTGAGCCAGGATACGGATATATCCAGTTAGGCGATCTCAGTTGCAAGCCTGAGGTATATGGCGTGAAGTCGTTCACAGAGAAGCCTGAGCGAGAGTTTGCCAGGATGTTTATGGAGAGTGGCGAGTTTTATTGGAACACTGGTATCTTCATGGCAAGTGCAGAGTATCTGTTGAAATTCTTTGAGTATATCTTCTCCAACGTGCTTCGTGGGTTGAGATATGATAAGGTGGATTATACCTATGATGAAGAGATGGACTATGTGACAGAACACTATCCCCGTTACCCAAACCTCTCGCTCGACTATGCCATCCTTGAACAGAGCCGGCATGTGTTTGTTATGAAATGTGACTTCGGATGGGCAGACTTGGGAACGTGGCACGCTATCTACGAATCATCGGTAAAGTCAGAGGGTGATAATGTTATCATCGACTCGATGGTAGAACTGGAGCAATGTAACAATAATGTGATAAAGCTCCCTAAGGGAAAGTTGGGCGTGTTTAATGGTCTCGAAGGCTATATCGTTGCTGATAGCGATGATGTGCTGCTTATATGTAGGAAGAACGACGACTCGTCGCTGATACGCAAATATGCGAGCGAGGCGAAACTGAAATATGGCAATAAATACGTATAAACAAAGAAGCTGTAGCTCGAGGGCTACAGCTTTTTGAATTCATCCAGAATTTTCGATGCAATCTGCTTAAACTCCTCTTCTGTGAGTTTGAGTTTCTCACGACGGAAGTCAACATCCTGTTCCGACTGCATGGGAATCAGGTGGATATGAGCGTGAGGCACCTCGAGGCCTAATACCACCTGAGCCACCTTCTTACAAGGGAAAACAGTGCCAACGGCCTTTGCCACCTTCTTTGCGAACACCTGATAACGGGCTATCTCATCATCCTCCATATCGAAGATATAGTCAACCTCACGACGAGGAATAACCAGAGTGTGACCCTTTACCAATGGATTGATATCGAGGAATGCATAAAACTCCTCATTCTCTGCGCACTTGTAGCTGGGAATCTCACCAGCAGCAATCTTACTGAAAATATCCATATTATCCTACTGTGATTTTGTCGATACGAAGTTTGATGGTGCCACGAGGAATCTTTACCTCTACCTCGTCGCCTACCTTATGATTAAGAAGTCCCTGTGCGATAGGGGTCTTGATTGAGATCTTGCCCTCACGAAGGTTGGCCTCACTCTCACTGACGATGGTGTAGGTCATCTTTGCCTTGTTGGTCATATTGGTCATCTCAACCTTTGACAGAATCTGCACAGCATCAGTACTGAGGCGGCTGGTGTCAACCACCTTTGCCTCAGAGATAGTCATCTTCAGCTGATTGATCTTATCCTCGAGATGAGCCTGAGCCTCTTTGGCGGCATCATACTCGCTGTTCTCACTAAGATCGCCCTTCTCACGAGCCTCGGCAATAGCGGCAGAGGCCTTTGGACGCTCTATGCTCTCTAAACGTTTCAGTTCGGCTATCAGTTTGTCGTAGCCTTCTTGTGACATATAAGCCATGTTATTTACGATTTAGTTATTTACGATTTACTATTTAACTCACTTGGTTGGACTGACAAAAAACAAAAGAATCCCGACTTGTCGTTGATGTCGGAATCCTCAATGTTAACATGTCTTTATCCTTACTTTTCCGTTTGCAAAGATAGGTATTATTTTCCAATTGGGCAAATTTTTCTGCCTAAAAAATGCAAAAAGACATAAATCACGATGGCAGAGACCCATCCTCCAAGCACGTCGATGGCGTAATGGGCCTGGATATATACCGTTGCCAGACACATCAATACGAAGAAAGGCATCATACCCCAGAAAAGCTTGCGGTTATGAGTTCTCCAAGCCAGAAACATGAGTATCGTTGTTACTCCCACATGACTACTTGGGAAGGCTGCTGTCGGGCGCTCGCCTGCTGCATGGGCTAACTCTACGAGATAATAGAAGAGCCCATCCTTCCATCCAGGAACGGTTAATGCCTCCTGATGAGTCTGGAAATAGTTGCCTACGTCTGGGAATACCCCTGCAGCGATATTGTCGAGGCCAGCAGCCAGATAATAGAACTGTGGACCAGTAACAGGCAGGAAGATGAATATCACGTAGTATATGAAGAACGAGGCAAGTATGACAAACGTGGTCAGTTCAAACTCGGCATATCTCTTGAAGAAATAGAATACGCATACCACAGCAATAAGCGGATAGTATGATGCGTAGCCGAGGTGCATGAGCTCGCTGAATATGGGGTTGCTGCATACTTGTGAGAAAAGCAGCGCAGGCTGGAATCCCCACATACTCTGGTCGTATCCGGCAAAGAGAGGGTCCTGATTTGTGAAGAGCTTGTTGAATTCATAAGTGTCAGGATACCACCACGACAACAATATGAGCTGTAGCGAGATGCGGCATAGAATTGTGAATCTGCAAGGTATGAGTCTGTAGACCACCCACAAGGCGAGCGTTAGCATAGCTGCATTGAATCGCAGCCAGAACATCGGTTCAGGATTCTGTATCTTTGTGGTCATGAAGAACGTCAGCAGGAGTGTGAGCAGCAGATAGCCCATGATGACCCATTCTACTGCCAGCAGCCCCTTGCGAGGCTTCTTTTCTATCTCAAAAAGAAATTTAATCAGAGCCATCCTTGTTCCTTATACCATTTAATACTTCTGCGAACACCTTCTGCCAGTTTTACAGTAGGCTTATAGCCCAGTTCGTCGATAGCAGGCTGGATGTCGCATCGCCAGTTACGCTGACGCAGGATGTTAAACTTATCATTATTGAGTGCAGTCACCTTACCAGTCATCTTTCCTATATACTCTCCACAGAAGGTGATGATTCTCAATACCCATACAGGAGCAGTGATACGAATCCACCAGGGGCGTCCCAGCTCTTCGTGGATAAGGTCACTGAATGTAGTGCTCTGATACACTTCGCCATCTGAGAGGAAATACTTACGACCATTTTCACCTTTATCGAGGGCTAAGAATATGGCCTGTACCACATCGGATACATAAACGAATGTGATGTCCTGACGTTTGTAGCCAACGGCGAAGTCAGAGTGTTGCTTGATGCTCTTGGCCATCATGAAGTAATCTTTCTCACGAGGACCATATACACCTGTTGGACGTAATATTATATAAGGTACGCGAGAGCCTAATGACTCCAGATATTTCTCTGCGGCCAGTTTGCTGCGTCCGTATTCCGTGTTCGGCTGTGGGATGTCTGTCTCACGGATCTCATCGTAGGGTTGTTGTTCCTTGATGGCTCCAAAGACGCTCAGGCTACTTACGAAGACAAATCGCTTCAGTGGCATCTGAAGCTCGAGTATGGCATCGATGATATTCTTTGTACCTTCTGTGTTGATGCGATGAAAGTCCTGTTTATTGAGACACTTTGTAACTCCAGCAGCATGTACCACGTAGTCGAAATCGTGACCTCGCAGTTGTTCGATGAGCTGAGCCTTCGATGATAGGTTCAGTTCTATGAAGTTTATGCGCTCATCCTTCAGATATTCCTTCGAGCTGCTTTTGCGTACGGCTGCCCATGTGTCGAACCCCTTCTTCAGGGCCTCCTCAACGATAAAAGAGCCTATAAAACCGCTCGCTCCTGTAATTAATATCTTCATTTTATTCTCAATTTGGCTGCAAAGGTACAAAAATAACCTTAGATACGTTGAAAAAATGAAAATAATCTGTTGAATCTGCGAATTCTGCCGTTATTTTTCGTATCTTTGCACTCAGTAATCATTAAAAGAAATAAGTCTATGGGAAAGAAGAAAGGTGGAAAACGGTTGGGAAAGAAGCAGGTCAGTGAGTTGCTTCAGAATCTCTTCCAGCATAATCCGAATGAGACATTCTCGTTCAAGCAGATTTTCAAGGCTCTTAAGTTTGATACCCATCCTCTTAAGATGCTTGCCATCGACGTGATGGAGGAGATGGCGTGGGATGACTTCCTCTCGAAAGTAAGCGAGAATTCATATCGTCTGAACATGAAGACACAAGTGCAGGAAGGTACATTCCGTCGTAAGGCTAATGGCCGTAACTCCTTCCTTCCTAATGATGGAGGCACACCGGTGTTTGTGGCTGAGCGCAACTCAATGTCGGCAATGGATGGCGACAAGGTGAAGGTATCTTATATGGCCCGTCGCGACAAACATATCAAGGAGGCGATGGTCATTGAGATTGTAAAGCGTGCGCACGACCAGATAGTAGGAAAGCTGCGAGTAGAGAAGGATATGGCCTTCCTCGTTCCCCAGGACCCAAACTTCATCCACGATATCATCATCCCTAAGAGGAAACTTAAGGGCGGAAAGACGGATGATAAAGCCGTTGTCAAAGTGGTGCAGTGGCCTGATAATGAGCATAAAAACATTATCGGCTCTGTGATTGATGTCCTTGGTAAGACAGGTGAGAACAATGCCGAGATGCATGCTATCCTTGCGCAATATAATCTGCCTTATAAATATCCGAAGAACGTGGAGGATGCTGCAGATAAGATTGATGCTGCCATTACACCTCAGGAGATAGATCGTCGTGAGGATTTCCGCGAGGTGTTTACATGTACTATCGACCCAAAGGATGCGAAGGATTTCGACGATGCACTCAGTATTCGTAAGCTTGATAGTGGCTTGTGGGAGGTTGGTGTCCATATCGCTGACGTAAGTCACTATGTTCGTGAGGGTTCTACTATAGACAAAGAGGCATATAATCGTGCCACGAGTATCTATCTGGTGGATCGCACTATCCCGATGCTGCCAGAACGACTCTGTAACTTTATCTGTTCTCTGCGTCCTGATGAGGAGAAACTATGTTATAGTGTGATCTTCCAACTCGACGATGAGGCAAATATCAAGAAGTGGCATCTGGCACATACTGTCATTAAGAGTGATCGTCGCTATGCCTATGAGGAGGTACAGCAGATACTCGAGGATAATGGCGTTAAGGATGGTACTGGTGAGCCAGCTCCTCCTGCAACGAAGAAGAATCCTTATAAGGGTGAGAATGCAGAGCAGCTTATCAAACTCGATGCCCTCGCAAAGAAACTGCGTGCAGCACGATTCAAGAACGGTTCTGTGAAGTTCGATCGTGAGGAACTGCATTTCGATATCGACGAGAAGGGCAAGCCGATAAAGGCATACTTCAAGACCTCTCGTGATGCAAACAAGCTTATCGAGGAGTTTATGTTGCTGGCTAATAAGACTGTAGCAGAATCGATAGGTCGTGTGAAGAAGGGTGCAAAAGCAAAGACGCTTCCTTATCGTGTGCATGACCAGCCAGATCCGCAGAAACTCGAAAACTTGCGTCAGTTTGTGTCTAAGTTCGGATACAAGGTGAAGACAAGTGGTACTAAAGGTGCCATCACAAAGTCGCTCAACAGCCTTATGGCTGATGCAGAAGGCACAAGAGAACAGAATGCCATCGAGACAGTTGCCCTGAGAGCAATGATGAAGGCGAAGTATAGTGTGCATAACATCGGGCACTATGGCCTGGCTTTCGATTATTATACACATTTCACATCACCAATTCGTCGTTATCCGGATATGATGGTTCATCGTCTGCTGACGAAGTACCAGGATGGCGCCCGTTCAGCCAATAAGGATAAGTATGAGGAGTTCTGTGAGCATTGCAGCGATATGGAACAGATATCTCAGAATGCAGAGCGCGACTCTATCAAGTATAAGATGGTGGAGTTTATGGAGGATAAGATAGGAAATACCTATGATGCCCATATCTCTGGGCTTACGTCATACGGTATCTATGCCCAGATAGATGAGAACCACTGCGAGGGAATGATACCTATTCGCGACTTAGGTAATGACTATTACGACTTTGACGAGAAGAACTTCGTAATCGTAGGTCGTCGTAATCACACAAAGTATCAGCTTGGTGATCCTATCCGTATTCAGGTGGCTCGTGCCAATGTGGAACGTAAACAACTTGACTTTACCTTAGCGGAGGACTGATACCGATGGCCATCCGTTATACAAGGAAAGAAGAAATATGGAATGCCTCCTCGCATGGTGGGGGCATTCTTTTGGGTGTTGTGGTAGGCATCATCTTTCTGGTATGGTGCTTTCAAAGCGACAACAACTGGGCGAGGGTAGGAGTGATACTATACCTCTTTGGTATGTTGGGCTCTTATATCGCCTCTACATTGTATCATGCTCTGCCCGCCTACGAGCGTTATAAGGGCGGAGGTCTGTTGGGACATCGGTCAAAGTGGAAGGATCGTCTGAGGAAGTGGGATCATGCTGCTATCTACTGGCATATCGCAGGTTCGTACTCTCCTCTCACCCTTACGGCCCTTCGCGAACAGGGATACTGGGGCTGGAGCCTTTTCTCGTTTGTGTGGGCTTGCGCTATTGCTGGTACGATAGTTAGTTTTGTGAAGTTAAAAGAGCACTCTAACATCGAGACTTTCTGTTTTGTGGGCATGGGTCTGAGTATACTTGTGGCATTCAAACCGCTTATTGACTCTGTTTCTACTGCAGCGTTTATATGGATTGTCGCAGAGGGAGTATGTTATATCACGGGTGCTTTGTTCTACTCCTTAAACAAGAAGAAATACATGCATTCCATTTTTCATTTCTTTGTTCTTGCTGGAAGCGTCTGCCATATCATTGCGGTGTGGGATGTACTTATGGAGCAACTCTAAAGAAATGATAAATGATAGCTGATAAATGAAAAATCCTTTGGTGGTTTGAGCTATATTTATTAATTTTGCACGCAAAATTTGCAAATTTAACAGATTATGGCTTATACACGTATTACTGCTGCAGAGGCTGCAGCAATGATTAAGAATGGCGAACATATCGCTATGAGTGGCTTTACACCAGCAGGTGTGGCCAAGGCAACAACAAAGGAACTGGCAAAGATCGCCGTTGCTGAGCACGAGGCTGGTCGTGAGTTCAAGGTGGCAATCTTCACAGGTGCTTCTACAGGACAGAGCACAGATGGTGACCTGGCTAACGCCCAGGCTATCCTCTATCGTGCTCCTTACACCACCAATCCCGATTTCCGTAAGCATGTGAATATGGGCGAAATCCCATACAACGACCTGCATCTGAGCCACATGGCACAGGAGCTGCGTTATGGATTCTATGGTCCATTAGACTGGGCTATCCTAGAGGTATGTGATATTGAAGAGGCTGGTAATGACTATCATGTATATCTGACTGCTGCCGGTGGTATCTCTCCAACAGCTGCCCGTCTGGCAAAGCATGTTATTCTTGAACTCAACTCATTCCACAATCCTAATGCGAAGTTCATCCATGATGTGTATGAGCCTCTCGATCCTCCTTATCGTAAGGCTATTCCCATTGAGCATGTAGGCGATCGTATTGGTCAGTCTTATGTAAGTATCCCTAAGGATAAGGTTGTTGGTGTAGTGGAGTGTAATATCCCTGATGAGGCTCGTGCCTTCAAGGATAGTGATCCTGTAACAGATAAGATCGGATTCCTTACAGCTGAGTTCCTCGTAGAGGAGATGCATAAGGGTCGTATTCCTAAGGAGTTCCTGCCTCTGCAGAGTGGTGTGGGCTCAACAGCTAATGCTATTCTTGGTGCCCTTGGACAGGATAAGCACGTGCCCGACTTCAATATCTATACAGAGGTATTGCAGGACAGCGTGGTTGCAATGATGCTTAATGGCCGGGTAAAGGATGCTTCTGCTTGTTCATTGACAGTATCTAATGAGTGTCTGATGCAGGTATATGACAATATGGACTATTTCAAGAACCATCTGACTCTGCGCCAGAGCGAGATTTCAAACTCTCCTGAGATTATCCGTCGATTAGGTGTTATCGCTATCAATACTGCTATCGAGGCCGATCTCTATGGTAATGTTAACTCAACTCATATCAGTGGTACGAAGATGATGAACGGTATCGGTGGTTCTGGTGACTTCATCCGTAATGCATATCTGAGTATCTTCACTTGTCCTTCTGTGGCTAAGGGTGGAGTGATTTCTTCTATCGTTCCTTTCGTAAGCCATCAGGACAGCTCAGAGCACGATGTTAACATCATCGTAACAGAGCAGGGTATTGCTGACCTTCGTGGCAAGGGCCCAATCCAGCGTGCTGAGACAATCATCGAGAACTGTGCACATCCTGACTACAAGCAGCTGCTTTGGGACTACCTGAAGATTGCCAAGATGGGTCAGACACGTCATAACCTGCCTGCTGCCTTCGCTATGCACGATACACTGGCTCGTAAGGGTGACATGAAGTTGACAGATTTCTCTGAATACGTAAAATAATAATGGAATCAAAATTAGTTATCTATAATACGCTTACTCGTCAGAAGGAGCGTTTCGAACCTCTGCATGCACCCAATGTGGGAATGTATGTCTGTGGTCCTACTGTTTATGGTGATCCTCATCTGGGTCATGCGCGTCCAGCTATCACTTTCGACCTGGTGTTCCGTTATCTGAAACACCTGGGTTATAAGGTAAGATATGTACGTAACATTACTGACGTAGGTCATTTGGAGCACGATGCCGATGAGGGTGAGGATAAGATTGCAAAGAAAGCCCGTCTGGAGCAGCTTGAGCCAATGGAGATAGCACAGTACTATACTAACCGCTATCATGCTGCGATGGATGCTTTGAACGTACTGCGTCCTTCTATCGAGCCACATGCAACAGGTCATATCATCGAACAGCAGCAGCTGGTGAAGCAAATCATCGACAATGGTTTCGCTTACGAGAGCAATGGTTCGATATATTTCGATATCGAGGCTTATAATAAGAAGTTTAAGTATGGTATCCTCTCAGGTCGTAGTCTTGAGAATATCAAGGACGAGAGTCGTGAGCTGGCAGGTATAGGTGAAAAGAAGAACCAGGCAGACTTCGCTCTTTGGAAGAAGGCTCAGCCTGAGCACATTATGCGCTGGCCATCGCCTTGGAGTGATGGTTTCCCAGGCTGGCACTGTGAGTGTACAGCTATGGGACGTAAGTACCTGGGTGAGGAGTTTGATATTCATGGTGGAGGTATGGATCTTGTGTTCCCACATCATGAGTGTGAGATAGCACAGGCACAGGCTTCTATGGGTCATCAGGCTGTAAAGTACTGGATGCATAATAACATGCTTACCATCAACGGACAGAAGATGGGTAAGTCATATAATAACTTCATCACTCTGGAGCAGTTCTTTACTGGTAATCATCCTCTGTTGGAGAAGGCTTACTCTGCAATGACTATCCGCTTCTTTGTCCTGAGTGCCCATTATCGTGGTACGGTTGACTTCTCTAACGAGGCTCTTGTTGCTGCAGAGAAGGGACTGGAGAAGTTGCTCAATGCTATTTCTGACCTGGATCGTGTTCAGGTAAGCGATAAGTGCGATGCAGAGACTGAGAAGGTGGTGAAAAGTCTGCGCCAGAAGTGCTATGATGCGATGAACGACGACTTTGCCACACCTCAGGTTATCAGTAATCTCTTTGAGGCTTGCACTACTGTTAATAAGCTCATTGATCATAAGGCAACTATCTGCTCTGAATGTCTGGCAGAATTGAAAGAGGTGATGCATCTCTTCACATTCGACATCCTGGGACTGAAGGCAGAAAACTCTGGCTCAAACGATGCCCGCGAGGAAGCTTTTGGCAAGGTGGTAGATATGGTATTGGATCTGCGTGCTAAGGCAAAGGCCGATAAAGATTGGGCTACAAGTGATAAGATCCGTGATGAACTCGCAGCAGCAGGCTTCGAGGTTAAGGACACTAAGGATGGTGTTACCTGGAAACTGAATAAATAGTATCTTTGTGAAGAAGATTGTCTGTCTGATATTGGCTGTACTTGTTGCATTGCCCTTTTTCTCTGCTGAGCGCAAAAAAGTGGCAGTGGTGCTGAGCGGTGGTGGTGCAAAAGGTACAGCTCATATTGGTGCGCTTAAAGTTATTGAGCGTGCTGGTATTCCAATAGATATCGTGACAGGCACTTCGATGGGTAGTCTTGTGGGCGGCCTTTATGCCATAGGCTATAATTCTGAAGCCCTTGACACTCTCGTGAGGGGACTGGACTGGACTTACTTACTGAGTGATCGTGAGAATATGAGTCGCCAGAATATTATCGATAGGAAAAGGCAGAACACCTATATCATTTCTCACGGACTGACCATTGGCAAACGGAATAATAATGAGGGAGGAATTATCAAGGGCAGAAACATAAGCATGTTGCTTGAGAAACTCTGCATGGGTTATGCTGACTCTTTGGATTTCAACAAATTACCCATTCCTTTTGCTTGTGTAGC
This sequence comes from uncultured Prevotellaceae bacterium, assembly GCA_902761605.1. Lineage (GTDB taxonomy): Bacteria > Bacteroidota > Bacteroidia > Bacteroidales > Bacteroidaceae > Prevotella. The sequence goes on from CACWLC010000035.1 coordinate 11,731, forward strand.
CACCAATATCGTAGATAATTCAGAGGTGGATATTCATTCTGGTCGTCTGCCTCAGGCATTGAGGGCCTCGATGGCAATACCGGCTTTCTTCTCACCTGTGCGTATGGGTAATATGGTGCTGGTGGATGGTGGTATGACAAACAACTATCCTGTAGATCTCGCCAGAGCTATGGGAGCTGATGTCGTCATAGGTGTCACTGTGCAGGACTCACTTAGAACGGCTGAAAAATTGAATAGCACCCTTAGCATACTGCTTCAGATCGTTGATTTCAATGTGATGAACAAGTATGATGAGAACGTTGCTAATACAGATGTCCATATCCGTGTGGATCCCTCAGGCTATTCTACTGCCAGCTTTAATACCGCAGCCATTGATACGTTGATTAATCGTGGCGAGGCAGAGGCTATGCGACATTGGGATGAGTTGCTGGCGTTAAAAAAGTATATAGGTGTTGATCCTGATTTTAAACCTGTAAAGCTCAATCCCGTCAGTCCAAGAGCTATGACAGAAAAGGTGCACGTCAAGAGTGTCACTTTTGAGAATATGACACTTCAAGACGAGGACTTTTTACGAGCTAAATTCCGTCTGGACAGACTTGATAGCATAACAGGTAGGCAAGAGGAGGAGATTACGACTTCTATGCGTACTGACCTGTTTTACCAGACTGCAACATCTCGTCTTGTTGAGGAAAAGGATGGTTATCGTCTGGTTTTGACAGCAGGTAATAGAAAGACGAGCCAGGTGAATCTTGGTTTTCGTTTCGATACCGAGGAAATGGTGGCTCTGCAGTTGAATGCCAATTTGCCTTTGAAGAAGACACTCTTGGTGAGTTCTGACTTGACTTTACGTCTGGGAAAAAGAACGTTGGCAGGAGGCAATATAGTCTTCCACCCTCGTGCCTTACGATTCTCACGTCCTGCTTTCTCATATTATTTCCGGCATAACGAGATTGATGTCTATCATAAGGGAGAAAGGGAGTATATCGTAACCTATAATTCTCATCAGACATCTTTTGAACCTGTGAATGTGACGATTAGGAATTTCGAGTTCAAGGCAGGACTGCGTTGGGATTATTATCATTTTGTTGATAAGTTAAAGTCAGATTCGTCACGACTGGTGGAGTTTGATAATGGTCATTACTTTATCTGGCAGGCTCAGTTGGAGTTTAACTCTGAAGATAATTGGTATTTCCCCTCACGTGGCGGACGCTTTGTGGCACGTTATGCATATATCACAGATAATCTTGCCAAAATTAATGGGCGACTTGGTATTTCTGATGTGAGTGCATCGTGGCGTAAGTCTTTCCCACTTAGTGAGCGATTCACCCTTGAGAGTCTGTTATATGGGCGTCTGCTCTTTGGTGCCGAAATTCCTCATATTTATGGTAACATAATTGGAGGAAATACTTTTGGGCATTACGTGGAACAACAGATGCCATTTGCAGGACTTGGGCATGTGGAGTATGCAGAGCGTGATTTCGTAGGTTGGCAGCTACAGGCTCGTCAGCGACTTGGAAAGAGTCATTATTTTTGTTTCTTATCAGCAGTAGCCCAGCATGCTCCAGAAGTAAAGCAGCTGATGAAAACCAAAACCCTCATAGGTGGTCAGTTGGCATATTATTACAATTCTATCTTTGGCCCTCTTGGAGCTTCTTTAGGATATAGTAATATCTCCAAGACTCCTTATTTCTATATTAATCTCGGATATGAGTTCTAATTTGCAGAACTTGGCAATTCGATAGCAAGAGTCTCCTTGCGGAATTCATCAAAAGAAACATATTCTAGTCCTTTGTGAGGACGGTTGGTGCCCCATGAGTTTTTCATGATGAAATATTTCTTGCCATTTTCATCATGGGCAATTCCGACAATTGCCATTGCATGTTCTGCACTTTCCCAACATACCCCATGATGCTCTCTTACGGCACGTTCTGTCTTTGCCAGGAGTGAGTCCATAGGAATGTTGTAGAATTTGTCGCGAAGCCAGTTGTCTGGTGTGTTGATGTCTATTTCTTTATAATATGGTTCGCTAGAGTTGCTGGTGAGTGAGACATATTCGTAAGGTGAGCATACGCTACGTGCAAACTCCTGTGGCGTGTATTCTGCACCAAACATAAATACATACTGGGGCGCAGGTGTTTCTGTCGTTCTCATGGCATCATAACCCACAATACCGTATTTCTGTATCAGATTGATGAGGGTCTTGCCCATTCCCCTGTTATCATTTGACTTCTGTGGCTCATTCTCCATCATCTTCTCTATATAATAAGGTGACAGGTTTACAGAGTCGCCCCATCTGAGATGCTCTGTCTCAATGGTTGCCAGCATGGCATATATCCAGCAAGTATGACTGTTGGCTTGGTCTTTTATTGGCGTCATCCGATTGAGCACTTCGTGGGTGAACTGCTGATGCTTTTGTTGGGTGCAACTGATAAGTGCCGAAAACAAAAAAATAAAAAATAAAAATCTCTTCATCGTGTGCAAAGTTACGAAGTTTTTTTTGTATCTTTGCACACGCAATGGATAAAAATATCAAAGATTACGAAATAATGGCTCCAGTAGGCTCTCGAGAGTCGCTGGCTGCAGCCATTCAGGCAGGCGCTGACAGCATCTATTTTGGTATCGAGAAACTGAACATGAGGGCGCATTCGGCATCAACGTTTACTATCGATGACCTGAAGGAAATGGCTGCAACATGTAATGAGCATGGTATAAAGAGCTATCTTACTGTCAATACAATAATATATGGCGAGGATATACCCTTGATGCATGAGATAATCGATGCAGCCAAGGAGGCTGGTATCTCTGCTGTCATCGCTTCTGACGTTGCCGTGATGACATATTGTAATAAGGTGGGACAGGAGGTGCATCTCTCTACTCAGCTTAACATCTCAAATATCGAGGCCCTGAGGTTCTATGCACAGTTTGCCGATGTGGTAGTGCTGGCCCGGGAACTCAATATGGATCAGGTTGCAGAGATTTTCCGTCAGGTGGAAGAGGAACATATCTGTGGCCCTTCAGGTGAACAGATACGTATAGAGATGTTCTGTCACGGAGCTCTTTGTATGGCTATCAGTGGCAAGTGCTATATGAGTCTGCATGCTGCCAATCGTTCTGCTAATCGCGGAGAATGCATACAGATCTGTCGTCGTAGTTATACTGTAACTGATAATGAGACAGGCAATCAGCTTGACATAGATAATAAGTACATCATGTCGCCAAAGGACATTAAGACAGTTCGTTTCATCGACCGTATGATGAAGAGTGGTGTACGAGTGTTTAAGATTGAAGGTCGTGCTCGTGGTCCTGAATATGTGTATACTGTGGTAAAGTGCTATAAGGAAGCTATTCAGGCTGTTCTTGACGATAAGTTTACTGAGGAGAGGAAAGACGAATGGGATACCCGACTTGCAACAGTCTTTAATCGAGGCTTTTGGGACGGCTACTATCAGGGACAACTCATGGGCGAGTGGAACAAACACTATGGCTCGAATGCTACAGAGAAAAAGGTATACATCGGCAAGGGGGTGAAATATTTCTCTAAGCTTGGTGTGGCTGAGTTCACTGTCGAGGCTAATACCTTTAAGGTTGGGGATAAGATGCTTATTACAGGTCCGACAACAGGTGTAATGTATGTCACTGCCGATGAGATACATGGGGATAATGGTCCTGTTGAAGTGGCAGAGCAAGGAACACGTGTCAGTATCGCAGTACCAGAAAAGGTGCGCCCTTCAGACAAATTGTTTAAATTAGAAAAGACGGAACATTATGACAATTAATGAGATACAAGACGAGATAATAGAGGAGTTCTCTGGTTTTGATGACTGGATGGACAAGTATCAGTTGCTCATAGATTTGGGCAACGAACAAGATCCTTTAGATGATAAATACAAGACAGAGCAGAATCTTATCGATGGTTGTCAGAGTCGTGTATGGCTTCAGGCAGACCTTATCGACGGGAAGTTGCTTTTTACTGCAGAGAGTGATGCCTTGATAGTTAAAGGTATCGTGGCTTTGCTCATCCGGGTTCTCAGCGGGCATACCCCTCAGGAGATTCTCGATGCCGACCTCTACTTCATTGAGGAGATAGGACTCAAGGAGCACCTGTCGCCAACACGTAGTAACGGTCTTCTGGCAATGGTCAAGCAGATGCGGATGTATGCTCTTGCCTTCTCTCAGAAAAAATAAAAAACGAACAAGCTAAAAGCTTTAATAATTATGATACAGACAGTAGTAAAGCGTGATGGACGCATTGTTGGCTTTAATGAGCAGAAGATTATGGCTGCCATCCGTAAGGCAATGCTTCACACAGATAAAGGTGAGGATGAACGATTGTTATACCAGATAACCGATCATATCGCACAGCGTGGCGACAGTCAGATGAGTGTGGAACAGATTCAGGATGCCGTAGAGGTAGAGCTGATGAAGTCGAGCCGTAAGGATGTGGCTCAGAAATATATAGCTTATCGTCATCAGCGCTCTGTGGCCCGTAAGGCAAAGACTCGTGAGGTGTTCCTCGATATAGTAAACATCAAGAATAATGATGTTACTCGCGAGAATGCCAACATGAATGCCGATACTCCAGCAGGAATGATGATGAAGTTTGCCTCGGAGACAACCAAGCCTTTCGTTGATGACTATCTTCTTAGTGAGGAGAGCCGTGAGGCTGTCGAGCATAATTATCTGCATATACACGATAAGGACTATTATCCTACTAAGTCGCTCACTTGCGTTCAGCATCCTCTTGATAATATCCTGAACTGTGGATTTATCGCTGGGCATGGAGCAAGTCGTCCTGCAAAACGCATAGAGACAGCATCGGTTTTGGCATGTATCTCTATGGAGTGTGCACAGAATGAGATGCATGGTGGTCAGGCTATACCTGCCTTCGATTTCTATCTTGCGCCATACGTAAGAATGAGCTACATAGAGGAGCTTAAGGCTTTGGAAGACCTTAGTGGCGAGAACTATAGCGACCTTTATGATGAGCCGTTGATGGACTATATTAAGAAGCCGCTTGATGGTCTGACAGGTAAGGAGCGTGCCCAGCAGCATGCAATAAACAAGACGGTAGGTCGTGTGCATCAGGCGATGGAGGCATTTATACACAACATGAATACCATCCACTCTCGTGGAGGTAATCAGGTCGTATTCTCTTCTATCAATTATGGTACAGACACAAGTGCGGAAGGCCGTTGTGTGATGCGTGAGATACTGCTCTCTACATATGAAGGTGTAGGTGGTGGCGAGACAGCAATCTTCCCTATACAGATTTGGAAGAAGAAACGTGGAGTGAACTATCTCCCAGAGGATCGTAACTTCGACCTTTATCAGTTGGCATGTAAGGTTACTGCACGAAGATTCTTCCCTAACTTCCTGAATCTCGATGCATCGTTTAATCAGGACTCAGACTGGAGGGCTGATGATCCTAAGAGATACATACATGAGGTTGCTACCATGGGATGTAGAACACGTGTGTTTGAGAACCGCTTTGGAAAGAAGACATCTATTGGACGTGGAAACCTCTCATTCTCAACGATTAACATCGTGAAACTTGCCATCGAGTGTATGGGAATTGAAGATAAGCAGAAGCGTATCGACAGTTTCTTTGCAAAACTTGATAATATGCTTGAGGTAACAGCCCAGCAGCTGGATGATCGTTTCCAGTTCCAGAAGACAGCCTTTGTAAAGCAGTTCCCTCTGTTGATGAAGAGCCTTTGGATAGGTGCCGACAAACTTGCTCCTACAGATACTATCGAGAGTGTTATCAATCAAGGTACTCTTGGTATCGGATTCATTGGTCTGGCTGAGTGTCTTGTCGCCCTTATAGGCAAGCATCATGGAGAGAGTGAAGAGGCTCAAGAACTGGGTCTGAAGATCGTAACATATATGAGAGATCGGGTAAACGAGTTTTGTGATCGCTATCATCATAACTACTCCGTACTCGCTACACCTGCAGAGGGCTTGAGTGGAAAGTTCACAAAGAAAGATCGTAAGGAGTTCGGGGTTATTCCAGGTGTAACAGATCGTGATTACTATACCAACTCTAACCACGTACCTGTTTATTATAAGTGCTCTGCACGTCATAAGGCAGAAGTGGAGGCTCCTTATCATAACCTTACTCGTGGTGGACATATCTTCTATGTGGAGATTGATGGTGATGCCACACACAATCCTCAGGTTATCATGAGTGTTGTGGATATGATGGATCAGCTCGATATGGGCTATGGCTCAGTGAACCACAATCGCAACCGTTGCATGGATTGTGGCTATGAGAATGCCGATGATAATCTTGAGGTTTGTCCTAAGTGTGGCGGTAAGCATATCGATAAGCTACAACGCATCACAGGATATCTGGTTGGCACTACCGATCGCTGGAATAGTGGAAAACTCGCAGAGCTGAATGATCGTGTTACTCATATCGATCATGGAGAGCAGAGTCTTTTCTAGTGATGATAAGAGTTCTTGATATTTTAGAAGATACGATGGTGGATGGTCCTGGTTTCAGGACCTCCATCTATTGTGCCGGATGCAATCATCAGTGCCCGGGATGTCATAATCCCCAGTCATGGTCTTTCGATGGAGGAAGAGAGATGACTACAGAGGAGATTATGAAGATAATTGTTGCCGATCCTTATGCTAATGTAACCTTCTCAGGTGGCGACCCAATGTATCAGGCAACAGGATTCTTAGAGTTGGCACGTGAAATCCATAAATGTACAAACAAAGATATCTGGTGCTATACGGGTTTTACATTTGAATCGCTCATTAATCCTGAGCAACGTGAACTGTTGGAGCAGATAGACGTGCTTGTAGACGGTCCTTTCATAGAGAAACTGCGCGATACTGACTTGCTGTTCCGGGGGAGCAGCAATCAGAGACTTATCGACGTACAGTCATCGCTGTATGAGGGTAGGGTGGTACTATGGCAGCCTACTCTTTGTATGTAGCTAATTTCTCCAGACAGAAATCACGGAAGTCTTTCCAATGATAATATGGGGCACAGTCTGTCTTAATAGGCAGAGTGGCCTCGTTTTCATTTAGCAACACCTTTATCAACACATCGTTGTCTTTGGGGTTCTTACGATAGAATACTATCTGTAAATTCGCTGCCATTGGGAACACTTTGTAATTGACCCATCCTCGTTCTTCAAGTTTCTCCAGATCTGTTACCTGCTGATCAAAACCGTTAATGCCTAAGAGACAAGTAAGTGGCAGTACCATCGTCTCATGACCAAAACGGAGTGTAGCACCAGGATGGTCTATAGCGATGCTGCTATCTGCCTCTTCGATAATCTTTTTCAGGAGGTTACGCTGGGAGAAAGGTTGTGTTCCTCCATTGTGAGGACTCGAACCGTATGAGATATACCAATAGGCATTTACCTGAAGCCAGTTGTGATACAACTCGTCATCTGTATACAGATCCTTGAAAATTGAGAATTTGTCGTGGTATTCTGTTCCTTGTACACTTGACGCCAGCTTGAACATCGCAAGATTCAGACGCGAAAGATTAATGCTCTTCCAAGCATAGACAGAATCATTGAACAGGCGAAGCATTGGTCTCTCGTGACGTGCATGCTTATAGCAATATTCATCATATACCTTAACAGCTTCTTTTGGCCATTTCTGGTTGTAGAGATTTCTGTCTTGAAGGTTCATATAGTACATGTCGTGCTGACTGGCATCAGAAGTGATATTCAACTTCGGGTTGAGTGCGGCTAACTGGTTTAAGGCATTGTTCATCGAGATGATACATCTGATAACGATGGTGCTTTTCGCATCCACACAGACATTACCTTTGAACACTTCAGGAAATCGTTCAAACATTCGCTTTGCGATAGCCTGATGCTGGTGAGCCCCTATTGGAGTGAGTTCTCCAAGACGTCCTTCTGCCTCATCACGTAACAGGCGTATATGTTCGAGCACAATCTTTCCCTTTTCAGAGAGTTTTCCCAGACGATTGGCCATCTGAAGTGTTGCGTACGGATAGTCGTATTCGCGCTGATGTATGAGAAATCTGGAACCGTGTCGTCCGTAATGACTGATATAGAATGGTTTCTTTCCACTTGGTGCCGGGGTCAGTTTTTCTGTTGGACCAGGATAGGCGTAATAATTACTGCCCGCTTTGTCGAAGTCGGCTATCAGCTCTTCACGAATGCTTTGAGCCCAAATATTGGTAGAGATAGTGGCTATAAAAGCCAAAAGTATTATTTTTCTCATAAGTTTTTGCCAATTCGGTTGCAAAGTTACGGAAAAATCTGTATTTTTGCAAAAAAATTGAGAGAATATGGCAAAAAACAGTAAATGGTCGGATGATTACTTGCTCCTTCTGATGCAGATTTATTTGCAGAGACCAGTCGGAATCAAGCCTATGTACAGTCGCAAGATGGTAGATCTCAGCCTGGAATTGCATATTGCTCCCAATGTGCTTTTCGTACGTATGTGTCAGTTGGCAAATCTTGAGACACCACGCATCGAACATATATGGGAGACTTATGGTAATAATCCCCGTAAGCTCTCACGTGCTGTAAGTCTTTGGCGCGAGATGCGTGGCTATGGCAATGCTAATCTGTTTTATGACGGAGTGGAGGTAAACGAGACCTTCGAACGCGATTTTAAGCCTATATCAGAAGAGACAGTCATGACGCCAGTAATGCTGACACTTATTCTCGATCTCTATTTCCGTCTTACACCTATAACGATGGTGAAAGAGACACCAGAGGTACAGGAACTTGCACGCCTGATAAAGGTGCAACCTCAAGAGGTAGTAGAGGTGATGGATCTCTTCCAGTATTGTGATCCCTATCTTAATCGTAAAGATCCTGCGGATAATGTTCTTCTTGAGCCTTGCAAAGAGATATGGAGACGTTTTGGCAATGCGAATACCGAAGACCTTGCTTCGTATGCCGAACAACTAAAAGATTATTATAGATAATGAGCGATAAATACGGTCAGATACAAGAACAGAGGCAGACACAACAGCTGAAGCTTGGGCAGACGATTTCTCATCAGCAGTTGTTGCAGGCATCTCTCGTAGAGTTGCCTATAACCCAGCTTGTAGATCGTATCAACACAGAGATAAACGATAATCCGGCTCTTGAGGCAGAGTCGCATAGTGACGCTATGGAGTATGTCGGAGGCGCATCAGAAGAGAACTCAGAAGGACTGGGAGATTCTGCTGCATTAGGCTCTGACGATGATTTCTCTGCACAGACAGAGCGAGAGGAACGTATGTCGGCTCTTGACGAGGCTCTCGCAGGCATAGGACGCGATGATGAGGATCTGCCAGTATATCATGGAGGCAGTAATCTATCTGAAGAGCGGGAGGAGATGGTGTATGGAGATACGGAGTCTTTTTATGACCAGTTGATGACCCAAGTCGGTGAGACAGATCTTACTGAGCGTCAAAGGGATATAATAGAGTATCTCATCGGTTCACTCGATGATGACGGACTTCTCAGGAAATCAATAGATGTGATATCTGATGAATTGGCGATATACCATAATGTCGATGCCACAAATCAGGAGATAGAACATGTTCTCTCTGTACTCCATGAATTCGATCCTGCAGGCATTGGGGCACGCTCGCTTCAAGAGTGTCTGCTTATTCAGATAGCACGTAGGGAAAACTCGAAGTTAAAGACATTGATGCACAAGGTGATAAGTGAATTCTTCGATGATTTTACCAAGAAGCATTGGGACAAGATCCAGACATCACTGTCGCTTTCTGACGAACAGGCAAAGGCTTTGTTTGGAGAACTGCGAAAGCTGAATCCACGTCCTGGCGCATCGATGGGGGAGACGGTAGGACGTAGCATGCAACAGATAACTCCTGATTTTATCGTCGATACTCAGGACGACGGCACTATCACATTTGTGCTTAATAATGGAGAAGTGCCAGAACTGCATGTGTCTCAGTCGTTTGCTGATTCAATGAAAGAGTATCAGGACAATAAGGAGCATCTTACACGTCAGACAAAAGAGGCATTGCTCTATATCAAACAGAAGATAGATGCAGCGCAGGGATTCATAGAAGCCATAAAGGTTCGCAGACATACGCTTACAATCACGATGAAAGCTATCATCTCATTGCAGAGACAGTTTTTCCTTGATGGTGATGAGGCTTCTCTGCGTCCTATGATTCTCAAGGATGTTGCAGAGAAGACTGGCCTCGACCTCAGTACTGTGTCGCGAGTGTCTAACTCCAAATATGCCCAGACACGATGGGGAACATTCCCTCTTCGCTATTTCTTCAGCGATGGATATGTTACTGAAAGTGGTGAGGAACTGTCTACCAGAAAGATAAAGGCAGCCTTGCGTGACATCGTTGATGCAGAGGACAGTCGTAACCCTATGAGTGATGATGCAATCAAGGACGCACTTGCAGAAAAGGGCTTCCCGATAGCCCGTCGCACAGTTGCAAAGTATCGTGAACAGTTAGGAATCCCTATTGCCAGACTCAGGAAATCATAGAGATGAGAAGAGATAAGGCCATAATACTTGCGGCTCGTGTGGTGAGCATGATCTTCACCCCCTTCTATCTGCCGTTATTAGGACTGATAATCCTGTTTACTTTTAGCTATCTCAGTCAGATGCCTTGGCCTTATAAGCTACAGCTTCTCATCATGGTCTATCTTTTTACTATCCTTCTGCCTACTATACTTATACATCTTTATCGTAGATATCAGGGATGGAGCCTGATACAGCTTGGCAGCAAGGAGCGTCGTATGGTACCATATGTGATAAGTATCCTCTGCTATTTCGTGTGTGTGTACTGCATGGACTATCTGCATATTCCTCATTTCATGGGCAATATCGTATCTGCAGCTCTGTTCATTCAGATAGTTTGTGCCCTTGTCAATGTGTGGTGGAAGATATCCACTCATACAGCTGCAATAGGAGGGGTGGCTGGAGCATTGTTTGTCTTTGGAGAGTATTTTGGATTTAATCCTGTATGGTGGCTGTGCCTGGTATTTATCCTTGCAGGAGTGTTAGGAACCAGTAGGATGATTCTTCGTCAGCACTCACTGGCGCAGGTAGTAGCAGGATTCTTTATTGGAATAATATGCTCCATATCAGGATTGATATTCCTGTAGAAAGGTAAAAAAGTAAAAAGGTAAAAAGGGAAATAAATATGAAACCATTAGTAAGTATCATTATGGGCAGCACGAGCGACCTGCCCGTTATGGAGAAAGCCTGTAAGTTGCTCGATGAGATGCAGGTGCCTTTTGAAGTTAATGCCCTCTCTGCCCATCGCACTCCTGAAGCTGTAGAGCATTTCGCAGCCACAGCTAAGGAACGTGGTATAAAGGTCATTATCGCAGGTGCAGGAATGGCTGCTGCTCTTCCTGGTGTGATTGCGGCATCAACAACTCTTCCAGTTATTGGTGTCCCCATTAAGGGTATGCTTGATGGCTTGGATGCAATGCTGTCAATCATTCAGATGCCCCCAGGCATACCTGTCGCCACAGTGGGTGTGAATGGTGCTCAGAATGCAGCTATCCTTGCTGTTGAGATGCTGGCTATCGCTGATGAGGAACTGGCTCAGCGTATGGCTGTATATAAGGAGAATCTCAAGATTAAGATTGAGAAGGCCAACGAGGAACTGGCTCAGATAAAATATCAGTTTAAGACGAATTAAAGGTAAAAAGGTAAAAGGGTAAAAAAGTAAATATGTATCAAAGACGTGAATCATCTGAGGCTCGTGTCGGCAATATCGGCATCGGAGGCTCTAATCCTATACGTATCCAGTCGATGGGTACTGTTGATACCAACGATACCGATGGTTGTGTGGCTCAGGCAAAGCGGATAATCGATGCAGGAGGAGAGCTGGTGAGATTCACCACTCAGGGCACTCGTGAGGCAGAGAATATGAAGAATATCTCTGCACGTCTTAAGGCTGATGGCTACGATACTCCTCTTGTGGCAGATGTACATTTCACAGCTCATACCGCTGATGTCGCAGCACAATATTGTGAGAAGGTACGTATCAATCCTGGTAACTATGTAGATCCAGGACGTACATTCAAGCATCTTGAGTATACTGATGAGGAGTATGCTGCTGAACTTCAGAAGATAGAGCGTCAGCTGGTGCCTTTCCTCAATATCTGCAAGGAGCATCATACTGCTGTTCGTATAGGTGTGAATCATGGTTCGCTGAGTGATCGTATCATGTCTCGATATGGTGATACTCCTGAGGGTATTGTCGAGAGTTGCATGGAGTTCCTTCGTATCTTCCGTCGTGAGAACTTCAATGATGTGGTTATCTCTATCAAAGCTTCGAATACTGTTGTGATGGTTACCACCGTTCGTCTGCTTGTGGCTACTATGGACAAGGAGGAAATGCATTATCCTTTGCATCTTGGAGTGACAGAGGCTGGCGAGGGTGAAGATGGACGAATAAAGAGTGCTGTAGGTATCGGAGCATTGCTCACAGAGGGCATTGGCGATACTGTACGTGTGTCTCTTTCCGAGGAGCCAGAATGTGAGATTCCTGTGGCTCGCAAACTTGTTGATTCCATCGCAGAGTGTGCAGCTCTTCGTGAAAAGGCTGAGGCTGGTATCGCTGATGATACGATAACCCTCGATATGCACGAGACGGATTGGGAATCGCTTCAGCTGAAAGCTGCAATGGCTGTGGGAGCACTTCTGATAGACAAGAAGGCTCACAACCTCGTAATCAATAATGATGGCTTCGATGAGGCAAGACTTGTGGATCTCGCTGATGGTATCCTTCAGGCAGCACGCATAAAATTCACCAAGACAGAGTATATCTCATGTCCTGGATGCGGGCGAACACTTTATAATCTTCAGGAGACAATAGCAAAGATCAAGGCTGCCACAAAGGATCTTGTAGGTCTGAAGATAGGCATCATGGGCTGTATTGTTAATGGCCCAGGCGAGATGGCTGATGCAGATTACGGATATGTAGGTGCAGGTCGGGGAAAGATTTCTCTGTATAAAGGTAAGGAATGTGTGGAGAAAAATATCCCTGAGACTGAAGCTGTAGAAAAGCTTCTCGAACTCATTCGTAAAGATCGGTCTTAACGAATAATCCCCGCCATCCAGCGGGGATTATATTACTTCGGCTGTAGATCTGCATACTCATGTACTACATCCTTGATGCACGGACAATCCTTCAGCGGGTTGAGGTCATGATGACCTATTATTATTGCGCGGGGGTAGCGCCTGTGCAAGTCCTCAAGCAATCGTCTCATGGATACCTTCTGAGCCTCTGTTCTCGTATCTTCGGGTTGACCTCTGATATTAAGCCCTCCCTCATAGCAGATGCCTATCGAGTGGGCATTGTGGTTCTTGCAGTGGGCACCTGACAGCCACTCCGGTCTTCCTGGCTCTATCTCTCCGTCACGACGGATCACGTAGTGGTAGCCGATACCGAGCTTCCAGCCCTGGCGGCGATGCCACGTATCTATCTGAGCAGCCGAGCTCTCCTGGTCAGGCCTCACTGCAGAACAGTGGATTATCAACATCGTTATGCTTCTCATAACTCTTCACTATTAACTCTTCACTTTTCACTATCACACCCCTCCCATGCAGCTTGTTGCTCCGAGGGCTGTGAGAATAGCTGTTGCGATGCTCGCTACGAGCTGTACGACCCACTTCAGGGTTTCCTTCTTAGTCATAATTTACCTCCTTCCTTCTTATTATTTCTTGGTTCTATGCTCTTCCCCGACAGATTACTCCATGTCGCCGTTGCCACCGGGCTCGCCGCCCGTGCCCTTACTAAACAGCCTGGTGCTTACTGCGCTTGATTCACCGTTCTTGATGGCGATAGCCTTCACGGTGGTTGTGTCGCTCAGAGTGAAGCCTCCCTCATACAGAGTGCTCTGTGCTGTTGGTGTAGAGCCGATCGTCACCTCTGTGCTCTCTGTGAATGGTGTCACACCAGAGATGGTTGGCTTCGCCAGAGTGCTCTGCTGCTCCTGCTGTGAGCCTGAACCACTCTGCTCTGAACCTGAGTTCTGGCTGCCTGAACCTGACTGGCTTCCGGAGTTCTGAGAACCAGAGCCCGAGTTCTGAGATCCGTTATTCCCTGAATCCGTAGATCCATTTTCCGTTGTTCCGTTCTCCTCCGGCTCCACGTTCATGGAGTTGTCATGTGTCTCCTCGAATACTACGTCCTTCAGCAGTGTGATGGCATTGACATACTTCAGCTTGATGGTGCCGTCAGCCTTCTTCTCCTGACCAACCACCACTCGTACTGTCTCCGGCTGGAACAGCACTCGTCGTGTTGAGATGGTCGATGCCGTACAGTCCTCCTTCTTAGCCACACCGATGCTGCTGAAGCCCACCTTCATGATACCGATACCGTCGAGCTTGATCTTCTGTCCCAGTTCGAAGAAGTGCTTCATAGCCTCACCGAGTTCCTGAAGCACGGCCTTGATGTCGCTCTTCTTCACCGATGCCTGACGCTGGATGAAATCAGCCAGCTCCTCAGTGCCGATGAAGTGGTTGTCATACACGGCCGTGGCGTAGTACTTTCCGTAGCTCTTCGGATTGTACTGGTTCTTGTTCTGTGTCTTAATAAACTTCTGACTCATTTTTTTACCTTTTTACTTTTTTACCTTTTTACCTTTTCTTGGCAGCCGAGATTCCTCCTAGCTCAGGTTATGGCATTCCCCCCTCGGATTCCCCGCCCCTATTAGGGGAGGGGCTGGGGGAGGGGTAATCTGTCGGTCGTTCAGATAGTCTCTTCGTGCTATCCGGATAGTCTCTATGACGTGTTCAGATAGTCCCTATATAGTAGAAGGAATAGTCTGAATGAGTCGTCC
>CACWLC010000036.1 GCA_902761605.1 uncultured Prevotellaceae bacterium
AGAGGGTCAGATTTCAGGTATCCCCCGTGGTGGTAAGGTAACAATCCGCGTTAAGGCAATGAACGACGGTAATAACGAGTTGGTAGCTTGGATGCTCGATCCGACAAGTCCAAAGAACGTATCAGTGAAGTTCGTGAACACTGTTGACGGCGCAGCCATGAAGGAGCTCAAGGGCACTAACTGCTACTGTATCCACTACGTAGAGAAGTGGGAGGATGGACAGCAGCACTTCGAGGAGATCGAGATCGTATGCCAGAAGCTCGAGAACGGACCTGTTGGTTTCGACAATCCTTGGAAGTAAGCGATTAAGCGAGTAATCACAATAAAATATCTGAAATGGAGAGGTGCGGCTTAAATAGTCGCGCCTCTTCTTTGCAAGTTTTAGCAGGTTTTTCTTTGCTGTCTTGAAAATTATCCTTATCTTTGCACCCAAGATAAAATAAAGGAATTATGAAAAAAGTATTGTTTGTTATTGCCTTTGCTCTCGTTTCGATAGCAGGTTATTCTCAGGATGTTCTGGGTAAGTGGTATACTGAGGCAGGTGATGCCCAAGTGGAAATCTATCAGTCGGGCGACAAGCTGAATGGTAAGATCGTATGGCTGGCACAGGGCCCAGAGACAACTGATAAGCATAATCCAAATGAGAAGCTCCGTAGTCGTAAGCTGATGGGTGTTAATATCCTGTCTGGCCTTTCCAAATCTAAGAACAAGTGGGAGGGTGGTAAGATCTATAACCCCAAGAACGGCAAGAGCTACAAATGCTCTATGTGGCTCGATGGCGACAAACTGAAGGTAAGAGGCTACATCGCCATGTTCTACGAGACTCAGACCTGGACTCGCAAGAAATAAGCCCAACTTCGGTACGAATCAACAAATAAGGTACTTATAGTGAAGCTGACAATTCAAAGGATACTCATAGTCATACTGGCCATCTGCAGCACAACGATGATGATGGCTGGGTGCTCTAGTTCCGTTTATCCGTCTGACACCACAAAAGTATCTAAGCAATGGTGCTTCCCGTTGCCTGGTGCAAAAGTAATAAGTCCATTTGGCAAACGTGGTGGCAGGCTCCATTCTGGGGTGGATATCAAGACTAAGGACAAGGACAATATATATGCTGCATTTGATGGTGAAGTGATTTTCTCTGGAAAATATTACGGATATGGTAATCTGGTGCGCATAAAACATGCCAACGGGTTGGAGACCTATTATTCGCACAACTCCAAGAATCTGGTTAAGGTGGGTGAAAAGGTCAAGGCGGGTCAGTTAATAGCCCTCACAGGTCAGACAGGTAGTGCCACCACGCCTCATATGCATTTCGAAATACGCCTCAATGGTAAGGCTCAGAATCCTGCGAAATATTTTAATTTTACAAACTATACTCTCAGAAAAAGATGAAGAAGGTTTTGTTTTCGTTATTGGCTTTAGTGTTCATGGCAACGGTAATTTGTTGCGATGAGAGTGGAAATCCTGTTGAGAATGTCGCATTGAAGAACTTTGCCAATTCTGGCTGCAAGGGCAATACCAGAGCTGGCGACGAAGGCAGGGTGGAGATTGTGGAGTATTCCGTGATTCATAATGGTTATCTTTTCTTGAACCATCAGAACGTGATTTTTAACTGCTGTCCTGGTGAGTTGGGTGCCAAGATCTCTGTCGATGGCAACATCATCACTATCACCGAATCTGAGACAGAGCAGGGGTGCAAATGCTTATGTCCCTACGATCTAAGCTATGAAGTCGGCCCTCTGACAGAAGGTGAGACCTACACTATCTGCATCAAGCGCAGAGACGCCGAGCCGATAATGGAAAAGCTGGAATTCAAGAACTCGATATCAGGAGTCTGGAAATAGTTTAGTTGTTTTTATTCCAACCCTAACATAAATCTCGCGGAAGCCCAATGTTTATCGGACTTCCGCGATTTTTCAACCCTAACTTAAACCTAACAAATCCCTAACATAACCCTCACCTGCAAGTTTTTGACTACACCCAAGTAGTTAGGAAAATAATTGGACGATTTAACACATAATTGTTCATTATGTAATCGTTTTTCAATAATTGGCTTATTACCTGCTTTTTGCTACTATACTAAGAAAAACTATTTCCCTAACTAGGCTGCAAATTTTCCCTCGTTGGGAATAAAAACAGGCTTTTTAGCAAGTTATATATATTGTTAGAAAATTTCCCAAATGCCATCAAAAGCAATCTGATTAATATGTGAGAGGTAATGTTAGGGTTAGGTGAGGGATATGTTAGGGTTGATAGCATACCCTAACGTCACTAACACGTTTATTATAAGTCATTTATGCCAAAAATGTTAGGGTTGGCTGCTTTCCTACGATAAGTACAATTTATTCAGCGTCCAAAGCCACTTATCCTCAAATAAGTCCATCGCCATTCTCGCTGCCAGTTTGATTACGCCTCTCTAACAATTCTAAATCTTGAGATAGTCCTTGAGAGCCGGAATCCAGTCTTCGTTGTTTTGAGGACAGAGGGTGTGAATGCCGAGGGATTGGGCTACTGCACAATTCTTGGGGCTGTCGTCGATGAAGAGGGTTTCTTCGGGTGATGCCTGTTGCCCCTCGAGCATCATCTGGAAAATTACGGGTGAGGGTTTCATCACCTTGCATTCATAGCTCAGATAGAGATGGTCGAAATAATAGTCGATAGGATGGCTGCCTCCATCGAACTCAGGGCTACAAGCCCATTGCATCATAAACGGATTGGTGTTTGAAAGCAGACAGACCTTATATCCCTGCTGGCGCAGCTGAAGCAACATATCGAGATTGCGCTGGGGAACAGACTCCACATATCCGTGCCAGGCATAGTAACACTCATCCATCGTAAGCTTCCTGCCGATAATTCTGCCAAGTTCCTCGCAGAATGCCTCAGAGGATATCTTGCCGCTCTCAAGATCGCCAAATATACCATGCTGGCAAAAAGCATCGAGATGCCTGGATGCATCCCGAAGCCCTATTTCCTCAAATTTCCTAATGGCATTCTCATAACTCAGGGCAAGTACTACACCCCCAAGATCGAATGCGATATTCCTAATGTTGCATGTTGCCAACGTTGCGTAAGGTGCTTATTTTATATAAATTTTATTTGACGGTGCAAAGGTAAGGATTATTTTCAAGAAAGCAAAGAAAAACCGGCTAAAACTTCAGCCCTCACAAAAATATGGTATCTTCTTTACCCATCGATGATAACAGTAGGGGTATCGTGATACCTGCCTACCACGAGGATAGTCTTTTTGGTCTTGTAGCGATAGAGACCTGACAGGGTGGTTACTATTAATTCGTAGCTACAACCTATCTCTAACTGGTCGAGGGTGAGCAGAGTATTATAGTTTGGTGTGGCCTTTGGCTTGAACTCATAGAACACACTATCAGGTATGAGCACCGTCTGCGGGTCATCGAGATTAAGGGCTGTGGAGAATGTTCCTTCTGGCGAACTGATGCCTGTGAACACGAAATGCACCTTACTGCCGCAATATGTGCGCAGCAACTCGAATCCTGCACTCAGACGATCGACATCGTATACTATTACGCAACGAAGTCCGGGCCACAACTGCCCCACCATCTGCGTTCCGATATGATGGGGCTCCATGATTTCACGAATGGCATGAGCCCTTTCCGGGTCGGGCTGGATGAATGGATTTCCTCGCTCGATATCATCAGCCAGCGCGGGCCAGTGCTTCTCGACATATCGGAGCATCTCTATCAGATTGTCATAACGATCGCATATGGCAAGTGATATGTGTTCCTGCCTGAGGGCAAAGAGCGACTGCATATAGAGAATATCGTTACGCTGTGGATAGTTGGTAACCTCAACTGGTATTACATACACCTGATCGTTGTCGAACTCCCGCTTTACAAGCAGTCGGCCAAGCATGTTTCCAATTGTTATCCCTGAAGGCAGGCGCTCCACACTATTATCCACCAGATTAAGGGTCATTCCCTCAGTGAGGAATCCGTGATTACCAGCGATGTAGAATCCTGAGCAGAAGCTGTAGTCATAATTAACCTGCACACCCCATCTTGACTGGGGCATCTTCCTGAATCCATCCAAGATAGATATATGCTCTGTAAGATAAGCCGTCAGGACATTTTTCTCGCCATCGGCTATTCGTTCGAAATACGATGTATAGTCATCATAGTCTGTCAGAGGGATATAGCGTCTGAATTCATCCATGCTATGGATCTTTCTGAAGCCGTGCTTACTTCCATATTCCGTCCTGGCATTCTCACGCAAGAGCCTCATAACGAAATCTTCCTGACTTCGCATCGGATTATATGTGATGTCATCAAGCCTGTTTCTTACATTCATGCCGTCAGTCCAGCGCGCCTCGTTTACTATCTTGATTACCCTCTCGTCCATATAGTGTTATTCTTCTTTTTCCCGCACTATTTGAGATTTATCTATGTTTACTTCATAAGGTTCCATATTTCCCTTGATATTGTAGGTAAGTACAACCTTGTCTATTGAGACATCGAGCGAACATGGTGCCCCTTCAATCAGAGGGATACAACTGTTGCTACCTACTGGGAAACCACAGCATACAGGTATTTCGTAGTCATGAAGATGAGCTATCAACATCTGTTCCACGCTGCCATACTGAAGATCGTACTTGATAGAGCTGAACGTGCCGAAAATGATACCCTTTATCTTTTCAAAGTCATACTGCAGGCGCAGCATATAGAACAATCGGTCAATATCATGCAGCGACTCTTCCACCTCTTCGATAAAGAGGATGATATCGTGTTTGCATGCGAGATGGATTTTTGTTCCTGCTACAGTAGAATAGCTTGACAGGTTGCCTCCTATGAGGATACCCTCCGCATGTCCCACTCTATTATATGCATTGCCTTGAATCCTATATTGAGGTATCGTTCCAAAGAGAATATTGCGGATGATAGAGGTGGCCGGCTCCTGAGCACTTGCTATCTGAAATGCCATAGGACCATGAATACACATCACGCCAGCAAAGGCGATGGCATAGAGAAGCATTGTGATGTCGCCATGACCAACAAGCCATTTGGGGTGTTGCTGATAGCATTCCACTGGTATGCGGTTAAGCAGATGAATGGAACCGTATCCGCCTCGCGAGCAGATGACGGCCTTGATAGTATCGTCTTCGAGTGCCCATAGCAAGTCGGCAGCACGCTCATCGGCTGTTCCTGCGTAGGCGTTTACATTAAGGTTATTTGTGTGGGGGCCTATTACTGGCTGCAAGCCCCAGCCCTTGATTACCTCTGCAGCCATCTGGAGTGCCTCTTGAGGCACCCAATAGGCAGGAGAGATAAGAGCAACCTTATCTCCCGCCTTTAGATAGGGTGGTTGAACAATCTTTTTACCTTGACTCATTAACTAACTTAATTTTTGTCGTGCAAAGATAATCATTTTTTAAAATATACCCTAAATCTTTTATTTTGCTATCGCAATATTTGTTATTTTTGAAACAACTTTGTAAATTCTGAAACAGTGAACCAGCCGTAGCAAGAATCGTTTCGGATTATTCCAACTTTCCTGCCAGTCGCATGCGGACAGCGGATGACATTGTGGGAGCGGATATGCCGGCCGTTTTTACTATCTGCTGGTCGCCATCGATGTTGAACTGCAAGGTGGCTCCGTCTGCACGTATGGCATGGTCTCTACCATTCGCGCAAGGCGCCCCTGGGCATCGTACTCATAAGCATAGTTGAGACGTGTTCTGTTCAGCCTGGCGTTAATGATGTGCTGATTGTCATCATAGGTCAGCACCCATGATCTTTCAGTGGTCTGTATGCTTTCCAAACGGTCACCCGTCCATTGGAAATTTGAGCCGCAAATAGTCAGGATGGCGGCAAGCACCCAATTCATTACTTTTTTCATACGTTCTATTGTCATTTCGTTAGCAATAAATCAAAAACAAAGATAGTTTTAGAACCGTTTCGTTTGCAAAGATAACAAAAAGAATCGGTATTCAGAAAAAAACAATGCACAAATTTGGGCTATGTACCAAATGCGTGCATCATTGAAGTTTCATCCATGCTGTAACGGTCTGGCCATTGAAGAACTTAAAGGCGGCAGCGAAAGTGCTGTAGCTATTGAAGCCGCAATCATAAGCCAGCTGTTGGGCTGTGAAGGGTCGTAGTGACTCGACTGCCTCACGATAAATCTGCTCAAAATGCTCAATGCGCAGGCGGTTAATATAGGTATTGTATGTGATGCTCTGCTGAGCAAAATACTGGCTGACATAGGTACGATTGGTGCCAAGGGCCTCACTGAGCTGTGCCAATGTGAGGTCGTGCTGTAGGTAAAGTTTCGGCTCCTCACAGTATCTCTGGAGAAGTGCTCCGATATCTATTGTTGCGGGTTTATAGACATCATCCTCCTCGACATCAGGAGTGCTAGTTTCATCTGCTGACAACTTCTGCAACGTCTCCACTCGCCAGAGCAGGAAGCCGATAATGAGAATTGTGTTCACCTGCGACAGATACTCTCTGTACATCTCTCCCGGATTCGTAGAATAGACATCATAGACGATAAAGAGAACGACGGCAAACAGCAGACTCTGCCACACCTCCTTGTGCTCCAGATCAGCATAGTTTTCATTCAGCCAACGACTGTATCGCACCAGCGCGTATATATAATAGATGCCGAAAATGGCGACGATAACCACCTGGCAGTTGTGCATCAGGTCCAAGCCGTATTCGTTGTGAGTGGCTACTCCCATAGCGGCTCCCCCTATGACAAGCACTTGGGGTATGAACCATGGCCAAATAGGACGCGGGCGATCCTGTAAGATACGAAGTAGCAATGCCATCACAAGCGGTACCAGCATGATATGATCGAGCATTATGCAGATGATGTTACGTGTCAGACGGTCATCAGCCATCCAATAGGTACCTAACACATACCACCACACGTGGCTCATCGCCGACATAAAGAAGAAAGCTGAAGTCCACCAGCGCAAAGCCCTCGGAGGAGTAACGTCGGAAACAATGGCATTGCTGCTCCTCAACGACAGATAAAGACTCGCTACTAGAGCAAAAATAGTCACCCCACCATAAAGCATAAGAAAGAGGGTGTCCTGAATACTCTGATACGCGTACATCTGTTAAAAAGGAATGGGGATTAATCGTCGTCAATGGCTAGGCCGGCACGGTATTCTGCAGGTGTGATGCCGTAGCAACGTTTGAACTGTTCACGAAGGTTTGGAGCAGTAAAACCTACCTCACGGGCTATCTCTGTGATTTTCATCTCAGGGCGGTTGGTGAGCAAATCGTAGGCTATCTCCATACGGATGGAGTTGATATACTGGGGAAAAGACATTCCATCGGCAAAGGCATTCATCTGGTCGTTCAGACGATGTCGGCCAATACCGAAACGCTCCATTATATCTTCACGCATAAGATTAACTTGTGCGTAGAGACGCTCTTCGCGGATAATTTTGTCGATGGTCTTAAATAAGTCTTTATCCATTGCCGGTTTATAATTTCGACCACAAAAGTACAAATAATATATTGGATTAGGAAGAAAATATATGCACGCATTTGGTATACGGACCAAATGCGTGCATCGAAAACGGGATAAAAAGATATTTCATTACAAATTTTGGCGATATTCACCAGGTGTTACACCATATTTTCGCTTGAACTGTTCACGAAGGTTGGCAGGGGTGAAACCCACCTCAGCAGCGATGGCAGAGATAGTCTTTGTTGGTTCATCGCGAAGCAGATGGAGAGCCTCTTCCAATCGGATGGAGTTAATATATTGTGGGAAAGAGAGTCCGTCTGCATGTTCTGCCAACAGGTCATTAAGATTATGACGACTGATGCCGAATCGGTCGCAGACGTCCTGACGCTGCAGATTGACATTCTTATAAAGATGCTCATTACGTATCTTCTGGTCGATATCATTGAAAATAGAGGGCTCAGACGAGTCGGCAGGAACAGGTTGAGCAGACTCTGGCATCTGCTGTTCATTTATCAGACGAACCAAAACACGGTTTTTTTCGCTGACGATACGTTTCTGACGAAAAAAATAGACGGCAAAGGCCACAGCCAACAGGGCGATAGCGGCCACAGCCAGACTGATGATATGTGAACGCTTGGCTTCGGCCTGTTTCTCCTGGATCTCGAGCTGCTGCTCCTGAGCGTGATAGCGGGCGGCATAGTCGTGGGCCTTGCCTTTAATGAGGCTGTCGCTGAGTATTTTCGAGAGGTCAGCGTTGCGAGTCTGGTAGTAGTAAGCTTCCGCGTAATTTTTCTTTTCACATGCTGCGATAGCACGGGAACGGAGGATGATGGCATAGTCCTCATTGAGCGTGTCGGCAGCCATGCGACGCTCCAGTTCGTCGTAGGTGACCAGCGCCTCGTCGTACATGCCTAAGGCCATCTGCGAGGGGGCAATCATGCGGCGGGCGGAGAAGGTCTTGCCGTAGCCGCTGTTGTCAAAGAGCGACAGGTATTTCTTCGCCAGACTTAGGTAACGGCTCTCCTCGCCCTTCGGAGGGTTCTTGGTATGGCTATATGCTGTAGCCATAAAACCCCAGGCCTGAGCACGACTAAAGTCCAGATAGCGGTCACGGTCGCTGGGACGCTCGCTCCACGAGAGACGGTAGCTGTCTTCGGCATAGTCCTTGATATGACTCTCGAAGTGGTCCAAGCGATCGAGGATGCGTTGTCCCAATGGGATAACCTCGTTGTAGCGTTGCAGTCCGTTGAGCGCATTGATCTTACGCTTACAAGCAACGACAAAGGCATCCATGCGGTCGATGCTGCCAGGAGAGTCCAGGTGGCTGATGGCCTCGTCGAGTTTTGCGAGTCCTTCATCCTCCTGCCCCAGATTCGTCATTACCAGACCGATGTCGGCCTCGGTGCGCCAGCGTTCGGTCTCCTCACCTTGCTGTTGACAGAGCTCGGCCTTTTGGGTGGCCCAACGTAGGTAAGCTTCGTTGTCGTATTTGGCACGAGCGGTGGCGATGAGCATGTCGAGGATGTTAGCCTGTTCAGTGGGCTCGTTGCGCACGGAGTCGTGGTTGAGTAGCGCCTTGCAGATCAGGATGGCGGAGTCTTGTTGCTGCTCCATGAGCGACTTGCTGTAGATCTTGGCACGGATGAATTGTCCGCGATAATCGCTGATGTTGCCCAAAAGCAAGGCAGAGTCGAGCAGTCTGAGTGCCCGCTTTGGATTGGTGGCGTAGACCACCAGTATGGAGTCCTGTTGGTATGGGGTATCACCCAGATGGGATATACGCTTTATAGAGGCCTTATCCTTGCAACCTACACAGGTTAGTAGCACGGATAATATAATAAAAAGGTGATAAACTTTTCTCATAAAAGTACAATTTGCTGACAAAATTACTAATTGTTTCGCAGAAAATGTATTCTTTCTGAAAGAAATAAATATTTTTTGTAAATTCTGAGAACGATTTGTATAATATGAAGGAGTCTGCAAAGAAAAAAACTCTTTAATTCTTGCTGATATTGCTAAAAATGGTTACCTTTGCATTGTTATGGATAGACAACGAAAGGCAATCGTCATTGGAGCTACTTCAGGAATAGGCATGGAAGTGGCGAAGGTATTGGCATCAAAAGGCTGGCTGGTGGGCATCGCTGGACGAAGGCAGGAACTGCTTCAGCAGCTGCAACGTAAGCATCTGAACATCGTAGCCACAGAGTGTATCGATGTAACAAAAGCAGATGCTCCAGAGCGCCTACAGACACTCATCGGCAAGACAGGAGGAATGGATCTATATTTCCACAGTTCTGGCATAGGATATCAGAACACAGAACTTGATATGAATCTTGAGTTGGCTACTGTCGAGACAAACGCCTTGGGAATGACTCGTATGGTTGGTGCCGCATTCCATTATTTTGCTGAACATCCTGAGCAGAAAGGTCAGATAGCCGTAATAAGCAGTATCGCAAGAACAAAAGGCTTAGGCCCTGCCCCAGCCTATTCTGCCACCAAGAGATACACAAGTCATTATCTGGAGTCTCTCACTCAGCTGAGTCATATCCGAAAGCTCACAAACATCAGCATCCACGATATCCGCCCTGGTTTTGTCCGTACTCCATTAATAAATGGCAGTAACTATCCTATGCAGCTCAAAGCCGACAAGGTGGCCAGGCAAATAGTAAATGCTTTGGAACGGGGACGCTCTATCATTACCATCGACTGGCGATATAAGATATTGGTATTTTTCTGGCGGCTTATCCCACGCTGGATTTGGATAAGAATGCTTGGGGGAATCGACAAGAAATCTGTTTGATATATGGGAACAAATCCGTTTGCACTATTAGTTGGATGGTTGCTTGATTTTATCTTTGGCGACCCGCAGAGACTTCCCCACCCTATTGTGTGGTTTGGGAAGATGATTGCTGCTGGGGAGCACAGGCTAAATAAAGGTAATGCTCGCAAGGCAAAGGGAGCGATATTAGCTATTGGGCTGATTCTTATGGTGTTTGGTCTTGCATGGGCAATAAGATATGTATTGAGCATTTTCGCACTCTTTATCTTTGATGGCACCAATCAGACTATTTATCAGATTCCTATATTCCTCTATATCTTTGACGTTATTGTAGTGTTCTTCTGTCTTGCAGGAA
The DNA here is from genome assembly GCA_902761605.1 of uncultured Prevotellaceae bacterium. GTDB lineage: Bacteria > Bacteroidota > Bacteroidia > Bacteroidales > Bacteroidaceae > Prevotella. The sequence goes on from CACWLC010000036.1 coordinate 10,593, forward strand.
CAACGCTGATTAAAGAGGTCCGTGAGGTGTTTCTTGCATTAGACAGATCGCTCGAGGAAGGAAGGACTCAGGTAGCTCGTATCGTTGGTCGCGACACATCAGAACTCTCTGCCCAGGAAGTGCGCACAGCTGCCTTAGAGACCCTTGCAGAGAATCTGAGCGACGGAGTGATAGCCCCACTCTTCTGGCTCGCACTGCTTGGTACTCCAGGCATGCTGGCATATAAGATGGTGAACACGCTCGATTCGATGATAGGCTACAAGACGGAGAGATATAAGGACTTCGGCTGCTGGGCCGCACATATCGATGACATCGCCAACTATATCCCAGCCCGTCTTACAGCTATATTAATGGTTCTGGCCTCTGGGCGATTAGGTTTGTTACAATTCGTCTGGAAGAACGGCAGAAACCATGCATCGCCAAATAGCGGATATCCAGAAGCGGCACTCGCAGGAATTCTGAACTGCCGTTTTGGAGGACCGCATTACTATTTTGGCGAGCTTTTCGACAAACCATATATTGGCGAGAATGAACGAGTCCTCACCACAGGAGACATGAAAAAAGCAGTACGCGTGAATCGTACTGCCGAGATTATTATGTTTGCTATAGTTCTTGCCGTAAGTCTTTGGGGGGCATTTTGTTGATTACAGGATATCCATCAGCTGACGCAGAGAGGTGACTTCATAGTCTATCGGCTCTGTGGCAGGATATTCAGGATAACGATTGAAATAAGCCACACGAAGACCAGCCCTCTTGGCTCCAAGGATATCCGTCTGGAAGTTATCACCAATCATAAGAGTAGACTCTTTCTTTGCGCCCGATTTTTTGAAGGCGTAATCGAAATACTCTGGGGCGGGCTTGTTATAGCCAGCATCTTCGCTGAGGATAATCGTATCGAAGTATTCGTAGAGACCACATGCTCGAAGTTTCTTATATTGAACCTCATGGAATCCGTTACTGCACATGTGCAGACGATAACCTCTATTACGAAAGTAATCCATCAGCTCTTTAGCTCCTTCAACGAGTCCTGGCTTACAACTGCAGAAATCAAGGAAACGGTCGCTTGCCTCAAGACAGTAAGCCTCATCTGTAGTAAGACCCTCACCAAAGCTGAAAGGTTTACGGAAACGCTCCACAATGAGGTAGTCGCGAGTTATCTCTCCCTTTGAATAGCGAGTCCATAGATCGATATTTGCCTTCCAATACTCATCATAGAAAACCTGAGGATCATGGAAATAACGCTCAAGATGAAGCAGATCGAAAAGCTCATGCAGAGCTATCACCGCATTGCCATGAGTATCATAGAGGGTATCATCGAAATCGATAAAGAGGTCAGAAATATTTTGTAATCTTTGCATTGTCGAAGTTGTTCATTTCGTTAATCATCCTCACAGCAGAATCAACTATTGGGAAGGCACAGAGGGCACCAGTACCCTCACCAAGCCTGAGACCAAGATTGAGCAGAGGTTTGGCATCTACCATATCAAGCATCATCTTATGAGCCTTCTCATCACCACAATGAGTGAAGATCATATAGTCCTGGGAGTCTGGATAAAGTCTGATGGCAGCAAGAGCACAAGCAGTCATGATAAATCCATCGACTAAAATAATAAGGTGCGCCTCAGCAGCACGGAGCATCGCTCCGATGGCTGCAATCATCTCAAAGCCACCAAAGTAACGGAGCACCTCACATGGGGACAGGCACGTGTGTGATGTCTCTGACCTCACATCGTGCCTGTCCCCATGTGAGGTAAATCTCTCTTTGGCTTTGGAAAGGATTTCGTATTTATGACGGATGCCAGGAGTGTCGAGACCTGCACCAGCACCAATACAGTCGATGAGAGGGATGTCACCAAAAAGACTCAGCCAGATACTCGAAGGAGAGGTATTGCCTATGCCCATCTCGCCAATACAGAGGATTCGACAACCTTCTGATATGCAGTCATCCACAAGGTCGGAGCCTATTTGTATCGCTTTATCAAATTCCTCTTCGCTCATGGCTGGTTCATAGAGGAAATTCTTGGTTCCTCGGGCAATTTTGCAATCAACGATATTTTCTATGCCTGAGAAGTCATAATCCACACCCACATCAACGATACGGAGTTTGAAACCATGCTGGCGACAGAACATGTTTACTCCTCCACCACCATGAGTGAAGTTAATCATCTGTTGCCACGTTACCTCGCGAGGCGATACACTAACGCCCTCACGCTCTATCCCATGATCACCACCAAGCAGAAGATGACAAGGATGAGCCAAAGAAGGAGTTAATGTCTGCTGGATAAGACAAACCTGCATGGCAAGATCTTCAAGACGTCCCAAACTGCCCTTAGGCTTATTGAGGTTGTCTATCTTAGCCTGAATATCTTGTTGAATCGCCTTGTCTGAGCTTTTTATGCAAAACGTCTTCATTCCCCTTTCTTTTTTTACCTTTTTACTTTATTACCCTTTTACCTTTAAAGGTATTCCGCTGACCATTAGGATTACCTCATCAGCCTTAGAGGCGATATACTGGTTCATCCAGCCTTCGAGGTCAGTAAATTTCCGTTGTATGGCATTCTCGCTCACACCTCCGCTACCAATCTCATTCGTAACGAAGATATAAGTAGCATCATGAGAGGTAAAAGCATCGAATTCAGCTTTTGCCATTTCCAACGATTTATCTACATCAGATTCGTTGTTAAAGAAGAAATTCGTAAGCCAGAGAGTCACGCAGTCGATTAATACCACACGTCCTGAGAGATTGTGATGGCTGAGATACATCTCCTCCTCGATGTTTGTCCATTGAGGCCCTCTCCTCTCCTGATGCCTGCGAACCCTTTCGCGGAACTCTTCATCCCAGATATGAGCCGTTGCCACATATACAGGATTATCTGAGAGGCTCAGAGCAATCCTTTCTGCCTCGCTGCTCTTTCCTGAGCGCTGACCTCCAGTGATAAGAATTATTCTACTCATAACGGCCACAAATAATTTGATGCACAGACATACAGATAAATCGACAGTTCTACCAACAGGCACACAGCCCCACAACAATCGCCAGTATAGCCTCGCAGTTTGCTCCAAATAAACATGTAGAGCATATACATAACTACAGCAGGGATAAAAATAAGCGCCTCCCATGAGATACCCATAATGAAAATAAAGGCTATCATAGGCAGAAGGCCTTGTACAGCGAGACTTAACCCTGCCCAAGCACCAAACTTACGATATATGGTCTTCGATTTTGCCTCCTCCTCACTTCTGGCGTAAGGCATCATCAGTATCATCTGCGATGTCACCATCTTAGAATAAGGGTCGGCAGCAAAGACCAATAATGTAGCAATGTATGGAGGAATAGAATAAAGAGCAGTTGTAAGAATCAGGAAATAGAATATCAGTCCCAGCACACCATAAGTTCCGATATGAGAGTCTTTCATTATGTTGAGAATCCTCTGGCGGTCACTGCCGCCGCCGAAACCATCAATGAAGTCAGCAAGCCCGTCTTCATGCAAGGCTCCAGTGATAAGAATACGCACAAGGATGGCCAACAGCACCCCAACATATCCAGGAAAAATAAGAGTGGCGAAATACAAAGTCAGACCCATTGCTCCACCTGTAAGCCATCCTGTAAGAGGCCAATGCTCTACAACAGTCTGATAACAAGCTACTGGTGGTTGGCGTAATCTCCAAAACGGCAATCGCGTAAAGAAGATAAACGATGCCAAGATACGGTCATACCACTTTGTCTGGTCAATGCTCACCTCCATCCTTAAACTCCTTTATTGCGTTGATTAGAGCATTGTTCTCCTCAGGACTCTGGGCAGCAACACGGAAACAGTGAGCATCAAGACCATGAAAATTAGATGCATCACGAATAAGAATGCCATGATTCTCGATAAGCCAGTTTTTCAGTTCCAGACTTGTTGCCCAGTCGATATTCACAAGCATATAGTGAGTCTTGGTGTCCATCACCATAATACCATCGATGGCCTGCAGTTCATCATGCAGTCTCTGAGCCTCAGCAATATAGTCCTTAATATCAGGTATAACCTTGGGATCATTCTTAATAAGCCATTTACCAGCTTCGATAGCCAAGGTGTTTACTGTCCAAGGCTGACGGATATCCCTGAGACGTTCTATTATGATTGGAGAAGCAGTCATATAACCAAGTCTTAAACCTGGTATGCAGTATTTCTTCGACAACGAATGGAGAATCATTACATTGTAACAATCCAACAATTCCTTGGGCTTGAGCATAGGCTGTAAGGTATAGTCAGCATAACTCTGGTCAATTACATGCAGGTATCTTGGATGTTTCTTTATCACATAAGCCAACAATTGCTTCAACATCACATTGCCTGTTGGATTATCTGGATTACAGATCCAATAGATACGATCCTCAGGAAGTATATTTAGTTCGTCTGTACGTTCATAAGAGATGATATGATCGAACATTCTACATGCATCGGCATATTCTGTATAAGTAGGCTGAGGAATGACAGAAGCCCAACCACGATAAAGCTGTGCAATAAGGTAAATAGCCTCATTGGCGCCATTGGTAACCATCACCATCGAAGCAGGTATCTCCAGCTTTTCGGCTATCAGTTCCTCCAACTCTTTAGGCTCAGGCTCAGGATAGTTGCCAATAGCATCAAGACGAGTGGTAAGATATTGCTTCAGTTCTGTAAGATCAGCATTCTGGTAGATATTTGAGCTGAAATTCACCTTCACCTTTTCGCCATATCGGTATGTGTCGTCCCCGTGTCCGTATATCATAAATCGTTATTTAGCTACTGTTACAGATAGATTTTGTGGGTCGAATGTAATTCCTGGTCGCTCAACATATCGAGCCAAAGCTCCATTAGAAGCAAGTTCTTGTGGAGTGCCAATATGGAGTTTAGGCTGTCCGTTGTCAGTTTGCGACTTTTCCATAAGCCATAGTGTATCGGCCACCTGAAGGGCAAGCTCGAAATCGTGAGTAGAGAGAAATATGGTCTTGTCTTTTTCCTGGGCCAGTCGCCTGAGCAGCTGCATCATCTCAACCTTACTTGGGAAATCAAGAAAGGCCGTTGGTTCATCGAGATAGATAACCGGTGTCTGCTGAGCCAGAGCCTTAGCTATCATCACCTTCTGACGCTCTCCATCAGAAAGAGTATGTATCATTCTCTGACTGAGACTGCTTATTCGCACAGCATCAATAGCATCGTCAACCTCATGCCAGTCGTCATCGTGAAGTGTTCCCCAGAATCCTGTATAGGGAGAACGTCCTAATGCTACCAGTTCACGAACAGACATATTCCTGATGTCAGGCTTCTCTGTAAGCACAACGCCTATCACACGACTAAGTTCCCTGTCATTAAAAGTCGAGATATTTCGACTTTCTATCAGAATCTCTCCTTCCAGCTTGGGCTGAAAGGCTGAAAGAGTTCTTAACAACGTAGACTTTCCAACACCATTAGCACCAAGGAGGCAGGTTAATTCGCCTCTCTTTATACTCGCATTGATACCGCTGGCCACAACCCTTGTTTCGTGGTTCTTAACCCGATATCCGATGCTTAGGTTCTGTAGTGTTATTGTCTCGCTATTCATATCTTTGGTGCAAAGATACACCAAATCAATCAAACAGCCAAATTTTTCGTAAACTATTTTTAACGATAACGTTATTAACAGCTAAGCAGACGATGGCCTAAATCTTTTTCCTTACATACAGATACTATCTGCCGTATTACATCATCCATCTTTGGCACAGAGGCAATATAATATGTGGGATAGTCAGGACATAGTACAACAAGATTCATCGCCTTTACATGTATGCCATAGTAAGTTTCCAGCATATAACGATAGAGGTTCTGTTGGATACAATAATGATAAAAAGCCGTATCAGGCAGATTGATGCCATTAAATCCCCGTTTGCCTCCAAAACCCTCTACAATAGGAGCACCTTGGGTATTCACAACCTTACCACTACGTTTCCAGTCATAGATAGTAAACTCTCCATCGCTCTCACGACAGATAAGGTCGATTGTGCCAGCAACGTTAAGCTCTTGGTCATATACAGGCCATTCCTGACGATAAGGACGAATCTTGTAATCCTCGACAAAATGAAGGAAATGCTGTTTCTCTCGTTCTACGCTAATATCTTCTGTCTTGCCATTATATGTAAAATGACACACTTCCTCAAAGAACCCACGTTGGAAATAGTTCTCTGTCTGAAGATGAACGAAAGTACCCACCTCACTGGCAATACGGCCGATGCGATCCCATTGTTCCAGACTCTCCTCTACAGGGATATGGTAACGTGCATATTTCCGTTCAGCAGCAGCCAAAGCATCAAACTCCTCGAAGAAATATGCTATCAGCGAACTGACAGGAAGGAATCGCTCCTGACCAGCATAAGTATAGATATGCTCATCTGGTTCGAAATCGATAAACTGATCCTGTTCATATAGGCCAGAATCTCTGAAAGTCGACATCTTCTCTGCCATATCCTCTGTACGAGGGAGTGCCTTAACTAATTGTTTGCATCTCTTTTCCTCCTCAGAGAAAACCAGAAGCCTGTTGGGTAGAGGAACCTCCTCTGGATATTGTTCTCCTTTGGCAGCTATCTTCAATGCCTCACTGCGAGTCCAACGGTTTATTTGAGGTGTGAAGTTAGTGATGAGAGGTGAGAGTGAGAGGAGAGAGAGAATATATTCTGCACAAGCCAGAGGAGCTCTCTGAATCTGCAGGACAGCAAATCTTATTACCGTCCAACCATGACGATTCAAGAGGCTGTCTCTATACTGATCACCACACGACAGATAATGAATAGGTTTGCGATCAATGGTATAAGGCTCATCGATTTCTACATCAATGCGTATTTCTGGGCGACCATCAACCAAAAGAGCAATATCTGGATAATAAGGAGGCTGGTGTTCCGACACATTAATACATACATCCTGGAGTATCTGAACCTGCTCAGGCAAAACCTTCTGGAGATACTGAATGAAATAAGCCTCCAAACGACCTGTACGAGGTCTCTGGATTCTGCGATAAGGATAGAGCACCGTACCTGCTTCCGGACGGCTTACGATAGGATATGTCTCTAAAGCCATAGCCTATTTGATCTTTGACGTCATTGGACTACGTACACCAGTATAACTCTTCAAGAACGCCTTAGCAGAACCGAATGAGAGGAACATATCAAGACGTACTGGGATATGATTCTGATCGTCAGTGATATAGAATCTGATAAGTTCGTGGCTCTTATTGTTCTCACGCTCATAGAATGAGAAAACCAGGCAACGGAACTTCTCCTTTGTGCCGTTCATCTTGAAATTCTCCTTACCTCGATATTCAAGCCATGAGTTAGTAAGACTACGGGCATCGCTTACAGGCATAGGTATCGTCTGATGCTTCTTCATCTTTGAAGCATCGAAGTTTCTGGCACGAAGGAATATCGACATCATATCATAGATACAACTCTTATAAGTACTAGTCTTCCAATGCTGCTCTCCATCGGCATCAACACGATGCTTCTTCAACTGGCAATAGTCATTAGGATATGAATACCATATCTCATCGATATAATATCTGTCACCCTCACGAGCTCCCTTACGGAAATAGAGTGGAGAAAGATCTGGATTACAATAGCTCAACAAGGTATCACGCATAAGGAAATACTTGTCGAGTCTGTTATTGCCTCGAGTTATCAGGTATGACTTCCAGGCATCCTTGCCTTCAAACGTTGTCATCTTAGTATCCATTTCAGCAGTACCAACCTTTACCCATATAAACTGCCAGTTGAAATACAGATCATATTCAAGCATCTCGCCTGACTTAAAGGCTGTATTCTCTATGCCACACTGAGCGGAAGCAGTGAATAGTGAGCAGTGTATGGTGAACAGTATCAATAATATCTTCTTCATTTTTTATTTTTTCTCTAAATTAATACCTTTTGATTTCATATATTCGATGCCGAGCTGTTTGGCTCGCTCAATATTACGGTTCTTAAGTTTCTTAGCCTGATCAGGTTTTTGTTTTACGATTGCCTGAGGTTTTTGACGAAAACGTGGTGTAGCCGTGAGGTTCCACGACTCTGTGACATCCCATTTCTCCTTACATTCCAGTTCCTTAGAATAGTAATATACAGCCTCAGCCTGCCTGTCGGCATCATAGTCACCAGTATCCCAAACGCCATTACCGTTAGCATCAATAAATGCACGGAGATAGAATTTACCTGGTGTGACATACTTAAACTCTGCCTTACCTTTAGTTACTCTTACTTCTTGCGTGACAGCATCTTGTGAAGTAAGCATCTGAACTATAATGGTTGTGTCGACAGCCTCTACCCCACTAATATTAAGAGTCAGTGAACTAAACTCATCGAGTGTCTTAACCTTTATACCTTGTTTATATTGGTTAGACACTAATCCATAGATATCCACAAATGCAGCAGAATCGATCTCAAGACTGTACTCTACCCCAAGCTTCCAGTCTGCCAAAATCTCATATTGACGGATACTATTCTCCACAGGACGGAACACGCATTCAGCATCATACCACAGGGAGTCGATCTGAGAATAAAGATGAACTGCCGATGTATCACAATGCATAAGAGGTGTTGGCATCTCAACAGTTATCTTCTGTCCTGGAACCATTGATGCTGGAACAGCAAACTTTGGTTCAAGAGGTTTTACTGGATAGATACTATCGTATTTCTCTTCACGTTTCTTTTTCTTATCCTGTTCCTTCTGCCACTTCTCAATCTCCTTAGCTTTTTCTTTCATACGTTTCTCGTACGATACCTTTGGTACAATATCAACGGCAGAGTCTGTCTGTAGCACAAGATTGCCAAGGGTGTCAGTAACATGATAAGTGATATCCATACTGAGAGTATCCTGATTAACTAACGTTGTATCACGAATCCAGTAATGGATAGTATCTCGCTTTTCATTTGTCTCGATGATAAAGGCACTGTCAGCCTTGAAGTTAAGACCTTTTATCTGTGGCAACAGAGAGTCGCCATAAGTAAAATACATCGAGATCTTATTCGGCTCCACACGCTCAGTCTTCAACAGCGTACGATCAGTCTGAAGTTGCTTAAAGGCAAGCAGAGTGATATCGTCAGGCAGAAAGTGAGTATATGGCTTCTGCAACAAAGCATCGATATGAAGAGAATCGCGCCATACAGTATCCACTCTTGTGTCTGGCTTTGATGATGGCTCAAATGTATCATGATTAAAAGCTATCATCTCACCCTTCTGGGTAAAGCGGAAATCACCATCAGCATCTTGTAGTGCATAAGCACGATAAGTACCTGGAGCAACACCCTTAATAACGAAATGGCCACTTCCATCAGTACGTGATATTCGCATCAATGGCTTTGTCTTAAAGGCAGAATCAGCAAGATCATCATATAGACCTACGGCAATACCTTTTATTGGTTCCAGATTGCTTGCGTCAAGTACATATCCTGAAACCTCAAATGTATCGATTTGCTCTCCTGTTGAGAAACTATAAGTATAGTTACCCATAGGGTTGCCCTCATTATTATCGCTTATGGCATCGCTGAAGTCGATGGTATAAGTTGTGTTATCTTTAAGGGTGTCCTGAAGCTCAACGATGATTTTCTTACCTGATGCCTTAATCTCAGGCTGCTCCAGTTGTGGTGGAGACACAATAACCTTATTTGTGGCATCTTCAAGTTTTATAAACTCATCGAAGAGTATTGTTATCTTCTTTGACTTCACGTTTGTTGCCTTATCTTCTGGTGTGGCACCAATAACCCTTGGAGGATCGTCATCATACCATCCACCATCGGGCGAACCCATTCTCGCACATCCAACGATGATACTTGCTATACAGAAAATATAAAAGAGCTTCTTCATCGATTGAGGTTTAAGAGTTGTTCAATACTGTCACGACTATTACTCAAACGAGGCACCTTATGCTGACCACCCAGCTTACCACGTAGCTTAAGCCAGTCATTAAACAGATTCTGCCGAGCCTCGATAATCTCAAGTGGCTGAAGGGTGATATTCTTATATCGCTTGGCTTCATAGTCGCTGTTTATCTCTTGCAGACGCTTGTCGAGCAGTTCAGCAAACTTATTGATATCCTGAGGAGGCTTGGCAAACTCAATGAGCCACTGATGGCGACATTTTGCATTAGCATCCATAAATACTGGTGCTGCTGTATATTCGCTTACTTCTGCCCCTGTCTGTTCACAAGCGTATGCCAATCCCTTCTCTGCATTATCCACTATCAGCTCCTCACCAAAGGCATTTATAAAGTGCTTCGTACGGCCAGAGATGATGAACTTATATGGATTGACAGATGTGAACTGGATGGTATCGCCTATCTCATAGCGCCACAAACCACAACAGGTTGAAATCACCATCGCATAGTTCTTACCTGTCTCAACAGCCCAAAGGGGCACAATATCACCCCCGTCCATTGGAATGAACTCATAGAAAACATCATAGTCGAGCATCAGGAGCATAGACTTGTCTGATGGATCGTCCTGAAGTCCGAAGAATCCTTCGCTGGCATTATAGGTTTCCATATAATGCATTTTTGGTGAAGTGATGAGTTGTTCATACTGCTTGCGATAAGGCGTAAAAGCCACACCACCATGAAAGAACACCTCGATATTTGGCCATACCTCTTCGAGATGCTGCTTCCCTGTTATCTCCATCATCCTGGTAAGCACAGAAAGCATCCATGAAGGCACACCAGAGATGTTTGTCACATTCTTGTTCATCGCCTCACGAGCTATACGATCGCGCTTTATCTCAAAATCACTCAGTAGAGCTGTCTTCTTCTTGGGAACTCGTACGAGATTCGCCAGAGGATTGATATTTTCGATAAGAATAGCACTAAGGTCACCTACCAGAGAATCCTTCACGTTATAGTTAGGAGCATGGCTACCACCAAGTATCAACGACCTTCCGTCGAAGATACGTGACTTAGGATTGTTCTTCAGATACATCGCCACAGCATCAAAACCACCCTTGTAATGCATCCGTTTCAGACCTTCCTTACTTACTGGTATGAACTTTGACTTATCGTTAGTGGTGCCAGACGATTTGGCATACCATTTCACACGTCCTGGCCAAAGAACATCAGTCTCACCATGACGCATACGATCGATAGATTCCTTAAGTTCCTCGTATGTATTAACAGGGATATGTTTTATGAATTCTTCGTATCCTTTAATGCTGTCAAAGGCGTGTTTACGTCCATATTCTGTATCTTTGGCCTCAGCAATCAGACTGCTAAGCACTGCCCTTTGCAGCACTTCTCCTCCTGTCTGATGCTTGTCCAGTTCCCTTTGCCGAGACTCAAAGACCTTTCTTACTATACTTGTTACACTCATTTTTGCGCATATTTGGCTGCAAAATTAAACAAAACCATTGTAACAGCACAAAAATTTACGTTTTTTTTATATAATAAGGTATAAAAAGCAAGAAGCCAAGATTTTATTCCCAGCGTGGGAACAAAATATTCCCAGCCTGGGAATGAAATGTTCCCACGCTGGGAATAAAAACAAAGGTATATTATCCCTCAGCAAAGGCAGCAGCCTCAGCTTCAGCAATTATATCTTCGCGAGATTTCTCCTTATGGGTGATGTCGGAAAGATCGAATTCATCCTCCAGTTTAGAGTTTGCTGCCGCTACAGATTTTTCCTCGAAAGATTCCTGTGGAGCGGTAGCAAACTCTACACTCTCAGTTCTAAACTCTCCACTATCATTACTTATAATAAAATCCTGCTGCTCTTTCTCAGGATCAGGCACCATCATCGTTGGCTCTTCCTCCATCTTCGTACGATCAGACTTCGCCTTGAAGACAGCCTCAACAAACTGGGGTTCACGCTTTAATCTCTGAAGAGTATCTTTTGATGCAAGTTGCTGGGCCTCCTTTTTAGAAAAACCAGAACCTTTCTCACCCTCAACTCCTTCGAGCATCACCTGAAAACTGAATATCGGACTACCATTATCATCCTTTTTCTGTTTCAGCATGCGATACTCCATGCGTACCTTATTCTTCTGACTCCACTCAAGCAACTTAGACTTGAAGTTTACCTCCTTGAAAGCCACCTTGTCGAGATCAATATATTTTCCAAGTACACGATTCTCCCAAAACCACATGCAAGCATCATATCCACGATCCAGATAGATTGCCCCCACAAGAGCTTCGAAGGCATTACCACCTACGTAGCTGTTATGAGAATTACTGCGTCCTGCAGACAGTATGAGTTGGGAAAGTCCCATCTCTGTGGCAAGTTTTCCAAGAGTCTCACGAGAAACGAGCTTACTACGGGTATTAGTAAGAAATCCTTCTCGTTTACCTTCATAATGACGATATACGATATCGCCCACAGCAGCATCGAGTATAGCATCTCCAAGAAACTCAAGACGTTCGTTATTCAGAGGTTTTCCCTTGTCATTACGCCTTCCGATGCTCTTGTGCATAAGTGCCTGTTGATAATATTTGATATCACGAGGGTAGAATCCAAGTATATCGTAGAGAGCAGAAAAAAGCTCCTTCTCCTTACGGAAAGGGAGCTTTATATAATCAATAATGTTATTAATCCACATATTTCTTGAATACTACACAAGCGTTATGACCACCAAATCCGAAGGTGTTGCTGAGTCCAGCACGTACCTCACGCTTCTGAGCCTTGTTGAATGTGAAGTTCAGGTTATAGTCGATTTCAGGATCCTCATCGCCTTCCTCATGGTTGATGGTTGGAGGAACAATGTCGTTCTTTACTGCGAGTACAGTTGCCATTGCCTCAACAGCTCCAGCAGCACCAAGCAGGTGACCTGTCATCGACTTTGTAGATGAAATATTCAATTTGAATGCAGCATCGCCAAATACCTCCTTGATAGCCTTGGCCTCAGAGATATCACCAACGTGGGTAGAAGTACCATGAACATTAATATAGTCGATGTCCTCAGGTTTCATACCTGCATCTTCGAGAGCATTCTTCATCACAAGCTTAGCACCCAGACCCTCAGGATGAGAAGCAGTGATATGATGAGCATCAGCACTCATACCAGCACCAACCATCTCAGCATATATCTTAGCACCACGAGCCTTTGCATGCTCCAACTCCTCAAGAATCAGACAGCCAGCACCCTCAGCCATGATGAATCCATCGCGACTGGCACTGAAAGGACGGCTTGCCTTCTCTGGCTCATCATTACGGGTAGAGAGAGCCTTCATGGCATTGAATCCACCTACACCAGTAGCACAGATGGCAGCCTCAGCACCTCCGGCAAGAATCATGTTAGCCTTGCCTAAGCGGATAAGGTTGAAGGCATCAGCAAGTGCATTTGATGAAGAAGCACATGCAGAAGCGGTAATATAATTGGGGCCGTGGAAGCCATACATAATAGAAATCTGACCTGCTGCGATGTCGGCAATCATCTTCGGAATGAAGAAGGGATTGAACTTAGGACCATCGGCCTCATGCTGACCATAGTATGTTACTTCTTCCTCGAAGGTCTTAATTCCACCGATACCTACACCAAAAACCACACCAATACGGTCTTTATCCTCAGTATCGAGATCCATCTTGCTATCCTCAACAGCCTGCTTGGCGGCAATCATGGCCAACTGTGTATAGCGGTCCATCTTACGAGCCTCCTTGCGATCAAGATACTCATTCACATCAAGGTTCTTCACCTCACAAGCGAACTTTGTCTTAAAATTGGTTGTATCGAAAAGTGTAATAGGTGCTGCTCCGCTTACTCCGTTGATGAGATTATTCCATGTCTCTTCAGGATTATTACCAACAGGAGTTACTGCGCCCAGACCTGTTACAACTACTCTTTTTAATTCCATAAGCTAATTTTAAAGCATAATGGTTGCTTCGTAATCCGAAGCAACCATTATGTTATAATACAAATTTATTTTGCGTTCTCCTCGATATAAGCGATAGCATCACCTACAGTACCGATCTTCTCAGCCTTATCGTCGGGGATAGAGATACCAAACTCCTTCTCAAACTCCATGATGAGCTCAACGGTATCCAGTGAGTCTGCGCCAAGATCATTTGTGAAACTTGCCTCTGGCTTAACCTCAGCCTCATCAACACCCAGTTTGTCTACGATAATAGCCTTTACTTTGCTTTCAATTTCTGACATAATTTTCTTTCTTTAAAATGTTAATTTTCGGGGTGCAAAGTAACACATTTTCTTTCACTTACGCAAATTTTTTTAAGAAAAACTATCATAACTTTGCACATTTATGGTATAATTGTGCATAAAATAAACCTTTTTGTGTGCGTTACCAGCACTAAAAATGCAAAAATCACATAAATATATGCAGAATTAGTTGGATAATTAAAAAGGTTTCTGTATCTTTGCACCTAAACAATAGATATAACAAAAAAATGTCATTTACACAACACGCTAATCAGATTTTTAATCAGGTGATAAAAGATTACCATCTGAAAGACAATGTAGACACTCCTATAAACAATCCATACGATAGGGATAGTATTGATTACAGTCTTTATCTGAAGTGCTGGATTGATACAGTTCAGTGGCATTATGAGGATATCATTCGCGATCCTCATATCAACCCTGTTGAGGCATTGGCTTTAAAGCGTCGTATCGATAGTAGTAATCAGGACCGTACAGATCTTGTTGAGGAGATTGACTCTTATTTCCGTCAGTACTATAGCGATGTTAAGCCTATGGCTGATGCACGACTCAATACAGAGAGTCCTGCTTGGGCTGTGGATCGTCTTAGTATCCTTGCCTTAAAGATTTACCACATGAAAGAACAGGTGGATCGTAAGGATGCATCACCAGAACATATTGCAAAGTGTCAGGCAAAACTGGATGTACTTCTTGAACAACAGGAAGATCTTTCTCTAGCTATCGACCAGTTGCTTGAAGACATTCAGGCAGGAAGGAAATATATGAAGGTATATCGACAGATGAAGATGTATAACGACCCATCAACTAACCCCATCTTGTATAAGAAGTAATAATATAGCTCAAAGTTCAATGAAAAAAGAGCATATCCTTGTCATAAGATTCTCGGCTCTTGGCGATGTGGCTATGACAGTGCCTGTTATTTGGGCACTTGCTCATCAGTATCCTGATATACGTATTACAGTACTTAGCAGAAAGTACGCTCGTACGCTCTTTGAAGATTTGGCACCAAATGTAAATTTCATGGAGGCAGACCTCAAAGTCGAGTATCATGGTATAAAGGGTCTTAATGCTCTTTATCGTCGTCTTGTGGCAAAACAATTTACTAAGGTGGCTGATCTTCATAATGTTTTGCGTTCTGAATATCTTCGCCTGAGATTTAATTTCGGAAGATACAGGGTAGAACATATCAACAAACACAGAAAAGATCGTCGTAAGCTAATATCTCAGAAGAGAAAAGGTATTCAGCAATTACCTACATCTTTTAATAATTATATAGATGTGTTTGAGAAATTAGGATATCCTATAGATATCAGCAAGTTCCACTCTATCTTTCCTGAAGAAGGTGGTAATCTGAATATGTTGCCAAAAGAGATAGGACCTAAGAAGAACTTTGAAAAATGGATAGGCATTGCCCCTTTTGCTGCACATGAAGGAAAGATATATCCTCCTCGTCTAATGGAACAGGTTATCTTCGATTTGGTACAGAAATATCCCCAATGTCGCATATTCTTCTTTGGAAGAGGCGAGAGCGAGGATAATTACTTTGGACTCTGGTGTGCACAATACAGACAGTGTATATGTGTAAACCGTTATACAGAGAATATGTATCAGGAACTGATAATCATGAGTCATCTCGATGTTATGCTCTCGATGGACTCTGCTAATATGCATCTGGCATCACTTACGGCTACTCCTGTAGTAAGCATCTGGGGAGCAACTCACCCATATGCAGGATTTATGGGATTCGGACAACCTGCTGACAATGCCATACAGTTGGATCTCGACTGTCGTCCTTGTAGTATCTATGGACAGAAACCATGTCAGCGAGGCGACTATGCTTGTTTAAAGAACATTCCGCCAGAGCGGATTGTTGAGAAAATAGTATCTATCATTAATAACTAAACTTTTAGAAGATTATGAAAAAGTATGTATGTGACGTGTGCGGTTATGTTTATGACCCTGCAGAAGGTGATGCTGATAGTGGTATAGCTCCTGGAACAGCATTTGAAGACATCCCCGATGATTGGGTTTGCCCAGTTTGCGGAGTTGGTAAGAGTGATTTCTCTCCTGTAGACGAGTAAAGAAACAAATAAGGTGGAAAAATAATTTCCACCTTATTTATTTATAATCATCTTTGCAAAATGCCATATTATTATTCCTGCTGTTACTGATACATTCATTGAGTGCTTGGTACCAAACTGTGGAATCTCAAGACAACCATCAGATGCATCTATTACTTCCTGATGAACACCTTTTACCTCATTTCCAAGAATAACAGCATACCTATTATTATATATAGGTGTAAACTCCTGTAGCATTGTAGAGCCATAGGCCTGTTCTACAGAATATATCTCATAACCATTAGACTTTAAAGCTTCAACAGCCTCCAATGCTGTATCGAAATATTTCCATTCTACGCTATCCTCAGCTCCTAATGCCGTCTTGTGAATCTCAGCATTCGGAGGTGTAGATGTTATACCACATAAATACACAGCCTCAATACGGAATGCATCACCAGTACGGAACACACTACCAACATTATGCATTGATCTAACATCATCAAGCACCACTATCAATGGTAACTTCTCTGCCTGTTTGAACTCATCAACAGACAGCCTTTGCATTTCTATAGTACGTAATTTTTTCATTTTGCCGACAAAGGTACAAATAATAGTTGAAAAACCTGTTGATAAGTATGTGGAAAACTCATTTAATAACTAACAAAATACCATTAACAATATATGATAGTGGGATATCAACCAGTTTATTATCACGATTTACGCAACTTTTCCACTTATTTTTGCTGAAAAAAGATATAAACTTATTAATTTTGCACCAGAATTTGAAATTGTGGATAAAATACATTATCGATTAATAATCAATAAGAAAGAATCCACATCGATAGTTAATAAGTAATAGTGAATAGTGAATAGTGAATTATGCAAGGAAAAAGGCAAAAAGTTACCAACATATTCACGGCATATCATACTATTAATTTCATTTTTAAAAAGAAAAAGAATAAAATAAAAATAATATTGTGATGTTGAAAAAGGAGTGGATTGAACAGGGTTTTATTGATGAACCAGTAGCTGATGGTGTAGATATTAAAGCTGAAATAAGAAAATTGTGTGAGGAAAAGGATGCTATAATTCTTGCCCACTACTACACTATTGGTGATATTCAGGATATCGCTGACTTCGTAGGTGACTCTTTGGCTTTAGCTCGTAAGGCTGCAGAGACAGATGCTAAAGTGATGGTGATGTGCGGTGTTCACTTTATGGCTGAGACATGTAAATTGTTGTCGCCAGATAAGAGTGTATTATGTCCAGACCTTAATGCTGGTTGTTCATTGGCTGATTCGTGTAAGGCTGAGGATCTTAAGAAATATAAAGACGAGCATCCTGGTTATCAGGTAGTATCTTATGTTAATACTACAGCTGCTGTAAAGGCTCTGACTGATGTTGTTGTTACCAGTGGTAATGCAAAGAAAGTAGTAAATCAGTTACCTAAGGATGCAAAGCTTATTTTTGGTCCTGATTATAACTTAGGTAATTATATCAATGAGGTAACAGGTCGCGAGATGCTGCTTTGGAATGGTGGATGTCATGTCCATGAACGTTTTTCTGTTTCTAAGATAGCAGAGCTAAAGAAACAGTATCCTGATGCTATTGTTATGGCTCACTTGGAGTGTAAAGGTCCTGTATTGGCACTTGCTGATGTTAAAGGATCTACCGCTACGATGCTTAATTATGCTCAGCAGAGTGAAAAGAAGCAATTTATTGTGGCTACAGAGGCCGGTATTTTGCACGAGATGCAGCGAACTTGTCCTGATAAGGAGTTTATCCCTGTGCCTCCAGAAATAAGCGAGAGCGGGCTCGAATGCAGCTGTAATGAGTGTCAGTATATGAAGATGAATACACTCTTGAAAATATATAATTGCCTGAAATACGAATGGCCTTCAGTAGAAGTAGAACCTGAAATAGCAAAAGATGCAGTAAAGCCAATAGAAAGAATGCTGGAGTTAAGTTAATCTCCAGCATTCTTTTTTATCTATCTCACTAAAAATTTCCTCCTATTTTGGATATAAATGTCCCTTGCTTGTTTCTCAATACGTTGACCTTTCAGATTATATATGATATGTTTATCAGTTATATTGTAATAAGGGTGATTTATTTTTGTATCTATAGGAAATACATTTTTATCCAAATATGTCATGTGGCGAATAATCCAGTCATTTATATATTCTATTTCCTTTTCAAAGTTAATATCTTCACCATTAACATCACTATCTTTTGACCATTTTTGTTCTTCTCGTAGTGCTGCACCACTATTCTTTATGAGTTCATAATATGTGTTATAGCGTTGAATAAGATTCTGTGTAGAAAGATAACTGGTATATCGAAGTATTCTGCCACATGATTAATAAATTCTTCATCACTACTGTTAGCTACGAAGTTAATAGCATTCCATAATGTGCTATAGTCTGTTTCTTCTATATCATCCAATTCTGGATATTTCACTTCAAAAACATCCCATATTTCACTTTTATTATCATACATAGTTTTTACGTCCCACATCAGTGAACTACCATAACTTTCAGACTTCCACAACCCCCATGTATTTCACCTGTTTTCTTATCAAACTTCTTTATTTTCAGTTGCTTTCTATCCATACATTCCGTCAGACAATATATCCCTCTATATTCATTATTAAGATAGACTTCTACGACTTGTCCTCTTACACCAGTTAGTACATCAGTTTCCTGATCAGCATAATAAGGTTTAGAGGCTATATCATTCCATAGTTCTGTAGCTATTCGATTACGTAATCGAAAGAGATCTGCCTGTCCTGCATCCAAAATCCAATTATTGTCTTTGCGCATTCCAAAGAATTGTTGGTCCTCAGCGAATTTTATCTTATAGTTTCGTTTATGTTTGTCGTTAGTGTTTGTTGAACCTCCACGCCATTTTATTTTACCGGCCATGTTTTCTTTTTTCGTACCATTAGGCATGACAAGTCTTGTCAGTAAATAGAGCTATCTTATTTTTTAATGACATCAATATCTTCATGATTTATTATCCAGACACAGTCATATTGCTTTTTATTTAGAGTTTCCAATCCTAGTTTCTTCGCATTTTTAATAGCATCAGCAGAACGTTCTATGGTAGTGTCTTCAATGGCTTCTGGCCACTTATAGTTTGTTTCATATCTTACAGCTTGACCCCATCCGAAAGCTTCATTAGGAATAACACAAAACGAAGACAATTTAGGATAGTCGTCTTCGATAATAATAACATATACTGACTTGACAGGCTTTCCTGTCTTTTGTATTGCTTCCTGAGCCATATTTTTACCTACGCGTCCTGATTTGATAGACTCGTCTATCAAATGAATATCGATTAGTACAGCAGTAACTACCCATAACAGGAAAGCAAAGGCCATAGGTTTTATATGGTTTATCAGACTGATAGAATAGGCTGCAATGATGGTTATCATAGCCAAACCTGCATAAACGTGCATCATGCTGAATACGGTGCCTAAATGTGGTGCAACTGCAATGATAAGTCCAATCATGGTGCAGACTATTTTCTTATCAGCAAACTGCTTGATGTAACACAGAAAACAAAAATACATGAATGGTGTAGCCAACAAGAAGGAAATAGCTGCCAACAACAAGTTGCGATTGGGATAGTGGAGCAGGTAGATATAGTCGACAGTTGTAAATGACAGAAATAGGAATTTTATAATATTCTTAATGGTCTTAAAGTTGTCGGGCACATATTCCGGATGAATAGTTATATCCTTTGGCAGCAACAGGATAGCTAAAGCATAAACTGCCATCAGAGCTGTGCCAAGCAGCAGGTCCTTTTTTAAGGTTTTTTTATCTATAAAATCAAAGCCAAACGCTAGTATAGGACACATCCAAACCCACATCAGTCCGTTTTCCTTAAACAGCGTGGCCAGAAAAACCAATGTCAGCCAAACTGCATATTTTCCTTTTTTTAGTTTAATGTAAAGCAGGAAGGATATGATGCCAAAAGTCAGCGCATATACTTGGTTCTGGCTGTCAATGGCTGATACCGTAGCCATCGTAGCTGGTGTGAGGAAAAAGAATATGGTAGCAATGTTTCTTGCAGCCTTATTAAATCCGAGTACTGCCAATAATCGATAAACAGCTAATGAACAGAGCAAATGTCCTATGACGACAAGAATATGATTAAATTTAGGCCATAAGGCTTGTGGATTACGTCCCACAATATATCCTATCCATGTGTCAAATGGTCTCCAATGATAACCATAGAAGAAAAAATGTTCCTTAATAAAAAAGGGATTAAAATCAGGTTTTGTTGTTCCTGCCCAATCATCATGTGTAGGCAATATAGGTAAGACAGCACATAGTAAAATTGGTGCTAGAACAAAGATAATTACTATACTCCAATGCTTTTTGATTAGTTGATGATAGCTATCTTGCATACTGTTCCTTTTTCTCCTTTACTTGTTGCTGTAGCTACCATATAGATACCTGAGGCTACTCTCTTACCATTTTTGTCACACGCATCCCAAACATACGTACCACCATTACTATGTCCCTCATTAATGATAGTACCATTTGGTGATAGAATCTTAATGTCAGAATTCATCGAAAGACCGGTGATAGTAATAAGACCCGTATAGTTTGGTTCTACTGGATTTGGATAAGCCCATACGTTGTCAGATGTCATTTCTGTGTTTGTCTCTGTGGCATCGCTGATATATGAACAAAGGCCATTTTCTGTTCCAAAGAACACTTCACCAGAGATTGGATTAATAGCAATAGACATGACAGTATTTGAAAGCAATTTACTGTTTTCAGTGGTGAAATGATTTATTTGTGTCATATTATCAGCATCGATTAGATAGACACCATTATTTTTTGTTCCCATCCACTTTCTATTACCTCCATCTATTGCAATACTTGTAATGTCTATTGAAGCTAAAAGATAGTCAGCATAGTTTGTACCATCATTTCTTGGTACTTTGATTTGAGTAAAAGAATTACCATCATTATTTATTTCACTACGCTCAAACATTAGAGGACCAGCACTGGTACCTATCCATATATTATTGTTTAAATCTTCCACAACACATCGTACACCATCAGCAATGTTAAATAATATGCCGTCTTGGTTTCTAAAAGTTTCAAATGCAGTAATTTGATCATTATCTATATCATATTTGTATAGTGCTGGCGTAACCCAGTTATTATTAACAAACCACATTAACCCTTGGGAATCAATGATAATATTACTCAAATTACCATTACTTTTATTTGTAAATCCTCCATCATTAAGTTTCATCAATTCTTTTTTGTTATACTTCGTAAACTGGCCATTATTAAACTTGATAAGCGAAGTAGTTGGAGCTTGACTGTTCAATATCCAGAGATTACCTTTTTTATCAGTTTTTACTGCAGAAACTATCTGATAGTTTTTACTTTTTCCATTAAATGACTCAATAGGGCTGTTATCACTATTATAAAAATTGAATAATTCTCCATTATTGAATTCATAAAGACCATTTCTGCTGCCAGTGAAAATATGTTTTTCGTTTAATGGATCAATATCAAAACAATAAGCTCCTTGATAAGATACACCAGTAACGGCACTGATTCCTTCATTTTGAAATATCTCCCATTGGTTATCCTTTAGAATCTGAATACCCGTAGAATGATCAAAGTCACCATTGCAGGTATAAAGTTTACCATTATAGAAACGCATAAAGCCAAAGTAATTATATTTCGGACCATCTGGTTTTAATGTATTTACAATAGAGATGTATTTATCGTAGTCACTATTGTCTTCTTCAGGCAGTGATGTTGGATATTCAGGATGGTTTGGTGTATATGTATCAGTAATCTCTGCTCGTTGCATATTCACTTTTACTATGCCAAAACCACAAATAAGATATGCATATATGCCATCAATGCGGATACTGCTGACAGTTTTATCTTCTGTAGTAGTTTTTGTGTAGAGTGAAGAGATATTTGTGATATTATTATTTGTGTCTATCAAATCTATGTTAGAGTTCTGATATACGGCAATGAGGCGCTTAGCCTGACGATTCCAGGCTATAAGTTTTATGTTGGTATCTGAAAGACCGTTTGTCTTGTCATAAGTATATATGCTCTGGTCATTTTGATTATATTGATAGAGTCCATTGCTGGCCCTTACAAAAATATCATCTCCAGCGGCACATATTTGCTGGACTTCTGAGTATGCAAGATAGTTACGCCATGTGCCAACTTGAGCTTTTACAATAACAGATGACAGATGACAAATGATAAATGATAAACCTATCATCCATATTCTGATATTATTTCTCAGTCTCAGCATAAGTCTATCATTTATATCATTAATTGTTTAATAGGAACTCTGCTAGTTTCTGTGTGGCTCGGGCTCGGTGGCTGATATGATTCTTTATGTCCATACCTAATTCTGCGAATGTCTTGTCATAACCATCAGGCTGGAAGATTGGGTCGTATCCGAAACCCTCCACTCCCCTACGCTCTTTGATAATCTCGCCTTCTACGATGCCTTCGAATTTAAGAATCTCTTTGATGCTCGTGCACCCACAAGGACAGACGTCCTTTTTCTGTATTAACGCAATGACAGTACGAAAACGAGCTTTACGATTATCCTTACCGTTTAGTTCATAAAGTAATCTGGTCATATTTGCATCAGAGTCATGTGATGATGTAGCACCTTCTGATTTCACAGGATTATCTGGTAGAGCAGCATATCTGGCCGAATATACTCCTGGAGCACCATCGAGAGCCTCAACCTCAAGGCCAGTATCATCAGCGAAACAGTCTATATGATAGTTGTCGTATACGTACTGAGCCTTCTGAAGCGCATTCTCCTCAAGAGTCTTTCCTGTTTCAGGAATATCCACATTGCAACCAATATCTTTGAGTGATAAAACTTCTATGCTATCACCAAGGATGCTACGAATCTCATCAAGTTTATGTTTGTTATTTGTAGCAAATACTATCTTCATGACTTATCTAACTTTTTCTGACTCTTTTTATCCTTTTCAATTTCTTTAATCTTGACCTTCATCTCGTCGAAGCCTTCACCATAAACACCAATTACAGCGCTCTGAGATACAAAAGCCTGGGGATCGATCATCTTTATCAGACGGAAGATATTAACGCTCTCATTCTTCTTAGCAAGAATACAGAGTACCTTCATGTCTTGGCCTGTATACCATCCATGTCCGTCGAGAATAGTAACTCCATGATCCATCTCTGTGCCGATAGCGTTAGCTATCTCCTGCCATTTACGTGTGAAAATCATAAATTGTACAGACTGACGACGGGCATTCATCACATAGTCGAGAGTATAGTTCTCCATTGCCATCACACAAAAACCGAACATAACCTTATGTGCTCTTTCCAGATATGTACCGAATTGTGGGAAGAACATACATGATCCGATGATACAGAAATCGACAGCTATCAATACTGATCCAAGCGACACGTTATGGTATTTATTCACTGAGGCAGCTATGATATCTGTTCCTCCTGTGGAGCCATTGTGCATGAATACCGTAGCGAGTGCGATACCTGTAAGAACACATCCTATAATCATCGACATAAAGTCTTGGCCCTCACCCATCAGTTTGAATGGAAGACCATTATCCTGCTTTGGTATTATCTCCTGAGCAAACATCAGCATGAAGTAAAGAGTGAAGATGGCAAAGATGGTTTTCATCAGGAACTTCAATCCTAATATTTTCAGGGCAACTATAAGCAGAATACCATTAATAATGATATAAGTATTCTCCAGATGGAATCCTGTGGCATAGTAGATGATAGCTGAAAGACCTGTCACACCTCCTGACACAATCTGATAAGGCATCAGGAAGACTGTGAAGGCAATGGTATAAATGAAGAGACCAAGGGCTATAAAGAAATAGTCCTTGGCTTCATTCATTATCATTTTGTGGTGTATAGTCATTTCTTCAGAACAATGTTCACCATACGCTTAGGGACGATGATAACCTTTGCTACCTGGAAGCCTTCGAGATACTTCTGAGAGCGCTCATCTGTCAAAACAGCGTCCTGAATGATCTTATTGTCCGCATCAGCAGGGAACGACATCTCGAAGCGATTCTTACCATTGAAGGCGATACCAAGCTTCACCTGGCTCTCTACGAGATATTCCTCATTCCACTTAGGCCACTGAGAGTCGCAGACACTACCCTGCTCGCCAAGCATCTCCCAGAGCTCTTCAGCAATATGTGGAGCAAATGGAGCAATGAGGATCACGAGTGTCTTCAACAGTTCCTTGTTCTTGCACTTCTGCTGAGAAAGCTCGTTTACACAGATCATGAAGGCAGAGATAGAGGTGTTGTAAGAGAATACTTCTATATCTTGTGATACCTTCTTGATAAGCTTATGAACGCTCTTAAGGCTTTCTGCTGTTGCCTCGCCCTCATCGAATCCATTCTGGAAGAGGTTCCAGAACTTACGCAGGAATCTGTGACAACCATCTATACCATTTGTATCCCAAGGCTTACTCTGCTCAACAGGGCCCAAGAACATCTCGTAGAGACGAAGGGTGTCGGCACCATACTTCTCAACGATCATATCCGGATTAACTACGTTGAACATAGATTTCGACATTTTTTCGATAGCCCAGCCACAGACGTATTTGCCATTCTCGAGGATAAACTCAGCATTCTCGTATTCAGGACGCCAAGCCTTGAAGGCCTCAATGTCAAGGATATCAGCAGAAACGATGTTCACATCAACGTGGATAGGTGTTACCTCCTTATAGTTCTCTTTCAGGTTCAGACTTACGAACTTACCCTTATCTGCTCCCTCGTCCTCAATACGATAAACGAAGTTTGAGCGACCCTGAATCATACCCTGGTTCACGAGCTTCTTGAATGGCTCATCCTCGCAAGAGTAACCAGAGTCATAAAGGAACTTATTCCAGAAACGAGAGTAGATCAAGTGACCTGTAGCATGCTCTGTACCGCCTACATAGAGGTCTACATTGCGCCAGTACTCATCAGCATCACGACTAACGAGAGCCTTCTCGTTCTTTGGATCCATATAACGGAGATAGTAGGCTGAAGAGCCAGCAAAACCAGGCATTGTGTTAAGTTCCAATGGGAATACGGTCTTGTTGTCGATCTCATCCTTGCTCACAACCTTGTCGAACTTAGTATCCCAAGCCCACATCTTAGCACGACCCAATGGTGGCTCGCCTGTTTCTGTTGGTTTATACTCATCAATCTCAGGAAGCTCGAGAGGCAGACACTCCTTTGGAATCATATAAGGCATATTATCCTTATAGTAAACAGGGAATGGCTCACCCCAATAGCGCTGACGAGAGAAAATAGCATCGCGCAGACGATAATTAACTTTCACACGTCCGAGACCTTGCTCAGTTACATATTTCTTTGTAGCAGCGATGGCCTCCTTAACGGTGAGTCCGTTCAGAGAGAATTTAGCTGATGCAGAGTTGCATACAATACCCTCTTTGGCATCATAGCTTTCCTCTGATACGTCTGCA
The DNA here is from genome assembly GCA_902761605.1 of uncultured Prevotellaceae bacterium. Lineage (GTDB taxonomy): Bacteria > Bacteroidota > Bacteroidia > Bacteroidales > Bacteroidaceae > Prevotella. The sequence goes on from CACWLC010000036.1 coordinate 36,292, forward strand.
CCCTCAATCAATGGGATGATAGGTAGATTGAAATGTTTGGCAAAGGCGTAGTCACGAGAGTCGTGAGCAGGAACAGCCATGATGGCACCAGTACCATAACCAGCCAATACATATTCTGCAATCCAGATGGGGATTTTTTCATCTGTAAATGGATTAATGGCATAGCTTCCAGAGAATACACCAGTAACCTTGTGGTCCATCTGACGATCACGTTCTGTACGTTTCTTTACGTACTCGAGATATTTCTCAACTTCCTCTTTCTGATCAGGAGTGGTAAGTTCTGCTACGAGATCACTCTCAGGAGCAAGTACCATGAAGGTTACACCAAACATTGTATCAGCACGAGTAGTGAAGATTGTGAAGTGCTTATCTGAATCAGCTACATTAAACTCAACCTCAGTACCCTCAGAGCGACCAATCCAGTTACGTTGGGTTTCCTTCAGAGAGTCTGTCCAGTCGATTTCCTCCAGCCCATCGAGCAGGCGCTGGGCATAAGCAGATACACGAAGACACCACTGACGCATCTTCTTCTGTTCTACGGGATAGCCACCACGTTCAGAAACACCATTGATCACCTCATCATTGGCCAATACAGTTCCAAGTGCAGGACACCAGTTCACCATCGTCTCAGCTAGGTAGGCAATACGGTAGTTCATCAGCACCTCCTGCTTTTTCTTCTCTGAGAAACCAGCCCAGTCAGATGCCGTGAAGTGCAGCTCCTCAGTACCAAGAGCATGACAATTCTCAGTACCCATTAATTCGAAATGCTCAATAAGCTTGATGGTTGGCTGAGCTTTGTGAGATGAAGTGCTGAAATAGCTCTTGAACATACGCTGGAAAGCCCATTGTGTCCACTTGTAGTAGATAGGGTCGCAAGTACGAACCTCACGCTCCCAGTCGAAAGAGAATCCAATCTTATCCAATTGCGAACGATAACGGTCGATGTTCTCAAATGTTGTCTTCTCTGGATGCTGACCTGTCTGGATTGCATACTGTTCTGCTGGAAGTCCGTAAGCATCGTATCCCATTGGATTCAGCACGTTGAAGCCCTGTTGACGCTTATATCTGGCGTAGATATCGCTGGCAATATAACCAAGTGGGTGACCTACATGTAAACCTGCTCCACTAGGATAGGGGAACATATTGAGCACATAGAACTTTTTCTTCTTTTCATCCTCCACAACGCGATAGGTTCCATTTTCAACCCATCGCTTCTGCCATTTCTGTTCGATTTCTCTGAAATTGTAATCCATTGTATCTTTGTTTTTATTGTTTCCGTACATTATTAATGTGGCTGCAAAGGTACGAATAATTTCCGAATATACAATGTTCTTATGTTATTTTTCCTAAATAATTTGGTTATTTGCCGATAATTATTTAATTTTGCGGCTTGAATTGTATTCATTACTTTATAAACAAATTCAATATGAACAACGTACCTAACATTAAGATTGGAATCGTCGCTGTATCTCGCGACTGTTTCCCAGAGTCATTGGCTGTTAACCGTCGTAAGGCCGTTATCGCTAAGTATGAAGAGAAATTTGGTAAAGAAGGTATCTACGAGTGCCCTATCACTATCGTTGAGAGTGAGATTCACGCTCAGCAGGCTCTTGCTGATGTACAGAAGGCCGGATGTAACGCTCTGTGCGTATATCTGGGCAACTTCGGACCTGAGATCTCAGAGACCATGATTGCTGACTGGTTCCAGGGTCCGACAATGTTCTGCGCTGCAGCTGAGGAGTCTCAGAATGACCTTATTGATGGTCGTGGTGATGCTTACTGCGGTATGCTGAACGCAAGTCAGGCTCTGTCACTGCGTAAGACCCGTGCATATATTCCTGAGGAGCCTGTAGGCGATGCTGCCCAGTGTGCTGAGATGATTCACGAGTTCCTGCCTATTGCACGTGCTATCGTAGGTCTGCAGAACCTGAAGATCATCAGCTTCGGTCCCCGTCCTAACAACTTCCTGGCTTGTAACGCTCCTATCCGTGCCCTCTATGATCTCTTGACGATGTAGTTAAGGATATGGCTGCTGAGCTGGGTCACGGTAACAAGATTCCTTCAGTTCTGCCTAAGCTGGCTCAGTACGAGCTCACTCTGCTCGACTGGATCGAGGGTCATAAGGGTTCACGTCAGTTCGTAGCTATGGCTAATAAGTGCTGGCCTGCATTCCAGACCATGTTCGGTTTCGTACCTTGCTACGTTAACAGCCGTCTGACAGGTCGCGGTATCCCCGTAGCTTGTGAGGTTGATATCTATGGCGCTTTGTCAGAGTACATCGGTACCTGCATCAGCCAGGATGCTGTAACCCTGCTTGACATCAACAACACCGTTCCTCAGGATATGTTCGAGGAGAGCATCAAGGGCAAGAAGTTCGCATGCGACAGCTATACCGAGAAGGAGATCTTCATGGGCTTCCACTGTGGTAACACCGCTTCTTCTAAGGTTTGCAACTGCCAGATGTGCTTCCAGCGCATTATGGCCCGCGCTCTGCCTATAGAGGTAACCAATGGTACCCTTGAGGGAGACATCCAGCCAGGTCTGGCTACTGTATATCGTCTGCAGTCAACAGCCGACACCAAGCTCCGCGCTTACATTGCTCAGGGTGAGGTCATCCCAGTAGCTACCCGCTCATTCGGTTCTATTGGTATCTTCGGTATCAAGAACATGAGCCGCTTCTATCGTCACGTCCTCATCGAGAAGCATTACCCACACCACTGCGCCGTTATGTTCGGCCATCAGGGTAAGTACCTCTGGGAGGTTCTCAAGTACATGGGTATTCCCGTTGACGAGATCGACTATAACTTCCCGAAGGGTAACTTCTATCCAACAGAGAATCCATTCGCATAATAAAGCGATAGTTCCCTACCCTATTCCGCCTTGCGAATCATTTGAAACGCAAGGCGGATTTTTATTGTTTTTTTTTGCCATTTCAGAAAAAAGCAGTAACTTTGTCGCTCGAATAAAAAAACAAAGGTAATGGCAAAGAAAGATGGTGAACTCACCCCGATGATGAAGCAGTTTTTCGACCTTAAGGCAAAGCATCCTGATGCTGTGCTGCTGTTCCGTTGTGGTGATTTTTACGAGACATACTGTGAGGATGCCGTTACGGCTGCAAAGATATTGGGTATCACTCTTACTCATCGTAATAATGGTTACAATAAGGGCGACGAGATGGCCGGATTTCCTCATCACGCCCTTGATACCTATCTTCCAAAACTGGTGCGTGCAGGTAAGCGTGTAGCTATCTGTGACCAGCTTGAAGACCCTAAGCTCACAAAGAAGCTCGTTAAGCGAGGTATCACAGAACTTGTGACCCCTGGTGTCGCAATGTCGGATAATGTGCTGAACTATAAGGAGAACAATTTCCTGGCTTCTGTGCATTTCGGAAAAGTGTCTTGTGGTGTGGCTTTCCTTGATATCTCTACAGGTGAATTCCTTACTGGCGAGGGAACAACTGATTATGTGGAGAAGCTGTTAGCTAATTTCTCACCAAAGGAGGTGCTCTATGAGAGAGGCAGGAAACAACAGTTTGAACAGAAGTTCGGTAATAAATTCTTTACCTTTGAACTTGATGACTGGGTATATACAGACCAGACGGCCCGTCAGAAAATGCTAAAACATTTTCATGTAAAGAATCTTAAGGGATTTGGTGTTGATCATCTGCAGAATGGAGTTATCTCTGCTGGTGCTATTTTACAATACCTCGAACAGACACAACATACCCAAATAGGTCATATCACATCTATCTCTCGTATTGAAGAGGATAAATATGTGCGTCTCGATAAGTTCACTATCAGGAGTCTTGAATTGGTTCATCCCATGCAGGATGATGGCAAGTCGCTGCTTGATGTTATCGATAAGACAGTGAGTCCTATGGGAGGACGATTATTACGTCGTTGGCTGGTGTTCCCGTTAAAAGATGAGAAGCCTATCAACGAGCGTTTGGACATCGTAGATTATTACTATCGTGAGCCGGATTTCCGTCAATGCATCGATGAGCAGATTCATCGTATTGGTGATCTTGAACGTATAATCTCAAAAGTAGCTGTAGGACGTGTTTCGCCTCGTGAGGTAGTACAACTTAAGATTGCTTTGCAAGCCATTCAGCCAATCAAGACTGCTTGTCAATGTGCTGAAAATGAGGCTCTTAAAAGGGTAGGGGAGCAGCTTAATCTTTGTGAGAGCCTTCGTGACAGAATTGAGAAAGAGATACAGAATGATCCACCTCAACTGGTAGCTAAGGGTGGTGTTATCCGTAATGGAGTAAATGCCGAACTTGACGAACTACGTCAGATAGCCTATTCTGGAAAGGATTATCTCCTGAAGATACAGGAAAGGGAGGCTGCTGAGACTGGTATTTCGAGTCTTAAGATAGGTTATAATAATGTATTCGGATATTATCTCGAGGTGCGCAATACTTATAAGGATCTGGTGCCGCCAGAATGGGTTCGTAAGCAGACATTGGCTCAGGCGGAGAGATATATTACTCAGGAACTGAAAGAATACGAGGAAAAGATTCTTGGTGCTGAGGATAAGATATTAAGCCTTGAGGCTAAACTCTTCAACGAGCTTATTCTTGGTATGCAGGAATATATTCCTCAGATACAGATTAATGCTAATATTATCGCGCATTTGGATTGTTTGTTAAGTTTTGCAAAGGCAGCTGAGGAGAATAGATATATCCGTCCTGTGATAGATTCTACTGAGGTGATAGATATCAAACAAGGTCGCCATCCTGTGATTGAAAAAGAACTGCCTTTAGGTGAGCGCTATGTGCCTAATGATATCCTTCTCGACAATGAGCGTCAGCAGATCATCATCATTACCGGTCCGAATATGGCGGGTAAATCGGCGCTGTTGCGTCAAACGGCATTGATAGTACTACTGGCGCAGATTGGTTGTTTCGTGCCCGCAGAAGCCGCGAGAATCGGTCTGGTGGACAAGATATTCACGAGGGTAGGGGCTTCAGATAACATCTCGCTTGGGGAATCTACCTTTATGGTGGAGATGACAGAGGCGTCGAATATCCTGAATAATGTGTCTTCTCGCTCGCTGGTGCTTTTCGATGAGTTAGGCCGAGGTACCAGCACCTATGATGGTATTTCCATCGCTTGGGCCATTGTAGAATATCTCCACGAAAACGCCAAAGGCCATCCTCGTACGCTTTTCGCCACGCACTATCATGAGTTGAACGAGATGGAGAAAAACTTCTCACGTATCAAGAACTATAATGTCTCTGTGAAGGAGGTTGACGGCAAGGTGATTTTCATGCGTAAGTTGGAGCGGGGTGGGAGTGAGCACAGCTTTGGTATCCATGTAGCAGAGATTGCGGGTATGCCTCGCAGCATCGTGAAGCGTGCTAACGTGATTTTAAAGCAGCTGGAGGCCGAGAATGCCCAAGTGGGTACTGTCGGCAAGCCCACGGCTGAAATCGCCGCCTCTCGCGAAGGAATGCAACTCTCGTTCTTCCAGCTCGACGATCCCGTCCTCTCTCAGGTGCGCGATGAAATCCTCGGCCTCGACGTGAACAATCTCACGCCCCTCGAGGCTCTCAACAAGCTCAACGATATCAAGAAAATTGTCTCTGGGAAATAAGTGCATCTTATCACGAAATAAGCGCCACTTCCCAAGCGAGAAATGGCGCTTAATTTTTTTAACTTTGCGCTTATTATTTGTAGGGATTGACGAAGCTGATACGGACGTTGTATTTCATCCGCGTGATTTTTCCATTGCGCTTGCCAGGAGCCCATTTCGGCATCTTCTTGATCACACGGTAGCCCTCCTTGGCGAAGAGTTTAGCGAATTGTTCTTTCAGCTCTTTCTGCTTGGATTCCGTCTCCTGTGAGAATCTGGTTGTATTGAAGCGGTTAATCTTGCAGTCGCGGGCAGAGATGTCTGATAATGAGCCGTCTTCATTGACGAAGAACGTCATGATAATTTGTCCTTCTACGTCGTAGTCCTGTGCAGCATCAGGATACTGCACGTTCTTCTCAAGAAATTGCATCAGCGCTTTCTGCCCGCCAGGGAACTGAGGAAAAGTCTCAGCGATCTCACCGAAAATCTTCTTCTTCGTTCCTATTGTGTCGTTTTTAACGCGAATGCTGTCTGTGTTTTGTGCTACTGCACCCATCGTCAGGGCTGCAAGCATGATAGATAGAATCGTTTTTTTCATGTTATCTGTGTCTTATTGTTTTACTTTCTTGGCCCTTATCATACAATAGACACCAATAATGATGAAGGGAATCGAAAGAATCTGTCCCATATCGAGTGGGAGAGTGGCCTCGAAGGCTTCCTGGATCTCCTTGGTGTACTCGATAAGGAAGCGGAAGGTGAAGATATAGGTCAGGCAGAAGCCGAAATACCAGCCAGTGCTGATCTTCTCAGGCATCTTCTTATGCAGTGCCCACATGATAAAGAAGAGTAAGGCATAGGCGATAGCCTCGTAAAGCTGTCCTGGATGACGGGGCACAGCATCCACTTTCTCGAAAATAAAGGCCCAGGGAACGTCAGTAATCTTACCGATAATCTCAGAATTCATGAGATTACCCAAGCGAATAAAGCAGGCTGTGATTCCTGTGGCGATGGCGATATTGTCGAGTACCATCCAGATGCTGAGTTTTGTCTTGCGGACATAGAGCCAAAGCGCAATCATCAGACCTAATGTACCACCGTGCGAGGCAAGACCAGCATAGCCTGTAATCTTCCAATCCCCATCAGGCAGGAAATGGATAGGCAACAGCATCTCCACAATACCCTGCCAAGAGGTCAGGAAATCCTGTGGCTGGTAGAAGATACAATGACCTAAGCGGGCACCAATCAAAATGCCGAAGAAGCAATAGATAAAGAGGGGGTCGAAATATTCATCTTTAATCTTTTGCTCCTGATAGAGTCGCTTCACGACGAAGTAGGCAAGAGCCAGTCCGATGATCCACATCAGACCGTACCACCTTATCGTTATCGGCCCTAAATGAAACGCTTCCAAATCCGGATTCCAAACAATAAAACTTAATAAATTAATCATAAGCAAAACTATCTATTTCCCCTCCTGAGTAGGAGGGGTTAGGGGTGGTCTGAGCAGCCTGATGATCTGCCATTGATCAGACCCCCTCTAACTCCCCCTACTCAGGGGGAGAATGGGATTACACATTGAAGCGGAAATGCATGATATCACCGTCCTGGACGATGTAGTCCTTGCCCTCGACAGCGAGTTTTCCGGCTTCGCGGACAGCGGCCTCAGAGCCATATTGGATATAGTCATCGTACTTGATAACCTCTGCGCGGATAAAGCCCTTTTCGAAGTCGGTGTGGATAACACCGGCACACTGCGGCGCCTTCCAGCCTTTCTTATAGGTCCAGGCTTTCACCTCCATTTCACCAGCTGTGATAAAGGTCTCAAGGTTCAGCAGGGCGTAGGCCTTCTTAATCAGACGATTCACGCCACTCTCTTCGAGGCCCAGTTCTTCGAGGAACATCTGCTTATCCTCATAGCTTTCGAGCTCAGCGATATCTTCCTCTGTCTTGGCAGCGATAATCATTGCTTCTGCACCTTCTTCTTTGGCCAGTGCCTCGACTTTCTTGGTGAAGTCGTTACCTGATTTTGCATCAGCCTCACCCACGTTGCAGACATAGAGCACAGGCTTCGAGGTCAGCAGGAAGAGATTCTTGGCGCAATCCTGCTCATCCTTGCTCTCAAACTCCACGATACGGGCGTTCTTACCCTGCTCCAACACCTCTTTATAGGCCTTCAGCACCGTCACTTCTATCTTCGCGTCCTTATTGCCGGCAGCAGCGGCTTTCTCTGTCTTGGCAAGGCGACTTTCGATGGTTTCGAGGTCCTTCAACTGAAGCTCTGTATCGATGATTTCCTTGTCGCGGATAGGGTCAATCGTACCATCCACGTGGGTGATATTCTCATCCTCGAAACAGCGTAAAACATGAATAATCGCATCCGTCTCGCGGATATTTCCTAAGAACTTATTTCCTAAGCCTTCACCCTTCGAGGCACCCTTTACGAGACCTGCGATATCCACGATTTCACAGGTGGCAGGTACGATACGACCAGGATGCACCAACTCTGCCAATTTTGTGAGTCGCTCATCAGGAACGGTAATTACACCCACGTTGGGCTCAATGGTGCAGAAAGGAAAGTTTGCTGCCTGTGCTTTCGCGCTCGACAGACAATTAAACAACGTAGACTTGCCCACATTCGGCAGTCCCACAATACCACATTTTAATGCCATTTTCTTCTATAAACGTTTATTTCGGCTGCAAAGGTACTTCAAAAAGTGCGAAAAACAAAATATATTAAGATATTTTGCTTATCTTTGCACCATCGAACAACAAAAATGATTACTAAGAATGAAAAAGTTATTGTTATCAACTATCATGTTGCTGGGTCTGAATCTGATGGCCAGCGCACAAATCGAAGAACCAAAGAATACTCCAGAACTAGAGTTTGCCCTACAGCTGAAAGTAACTCTTGGAGATGCCTATTCCTGTGGTGAGACCCAGCATGGACGACGCACCATTATCCCCATTACAGGCGGCACTTTCGAAGGGCCAAACATCAAGGGTACCATTATAAATGGTGGCGCGGATTACCAGATAGCCAATACAGCCCTGAATCGTACAGAATTGGAGGCAATCTACTGCATCAAGACAGACGACGGCGTGAATATCCATATCCGCAACCGTGGTATCATAACAAGTGGTAAGGATGCGAATGGCAATCCTAGTTTTTATTTCAAATGTGCTCCTCAGTTCGAGGCACCAGCCGATAGCAAATATGCGTGGTTGAACAACAGTCTTTTTGTTTGTTCTCCCGACTTTTCTCAGCAGTTCAAAGGCATTGTTCTTAATGTCTGGAGGGTGAAATAGCCACCTTAGTGGGCCTCAAGCCAATTGCTGCCGAAGCCGGAATCAGCTACGAGGGGAACAGCAAGTGAGATGGCATTCTGCATCTCTTCGAGGACGATTTTTTCTACTTTTTCTTTCTCTTCTGGGAGGACGGAGAAGTTGAGTTCGTCGTGCACCTGGAGGATCATCTTTGACTTGATATTTTCGGCCTTGAAGCGTTGGAAAATTCGAATCATGGCTACCTTGATAATATCTGCGGCAGTGCCCTGAATTGGAGCATTGATAGCATTACGTTCTGCAAAGCCTCTGACGGTAGCATTATGTGAGTTGATATCAGGCAGATAGCGGCGACGTCCGAATAGGGTAGTGACGTAGCCTTTCTGACGCGCTATCTCCTTAGATTTCTCCATATAGTCATGTACTTGTGGGAAGGTGGCAAAATACCCGTCTATCAGCATCTTTGCTTCCTCACGAGGGATATCCAGGCGCTCAGCTAAGCCAAATACGGTGATGCCATAAATGATACCAAAGTTGGCTCGCTTTGATTTTGTCCGTTCATCGCGAGTCACTTCTTCTATTGGCTTCTTATAGATGTTCGCAGCTGTGGCAGCATGTAGGTCTTTGCCTTCGCTAAACACACGAATCATGTTTTCATCCTGCGAGAGATGGGCCATAACACGCAATTCTATCTGGCTATAGTCTGCTGAAAAGAACAGACAGCCTGGCTCTGGAATAAATGCTTTGCGAATCTCCTTACCATCTTCGCCTCTGATAGGAATATTCTGGAGATTTGGATCTGATGATGATAAACGCCCTGTAGCTGTGATTGTCTGGTTAAACGAGGTATGGATATGACCTGTTCGTTTATTAATCAACGAGGGTAGGGCATCGATATATGTGCCAAGAAGTTTCTTTAAACCTCTGTGTTCCAAGATATCAGCTACTATCTCATGTTTGTTTTTTAATTGCTGAAGCACTTCTTCTGAAGTTACATATTGGCCAGTCTTGGTCTTCTTGGCCTTTTCAACAATTTTGAGTTTCTCGAAAAGGATATCGCCGACTTGTTTAGGCGAGGCAATATTGAATTGTTCGCCTGCAAGTTCGTAAATACGTTTTTCGATATCAAGCATTCGTTTTGTCAAAATCTCTGACGTTTCTTTCAAAGATTCTGTATCCAGACAGACACCGTTCATTTCCATCTCTGCTAATACCGGCATCAATGGCATCTCTATATTATAGAACAGATCTTCGCACTCGAACTTCTTTAGTTCCGGCTCGAGTTTGTTTTTTAGTCGAAGTGTGATATCTGCGTCCTCAGCTGCATACTCATAAACTTGAGAGGGTAGGAGGTCGCGCATTGATTTCTGACCTTTACCTCGAGGACCTATAAGCTCATCGATATGGATAGTCTGATAGTTGAGATAGATCTCAGCCATGTAGTCCATGTTGTGACGTAGTTCAGGTTGGATGAGGTAGTGGGCGATCATCGTGTCCCACATAGGACCTTTCAACTCGATACCATAATTTCTCAAGACCTCGAGATCGTATTTCAGATTTTGTCCGATTTTCAAAGTCTTATCGTTTTCATACACCTCTTTAAAGATATTAACAATTCTCAACGCTTCTTCACGTTTTGCTGGAATCGGCACGTAAAATGCCTCGAATTCCTTCACAGCGAAGCTCAAACCCACCAATTCTGCATCGATAGGAGAAGTTGAAGTCGTTTCTGTATCTAGACTGAGAATTTCATTTGTCAAGAAATAGTCACGAAGTTTTTCTAAATCTTCCTGATTTTCAACGAGTTTATAGTCATGAGCGACAGTTTTTAGGCTCTCAAAACTTGAATTTTCTCCCAAATCTTTCCCGTCGGACGGAAATTCTGCAAAGAGATCGAGTTGTCCGTTAACAGGTTTTTGCGGCTTTTGGCTTTTTTTAAGAACTCGGTCGGCAAATGATTTCATCTCGAGTTCGAGCAACAATTTACCAAGCTCGTCTTCATTTGGCTCGATAAGTTTCATATTTTCCATATCGAGTTCAATTGGGACATCGGTTCTGATTGTTGCCAGGAAGTAACTCATTTTGATATCCTCAACATGCTCTTCAACTTTTTCGCGAAGTTTACCTTTGATTTCTGATGAACGAGCAATCAATTGTTCAATGCTTCCGAACTCGTTAATCAGTTTTACGGCTGTCTTCTCTCCAACGCCAGGACACCCTGGGAAGTTATCTGCTGAGTCACCCATAAGTGCCAAAAGGTCGATGACGGAATTTGTCGATGGAATGCCATATTTTTCACAAACCTCTTTCGGTCCCATCGTCTCATAACCGCCTCCATGACGAGGACGATAGATAAAGACATTTTCGCTCACGAGTTGTCCGTAATCTTTATCTGGTGTCAGCATAAAAGTCTCGATTCCATCAGCTCCAGCCTTTGTGGCTAGGGTTCCGATGACATCGTCAGCCTCGAATCCATCGACTTGCAATACAGGTATACGATATGCTTTTAGCAGCTCTTTGATGATTGGCACTGCTTTCTTGATATCCTCAGGTGTCTCTTCACGCTGAGCTTTATACTCAGGAAATGCTTCACTACGGAAAGTAGGGCCGTGAGGATCGAATGCCACACCGATATGAGTGGGTTTCTCTTTTGTGAGTACCTCATTGAGGGTATTCAGGAAGCCCATAATAGCGCTGGTATTCAGACCTTTCGAATTGATTCGAGGATTCTTAATGAACGCGTAATAACTGCGATAAATGAGCGCATAAGCGTCTAAAAGGAACAATTTCTGCATAACTTTCTTAATTTTCGGTGTAAAATTACTTAAAATTATTCGAATTCCAATGATTTTTGCTAATTTTGTATCGAAAATCGGATGTAGATGGACTATTTATCAATTATAAGGCAACCAATTGAAAGTGATTTCAAAGATTTCCAGCAGAGATTTCAGGATTCTCTGTCGCATTCTGATGGCTTACTTTCACAGGCATTGAGTCATATACGCCAGCGTGCAGGTAAGCAGATGCGCCCGATGCTGACACTACTATCTGCAAAGAATTATGGTGAGATATCTGATGTTACTCAGGATGCCGCGATTGCCCTTGAGTTACTACATACTGCCAGTTTGGTTCACGATGATGTGGTGGATGAGAGTAGTGAGCGACGCGGACAGCCCTCTGTCAATGCTTCATATAATAATAAGGTGGCTATTCTTGTGGGTGATTATATCCTTTCTACCTGTCTGCTTCATGTGTCTTATACAGAGAATCATAAAATTTTATATTATCTTTCGGAATTAGGTCGCACATTAGCTGCTGGAGAGATACTCCAGTTGCAGAATATTAATAATCAGGAAATTTCTGAAGAGGTTTATTACCAGGTTATTAAACAAAAGACAGCTGCTTTATTTGAGACTTGCTGTGGCATAGGTGCATTATCTGCTGGAGCTTCTGATGATGAGGTAGAAAAGGCTAAAAAGTTCGGACAAGACCTTGGTATAATTTTTCAGATTCGAGATGATATCTTTGATTACTTTGATTCAAAAGAAATAGGTAAGCCTACGGGTAACGATATGGCTGAAGGCAAACTGACTCTACCTGTTATCTATGCCCTTAACAATACCGATTTTGAGGCGATGCTCACACTTGCAAAGAAAGTTAAGGCTCGCACGATTAATCCTGATGAGATAGCAGTTTTGGTGGAGTTTACTAAGCAGCATGGTGGTATTGAATATGCTGAGCAAAGGATGGAAGAAATTGCTCGTGAGGCTCAGGAATATATCAACCACTTCGTAAAACCCGAATTAACAGAGTCTTATACTGCTTATCTTGAATATGTAATTCAACGAAAATTATAAAGAAAAACCCTCGCAATTGCGAGGGCTTTTTATTTATTAGATGATATCTTTAGAAGAACTTTGTCTCTACTCCAGTGAGCTCGCTTAAGAGCAGGTTTGCCAGACGACTGGTACCTAAACGGAAGAGTTCGTTGGTGAGCCATTTTTCGCCCAGGAGCTCTTTTACGATGGTGTAGTAGGTGAGAGCATCCATAACGGTATTAATGCCTCCAGCGGGCTTAAAACCAACCATAATGCCCGTTTCGTCGTAGTATTCCTTAATGGCTTGGCACATTACGTAAGCTGCCTCAGGTGTAGCGCTTATTTTCTCCTTACCTGTAGAGGTCTTGATATAGTCTGCACCTGCATACATAGCGAGTAGAGAGGCCTTCTTTATGTTTGCGCATGAGCCAAGGTCGCCTGTTTCGAGTATTACCTTCATTGGAACCTCTCCACAGGTCTCTTTCTGTTGCTGGATTTCGTCGCATACAGTCTCGTAATCGCCACTAAGGAACTCGCCTACGTGCATCACGATATCTACGTTGCCGGCTCCGTCACGGATGGCTAAGCCTGTCTCTACTGTCTTTACCTCGATCAGTGCCTGTGATGATGGGAAAGCACCGCTTACGCAAGTAGGTATAACTCCCTCAACCTCAAGCGATTCGCTAACCAGTTTAGTGAAACGTGGGTAAGTTACAACCGTAGCAACATGTGGCATCTGAGGATACTCGTTGTCGAACTTATTTACCTTCTCAACTAAAGCCAAAACACTTTCCGCTGAGTCCTGTGTGGTAAGTGTCGTTAGCTCGATACTTCCGAACATAAATCGTTTTACTTCGGGGGTATCGTTTTGTGGAACTTTCTCAGCAATAATCTTCTTTACTGCTTCTTTTACTTCCTCGTCGGTAATTTCGAGGTTGTACTTGCTCAAAGCCTCTTCAATTCTGCTCTTTTGTGGCATCTCGTGATGATGCTCATGATGATGTTCTGCCATAATCGTAATTGTTTTAGAGTTAAACTTATGCTAATAATTTCTTGTTATGAATGTGTCGTAATGAGTCGCGCTGAGTCTTCTTTTCGATGCTCTTTTCGAGCTCCTGAGTGAGGTCTACGCCTGTCTGATTCGCCAGACAGAGCAGTACCCAGAGCACATCGGCCATCTCTTCGCCGAGGGCTTGTTTGCCGTTGTCCTCGCCGCGCGGATCTGTAGCCTTCCACGACTGGTCGCCATATCTGCGAGACATGATGCGCGCCAGTTCGCCTACTTCCTCCGTAAGAACTGTCATATTTGTCAGCTCAGAGAAGTACCGCACGCCGTATTCCTTTATCCAGCGGTCTACCAATTCTTGTGCTTCTTTTATTGTCATTTTGCTCGCAACATTTGAATGAATAATATGATTATAGTCAGCAGGATAATGACGATATATTGCTTGTTCTCGCGCTCGTATTCCTTCCAATGGAAAGCCTTATACAGAAAAACTAACAGGAACAGCACTATGCCGATTCCACAGAGCCAGCCGCCGTATATGGCGCCCCATACAAGGGAACTAACGATACCTATTATCGCCAGAATCACTCCAGCCATCTCTATTTCACGAAGATATTTTTTCATTCTCTTGTCAAAAACCAATCTATACCGATCCAATTTATAAGCGATGCTGTGACTATGATTACTAATGCTAACAAACCTATCGCCTCGTAATTCCTGCGCATCGTATTCTTTTTCCAGCCAGTTAGTATCCAGATTGAGAGTAATGCAACTACTGTAAACAATATCAGTAGGGTAGGGCGACTACCTATAATTAAACTCAGTATCAACCAGATAATGAATCCGATGAAACCTCTGAACCAGTCGTTCTTAAGGAGTTCTTTTATTTTCATTTGCTATAATCCGAAGAGAGACAGTCCGACGAGCACTAAGAAAGCGACGGAGATGTAGTTTGACATCTTGTCGTTTTGCTTCCAATGGATGATGGTCCAGATGCTTGAAAGTGTCATGATACCAAGGCCGATCCAGATGAGGATGCCCATGTTTAATACGCGCCCTAAAATGTAACTAATCAGGGCTGCAAAATTTACGTAGTTTGTTAATTGTCTTCTGTCCATATTTTATATTTTTATTGCTCCTGTATAAAGTAGTCCACCCACTAATGCGTAAGCTATCATTAAATTATAAAGTAGACATATCAATGTTGTCGTTTTATATTTCTTTTTTAGCATGATCGCTGATGTTATTAACCCAATAATGGATATTATGCTCATTCCTATTGTTAGGTTGACCAAGATGTTTTCATTTAAGTTTGAATCCATAAGCATAAACCACATTATTGTTGGTATAATCGTACACGTATATGTTATTTTTTTAATCATTCTTTATTCTTTGTATCCATACAGATGGTGACAGGGCCGTTGTTAAGCAATTCTACCTTCATGTCAGCCCCGAATTCACCTGTGCCTACAGATTTCCCTATGGCATCGCTGAGAGCGCCGCAGAAGGCCTCGTAGAGCGGTATAGAGTGCTCGTGGGAGCCTGCTCGGAACCAGCTCGGACGGTTGCCCTTCTTGTAGCTGGCGTAGAGCGTGAATTGACTGACCACAAGGGCCTCGCCATGAACGTCTATGATGCTGCGGTTCATCACATCGTTCTCATCGCCAAACACACGCAGGTTGGCGATCTTCTTTACCAGCCAGTCTACATCATCCATCGTGTCCTCGTCGCAAATGCCTAATAGGATCAGAAATCCTTGGCCAATCTGGCTCTTTACATTGCCCTCGATGGTGACGCTGGCGTGGGTAACTCGTTGTATGACTGTTCTCATGCGTGCAAAGATACGAACTATTTTTTATTCTACCAAATCTTTTTTATTCTATTCACTCTTATTGTTTTTTTACGGTCTTCACAGTTTCACAGTTTATTTTTCGAGGGGGCACTCCCATGTTTAGATAGATTTCTATCTATTTTTATATACATATTTATATATATTTAAATATAAATTAACACTTCCCTCGCAAGTTTGAGCAGTAGGGGGTTCGAAATAAAACTGTGAAACTGTGAAAGTACGCTTTTTTGCGGCCCAACGGGGTAACTTTTTTTTCCCAAGCAGGGAACAATTGTTAGCATTAATAGTAGCATTTGCAGGCATTAATGCTATCAATCCATATCTATATCTGATATCGTTCTTGCTTCTGTATAGCCGATTCACATAAATTAACAATTTGTTTTTTAATGCCCAATATCTACCGTTTATCTCCTATAAACATGTCTTTTAGCACTACTAAATATACTGTTTTCGCGCAGTAAGTGGATAGTATTTTCTATTGCTTTAAGAGAGAACTATTCCCACTAAGGGATTGCAGTATTTTCTCTATGGGATTGCAGTATTCAATTTATGGGTTTCCTACGTCCTCTTTATTGCTCTGAAGGATGAAAATGGTCGTAGATAATCCGTGCCTTTGAGGGTCCAATGATAGCTGCCAGATCTTCCAGTGATGTAGCTTTGATTTGCTTGACCGATTTAAGGCCGTTTAGAAGCGTGTCGCGCGTCTTGGTTCCGATGCCTTGTATGTCATCCAGCTCGGAGTGCAAAGCCCGCTTAGAACGCTTGTTTCGATGGAATTCGATAGCAAAGCGATGCACCTCATCCTGGATCTGTGTGAGGACATGAAAGAGCTCAGAATCTGTCTTCAGCGCGACGTGAATAGGAGGGAAACCATAGAGCAGTTCGTTGGTGCGATGACGGTCGTCTTTTGCAAGTCCGGCGATAGGAATATCAAGGTTCAGTTCGTCTTGAATCACCTCGCGGATGACGCCCATCTGCCCCTTTCCGCCATCAGCAATAATGAGGTCGGGTAGGGGTTGTTCTTCATCGAGCATTCGTCTGTATCTGCGACCTACAACTTCCTTCATCGAAGCATAGTCATCAGGCCCTACAACGGTCTTAATATTGAAGCGTTTATAGTCTTTTTTGCTGGGCTTCATTCCCTTGAAAACGACGCAGGAAGCAACAGCATCCGTACCCGATATGTTCGAGTTGTCAAAGCACTCGATATGATACGGCAGCTTCGGCAGGTGAAGCTTCTCCTGAAGTTCTTTCATCAGACGTGTCTGCTTCTGTTCTGGGTTGAGTTTCTCGGCTTGTTTCAGACGGTCGAACTTATATTGTTTGCCGTTCATAATGGAGAGGTCGAGCAGGGTCTTTTTATCGCCTCTCTGGGGTATTGTGAAGGTCACATTTTCGAGTTCTACATCCACCTCCTGAGGCACGATAATCTCCTTTGCATCGCTCTTGAAACGCTCCCTTAACTCCACGATACCAAGCTGTAGAAGTTCGTCATCTGTCTCGCTCAATTTCTTTTTGTACTCGATGGTAAAGCTCTGGTTGATGCTTCCATTCGATACGTGGATATAGTTGATGAAGGCCATCTTTTCATCTGACGTGATAGAGAATACGTCAACGTTATTTATCGTATGGCTTACCACTTCACTCTTACTTGCGAATGTATCGAGAGCAATGTACTTTTTCTTTATTTCCTCTGCCTCCTCAAACCTCAATTCTTCAGAAAGTCTGATCATTTCATCCTTGAGATCTTTTAGTACCTGGCGACTGTTTCCCTTCAGAATCTCACGAGCCTGATTTATGTTCTTTTGGTAGTCCTCATACGTTTGTTTTCCTACGCATGGACCCATGCATTTCTTTATGTGGTAATCGAGGCAAACTTTATATTTCCCTGTTTCAACGCCATCTTTTGTGATGGGCTGATTGCAAGTTCGAGGATGATATAGTTCTTTGATGAGTTCGAGGATAGCATACATGCTTCCTATATGAGAGTAAGGACCATAATATGAACCCCATTTCTTGTTGATGGTTCTGGTTTTAAATATACGTGGGAAGAATTCGTTTGTAACGCAGATGGAAGGGTAGGTCTTACCATCTTTGAGAAGAACATTATAGCGAGGATTATATTTCTTTATGAGTGAATTTTCCAGAAGTAATGCGTCCTCTTCTGTATTCACAACGGTATAGCTGATATCGTGAATCTTGCTTACGAGAACTTTTGTCTTGAATCGATCTACTTCCGTATGGAAATATGATGAAACTCTTGATTTAAGATTCTTGGCTTTACCTACATAAATAATCGTATGTTCATCATCATAGAATTGGTAGCTGCCTGGCTTATCGGGAAGTCTGCTAACAATTCCTTTTAGGTATGATATTCTCTTCTCGTTTTCTTCCCTTGTCATTTCATTAATCCCTTTATATAAAAGCCTTTTCAAATGTTTTGTTCCACGTGGAACATATAAATTAACCTCTTTCCCAGATGACTTCTTTGGCGTGCTTAATGGCTAATCCCAATAAGTGGGAGAGAGGTTAATTCATAATCTTATTATACTGTCATTAATGTGGTAAGTTCGATACCGTCGAAGAGATCACGACCATGAAGTCCCTCATCTGTGATTTCGATGATAAAGTTCATATATATCTTCTTTGGGTGGAAATAATTCACAAGTTTGTATGCAGCCTTAGCGGTACCACCAGTTGCTAACAAATCGTCGTGGATAAGAACAATATCATTTTCATCGATGGAGTCGATATGCATTTCTACTGTATCCACTCCGTATTCTTTTGAGAAACTCTCTTTGATAACTGTTGCTGGTAGTTTGCCAGGTTTACGTGCTAACACCACGCCGCATCCTAATCTTCCAGCAAGTGCCGAAGCCATCACAAATCCTCTACTCTCTACGCCTACGATTTTGGTAATACCCTTATCTTTGTATAGGGCTTCCATTTCGTCCAACATGATTTTCATACACTCTGCATTTTTGTAGAGAGTAGTAACGTCTCGGAAGTTGATTCCTTTTCTTGGGAAATCTGGTACGCAGCGCAGATTGTCCATCAATGTTTTGTTATTCATAATCAATGAGTTATAATTGTTAAATATTCATATTTGTTTCACGTGAAACATTACCTCCCCATCAGCACCAAGAGTACATTAATGTCGCTTGGGGATACACCCGGTATGCGACTTGCCTGAGCCAATGTCTCAGGGTCAATCTTCGTAAGTTTCTGACGGCATTCGGTAGACAAGCCCTGAAGCTCTTCATAATTGAAATGTCCGCGGATCTTGATGTTCTCGAGTCGATGCATCTTATCGGCAACAATGCGTTCGCGTTCGATGTATCCTTTATACTTCATTCTTATCTCTGCTGCCTCCGCAATCTCTTCCTTACGATTAGAAGGACGATTTAATACTTCCTTTAATTGCGGAATTACCTCTGAAAGGTTTGAGAGATTAAGCTGAGGGCGGTTTACTAAATCTACCAGCTTGCAGCCAAATTGGAGTGGGGTAGTGCCAAGAGCTTCCAAAGCCGAATTTATCAGTCTTGGTTTTATCGCAAAGTTCTGGCAGAAACTTTCTATTTCTTCGATGGCTTGTTTTTTCTCCATCCACCAATCATACCTATCGCGCTTAGCCAAACCAAGATTATATGATTTCTCTGTCAGTCTCGCATCGGCATCATCCTGACGGAGCAGGATACGGTATTCGGCTCGTGAGGTAAACATACGATATGGCTCATCAACGCCTTTTGTCACCAAATCATCGATGAGCACGCCAATATATGCCTCGTCGCGATGAAGCACGAAAGGATCAAAAGAGGATTCGCTTCCTGCACATCCAGCCTTAAGCGCCGCGTTGATTCCAGCTAATGTACCTTGTCCACCTGCCTCCTCATAACCAGTGGTACCATTTACCTGACCAGCCATAAACAGACCTGAAATAATCTTCGATTCCAACGAATGGTTCAATTGTGTAGGATCGAAGAAATCGTATTCTATTGCATATCCCGGACGATATACTTTTATGTCTCTGAAAGCGGGAATCTTCTTTAGTGCCTCTATCTGAACATCCATCGGAAGAGAAGATGAGAATCCGTTAAGATACATCTCGTTGGTATCTTCGCCTTCTGGTTCGAGGAACAAAGGATGCTTATCGCGATCAGGGAAGGTAACAAGTTTCGTTTCTATCGAAGGACAATATCTCGGACCTATCGATTGAATCTGGCCGTTATAAAGTGGGGAGTCACAAAGACCGCTATTAAGAATCTTATGAACCTCCTCGTTAGTATTCACCGTCCAACAAGGTAATTGTTTCAGTGCCCCAGTCTTGTCCATATAGCTGAACTGGTATTTGCGGTTCTCGCCAGGCTGGATCTCCATATCCTCGAAATGAACAGACCGCTTATCAATACGTACAGGTGTGCCCGTCTTCATTCTTGCAGAAGTGACGCCATGACGAGTGATGCTCTCTGTGAAGTTCGCAACAGCTGGTTCTGCGATGCGCCCTCCAGCAACCATCTTCCTACCAATATGCATCAGTCCGTTGAGGAAGGTACCAGCTGTAATAACTACACACTTCGCATATATCTCTGCTCCCCAAATCGTCTTGACACCTATCGCCTTTCCGTCTTCAACAATAAGCTCATCTGCTTGGTCTTGCCATATCTCCAGATTCTCTGTTTCATCGAGATGTTTGCGCCATTGCCAGATAAACTTTCCTCTGTCGCATTGTGCCCGAGGACTCCAGACAGCGGGACCCTTACCTACATTAAGCATCCGGAATTGAATCGATGTCGCATCGGTAACCAGACCCATTTGTCCACCAAGGGCATCTATCTCGCGAACAATCTGACCTTTGGCGATACCACCAATAGCAGGATTGCAAGACATCTGCGCAATCTTGTTCATATCCATCGTTACGAGGCAGGTCTTGGCACCCATATTGGCACTCGCGCAAGCTGCTTCACAACCAGCATGACCTCCACCCACAACGATCACATCATACTTTAAAATCATATCTTATTTTTATTTCTGACCGCAAAGGTACTAAAAATATTTTGTATAAATAGCGAATTTTTTCACGAAAACGTTTGCGTCTTTCACAAAATTTTATTAACTTTGTACCCTAAACGTGTGCGCGAGTACCTAAAAATAAGTATTAAACAAATTATAATTCATTTAAAATCAACAACTTATGTGGTTAATCAATTCATCAATTGGTAGAAAAGTGATCATGTCAGTAACAGGCGTGGCGCTTATCTTGTTTTTGACGTTCCACTGTTGCATGAACATTGTTGCGCTGTTCTCAGGCAAGGCTTACAACATGATTTGTGAGCTCCTGGGTGCCAACTGGTATGCGGTAGTGGCTACGTTGGGTTTGGCTGCTTTGGCAGTAATTCACATCGTTTATGCCTTCATTCTGACGGCTCAGAATCGTACGGCTCGTGGTGACAACCGTTATGAGGTGTCTACAGTCGTTAATGCCGGTAAGGTAGAGTGGGCTTCTAAGAACATGCTCGTGCTGGGTATTATTATCTGCTTGGGTTTGTTGCTCCACCTGTTCAACTTCTGGTACAACATGATGTTTGCTGAGCTCCTTGGCCTCGAGGGTCTGGCTCATGCTCCTGGCGATGGTTTCGGCTGGATCGTTGAGACATTCTCTTGTCCAGTTTATGTAGGCCTCTACATCATCTGGCTCGTAGCTCTCTGGTTCCATCTCACTCATGGTTTCTGGTCAGCAATGCAGACATTCGGTTGGAGCGGTAAGATCTGGCTGAAGCGCTGGCAGTGCATCGGTATGATCTACACAACTCTGCTGATTCTGGGCTTCCTGGTAGTGGTTCTGGCTTTCGCTTTCGGTTGCGCTCCTTCGCTCTGTGAGAACGGCTGCTGTGCAGCTACAAGCTGTGGCGGATGCTAATTATCAACGTTTAAATTACGAAAAAGATTATGGCAAAAGTATTAGATTCAAAGATTCCCGCAGGTCCAGTACCTGAGAAATGGAAGGAATATAAGGCTCATCAGCGTCTCGTGAACCCCAAGAACAAGCTGAAGCTCGATGTGATTGTGGTTGGTACCGGTCTGGCTGGTGCTTCTGCAGCTGCATCACTCGGTGAGATGGGCTTCAATGTGATTAACCTGTGTATCCAGGACTCTCCCCGTCGCGCTCACTCTATCGCCGCTCAGGGTGGTATCAACGCCGCCAAGTGCTACCAGAACGATGGTGACTCTATCTACCGTCTGTTCTACGACACCGTAAAGGGTGGTGACTATCGTGCTCGCGAGGCCAACGTTTATCGTCTGGCAGAGGTGTCTAACAATATTATCGACCAGTGTGTAGCTCAGGGTGTTCCCTTCGCTCGTGAGTATGGTGGCATGCTGGCCAACCGTTCGTTCGGTGGTGCCCAGGTGAGCCGTACGTTCTATGCCAAGGGTCAGACGGGTCAGCAGTTGCTGCTCGGTGCTTACTCTTCGCTGAGCGCACAGGTGCAGGCCAAGAAGGTGAAGCTCTATACACGCTACGAGATGGAGGATGTCGTCATCGTTGATGGTCGCGCTCGTGGTATCATTGCCAAGAACCTCGTTACCGGTAAGTTGGAGCGCTTCAGCGCCAACGCCGTTGTCATCGCTACCGGTGGTTATGGTAACACCTACTTCCTCTCTACCAACGCTATGGGTTGTAACTGTACCGCTGCTATCCAGTGCTATCGTAAGGGTGCTTTCTTCGCAAATCCCTCTTACGTTCAGATTCACCCCACCTGTATCCCCGTTCATGGCGACAAGCAGTCTAAGCTGACGCTGATGTCTGAGTCGCTGCGTAACGATGGTCGTATCTGGGTTCCCAAGAAGATAGAGGATGCCAAGGCTCTGCAGGCTGGTACTAAGCAGGGTTGGGAGATTCCTGAAGAGGATCGCGACTACTACTTGGAGCGCCGCTATCCCGCCTTCGGT
>CACWLC010000037.1 GCA_902761605.1 uncultured Prevotellaceae bacterium
CTACATTTCGAGGTCATTG
Organism: uncultured Prevotellaceae bacterium; assembly: GCA_902761605.1. Taxonomy (GTDB): domain Bacteria; phylum Bacteroidota; class Bacteroidia; order Bacteroidales; family Bacteroidaceae; genus Prevotella. The sequence goes on from CACWLC010000037.1 coordinate 20, forward strand.
AATGAGATAGCGAACGCCATTTCTCTTGCCCACAATGTCTTTGGGTATCGCACTAATGCGAAATCCAGCGACAAAGGTACTACAAATAATTGAGAAATGATAAAAGCATCCCCCACCTTTTATATATTTTATACATAAGAGGCTCGTTTTCATTCGTTTTTGGAGCCGAAACAAAGTTTTTAATTAAAATCTTGCATTAATTCAAAAGGAATTTGTATCTTTGCACACAGATAATAAGTTTGTCTAACCTGCCAATGAATCGCCTCTGACCTCCTTAGACCGTGCGGTTAATTTGGCTAAAAATAGTTAAGAATGATGCAAGTGATTGAAAATCAGTATAGAATCGTCGGAAACCAAGTTTTCAACGAGGATGAATACTAGTTGGTGGTTTTTTAAACATAACTAACTGATAATCAACGAGGTGTGAAAATAGTAATTACTTTCACACCTTGTTTTTATGCCATTTTTTGTGCCAAATTAGTAGATTACAACAAAGAATGGGCAAACAGAGTACGTCATTTATATCTATTATTATTGGCAGGGCCGACAGCTGCCCCTGCTGCCCCTGCCATCATATTAGAGCGCCTTTTTTACCCTAACAGCTTGGTCAACAACCTGCCCTTATCGCGCAATAACCCACCCTTATTGGCAAATTACCCGGCCTTATTGCCACGTCAGGCTTGTCTCCATGACTATTTTATCTCACAGAAGGACAGGCACCGTGTGATGGGTATCTCTAGATGGGTATTTCGAGATAGGGCACAAAATGTCGTTTAGTATCATGCTAGAGCACCTCTAGTATTAGGGTAGAGCACCTCTAGTATTAGGGTAGAGCACCTTTAGTGTTAGGGTAGAGTCTCGATGCTCCTTATGCTGTGACTTTTCTGATAATCCTAATCACGTCCAAAATTCCCTTTCTCCAGTATCTTCCATTTCTCCCTGACACTTCGGACAGGTTTTCATATCCCAAATTCTGATATTATCACTGCCACACTGCAAGCACAGACGGCCCACTTCGCTTCTATAGGAAGGGGCTACGTCTGCTATGATACCACCCACGACAATATTCTGGATGGTCTTACAGTCTGGGCAGGACATGGCTGTTATCTGCTGACGGAACAAACCTCTTCCATCATACACCTCAGCTTCATATCCACAAGCCTTACAGCGATATTTCAGTTTCCAAGCCATATCAATTCGGCTACAAAAGTACTCAATTTTTATTAGAAAACAGCCAAAAAAACACAAGTTCCTTTTCTGTTAACTTCTTTCTACAATAAAAAGACATCTTATGCGTTATAAATAAGGTGAAACGATTATTATTTCTATTCGTATTCATCCTTTGTGCTGTTATTGTAGATGCGCAGCAGGATGCGGCCTTTGCCCATTACTGGGTGATGGAACCATCGTTTAACCCTGCTTCTGTAGGAAAAGAGAAGAAACTAAATGCCGTTGCTGCCTATGCCATGCAAATGGCAGGCTTCGAACGTAATCCAAAGACTATGTATGCGGCTGCTGATATGCCATTATATGCCCTCGGCTCATATCATGGTGTAGGAGTGCAACTGATGAATGACGATATCGGACTCTTCTCCCACAAACGCATTGGACTGCAATATGCTCTGAAGAAGGATCTCTTTGGCGGCACGTTAAGTGCAGGAATACAAGCTTCATTACTCAGTGAATCGTTTAGCGGTTCGAAGGCTGAGACTATCGACCCTGGCGATCCCGCTATACCTTCGTCAGACGTAACAGGTACAGGTATTGACTTAGGTGCCGGACTGTATTACCAGCACCGCAACTGGTATGTGGGAGCTTCGGCTCTGCATATTAATTCTCCACGTGTAGAGTTGGGTGAAAAGAACGAATTGAACATCTCTGCGACGTATTATTTGACTGGCGGATACAATATTCAGCTTAGAAATCCGTTTTTATCAATACATACCTCTGCATTGGGACGTACTGATGGTGTGGCTTGGAGAGCAGACGTCACGGGTCGGTTGAAGTACACCCACGAAAAGAGGGTGATGTATGCAGGATTGTCGTATAGTCCTGATAAATCAGTAACAATACTGATAGGCGGTAACTTCCACGGCATCCACTTGGGATACAGCTACGAGGTTTATACCTCGGCTATCAGTCCCGGCAATGGCAGCCACGAGCTGTTTGTGGGTTATCAGACCGATCTGAACTTTGGTAAGAAGGGTCGCAACCTTCATAAGAGTGTAAGAATACTGTAAATAAGAGAATAATGAAAAGTAAACTTTATCTTTTGGCATTATCCCTGTTGCTGACAAGTTGCTTTGGCAGCAAGCTGGCCTCATCTGGCGGTGGAGAGGTGACAGGAACCGGTGGTAAGGCTTTCACTGAGCCCACTCCTTACGGAATGACATTAGTGAAGCGTGGTCATCTGAAGATGGGTATAGAGAAACAGGATACCCTTTGGGGAAAACAGACCCCGGTGAGGGATATCTCTGTAGATGGGTTCTGGATGGATGAGACAGAGGTGACAAACTCGAAATACCGTCAGTTTGTCAACTATGTCAGAGATTCTATCCTCCGTGAACGTCTGGCAGAGGTTGATGAGACCTATCGTGTGGTAAAGACTGACAAAGACGGTGAGGAGATCGGCAGCCAGATAAACTGGAAGAAACCCCTTCCGCGTCGTCCGAGTGAGGATGAGCAGGAGATAATCGACGGCCTCTATGTCACCAATCCCGTTACTGGCGATAAGATGCTCGATTATACCCAGATGAACTACCGTTACGAGGTGTACGACTACACGGCAGCTGCCCTGCGTCGTAACCGTCTTAACCCTGCCGAGAGGAATCTGAATACCGACGTCACCGTAAATCCAGACGAAGAGGTGTGGATATCAAAAGATACGGCTTATGTGAATGATGAGGGAAAGATAATCCGTGAGACAATCAACAGACAGTTGACCGGCCCATGGGATTTCCTTAATACCTATATAGTAAATATATATCCCGATACCACCTGCTGGGTGAATGATTTCCCCAATGCCGACAACGAGACATATATGCGCTATTACTTCTCTAACCCTGCGTATAATGACTATCCGGTGGTAGGTGTGACCTGGGAACAGGCGAATGCTTTCTGTGCATGGCGTACGGAGTATCTGCTCAAGGGTCTGGGGCCGGCTGCGAGGTATGTTCAGCGTTATCGTCTGCCAACAGAGGCAGAGTGGGAGTATGCTGCACGTGGCAAGGATCAGAACGAGTTCCCATGGGATAATGAGGATGTGGCCAGCGGTAAGGGTTGTTTCTTTGCTAACTTCAAGCCCGACAACGGTAACTACACCAAGGACGGTAATCTGATTACCAGTCGTGTTGGTATCTATTCTGCCAACAGCAATGGTCTCTTCGATATGGCGGGAAATGTGGCAGAGTGGACATCCACCATCTTTACCGAGGCTGGAGTGGAGGCGATGAATGATATCAACCCGCAGCTGAAGTATAATGCTGCGATAGAAGATCCGTATCGTCTTAAGAAGAAGAGCGTGCGCGGTGGCTCATGGAAAGATCCTGAGTCGTATATCCGTTCGGCATGGCGCAGCTCTGAGTATCAGAACCAGCCCCGTTCGTATATCGGATTCCGATGCGTGCGCAGTCTGGCAAATACTATAAGCGAGAAAGCAAAGTTTGACAAAAAGCGCAAATAGATATGACTAGATACAGTAAATACAATATTATCTACCGTCTACAGAAGTGGATGGACAGTGTGCCGGGACAGACATTCCTGAACTATGCATACAGCTGGGGTGCCTCAATCGTTATTCTTGGTACTCTATTCAAACTTACCCATATGGACGGAGCGGATTTCTTCCTGTTCCTCGGTATGGGAACAGAGGTTATTGTGTTCTTCCTGTCTGCCTTCGACCGTCCGTTTGACAAGACTGCCGATGGTATGGATCTCGACACTCATGTGAGGACTGGTGAGGATGTCGTGCAGCCAGCAAGTGTTCCTGGAGTCTCTGGAGGTAATGGTGGAGGCGGAAATGCTACTGTCATCGGTGGCAATGGAGGCACAATAATTATCGGTGGCGGTGCTGAGAGTGGTAGAAATGCTGGCGCTGTTGGTCAGACAAAGGTTGACAGCGAAGCTATTGCTGCCGTATCTTCATCGGTTAACACAATGGCTGGGGGGGCACAGGTAACTACAGTCTTCCCACCGGTTAATCCTGAGCTTGAGGAGGCAACGACCAACTATGTCGATGAGCTGAAACGCCTGACAGAGATGCTCTCCAAGGTATCGGCTCAGAGCGAGCGTCTAGCCCATGACTCTGAAGAGATGGAGAATCTGAATCGTACCCTCACCGGTATCTGTAAGGTCTACGAGATGCAGTTGAAGAGTGCCAGCTCACAGATTGGTACCATTGACGACATCAACGAACAGACAAAGAAGATGGCTGGTCAGATAGCTGAACTCAACAGTATCTATGCCCGTATGATAGAGGCAATGTCTGCCAGGGTTGCGCCGGTAGGACAGTAAATAGTGTAATAGTATAATTGTCAAATAGTCAAATATAATCGTGGCAATAAAGAAAAGACCCGTCTCTCCGCGCCAGAAGATGATCAATCTGATGTATGTCGTCTTGATGGCTATGTTGGCACTAAATGTTTCCAATGAGGTGCTCAACGGATTCTCTATTGTGGAGGAAAGTCTGAACCGTACTACCAGCAATTCCTCTATGGAGAACCTAGCTATCTACGACACCTTTGACCAGCAGATGAAGAACAATCCTCAGAAAACCAAGGCTTGGTATGACAAGGCTATGCAGGTGCGACAGATGAGTGACTCGCTGTATAACTTCGCCGCAAGTCTGAAGCAGGCTATCGTTGTTGAGGCAGATGGTGAAGACGGTGATGTGACGGATATCCGCAACAAGGAAGACCAGGAGCCCGCCAGTTATGTGATGCTCTCACCAACTCATGGCCAGGGAAAGATGCTCTATGATGCTATCAACTCATTCCGAGAGCGGATGTTGAAGATGGTGACAGATGAGAAACAAAAACAGATTATCGCCAGCAATCTTACCACCGAGGTACCCAAGCGTGCCATGGGTAAGAACTGGCAGGAGTATATGTTTGAGTCGATGCCTGCAGCCGCTGCTGTGACATTGCTCTCAAAACTGCAGAGCGATGTGCGTTATGCGGAGGGAGAGGTGCTTCACACTCTTGTACAGAATATCGATGTGAAGGATATCCGTGTGAATGCTCTCGAGGCCTTTGTGATTCCTAACTCTCAGACCATCGTCAGGGGAGATAAGTTCTCTGCACATATCGTTATGGCTGCTGTGGATACCACTCAGGTACCTGACATCTATATTGGAGGTCAGAAGGTGACGCTTCATGATAATCTATATGAGCGTATCTGCGGTTCTACTGGCGACTTTACACTCGCAGGATATTTGGAGACGTTCAATGGCAATGGTGATAAGATTCGTCGTGACTTCTCACAGAAATATACTGTTGTAGATCCCAGCGCCACTGTTAGTGCCGACCTTATGAATGTGCTCTATGCCGGATATAACAACCCCATAAGTATCAGTGTACCTGGAGTGCCTCTGAATAAGGTGACAGCCTCGATGACAAATGGTACATTGCAGTCTGTAGGCCCAGGACGTTATATTGCTCGTCCGTCGAAGGTGGGACAGGATGTCGTATTTACCGTTTCATCCACAAATACTGGGCGCACCCAGCAGATGGGGCAGTTTAAGTTCCGTGTGCGTAAGTTGCCCGATCCTACTCCGTATATCACCATGAACGACGAGCATGGCAATCCTACACGATATAAGGGAGGAGGCCTGGCTAAGGGTCAGTTGGTTGGTGCTAATGCCATCGGAGCTGCTATCGACGATGGAATACTTGACATCGCTTTCAAGGTTCAGAGCTTTGAGACCGTGTTCTTCGACAATATGGGAAATGCCGTACCAATGGCATCTGAGGGTGCATCGTTCTCTGCCCGTCAGAAGGATACATTCAGGAAGCTTACGCGTAATCGTAGATTCTATATCTCAAGGGTGACGGTAGTAGGTCCTGACGGACTGACAAGAACGCTGCAGAACCCGATGGAGGTGATTGTGAAATAGTGAATAGTGAAGAATTAACATTAATGATATGAAGAAGAGAGGAATATTAAATAGGTTCTGTGGACAATGTTGGATGAAAGTATTATTGGTACTATTAACTATTCATTGTCCGCTATTCACTGCTGTGGCGCAGCCAAAGGCCCGTCGTGTTCAGCAGCAGGCTGAGCAGCAGAAGAAAAAGAGTCCTTCGTCGGCAATGACGAAACGTGCACAGATATCGTTCCCTACGGCTCTCGAAGTGCCTGAGGATGTGGTGTGGCGTCGTGATATCTATCGTGAGATAAACCTCGAGCAGGATTCCAATGCCGGACTGTACTATCCTGTAGAGCCTAAGGGCAAACAGGTGAACCTGTTTACCTATATCTTCAAGTTAGCCCAGAATGGATATGTCCCCATCTACGAATATCCCACCGATGGTAGTGATGTCTTTGAGGAAGCATCAAAGACCACGATGAAGACCATTCTCGACAACTATCATATCTTCTACGAGGAACAAGAAGGAAAACTAAAGGTTGACAACAGCGATATTCCTTCTGCTGAAGTGAAGAAATACTATCTTAAGGAGAGTGCCTATTACGATCAGGCTAATTCCTCCTTCCATATCAAGGTGCTCGCCTTATGTCCTATCATGATGCGTGACGATGATTTCGGAGGTGAGGCCACGCAGTATCCTCTCTTCTGGGTGAAATACAGCGACCTGGAGCCTTTCCTTAACCGGCAGACGGTGATGACATCAAGTCTTAATAATGCCGCAACGATGTCGATGGACGACTATTTCACTCTGAATATGTATCGCGGAAAGATATATAAGACTACCAATATGCTTGGTAAGACCCTTGCTCAATATTGTCCAGATGAGGCTTCGCTAACAGCCGAGCAGAAACGTATAGAGGCAGAGCTTGAGGCTTTCCGTAAGAATATCTTCGGTGATCCGGCCAAGCGTGACTCTCTCGACAGTATAGCCAACGCAAATCCACAGAATGTCAAGGCTGCATCGAAAGCGAAGTCAAAGCGTGAACGTAGGAACAATGCACGTCGTGCTAAGGTCAGTGGAGTAAAGACAAAGGGCTCTTCAGGTTCCTCATCATCGGGTGGAAGCTCTGCACGTATTACAGTGCGTCGCCAGAGGCATTAATAATATAAGGAGAACTTTTTTCCATTAAAAGGGCGTTGATTCGCTCTTTTTTTGTATCTTTGCAGCGTCATACATAAAACTTAATGAAATGAAGAAGGTGTTTGCTTTTATCGTGCTTTTCTCAGCTATGACAATGGCTGCCTCGGCACAAGGCGTGAAATTTGGTGTTAAGGGAGGTCTTGATCTGCAGAACATGAAATTCAACGAGAATGTTTTCGATTCAGAGAACAAGTTAGGATGGTTTATAGGTCCTACACTCCAGATATCATTGCCTATCGGTGGACTGGGAGTGGATATCTCCGGATTATACGATCAGAAAAGCACTAAGATCAACGGTGAGACCATCAAGCAGAAGAGCATCCTCGTACCTATAAATGCCCGTCTGAAACTTGGCATAGGTGGTGAAGCTGGTCTTTATGTGGCAGCTGGTCCTCAGTTCGCATTTAATGTGGGTGACGATGAGTTTAAGTGGACTTCGGGAGGTTTTGAGAATACTTTCCAACTTAAGAAATCATCATTTAGCGTAAACCTCGGTGCAGGTGTGTATCTGTCGAAGCATCTGGAGATAGGTTTCGCATATAATATCGCTGTCGGTTCAACTGCAGATGCCTCATGGAATGTAGCCAAAGATGCCATAAGTGACGACACAAAGCCTAAATCCTGGCAGATCTCAGCAGCATATCTTTTCTAAAACGTTGGCCTTGTACGTAGACGTCATCCTGCCCCTACCGCTAAATGGTCTCTTTACCTATTCCGTGCCTACAGTGCACGTGGGGAAGGTAAAGATAGGATGTCGTGTAGCAGTACCTTTCGGTAAGAGCAAGACTTATGTAGGAATAATAGCAAAGACCCATACCGATGCTCTTCCAAAGGGTTTCAGTATTAAGGATATCCATCAGGTGCTCGATGACTCTCCGATACTTCATGACAATCAGCTTAGGTTGTGGAAATGGATTTCCGAGTATTACATGTCACCTATTGGTGAGGTTTATAAGGCTGCGTTGCCATCGGGTCTGAAGGCTGAGGACGGCTATAAGCCAAAGACAGAGACATATATCCGACTTACCCCCAATTTCCGTGATGAGAGAAGTCTGCATATCGCAATAGACATGTTGCAGCGGGCGGCTAAACAACAGTCGGCATTCCTGGATTATCTAAACCTTTCGGGGTGGACAGAAGGTAACCCCAAAGAGATTACGCGTGATGAGCTGCTTAACCAAGGACACACATTGCCCATCATTTCCGCACTTCAGAGACGCGGTTTATTGGAGACGTACGAGAAGGAAGTCGGTCGTCTGAATCTTTATGCAGAACCACATCTGGAGAGGATAAAACCTCTGAGCGAGGCGCAACAGGATGCATTTAATCAGATCCAGTTCTCTTTTCTGAAGAAATCTGTGACACTTCTCCATGGTGTTACGTCAAGTGGAAAGACAGAGATTTATATCCATCTGATACGTCAGGCCATAGAGAAGAAACAACAGGTGCTGTATCTGTTGCCGGAGATAGCACTCACCGTTCAGATTATGGATCGTCTGAGACGTGTGTTTGGCGATAGACTGGGTATATATCATTCAAAATATTCAGATGCCGAGAGGGTGGAGATGTGGCAGAAACAGCTGTCGGCAGATCCATACGATGTGATTCTTGGTGCCAGAAGTGCCGTTTTGTTGCCTTTCCAGCATCTTGGACTTGTGATTGTTGACGAGGAGCATGAGACGTCATATAAGCAACAAGATCCCGCTCCACGATATCATGCCCGTAGTGCTGCTATCATGCTGGCACAGATGTATGATGCCAAGGTGCTGCTTGGTACTGCCACTCCTTCGTTGGAGACATATCATAATGCCAAGACAGGAAAATACGGACTCGTAGAACTTTTCGAACGCTATAAAGGTATCGAACTGCCTGAGATACAAGTTGTGGACATCAAGGACCTGCAGCACCGTAAGATGATGAACGGTCCATTCTCACCTCTGTTGTTAGGAAAGGTGCGTGAGGCTCTAGAACGTGGAGAACAAGCGATACTCTTCCAGAATCGCAGGGGATATGCTCCGATGATAGAATGTAAGCAGTGTGGATGGGTGCCTCACTGTCAGCATTGTGATGTGTCGCTTACGTTGCATCGTAATATGAACCAGTTGACATGTCATTACTGTGGCTATACCTATCAGGTGCCTACGGAATGTCCTAATTGTGGTTGTACTCAGTTGCAGACACGTGGATATGGTACTGAGAAGATAGAAGACCAGGTGCGTGACATCTTCCCTGAGGCTAGAATCGCACGCATGGACCTCGATACTACCCGTACACGTCAGGCTTACGAACGGATTATCGACGATTTCTCTGCAGGGCGTACTAATCTGCTCATCGGCACACAGATGATTTCAAAGGGACTGGATTTTGATAAGGTCAGTGTGGTGGGAATCCTCAATGCCGACACTATGCTAAACTATCCTGACTTCAGGGCTTATGAACATGCCTTTACGATGATGGCCCAGGTGAGTGGCAGGGCAGGGCGTAAGGGACGTCGGGGACTTGTGGTGCTACAGACTAAGAGTCCGGAGCTGCCTGTTATCCGACAGGTGGTAGAAAATGACTACTCTGCTTTTTACAAGTCTCTCGTAGTCGAGCGTCAGCAGTTTCATTATCCGCCTTATTTCCGACTTATCTATGTTTATCTTAAACACAGGAATGATAATGTTGCGGAGTCGGCAGGCCTGCAACTCGGGAGTATGTTACGGCAGTGGTTTGGTGGGAGAGTATTGGGCCCCGACAAACCAGCCATTGCAAAGGTTAAGTCGCTTGCCATCCGTAAGCTTGTGCTTAAGTTCGAACTAGGGCTTAATATGTCAGATGTGCGCAAATATTTAGCGCTTGCCCAGCAGCAGTTACTGCAAGACAAGCGCTATGTGTCGCTTCAAATATATTTCGATGTAGATCCTTTATAATGTAAGCTCGCAACCTATACCGAGTACGCGGTTGGTACGGGTGAAAGAGTCGCTGATAAGTGGCTCCTTAGAAGTTACTCGGTCATAATTCTCGTAGTTGGTCTGGAAATATCCAGCCTTGAGGGTCACGATATCGCTGGCCTTGTAGTTGAAACCAAAACCAACGCTGGAACTGTTGACAACAAACGACATATCGTTCATATACTCATCAGTGAGTTGATAGCGTGTTACCTGTACACCAGCAGAAACGGTGAGTCTGTCTGTGATATCCCACTCTGCACCTGCGAGATATTCATTGGTATCACCACCAAGAAGATCCTGGGTGTTGTTATACCAGTTGGCCTTCTTGTCGAAGAAATGGTGGTAGCCGAGGTTAAGACGTACAGCGTCGGTAACATTCCACATCGCACCAACAGCAAGCTGTGCAGGAGAGTCTTCATCGACCTTCTCACCATCACGGAACTTGTTGACTGCTGCTATCTCACTGGCTTCATTTACCGTTGACTCGTTCTTCATGTGAATCTGGGTCTTAAACTCATATTTTGCGGCGATATTGAACTTACCAAAGCGATAGTCAATACCAATAATAGGAGCTACACCCACTGACGACTGGTTACAGAGTAGGTTTACGCCCTGTGTGTATTTCTGCAGTGCATTGAGACTCTGATTGGTGCCTTGGAGCTGTGCGCCCATGCCTTCGAGCTGTGCCTTCATGGCAACTAGTTCTGGAAGTTCTCCATACTGCGCTATTCCGGCATTAACCTGAGCAAGGTTGGTGTTTACGGTAGAGATACCTCCATCAACCAATGCTGTTGCTGACTGCATGAAACTTCCAAAGTCTACGTAACCACCAGCTGTCTTTACCTGTATGTTGCTGATCTTAGCCTTGTATGTGGCATTACCATAGAGCAGTCGCAGACCGCCGTAAACAGCGAGGTCGGGAGTGATTTTATATGCTGCTCCCAGCTGGAATCCGAAATAATACTGACGGCCTTGCATATATCCGTCCATGTCATAGCCGGAAACACCAGGTGCTGTTTGTCCGAGTGCTGTGGCAAGCTTGTCAAGTCCGGCGAGTTGGTTGGCTATTCCACCTACAACACTCTCGAAAGAACCAAGACCGTCGGCAAACTCACAGCTACCGCCACCGCCAGGAACAGAGAAGTTGAACTGAATGCTCCAGTCACCTTTATTATATGCTGCCTGAATAGATGGGATGCATGGTGCATCTGCAACACCTTCGAATGTCTTTTTGGTAAGACCACTGTTCTTACGACCTAAGGCAAATACGGGGTTATTGCTTGTGATAGTACGTGTCTGATGAGCATACTGCCAATTTAATCCGAGATGAAATCCTTCTGGAAGGAAAGCAACACCGGCAGGGTTGCTGTAGACACCGTCAAGACCTATTGCTGCATCACGCGCAGGGTTACGCAGAAAGTCTATGCTCTGGTTTGTGTTGGTCAAGATGCCACCAGCTGTGGCTGTGGTTGTTATTGCTGTCAGCATCACGCCGGCAATAATTGCATTAATTTTGTTCATAATCCTGAAAACATCTAAAAAATCGGGTGCAAAGGTAAGATGTTTGTTCTAAACTTTGCTGTTTGCGCGCACAAAGTTAACGAAGTTTAACGAATTATGCACAAAAAGCTGCACATTTGTGCAAATTTGTGCAGCTTTTGCACAGAACATGGGCTAAGTGTGCATGTTTTATTTCTTAAGTTCAGGATATGAGATACGAGTGTGGTAGATGGTCTTCAGTTTCTCTATGAGTACCGTCTTAGCATACTCGATATCGCGGAATGTAATAGGGCACTCCTTGAAATAGCCTTCTGCTACCTGACCATCGATAATGCGGTTTACCATATCTCTGATGCTCTTCTCTGTATAATCGGGTAGAGAGCGTGATGCTGCCTCTACAGAGTCGGCCATCATCAGGATTGCCTGTTCCTTGGTGAAAGGATTAGGACCTGGGTATGTGAAGAGTAGGTCGTCGACAGGTTCATCTGGGAAAGCATTCTTCTGTTGCACATAGAAATACTTTGCTTTACCTTGACCATGGTGTGTGGATATAAACTCCTTGATGACATCTGGAAGATTATACTTGTCGGCGAGTTTCAGTCCGTCTGTGACATGCCGGATAATCGTCTGAGCACTGTCGATATAACTCATTCCCTCATGGGGGTTGACTCCAGACTGATTCTCTGTAAAGTAGATGGGGTTAGGGGTCTTACCGATATCGTGATAGAGTGCGCCAGTACGTACAAGCTGACTTTTTGCACCAATCTTACGCGCAATCTCACCAGCCAGATTTCCTACCTGTATGGAATGGTTGAATGTTCCTGGAGCAACCTCGCTCATTCTGCGAAGCAGGTCCTTATTCATGTCGGACAGCTCGATGAGAGTTATGTTTGATGTGAAGCCGAATACCTTCTCTATCAGATAAAGCAATGGGTATGAGCAGAAAAGCAGCAGACCATTAATGGCAAGATAGTTGAACTCACCGTAGTCGATCTTAGTGAAGCTGTTGTCTCTGATCCAGTCCAGCGACAGGTTCATAAGAGCAGCTGAAAGAGTAACAAATACTGCAGTCCAGAACAGTTGTGAGCGGCTTGACAATTCACGAAGTGAGAAAATGGCAACGATTCCTGCCACTGCTTCTACAACAATAAACTCTAAAGGATGTTGCAGCACACAGGCACATATCATTATGATTGTTATATGTGTCATGAAGGCTGTGCGTGAATCCATAAACACACGGATAATGATCGGCACCATGGCGAATGGTATGATATAAACGTGCAGCACATTATGCTCTACCATAACCGACGATATCGTGGTGAAAAGAATAATAAGTGCATATAACATCGTCATAGCACGTGGTTTGTCAAAATAGTCATTGCGGAATAATGTCAGGAAGATAGTGAAGCATATTATAAGTATTGCCACTAACAGTATCTGGCCCATAATGGTAACACTTATCTGCTGGTCGTTCTTCTCTCTGCGTTCAAGTTCTTTCTGGTAAGACCTCAGTACCTCATAAGTATTGGAGTCAACAATATCACCACGGTCGATAATCTTCTGTCCACGCTGAACCAGTCCGCTGGCAAGAGGGATGCTGTTCTGAAGATCGCTGAGTACAGCCTCACTACGGTCTTTATCAAAGATAAGGTTGGGGGTGATATAGTCGTTGAGACTGCATTTCTGCAGAATATCCCTGTGACTGGCCATTTCCGGATCGAGGAATAACATCTCATATGCTGTTACGGTGGTGTACAGGTGGCTGACAGGGACACTCACAGCATTCCTGCTGCTAACTATGCGAATCATCTGAGTAGTGTCCTTGTTATATCGTGAGTAGTCGGTATTACTCATGATACCCCGCTGGTAGATATGATGAAGGCGATTTATGATTATATCAATAAAGTCGTCTGGTAGACCAGGTATTCCTTTATTATAGTCTTTTGTAAGTTGTCGTATCTGTACTCCCTCAGTCTCCTTGTTGTAGTTGAAATATGGCTCATAAAGACTCAACATGGAGTCTCTTTCAGCCTTTACTGCTGCATCGCCTTTGTAAACAGGGAAATCGAATGGCGCCTTGAGGTCGGCATGTATCCATGGTTTTCCCTTCTCTATCTTGAAACTGTTCTGATGGTCACGCGGCATAAACCATATAATGATGGCTACTGTAGCAATGACAAGACCGCTACGGATTAGAAAATCACGCCAGGAGATATCAGTTTTAAGATTGAAATATGTCATAATTGCAGTATTTTGGTGCAAAGATACAAATAAAGCGACATATTCCACCGAATTTCGCAGATTTTTTGTACCTTTGCAGGCAAAAATTACTAAGTAATATGTCAGAAAGAAGAGTAAGGGTGCGTTTTGCACCAAGTCCTACGGGCGCTTTGCATATCGGTGGTGTACGTACCGCTTTGTATAATTATCTCTTTGCCAAACAGCATGGCGGTGACCTCGTTTTCCGTATAGAGGATACTGACAGTAACCGTTTCGTACCAGGTGCAGAGGAATATATCATTGAGTCTTTCAAATGGCTCGGCATTAAGTTTGATGAGGGTGTAAGCTTTGGTGGCGACAAGGGTCCTTATCGTCAGAGCGAGCGTCGTGATATCTATAAGAAATATGTTCAGCAGCTGCTGGATGCAGACAAGGCATATATCGCTTTCGATACTCCTGAGGAGTTGGAGGCAAAGCGTGCTGAGATACAGAATTTTCAGTACGACTGTCACACCCGCAGTCAGATGCGTAACTCTCTGACACTTCCAAAGGAAGAGGTAGAACAGCTCATTGCCGATGGTAAGCAGTATGTTGTCCGCTTTAAGATCGATGCTGGCGAGGAGGTTCTTGTCAACGATCTTATCCGTGGTGAGGTTCGCGTGAAGACTGACATCCTCGATGATAAGGTGCTCTATAAGAGTGCAGACCAGCTGCCTACTTATCACCTCGCAAATATCGTCGACGATCATCTGATGGAGATATCCCATGTTATTCGTGGTGAAGAGTGGTTGCCAAGTGCACCTCTTCATGTACTGCTTTATAAGGCTTTTGGCTGGGAGGATACGATGCCGCAGTTTGCTCATCTGCCTCTGTTGTTGAAGCCTGATGGTAAGGGAAAACTCTCTAAGCGCGATGGTGACCGTCTGGGATTCCCTGTGTTCCCATTGCTCTGGAAAGATCCAAAGAGTGGTGAGACATCACGTGGATATCGTGAGGATGGCTATTTCCCTGAGGCCGTCATCAACTTCCTGGCTCTGTTGGGATGGAATCCTGGCACAGAGCAGGAGATCTTCTCTCTCGACGAGCTCGTTCCTCTCTTTGATATTTCAAAGTGCTCCAAGGCAGGCGCCAAGTTCGCTTTTGAAAAGGCTATATGGTTCAACCACGAGTATATCCTTATGAAATCTAACGAAGAGATTGCTTCTCTCTTTGAACCAATTGTCAAGGAGCATTGCCCTCAGGAGACCTCAGAGCGTATCCTCAAGGTTACAGAGATGATGAAGGATCGTGTATCGTTTGTTCATGAGTTGTGGCCACTCTGTTCATTCTTCTTCGAGGCTCCGACTGCTTACGATGAGAAGACAGCAAAGAAGCGATGGAAAGACGATTCTGCTCAGGTTATGACAGAACTGATAGGTGTTCTCGAGGGCATCGATGATTTCTCTCTTGATAATCAGGAGCAGATTGTTCATGCCTGGGTAGAACAGAAGAAGTATAAGCTTGGTAATGTGATGAACGCCTGGCGCCTGACACTCGTTGGTGAGGGTAAGGGTCCTGGTATGTTCGATATCTCTGCTTTCCTTGGTAAAGAGGAGACTATTGCCAGAATGAAACGTGCCATTGAAGTACTTGGATAACCATGTATAACGTCTTTATATACCTTTATCTGTTGGGAGTGGCTGTTTGCAGTCGCTTCAACGAAAAGGTGCGCAAGATGTGGCATGGAGAGAGGGAGGCTTTCAGTATTCTCCGTGAGAAAGTAGACCCCAATGCCAAATATGTGTGGTTCCATGCCGCATCGCTGGGTGAGTTCGAACAGGGTCGTCCCTTGATGGAGCAGTTACGGAAGGATCATCCTGAGTATAAGATTCTCCTGACGTTCTTCTCACCTTCAGGCTATGAGGTGCGTAAGAATTACGAGGGAGCGGATATCATTACCTATCTCCCTATCGATACTATCACCAATGCCCGCAGGTTCTTGCGACTTGTACATCCTGTGATGGCATTCTTCATCAAGTACGAGTTCTGGTATAACTACCTGCATATCCTTAAGCATCGCAATATACCGGTATATAGTGTGTCGAGCATCTTCCGCCCTGATCAGGTGTTCTTTAAGTGGTATGGTCGTCAGTATGGACGTGTACTTAACTGCTTTACCCATTTCTTCGTACAGAACGAGGTTAGTAAGGAGTTGCTGGCTAAGATAGGTATCACAAACACCACAGTTGTTGGCGATACCCGTTTTGACCGTGTGCTTCAGATTAAGGAAGCTGCCAAGCAGTTGCCTGTCGTTGAAGCGTTCAAACAGGATTATAAGGTCTTTGTGGCAGGTAGCAGCTGGCCACCTGATGAGGAGATATTCATCAAGTATTTTAATGAGCATAAGGACTGGAAGCTTATCATTGCTCCCCATGTCATTGGCGAGGATCATCTTCAGCAGATTGAGAAGCTGCTCGAAGGCCGTAAGGTCATCCGCTATACAGAAGCCGAAAAACAGTTCAAAGCTCAAAGCTCAAAGTTCAAAGTTTCCGAGGTGCTCATCATCAATTGCTATGGTCTTCTCTCAAGCATCTACCATTATGGCGATGTGGCTTATGTAGGTGGTGGCTTTGGCGTAGGTATTCATAATCTTCTGGAGGCAGCTGTCTGGGATGTGCCGGTATTCTTCGGTCCCAACAACCAGAAGTTCCAGGAGGCTCAGGCTCTCAAGCATAGCGGAGGCTTTGAGATCCATGACTATGAGGAGTTTGCCCGGATGATGGATCGTTTTGCTGCAGAGCCAGATTTCTTGAAAGAGCAGGGTGTCAAGGCCGGACATTTCGTCAAAGGTCAGGCTGGTGCTACACAGAAGGTGATGGCCTCTGTCGATTCACTTCTTTAGAGATGAATAGTAATTATATGTGGATGCTGCTGTTTATGGTATTGCCAATCCTGGCCCTTGTATATATAGGTTGGCATGTTTGGGCGATCATTCCTTTTCCAGCCCTCTGGAAGTCGTTGATTATCATCGTTCTTCTGCTTTGTTTCTCGCTGTTGTTCTTCTCCATCATGAGGAAGTTCGACACCATGCCTCTTCCTGTATCGCAAGCGATGTACGAGATTGGCACCTCGTCTATCATGATACTGCTTTATCTTGTCATGATTTTCCTGGTACTCGACCTGGGGCGTTTGGTTCATATCGTCCCCAAGTCGCTGCTCTATCATAACTGTCAGATGTCATTGGGCATATTCGTGTTCATCTTCGCCATTTTCCTTTATGGCAATATCCATTATAAGAATAAGGTTCGCGTTCCGTTGGAGTTGAAATCCTCCAAGCCTTTGGCCAAAGACTATCGCATAGTGATGCTTTCTGACCTGCATGTGGGTTATCATAACACCCGCAAGGAACTGGCCCGATGGGTGGATATGATAAATGCAGAGAATCCCGACTATATACTTATTGCAGGTGATATCATCGATGGAAGCATGCGCCCATTGCTGGAGGAGCGGATGGTTGAGGAGTTCCATCGCCTGAAGGCTCCTGTTTATGCCTGCTTAGGCAATCACGAGTATTATGCAGGTAATCCAGAGGCGCAGCAGTTCTTTAAGGATGCAGGTATCCGATTGCTTATCGACTCTGTGGCTCAGATAGATAGTTGCATCACAATCATTGGTCGTGATGACCGCACCAATATGCGTCGCAAACAGCTTAAGGATTATTCTGTGGATAAGAATAGCTATACCATAGTTCTCGACCATCAGCCATATAATCTGGATCGTGCCGAGGCTGCGGGTGTAGACTTCCAGCTTAGCGGACACACCCATCGTGGACAGGTATGGCCTATCTCCTGGATTACCGATCGCATCTATGAGTGTTCATGGGGTAGCCACCAGCGTGGCAAGACCCAGTTCTATGTCTCTTCGGGCATAGGCATCTGGGGAGGAAAGTTCCGCATCGGAACCCAGTCGGAATATATTGTTGCCGAGTTAAGAAGCGGAGAGTGAGTTAGTCTTGCGCTTCTGCCAGATCTCAATACTGTTTACGATATTCTGCCAGAGGATATAACATCCCGGACCTACTGACGACAGTGGGTTCAGGTATGTATATGCCATCCATATCGCAAAGGCTGTGTTTTTCTGTCCGAGAGCCTGTCCCGACTCCTGGGTGTGGTCGAAATAGTGACCAATGAATCGACCCACGGCAAACTGAACCACACACATCACCATGCCTAACATCGCAATTGCAAAGAGCAGTGTGACGGTGGTATTAGCGTGAACGATATTCTTAACCGTTGTACCAGTGACAATCATCAGCGAACAGCCCCAGAGATAATAGCTCAGGTCTTTTATGGATATTATCTTCTTGTGCAGTTGGTGTATATGGTGCTTTACGATATATGCCAGCAGCATCGGCACAAGCAATACTACCGCCACCTCGTAGAGAATCTTTGAGAATGCTGCCCAGAATGTCATGTTGGCACCTTTTTCTATCAGAGGGAAACAGATGGGTACCATCATGGCGGTGATGAAGTTGGATATAAAGGTGTATGTGGTCATCTGTTCCAGCGAACCTCCGAGTTTCTGTGTCACCACAGCAGCCGCGGCAGCACAGGGGGAGATGACACACATCAGTATCGCCTCCATCAGGATGAGGCTGTCGCCAGTCATCGTAAAGCCCAGTATCAGTCCCATGAGTACTCCGATGAATATCAGCTGGAACACACTCACCCAGAGATGCCATGTCACTGGGCGCAGCTTGTGGAAGTCGACCTTACAGAATGTCACGAAAAGGATAAAGAACATAAACATCGGGAGGATGGCGTCGAAGATAGGATCGAAGAACATCGCAGCCTCTTCCAGCTGTGGCGTAAAGGCAAAGATGAGATACAGCAATGCTCCTGTACTCATCGACACTGGCAATGTCCAGTCCTTAATCAATCTTATGGTCCTCTCCTTTATCATTTATCCATTATCATTTATCATTTAGATAGTACTTCGAATACTCTACGTAGTGCTTCGCATTGTCTGTCTGTCCTGGACGAACGGGTTTGAGATACTTTGCAGGCACACCGCCCCAGATCTCTCCTGCAGGAATCTTGGTGTTCTGCAATACCAATGCTCCGGCTGCAACAATAGAGCCTTCGCCTATCTCACATCCGTCGAGTAGGGTAGAGCCCATTCCTATAAGTGCTCCGTCGTGGATGGTACAGGCATGCACGGTCACATTATGGCCTATCGTCACATCACTTCCGATGTGTGTAGGACCGGTATCGTGGGTAACATGCACACAACTGCCGTCCTGCACATTGCTTCTGTCTCCGATGGTGATAGGAGCCACATCACCTCTTACCACGGCATTAAACCATATTGAACACTCGTCGCCGATGGTCACATCGCCAACAATTGTAGCATTCTCACTGAAATAACAGTCTTTGCCCCACTTTGGAGAAAGACCTCTGTAGCTTTTAATAAGTGCCATTTCCTTTAGGGTACTTCGTATTCTATTATACCGTCGTCGGCAGCTTCTTCCTGAGCCTTCTTGCCCTTTTCTTCAAGATACTTGGTCATCGACTTCTTCCAGTTCACCTTGTTTGTCTCGTCGATGAAGTTGCCTATATACCACTCGCCACGCTCGAAGATAAGTTCCAGTGTAACCTTTGTTGCCGTATCGAGGTTATGCAACAGGAAGCTTGCATTGGCATGCTGGTTGTCTTTCACTTCCACCTTCACATCGCTGATGCTTATCTTTCCCCAGTCCTGACCCATGATCCAGTAGTCGGAATCAAAGAAAGCCTCTTTGCCCATTTTCTCTGCATCTTTCGCATTTACCATCTGCACGAGGGTGTTCCACTCTGAGGAACAGTATGTGTCGTCGAGCACATCGTTGGATGGAGAGATGTCATGTACTTCTGGATATGCAGCTGCTACGGCCTCATAGATGGCTTTTACACGCTCAGTTATCACTTCCGGGTCGGCAGAGTTCTGCTGTTCTGTCTTTACGGCGATATCTTCCGTCTCTGGGGCATCATTGCCTTCCGGGATGATGTTTGATTTCTTATTGCCACATCCAAATATTACTGTGAGCATGCAGCAAACGATGATTATCTTCTTCATTATGCGGGCTTTTAGTTATTAAAAGAAAAGAGCAGCATGGCCTCCCATACTGCTCTCTCGTATAGAATTCTCTTAGAGGTTCGGGTTAATCTTGTTCCACTCTGATATTGGAGGAACGATGTTCAGAGTAACCAGCTCGTCACGCATCTTGCAGAGGTGCTCGTAGCTCTGATCCAGCTTAGCGTTCTCCTCTGGAGTACCCTGTGGTACCTCGAACTTTGCACCCTCAGCAGTCATGGTGGTCTTCATGGCCATCATGATGTGGTCGTACTTGTCGGTCTTAACATAAGTTCCTACAGGGAAACGGAATGGCTCACCGCCCATAGCTGCACGGATCATCTCAACAGAGAGGTATGCAGGGCTCTGGAAAGAGCTGCGTCCGCGGAGCTCGATAATCTTCGCACCACCCTTGGTAACATCTATCTTCATCTGCTCCCACTCCTCAGTAGGGAACTCAGCTGTGCCGATGATATCTGTCAGCTTACGGCCTGCAATCTCTACGTGGCTTCCGAATACAGCCATCTGCTCACCGTGACCACCATAGGTAGCGCAACCCTTGATCTGGTTCTGCATAACACCGAACTTCTTTGCGAGGGCGCTCTGCAGACGAGTTGTGTCAAGACCGGCGAGAGTGGTTACCTGACCTGGCTTCAAACCAGAGTAGAGCAGAGTAACGAGACCGGTGAGGTCAGCTGGGTTGAAGATGATAACCACGTGCTTTACGTCTGGGCAGTACTTCTTGATGTCCTGTCCGAGCTCCTCAGCGATCTTACAGTTGCCAGCGAGCAGATCCTCACGGGTCATACCTGCCTTACGTGGAGCACCACCAGAAGAGATGATATACTTTGCACCCTTGAATGCCTCCTCGGCATTTGTGGTAGCAACGATGTTTACATCATCGAAACCGCTCTGGCGCATCTCCTCTGCCACACCCTCGGGAGAGAATACGTCGTAAAGACAGATTTCACTTGTCAGACCCATCATGAGGGCACTCTGAGCCATGTTTGAGCCGATCATACCGGCTGCACCTACAATTGTAAGCTTGTCGTTTGTTAATGTTGCCATAATAATTTATTTACTTTTATTTTAATTTGTCATTATTGGTGCAAAGATACGCAAAATATGCCACAGAATTGACAGATTAACACAGATTAAGAATAATTTTTTGTGAAATTATGCAAAATATATGCCTTGTAGCTTTATGTAAACAAAAAACTTCGTATCTTTGTAAGGTTCAATTTGCAAATCTTGAGAGTTATGAGCATAAGCCAACGACTATCCGACCTACGTGAGTTGATGCAGCGTGAGCATCTCTCAGCGTTTATTTTCCCCAGTACCGACCCCCATCAGGGAGAGTATGTGCCAGACCACTGGAAGGGGCGTGAGTTTATCTCCGGTTTCAATGGTTCTGCTGGTACGGCGGTGGTAACCATGACCTCTGCCGCGTTGTGGACTGATTCCCGTTATTTCATTGCAGCCGAGGAGCAGCTTAGGGATACTGAGTATCAGCTGATGAAACTGAAGATCGAGGGTACTCCCACCATCGCTGAGTGGATAGGCAGAGAGTGTGGCCCTGGGGCTGAGGTGGCCATCGACGGCTTGTGCAGCTCTGCCAATAGCGTTAAGGAGCTTATCGCTGACCTCAGGAAACAGGGAGGCATTACCCTTCGCACCAATCTCGACCCTCTGAAGACTATATGGTCTGGTCGTCCGCCAATCCCCGAGAATCCCATCGAGATCTATCCTATGAAGTATGCCGGGGAGATGGCTCATGACAAGATAGCCCGTGTGCGTCATGCCCTTCGCGAGCGTCATGCTGACGGAATGCTGATGTCATCTCTCGATGATATCGCCTGGACATTGAATCTGCGAGGCTCTGATGTGCACTGCAACCCTGTCTTTGTGAGCTATCTGCTGATATCATTCAAAGACGTCACCTTATTTATAAATACGAATAAACTCACTCCCGAGGTACAGACTTATCTCAAGGCTGAGGGGGTAAGCGTAGCTCCATACGATGAGATAGGCAATGGGCTGAAGAACTACTTCGAATATAATATCCTGCTCGATCCTGACGAGGTAAATTATACCCTATACAAGAGCGTTACACGTGAGATTATTGAGGAGGAGTCGCCTGTAAAGCGCATGAAGACCATAAAAAATGCCACAGAGATAGCGGGTTTTAGGTCTGCGATGCTGAAAGACGGCATCGCAATGGTGAAGTTTCTCAAATGGCTATCTGATTATCCCGAAATATCCGGATTGTCTGAAATAGCTATCGACAAGAAGCTTACCGCTTTTCGTGCTGAGCAGCCTCTCTATCGTGACATCTCCTTTGATACTATCGCCGGATATCAGGCTCATGGCGCCATTGTGCATTATGAGGCTACCCCAGAGACCGATATCACCCTGAAGCCAGAGGGCCTGCTCCTGCTCGACAGCGGAGCCCAGTATCTCGATGGCACCACGGATATCACCCGTACCATTGCTCTCGGGCCTCTCACAGATGAGCAGAAACTTGTCTATACCCTTGTGCTCAAGGGTCATATCCAGATAGAGCTCTGTAAGTTCCCTTCCGGCTCCAGCGGCACTCAGATCGACATCCTTGCCCGTAAGGACATGTGGCGCGAGGGGCTTAACTATCTTCATGGCACGGGTCATGGCGTGGGAACATATCTTAATGTGCATGAGGGCCCTCATCAGTTCCGTATGGAGTGGAAACCGGCTCCTCTTGTTGAGGGCATGACCATCACCGACGAGCCCGGCATCTATCTTGCCGGTAAGTTCGGAGTGCGCATAGAGAACACGCTCCTTATCACTCCATACAAGGAGACGGAGTTTGGCAAGTTCCTCCAGTTTGAGTCGCTTACTCTCTGCCCCATCGACAAGACTCCTATTATAAAGGATATGCTTCTTCAGGAAGAGATTGATTGGCTCAACGCCTATCACCAGCGTGTCTTCGATACCCTCTCGCCCCATCTTGATGCAGATGAAGTAGCCTGGCTCAAGGAAGCCTGTTCCGCATTGTAGCGCATTTTAGAATAAATCAAGGAATAAGAAAAGAGGATGTGCCTATTTTGAAGTGAACCCCAGAAGTTGGACAGAATACTTCTGGGGTTCATTATGTATACACATCACAGTTTAGAAGAAAAGAAAG
>CACWLC010000038.1 GCA_902761605.1 uncultured Prevotellaceae bacterium
AATCTGCCTCTTGGCAGAGGCCTTTATATGGCTTTGAAATTAGCCAAAATCAGGCTAAGATGCCTTTAAAATCAAGGTTTTCGGACGGCCTGGGGGGGGGTATTTTTGATATACTCACTGGCCTTGGCATCAGTGGTATATACGAACAGAAGGTTCGGAATCAACGCCTCCAGAACCTTCTTTTGTTTACCGTTTACCGTCTTGCGAACGTACCGTTTGGCAATGTAGGCAAACGTGCCGTCGGCTACAATATAGTCAAATGCTTTGTCTTCTCTTCCGTAAGAGGCACGGAACACGTACCATTTCTTGTTGGGCGCAGGCACATACCTTACCGACACCCCTGTTTGTGAGCTTTTGGCTTCGGGGATGGTATCAGGGGCTAATCGACCTTCGGTCGCTTTGATGCTTCGAAGATTCCTGACACTCGGAGGATTTTGCTGGCCTCTTCCAGTTTCCACATTAGACAATGTGCTCATATCGGACCTTTTTTGCATTTCATCGGCTGAGCTGTCGCTCGTTCATCGGTTCGATGCCATTCCCCGCTTCCCACCTCTGGCGGAATCGCCTTGCGGCTTTTCCGATGCAGCCCGCCTCGTTCGACTCCATCCGAAGACTTCGTCTCTCTCAGCACGGCGTGAGCTGTTTTGTTTTCAAATAGTCGCTTAAAACGACAGTCATCCAACAGAGAATGCGGAAAATCATTGCAAAGGTAGCAAAAAAAGTCAAATAAAAGCAAAAAAATTTCATTTTCCGTCGATTTTTATAATTATTTGGCTGGAAGATTGCTCAAATGTTCCTCCAGCGCATCAAAGGCATCAAACCAGTCGGCATACTTTGGTACAGTCTTTAAACCTGCATACTGTTTCATGGCTTTCCCAAAGTTACCTGGGAGTGACATATCGATGAAGCCAGATGCTGATATGGTTATGAGAAAACTTGCACAAAACCGATTTTTCTTCCATCTTTTATCAATAATTCACTAAAAATCTATAAAAACGCCCTCCTTCTCGCAATTTTTCCCGTCTCATGGGTCATTATATCAATAAAAGTTGTATCTTTGTAACCCGTACAACTGGCTCTCGCACATACTGCATACAAAGGAAGAATATCGAGAGAGAAGCGGCACTCCACCGATGCTTAACCGAGACTCAACCGAAACTCAGTACTCGCAACGCCCTACCACCTCCCTTCCATCTCCCTCGCAACATACTACCCCAAGGCACCCCGCTGGCTTGCCCAAAACAACGACAAAAGAACAACAGTAGAAACATCAAAACAACAACAATATGGCACGAGTAAAAGGAATATTAGAGGACCTGCATGGCCGACTGGACGACAACATCACCATCTGCCACCGAGGTGATAAGACATTCACCCGTCCGGCCCACATCCGACAGCCACACCGACTGTCGCGCAAGCAGTTGCTCATACGCGAACGGCAGAGCCACAACAACGCCCTCTGGCGCGCGCTCAAGGAGTCCGGCCACGTCTATTTCGAGGCCAATAAGCCCGCTTACAACCATTTTATGGCCATCAACATGCAGTCGCCCGTGCCCTACATCCCCAAGCAGCAGTTCCACTCCGGCAATGCCCTGCTCCTGCCCGGCATGGTGCTCAGCGACGGCCCGCTAACCCCTATCAGCTACCAACTGGACGAGGTGGACGGCCAGCCGGCCCTGCTCACCGACCTCACCAAGAAGGAGGCGCAGAAGTCCACGTTGCTGCTCTACGTCTTGCACCAGAAGGTTCTCACGCATCAGGACTGGCCCGACCAGTTCTACCTCAGCATCAAGGTAGAGACCCTCACGACCAGCGACTTCACCGTCGTCCCCCCAACACTCCTGACGCCCTACCAGAGCAAGTCCGGCACCCTCGCCCTAGTCGGTCCCCGCTTTGCCGACCCCATGCTCGGCTTTGGCATCGTCCGCCTCAAAGACAGTCACGCCTCCCGCCAACGCGTCGTCACCCGCTGCACCTACTACGAGCGCTACACCACCGAAGAAGCCCTCCAAGCCGCCGCCAAGAGTTACGGTGGCCTGACTGGCGAGGACTTCTTCTTGAATTCCAAATCCCGCTAAGTCTTCTTATGTCACTTTTTCAACCGTACAGGGCGAATTTGTTTAGTATACATTAATTAGAAAAAACTCAAAATTCTTGTTATTATCAGATAATTTGTTTACTTTTGCAGCCAAATTGGCACAGCCAAAGATAAAAAGGATATAAATGAGACGATTTTTTCTTTCAACCATTGCGATGATGTTGGCATTGAGCATGCAGGCACAGACACAGAAGGACCATCACTTTGAGGTGGGCAAGCATCTTGATATATTTAATAATGTATATAAGAATTTGGAGTTGTTGTATGTGGATACTCTCAACCCCAAGGAGACTATCGGCACAGCCATCAACGCTATGCTGCGTAGTCTGGACCCTTATACAGAGTACTATGCCCAAGAGGACACCAAGGACCTGAAGATGATGCTCACAGGAAAGTATGCGGGTATCGGAGCTCTGATCCGTAAGCACCAGAAACTCAACCGTATCGTTATCGACGAGCCGTATGCTGGTATGCCTGCCGCTGAGGCTGGTTTGAAGAAGGGTGACGTGATACTGAGCATCGACGACTCGCTGATGACACAGAAGGATGTGAGTTATGTGAGCAATCATCTGAGAGGTGAGCCGGGTACTACTTTCCTCCTGAAAGTGTTCAGACCGTCAGTGCAGAAGGAGATGAAATTCAAGATCACCCGAAAGAACATCAAACTGCCCGAGATGCCTTACTATGGTATACTCGAAGGAAATATCGGATATATCAACTTCAACTCTTTTACTCAGGAGAGTGGCAAGGAGGTGCGTCGTGCCTTCGTTGACCTGAAAAAACAAGGTGCTACATCGCTTATCTTCGACCTTCGTGGTAATGGCGGTGGTTCTGAGGCTGAGGCAGTGAACATCGTTAATCTTTGGGTGCCGAAAGGTGTTACTGTAGTAGAAAACAGAGGAAAGCTGAAAGAGGCATCACGTAGCTATAAGACCACTCTTGAACCTGTGGATACTATTATGCCACTGGTGGTGTTGGTAAATGGTGAGAGTGCCTCTGCAAGTGAGATTACCAGCGGAGCTCTGCAGGACCTTGACAGAGCAGTAATCATGGGTACACGAACCTTTGGTAAGGGTTTGGTGCAAGTGCCTATCGATCTGCCATATAACACTAATCTGAAGGTTACTACATCAAAGTATTACATCCCCAGCGGACGTTGCATACAGGCTATCAATTACAAGCATTCTGGCGGTGGTTATCGTGAACATATTCCCGACTCGTTGACAAAGGTGTTCTATACCGCAGGAGGTCGCGAGGTTCGTGATGGAGGTGGTATCAAACCGGATATCGAGGTAAAGGCAGATACCATACCCAATATTGCATTCTACCTCTCTGCAACAGGTCAGGACTCTACAGAGGTGATGTTCGACTATGTGGTGGACTATATCGCCAAACATCCTCAGATAGCCAAACCATCGGAATTCCATCTTACCGATGCTGACTGGGAGGAGTTTAAGGCTCGTGTGATAAAGAGCGGCTTTACCTATGACCCAGTTAGCAAGAAACAGTTGGATCAGCTCGTAAAGACTGCCCAGTTTGAGGGTTATTACGATGATGCAAAGGAAGCCTTCGACAATCTCGAGAAGAAACTGAATCATGATGTAGCCGTTGATCTTGAGAAGCATAAGCAGGTGCTGTTGCAGGTCATCGAAGCCGACATTATCGCAGCTTATTACTATCAGGCAGGCTCCATAGAGTCAGGTCTTCAGTATGACCGCCAGGTAAAAGAGGCGCAGAAATTGCTGAAAAGTCGGGATGAGTACAAGAAGATTCTTGCTCCCAAGAAACCAAAGGAAACAGCATCTATTATCAAGATAGATAAGAAACGTGTGGAAAATATATCGCTGAAAGGTAAGAATTTAGAAATATTTAGTGCTATCGCGTAAAAAAACACCTAAATATTTGGCAGAATGGGTAAAAAATTGTACCTTTGCACCCGTTCAGTGGAATGAGAGACTCGAAAGAGCCTCTCTTTTTCATTCTAATAAGACATATAGATGATTAACAAAGAGACAGTAAAAGCATTAGTAGAGGAGTGGTTACAGAATGGCGACTACTTCTTGGTAGACATTATGTTTGGAACAGACGACCGTATCGTGATTGAGATTGATCATGCCGACGGTGTATGGATTGAGGACTGCGCAGAGCTGAGCCGATTCCTCCAGGAAAAACTTGGTGATGAACTCGGTGATTACGAACTCGAGGTGGGTTCTGCAGGCATCGGACAGCCTTTCAAGGTTGAACAGCAGTATGTCAATCACATTGGAGATGAACTCGAGGTACTCTCTGCAGATGGAAAGAAGATTCAGGGTGTGCTTAAGGAGGTTAATGGCCGTGAGTTTGTGCTGACGGTGAAAGAGAAGCAGACCGTAGAGGGAAAGAAACGCCCAGTGATGGCTGAGGTTGACAAGACTTTCTCTATGGATTCTATCAAGTACGCTAAATACGTATTGGCGTTCAAATAAGAGTATAAAATTAAAGAATATATAAATGGCAAGTATTAAAGATGGGAAGGGTCCATCTATGATTGAGACCTTTCAGGAATTCAAGGAGACGAAGAACATCGACCGTACAACCCTGGTGAGTGTGTTGGAGGAGAGCTTCCGCAATGTCATCGCCAAGATATATGGCTCTGATGAGAACTTCGATGTGATTGTTAACCCCGACAAGGGTGACTTTGAGATTCACCGTAACCGTATCGTCGTAGCCGATGGTGAGGTGGAGGATGAGAACAAGGAGATTGCCCTCAGCGAGGCGCAGCGTATTGAACCTGACTATGAGGTAGGTGAGGAGGTTTCTGAGGAGGTTAACTTCCAGAAGTTCGGCCGTCGTGCCATCCTGAACCTCCGTCAGACTCTGGCTTCAAAGATTCTCGAATTGGAACACGACTCACTGTATCAGAAGTATAAGGATCGTGTAGGACAGGTTGTAAGCGGTGAGGTTTACCAGATTTGGAAGCGTGAGGTGTTGCTCATTGATGATGAGGGCAACGAGTTGCATTTGCCAAAGGGTGAGCAGATTCCATCAGACAACTACCGTAAGGGTGAGACTATCCGTGCTATCGTGAAGGAGGTACAGAACGAGAATAACAATCCTCGTATCATTCTTTCTCGTACAAGTCCAGTCTTCCTTGAGCGTCTGCTTGAGGCAGAGGTGCCTGAAATCAATGATGGTCTTATCACTATCAAGAAGGTGGCCCGTATGCCGGGAGACCGTGCGAAGGTTGCTGTAGAGAGCTATGATGAGCGCATCGACCCAGTGGGAGCTTGTGTAGGTGTAAAGGGTAGCCGTGTACATGGTATCGTTCGTGAGCTCTGTAATGAGAACATCGATGTCATCAACTACTCAAGCAATATCCAGCTTTATATCACCCGTGCACTCAGTCCTGCAAAGATCAGCAGCATGACTATCGACCAGGAGAACCACAAGGCTGAGGTTTACCTCGAGCCAGAGGAGGTGTCTCTCGCTATCGGCCGTGGTGGTATGAACATCAAACTGGCTTCTATGTTGACGGAGTATACCATCGACGTTTATCGTGTTGTTAATGAGAGTGAGGCAGATGAGGATATCTATCTGGATGAGTTCGCTGATGAGATCGACCAGTGGGTTATCGACTCTATCAAGGCCATCGGTCTTGACACAGCTAAGGCAGTACTCAATGCTCCACGAGAGATGTTGATTGAAAAGGCTGACCTCGAAGAGGAGACAGTAGATCATCTTCTTGAAGTGCTCCGCTCGGAGTTCGAATAAATTCGTAAATCGTAAATCTGTAAATCGTAAATAACTAGATGGGAGTCAGATTAAATAAAGTATTAACAGAACTGAATATAGGTCTTCAGACAGCGATTGACTATCTGAAGAACAAGAAGAGTCTGGGTGAGATAAAGGACGATGCCAATGTCAACACCAAGATTTCTGACGAGCAGTATGAAGCTCTCGTCAAGGAGTTTAAGGGTGACAAGGATGTCAAGACCCAGGCCAATATGATCTTCCCCAAAAAGGAGAAGAAGGACAAGCCCAAACCAAAGCCAGAGGTCTTTGAACCGAAGGTGGAGCAGAAGGCTGAACCCCGTCAGGAGTTTAAGCCTCTGGGTAAGATTGACCTCGACAGTCTGAATGGAAAGAAGAAGGAAGAGGTTAAGAAAGAAGAGGTGAAGGCAGAGCCAGCTCCAAAGGTTGACGTTAAGCCCGAGCCAAAGCCAGAGGTGAAACCTGAACCAAAGCCGGAGCCAAAGATTGAGGTGAAGGAAGAGCCCAAGGCAGAGCCAAAACCAGAGCCTGTTGTTGAGGCAAAGGTAGAAACTCCGGTAGCTCCTGTTGCTCCTGTAGAGCCAGAGGCTGCTGAGGTTGAGGAAGAGAAAACTACTGAGGTCTTTAAGTTAAAGACAGAGCAGAAGGCTGCACCAAACCTCAATGTGGTAGGTAAGATCGATCTCGACTCACTTAATCAGAGCACTCGTCCTAAGAAGAAGTCGAAGGAGGAACGCCGTAAGGAACGTGAGGAGAAACAGGCCCAGATGCATGGTGGTAATAATAATGGTGAGAAGAAGAAGCGCGAGCGTATCCGTGGTGGTAAGGAACGCGTGGATATTGAAGCCGCTGCCAATCAGGATAAGGGTCAGAATAATGGCAAGAACAAGAAGAGCAAGGGTGGTAACCAGAACTTCCAGGACAATAATGCTCAGCAGGGTGGTAAGAAGAACAAGAAGAACCGTCCTGTAAAGCCTCTTGAAGTGGATGACGAGGCGGTAGCACGTCAGGTGAAGGAGACTCTTGCACGTCTTACCTCCAAGAACCAGAATAAGAAAGGTGCCAAGTACCGTCGTGAGAAGCGTGATGCTGTTGCTGAGCGTATGAACGAAGAGATGGCAGCAGAGGCAGCAGAGAGCAAGATACTGAAACTGACAGAGTTTGTGACGGTGTCAGAGCTCGCTACTATGATGAACGTTGGTGTGAATCAGGTTATCGGTACCTGTATGAGTATCGGTATCATGGTGTCAATCAATCAGCGTCTGGATGCTGAGACTATCAATATCGTAGCCGAGGAGTTTGGTTTTACCACAGAATATGTATCTGCTGAGGTACAGAATGCTATAACAGAGGAGGAGGATGACGAGAACGATCTCGTTACACGTGCTCCTATCGTAACTGTGATGGGACATGTAGACCACGGTAAGACCTCTCTGCTCGACCATATCCGTAATACAAACGTTATCGCTGGTGAGGCTGGTGGTATCACACAGCATATCGGTGCATATAACGTACAGCTTAAGGATGGTCGTCAGATTACTTTCCTTGATACCCCTGGCCACGAGGCCTTCACTGCCATGCGTGCCCGTGGTGCTCAGGTGACGGATATCGCTATCATCATTGTGGCTGCCGATGACTCTGTGATGCCTACCACAAAGGAGGCTATTGCTCATGCTCAGGCCGCAAATGTACCTATGGTGTTCGCCATCAACAAGATCGATAAGCCAGGAGCTAACCCAGATAAGATCCGTGAGGACTTGGCAAATATGAACCTGCTTGTAGAAGAGTGGGGTGGTAAATACCAGTGTCAGGAAATCTCAGCTAAGAAGGGGATTGGTGTAGAGGAACTGCTGGAGAAGGTACTCCTTGAGGCAGAGATGCTCGACTTGAAGGCTAATCCTAACCGCAAGGCAACAGGTTCAATCATTGAGAGCTCGCTCGACAAGGGTCGTGGATATGTATCTACAGTTCTCGTGTCAAATGGTACTCTTAAGATTGGTGACGTCGTTATCGCAGGTACTGCCTGGGGTAGGGTTAAGGCGATGTTCAATGAGCGTAACCAGCGTATTGATGAGGCAGGACCAGCAGAACCAGCAATCATCCTGGGTCTGAATGGTGCTCCTACCGCTGGTGACTCCTTCCATGTGATGGAGACAGAACAGGAGGCACGTGAGATTGCCAACAAGCGTATCCAATTACAGCGTGAGCAGAGTCTGCGTACCACAACGAAGCTTGGTCTTGATGAACTGTCACACCGTATCGCTCTGGGTGAGTTCCATGAGCTTAACATCATCGTTAAGGGTGATACCGATGGATCTATTGAGGCATTGTCTGATTCGTTCATCAAACTGTCTACAGAGAAAGTTCAGGTGAACGTTATCTCTAAGGCTGTGGGTCAGATTTCAGAAAACGATGTCATGCTGGCTTCGGCTTCTGAGGCTATCATCATCGGTTTCCAGGTTCGTCCTTCTGCTGATGCTCGTCGTGCTGCCGACCGTGAGGGTGTTGAGATCAACACATATTCTATCATCTATGATGCCATCGATGATGTGAAGCAGACGATGCAGGGTATGCTCGACAAGGTTAAGAAGGAGATTATCTCTGGTGAGATTGAGGTTAAACAGGTGTTCAAGATATCAAAGGTTGGTACCGTTGCCGGTGGTCTGGTTACCGATGGTAAGGTACACAACAAGGATAAGGCTCGTGTTATCCGCGATGGTAT
Organism: uncultured Prevotellaceae bacterium; assembly: GCA_902761605.1. Classification (GTDB taxonomy): domain Bacteria; phylum Bacteroidota; class Bacteroidia; order Bacteroidales; family Bacteroidaceae; genus Prevotella. The sequence goes on from CACWLC010000038.1 coordinate 8,571, forward strand.
CGTAATCCATACTGCTCCTATCGATGCCCTGAAGCGTTATAAGGATGATGCCAAGGAAGTGGCAACAGGTTTGGAGTGCGGTATCTCACTGGTTAACTTCAACGACATCCAGGTAGGTGATATCATCGAGACCTTCACTGAGATCGAGGTAGAACAGAAGTTGTAGGAATGTCTGAAAAGAAGAATGAATATGTCCGTCAGGTGGCTGAACAGAAATATGAGTTCGGTTTCACCACGGACGTACATACTGAGATAATAGAGAAAGGGCTGAACGAGGATATCGTTCGGCTCATCTCCGCTAAGAAGGGGGAGCCCGAGTGGATGCTCGAGTTCCGTTTGATGGCGTTTCGTTACTGGAAGGAACAGAAAGAGCCTACATGGGGGCATGTGCATGTGCCGGAGATTGACTATCAGGGAATAAGCTATTATGCCGATCCCTTGGCCCAGAAACCCAAGGGTGATGGTAAGATAGATCCTGAGCTTGAGAAGACCTTCGATAAGCTGGGTATCCCCTTGGAAGAGCGCTTAGCGCTTTCGGGAAATACAGCTGTTGATGCCATCATGGACTCTGTTAGTGTGAAGACCACCTTTAAGGATAAGCTTCGCGAGAAGGGGGTTATCTTCTGTTCTATCGGTGAGGCTATCAAGGAACATGGAGACTTGGTGCGTCAGTATCTGGGTACTGTGGTACCTTATAAGGATAATTTCTTTGCGGCATTAAACTCAGCTGTGTTTAGCGACGGATCGTTTGTGTATATCCCCAAGGGTGTGCGCTGCCCGATGGAGCTGAGCAGCTATTTCCGTATCAATGCCAGAAATACAGGTCAGTTTGAGAGAACACTTATTGTGGCTGATGATGATTCTTATGTCAGCTATCTCGAAGGCTGTACAGCTCCGATGCGTGATGAGAATCAGCTTCATGCAGCTATCGTAGAGATTATCGTCATGAACAGGGCAGAGGTGAAATACTCTACTGTACAGAACTGGTATCCAGGCGATGAGAATGGTAAGGGTGGTGTGCTGAATCTTGTGACGAAACGTGGTGATCTGCGAGGTATCGACTCAAAACTCTCGTGGACACAGGTGGAGACAGGCTCGGCGATTACCTGGAAGTATCCCTCTTGTATCTTAAGAGGAGACAACTCACAGGCAGAGTTCTATTCCGTCGCAGTGACGAATAACTATCAGGAGGCAGATACAGGTACCAAGATGATTCATATAGGCAAGAATACCAAGAGTACTATCATCTCTAAAGGTATCTCTGCCGGACATTCACAGAACTCATATCGTGGATTGGTTAGGGCTGCTGCTACAGCTGATAATGCCCGTAACTACTCTTCGTGCGACTCGCTGCTCTTAGGCTCGGATTGTGGTGCCCACACATTCCCTTATATGGATGTGCACAACGATACTGCAATCTTCGAGCACGAGGCCACCACATCGAAGATCTCTGAAGATCAGCTGTTCTATTGTAACCAGAGAGGCATCCCTACAGAGCAGGCCGTTGGCCTTATCGTTAATGGCTATGCCAAGGAAGTCCTCCAGAAACTTCCAATGGAGTTCGCTGTTGAGGCTCAAAAACTTCTCTCCGTATCCCTTGAAGGTACGGTTGGTTAGAGGTAAAAAGAAAAAAAAGTAAGAAGGTAAAAAGGTAAAATAATGCTAGAGGTTAAGAATTTGCATGCTCGCATTGGCGATAAAGAGATATTAAAGGGTATTGACCTCGTGATTAACGATGGCGAGACTCATGCTATCATGGGTCCTAACGGATCAGGTAAGTCAACCCTGAGTGCTGTGCTCGTGGGTAATCCTCTCTATGAGGTTACTGAGGGCGAGGCATACTTCAATGGCAAGAACCTGTTGGAGATGAAACCTGAGGACAGGGCTCACGAAGGTCTCTTCCTCTCGTTCCAATATCCTGTAGAGATTCCTGGCGTTTCGATGACTAATTTCATGAAGGCCGCTATCAATGAGAAACGTAAGTATCAGGGTTTAGAGCCTATGAATGCTGCAGAGTTTTTGAAGCTTCAGCGTGAGAAGCGTAAGATTGTGGAACTCGACTCAAAGTTGGCCAATCGTTCTGTAAACGAGGGCTTTAGCGGTGGTGAGAAGAAACGTAATGAGATTTTCCAGATGGCAATGCTCGAACCAAAGCTGAGCATTCTCGATGAGACGGACTCGGGTCTTGATGTCGACGCTATGCGAATCGTGGCAGAGGGAGTGAACAAACTCCAGACCCCCGAGACCTCATGCATCGTCATAACCCACTACGATCGTCTGTTGGAGATGATTCGTCCACAGTTTGTCCACGTATTATATAAAGGTCGTATAGTGAAGACTGGTGGTCCTGAGCTCGCCAAGCAGATTCAGGAGCATGGCTACGATTGGATCAAGGAAGAAATCGGAGAAGAATGATTAGCGAGCAGCAATATATAGAACTTTACGAGCAGGCAAGGCAGATGATCATGGATCATGCGCCTGAGGCGATGAATGCTGTAAGGGATGAGGCTTTTGAGAATTTTAAGAGACAAGGTTTCCCATCAAAAAAGGTGGAGAGATATAAATATACTGATATTCAGAAACTTTTTGAGCCAGATTATGGTGTGAATCTGAATCGTCTCCAGATACCTGTAGACCCCTATCAGGCCTTCCGTTGCGATGTACCCAATCTGAGTACCAGCCTTTACTTCGTGGTAAACGATTCGTTTTACAAAGACGATAAGCCTAAAGGGCGCTTACCAGAGGGTGTTATTATCGGCTCCTTACGTGATAACCCAGAATTGGTAACCAGATACTACTCTAAACTGGCCAAAACCAGTGAGGATGCCATTACTGCTCTCAATACAATGTTGGCACAAGATGGTATGCTGGTTTATGTGCCCAAGAACGTAAAGGTAGATCGTGCCATTCAGGTTATCAATATCCTGAAAGCTACACCTCAGAATGCCCAGCGTGTGGTTTCTGACTTGATGGTGAATCGTCGTGTGCTTATTATCCTTGAGGAGGGAGCAGAACTGAAGATGCTTTTCTGCGACCATGCAGCCGACGATAAGAACTTCCTTGCTACACAGGTCATCGAAGCATATGTGGGTGACAATGCATCACTTGACCTCTATTGCTTAGAGGAGACTCATTATAAGAATGTGAGATTGAGCAATGTATATATTGACCAACAAGCCAATAGTCGTGTGAACCATAATGTCATCACCCTGCATAATGGTGTGACTCGTAATAAGCTTGACCTGACCTTCAGTGGTGAGGGAGCCGAGTGCCAGTGTTATGGTTGCGTGATTGCTGATAAACAGCAACATGTGGACAACAACACATTGATTACACATAAGGTGCCTCATTGCACATCGAACGAGTTATATAAATATGTGCTCGATGATAAGGCTACAGGAGCATTCGCAGGTCGTGTGCTGGTAGAGCATGGTGCTCAGAAGACTAGTTCGCAGATGACCAATCAGAACCTTACTTCCACCAAAGAGGCTCGTATGTATACCCAGCCCATGCTGGAGATCTATGCCGATGATGTAAAATGTGCTCATGGCTCTACCGTTGGTCAGCTTAATGATGCAGCTCTCTTCTATATGCGTCAAAGAGGAATCTCGCTCGATGAGGCTAAGCTACTCCTACAGAATGCCTTTATCAACGAAGTCATCGATAAGATGCAATTGGAACCTCTCCGCGATCGTCTGCATTACCTTGTAGAAAAGCGTTTCCGTGGCGAGCTCAACAAATGCGATGGTTGTAAACTCTGTAAGTAATATGTACGATATAAAAAAGGTACGGGCTGATTTCCCGATTTTGTCTCGTGAGGTATATGGCAAGTCATTAGTCTATCTCGATAATGCGGCTACCACGCAGAAGCCTCTTATGGTGCTCGATGCCATGAGGGATGAGTATCTCAATGTGAATGCCAATGTGCATCGCGGGGTACATTATCTCTCACAGCAGGCAACTGATCTCCATGAGGCGGCACGAGAGAAGGTGCGTGGGTTTATCAATGCCCGTAAAATCGAGGAGATAGTTTTTACACGAGGTACTACAGAGGCCATCAATCTGGTAGCCCAGTCGTTCTGCGAGTCACAGATGGAGGAAGGCGATGAGGTAATTGTCACAGAGATGGAGCATCACTCGAATATTGTTTCGTGGCAGCTCCAGGCGATGAAACGGGGGATTTTGGTGAAACATGTACCAATCACTGACGATGGTATGCTCTGTCTGGATCAGTTGGAATCGCTGATAACAAAGCAAACAAGGATTATCAGTGTGGCTCATGTCAGCAATGTGTTGGGGACAGTTAATCCTGTAGAAGAGATTATCAGGATAGCTCATGAGTATGGTATCCCAGTCTTGGTGGACGGAGCTCAGAGTGCGCCTCACTTCAAGGTGGATGTCCAGGCGATGGATTGCGACTTTTTTGCCTTCAGTGGACATAAGATGTATGGTCCTACAGGTATAGGTGTGCTTTATGGCAAAGAAAAATGGCTGGAGAAATTGCCTCCTTATCAGGGTGGGGGAGAGATGATAGATAAGGTGACTTGGAAGAAGACCACATTCGAGCGTCTGCCCTTTAAATTCGAGGCTGGAACACCTGACTATGTAGCTACTCACGGATTGGCTAAGGCTATAGAGTATATTGATTTCATCGGATTCGATGCTATCCAACAGCATGAAAAGGAACTTACCCGTTACTGCATGGAACAGCTTCAGACCATCGATGGAATGAGGATTTATGGGCCAGTGGATTATTCGCAAAAGGATGCGGTTGTGAGTTTCAATGTTGGTGATATTCACCATCTGGATATGGGCACATTACTCGATCGTCTGGGTATCGCTGTTCGTACTGGTCATCATTGTGCTCAACCCCTTATGGATCGTCTTGGTATCTCAGGTACCGTCCGTGCTTCTTTTGCACTCTATAATACAAAGGAAGAGATAGACACCCTCGTGGCTGGCATTCGAAGAGTAGCACAGATGTTCTAATCGTTAAATTGTAAAATGGGTAAATAGTCAAATGCTCAAGGGTCATTATTACGAAGGAAAGATAGAAGCAGGCTGTGATGAGGCTGGACGTGGTTGCTTGGCAGGAAGTGTTTATGCAGCAGCAGTTATTCTGCCTGATGACTATCAGAACGAGATGCTTAATGACTCTAAGCAGCTCACGGAGAAGAAACGCTACCAGCTTCGTGAAATCATCGAGCGCGATGCTGTGGCTTGGGCTGTAGGTATCGTCACGCCAGAGGAGATTGACAAGATCAATATCCTCAATGCCTCGATATTAGCGATGCATAGGGCGCTGGATCAGCTTAAGGTGCGCCCTGAAGCTATCATTGTGGATGGCAATCGTTTTAAAAAATACAAGGATTTACCTCATACCACTATTGTGAAAGGTGATGGTAAATACCTTGCCATTGCTGCCGCCAGCATCCTCGCCAAGACTTATCGAGATGACTATATGAATGGACTTGCCAAGGAATATCCGCAATACGACTGGCTCTCAAACAAGGGTTATCCTACTAAGAAACATCGAGAGGCCATCAAACAATTCGGCATCACGCCTTATCACCGCAAGAGTTATAATCTCTTGGGCGATGGACAACTCAGTTTAGAATTTGAAGAGTGCTAATCCATTCTGCCGTAGGCATCGAGTTTCTTAAGATAGAATTCACGGAAATATAGAATGGGCGCTTGCCTGCAGGTGCAGGGGTAAGCTTTTTCGTTGGCATCGGATATGCATAGTAGTTGCTGGCTGCAATATCAGGATTATCTTTGATAACCTGATAGGCCTGTTGGGCATCTCCAGTTGTCAAAATGCCAAGTAATATCGTAATAAACAACAATCTCTTGCTAATTCTCTTCACCATGTTTGAAAAATAATAGAATTCAGAGTGCAAAGATAAAAAAAAATTCGTAACTTTGCAGCCTGAAAAGAAAATAACGTCAAAAATACAAAAAGTTATGGCAAAGAAAGCATTACTCATGATTCTCGATGGATGGGGAATCGGTAAGCATGGTAAGGGTGACGTGATCTTCAACACGCCAACCCCGTATCTCGATTTGTTGACAGCCACTTCGGCTCACTCTCAGCTCCAGGCCTCTGGTGAGGACGTTGGTTTGCCCGATGGACAGATGGGTAACTCTGAGGTGGGACACCTCAATATCGGTGCTGGTCGTATTGTTTACCAGGACCTCGTGAAGATTAACCGTGCCTGCAAGGATGGTTCTATCATGGAGAATCCTCAGGTGAAGGCTGCTTACACATACGCTAAGGAGAACAATAAGAAGCTGCACCTGATGGGTCTTACTTCTGACGGAGGTGTACACTCAAGCCTTGATCACCTGTTTAAGCTCATTGAGATTGGTAAGGCTTACGGTCTGAAGAACCAGGTGTTCGTACATTGCTATATGGACGGTCGTGATACTGACCCCAAGAGCGGTAAGGGCTTTATCGAGCAGGTTTCTAAGGTTTGTGCTGATAACGATGCAGCTATTGCTTCTATTGTTGGTCGTTTCTATGCTATGGACCGCGATAAGCGTTGGGAGCGAGTAAAAGAGGGTTATGATCTGATCGTAAACGGTACAGGTAAGCAGGCTACTGATATGGTTCAGGCCATGCAGGAGAGCTATGACGAGGGCGTTACCGATGAGTTCATCAAGCCTATCCACAACGCATCTGTCAATGGTTGTATTGAGGAGGGCGATGTTGTTATCTTCATTAACTTCCGTAACGACCGTGCTAAGGAGATGACTATTGCGCTGACTCAGGAGGATATGCCAGAGCAGGGAATGAAGACTATCCCAGGTTTGCAGTACTATTGCATGACTCCATACGATGCTAACTTCAAGGGTGTTCACATCCTCTTCCCGAAGGAGAACGTTGAGGACACGCTGGGCGAGTATCTCTCAAAGCAGGGTAAGAAGCAGCTCCACACAGCAGAAACAGAGAAGTATGCTCACGTAACCTTCTTCTTCAATGGTGGTCGCGAGGCTCCATACGAGGGTGAGGATCGTATCCTGGTACCTTCTCCAAAGGTGGCTACTTACGACCTGAAGCCTGAGATGAGTGCCTACGAGGTTAAGGATAAGCTGGTGGCTGCTATCAACGAGAATAAGTATGACTTCATCGTCGTTAACTTCGCTAATGGTGACATGGTAGGTCACACTGGTATCTACAACGCTATTGCAAAGGCTGTATGGGCTGTTGACAACTGCGTTCGTGAGGTTATCGAGGCAGCTAAAGCCAACGACTACGAGGCAATCATTATTGCCGATCACGGAAATGCAGACAACGCCATCAACCCTGACGGATCTCCAAATACAGCTCACTCACTGAACCCCGTTCCTTTCATCTACGTAACCAACAATAATTCGGCTACAGTTAAGGACGGTCGTCTGGCTGATGTTGCTCCTTCTATTCTCCATATCATGGGACTTGAGCAGCCTTCAGACATGACTGGTGAGAATCTGATTTGCGACTAACTAATCGCTATATATATAAATAAGGTGAAGACCTGAGCCAACAAAATACGGCTCGGGTCTTTATTTTTTTACGAAAAAAGTAGGAGTATTTCGATTTTTTTTGTATCTTTGTAGCCGATACTAATCAACTCTAACGATGAAAAGGCGATTTTTTTATAGATTATTTCTTTTGGGAATGTGCCTTATTATGATGGCATGCTCCGAAAAGAAACGTGAGTACATCATAGGTGTTTCGCAGTGCTCTGAGGATATCTGGCGCAGCTGGCAGAACTCAGAGATGCAGATGGAGTCCAACTTTCATGAGGGAGTAGAGCTTCGCTTTACTGCCGCAAATGATGATTCCCAGCGTCAGATACAGCAGATAGACAGTCTGGTGGATAGTGGTATAGATCTGCTTATCGTCGCTCCAAACCAGAGAGCCTCTGTTACTCCTGCCATCAATCGCGCCTTCGACAAGGGTATTCCTGTTATCGTTTTTGAACGTAAGACCGACTCTCAGAAATACACAGCCTTCGTAAGTGCCGACAACTATGAGATGGGGCATCAGATGGGAGGTTACATCGTTATCCGCTTGAGTGGCAAGGGTCAGGTGTTGGAGCTCTTGGGTCTTAAAGGCTCTTCGCCCGCTGATGATCGTCACAGAGGATTCAGAGATGCCATCAATACCAGTTTCATTGAGGTGCCTATAACCCTGCAGGGAGATTGGACGGAAGAGAAAGCCTACAAGGAGGTAAAGAACTATAAAGGCAGCCTCGATGACATTGATCTCGTGTTTGCCCATAATGACCGTTCTGCCATTGGAGCCCGCAGGGCATTCATAGAGAGGGGAGTTAATCCGTTGCCGATGTTTTGCGGTATCGACGGACTGCCAGGCGAGAATGGTGGTATCCAGCAGGTACGCGACTCTCTGCTCGAGGCATCATATATCTATCCCACACGAGGAGATCATTTGCTGAAACTGGCTCTTGATATCCTTGATGGCAAAGAATATCAGCGTGAGACGGTTCTTACCTCTGCCATTGTTACCCACGACAATGCCAACGTGCTTTTGCTTGAAAGCGATGAAGTGCTCCGTCAGGCTCAGAATCTGGATAAGCTTCAGGCTAAGGCCAAAGGTTATCTTGAGCAATTGGCCGCACAACGTACCATCACCCTCATGGCACTGATATTACTTGCCTTAGTTATCCTGGTGCTGGTGCTCTTCTATCTCTATCATCGTGGTAAGGCAAGTGCCCAGCGCGAGCGTATGGTCAGCAACCTTTGGAATATTGATGCATCTGAAGTGGTAGAACATTATAATGACGAAGAAACCCCACAGGAATCTTCCGATGAAAAACAAACTGAGAACACCTCAGAGAAAGAAGAGACAGATGACGCTACAGAAATTAAGAAGGAGCCATTGTTCATTGTTCGGTTCAAGGATGTTGTTGAGGCCCGTCTTTCTAATAGTGACATCACTGTCGATGACCTCGCTGAGGCGATGAATCTCAGTCGTGTGCAGCTCTATCGAAAGGTTAAGGCCATCTCAGGATCATCCCCTAATGAACTGCTTCGTACTGCCCGTCTGAACCGTGCCTATCAGCTCCTTCTGACCACAGACAAGAATATCTCTGAGGTGGCTTATGATGTAGGATTCACTGCTCCCAGTTACTTTACAAAATGTTTCAAGGATGAGTTTGGAGTCAGTCCGTCAGACCTGAATCAAGGCTAACTACCATATATTTGATTAGCAAAAATCGTTCATTTCATCGCAAATATGTTACAATAAAGCCGCCCCTTCAATAACGAAGAGGCGGTTTCCTTTTTAGATTAGTAATACACCTTACGCAACATAGGCAACATGGCAACGCTATTCATTTTTCATGCCGACAGTTTTACGTAGTGTGCTTTCCTGTTTGCCGATGTGGGATCAGCTGGCTGCTCCTTGATGAATCCGCTGGCCTTCCACTTGCATACGATGCTGCGATAGGATGATTCCTCCAAGCCCAGGCCCTTTGCCATCTTAACGTCGTAGAGCGTGAACTCGTTGGGCAGCTTGTCATAGACAGTCTTGTTGTGGATCGTCTTGACTACTGCTGGGGCATTCTTGGCCTGCTGGCTCTCCATCTTCTCGCAGAGCAGATGCATCTGATTGTCGAGCACATAATCGGCCATCATCAACATGAAGTCGATACAAGCCCTTGACTCTCGTTCGCAACCACTGAGCAGATGAAACACCACAGCACAACGGAATGCAATCACAGCCGAACGCTTACGAAGCTCATCCATCGACTCATCAGCATTCTTCAAAGCCTCCACTCGCTTCTCTTCCAGCCACTTGTCGATGTGCCTACGCAGCAATGGAGTGTCAACGAATCCTGCCTTTGACTGCAACAGCTCAGCGGCTTTCATTACAGCCTCTTCCTGTTCCTGGCTCATCGGCTGATACTTTGGAATCTTCGCGAATCGCATATCAGGCATCTCTGACATCAGGACACGACCTCCGAGGCCATTCTCCACGTTATCGCCGTTGAAGCAGCGGTTGAAGGCTCCATAGGTACCAAGTATGGTCCAGTTATAAGCCACGTTTACCTCTCCGCTCTCAGCCTGGTCGCTGTTGTAATCCTGTCCCCATTCTCCCCTGTCAAAAGAATAACGATAGACATCATACTTAGCCGACCATGATCCAGCCCCGTTGGTCTTGAGCAGGGTATCGAGCTCCTCTCCGAAGCTGTAGATGGTATGGCCCTGAGCGTTCTTCAGACGTTTGAGCAGCGTTGAGCACGAGATGGTGATTGGCACCTTGCGGATGACCAGTTCTGGCATCTCAACGGCTCGTTCGTTTGCCTTGCGAAGCTTGTTCTTCTTCTTTACGGCATCCTCCTGCTCGCGAGCCTGATGTGACTGCTCCTTGATAGGACGCATCCATAGCTCTACAGCCTCCTTGACAGATGATTTACCTCCTGCCTGACGTCCGATTATGAGCGCCATGAGTCCCAAATGCTGAGGCTTGTTGTCCGCATAGCAGACAGTCACCTGATCGGCATAGGTAGCTGCGATGGGCATTATGGCCGAGAGGACATTCATCTGCATATCCTTAGGGGCCATCATCACTGGTTCGCGCAGTCCTGGAGGCAGAGCTTTCACGTTCAGCTTACGCTTCTTCTTGGGCTGCTCTGACGCTGTCTCAGTTTCCTCCGGCTCAACATCCTCGAGCTGCTCTCCAAAGGCCTCAGCGTGGATTTCTCGCTGGCGGCGGGTCAATGGACGGTTCAACTCTGTGTAGTTGGCATAGAAGTCGCTGATAAGCTGCTGGCAATCCTTCTCCTCTGCATACTCAGGCATTCGCTTGCTGACCACAGCCACCATCTGATCCTTAGGCATCAGCTGACAGGCTCCTACTGAGAGGATGCTTCGCAGCGAGTTGTGGCGTACACCCTCTATCTGCAAGGCTCGCTCAGTCAGTCCTGCTTCCTCCATACAGAGGTCGAAGACTCGCAGGCAACAGGGGTCAACGTTCTGAGGCTTCATCTCTGGGAAGAGCTCTGTCTGCTGAGGCTGTGCTGTGCCGGGCTGAGATTTCGTCTGTGCCTGTGCCGGCTGCTTCTTGCCCTGAGGCTGGCGCCCGTCGATGGTGAGACCTCGTTTAAGATAAGCCTCTCGACGGAGTTTGAGTTCCTCTTCTGGCAGCACCTCATACCAATGCTCTGAGCGATAGATTTCCTGTCGTGCATCTGTCACCAGGATGAATCGCTCGGGCGACGTACAGCTGCTGTCGTAATCCACTCCCAGAGCCTCTGTGTAGGCCTGCTGGGCTTCCTCGATGGTCATCCCGACGGGGATACGGATGTCGATGTGCAGCTTCTTACGAGCCGAGTACTCCATGTGGAGCAGATGATTCTGCCACTTGCCGCCTTCCTCATCATTGATAAGGTACGCATGGGTGATGGCGGGCTCTACAGCCTCAAGGTCATCTATATCGACACAGGTCTGAAAGAGGAAAGCCTCCGGATCCATGTCTGCCTGCCGACGGTGGTTGTCGTTGAATCGATAGTAGTGAGAGCATCGGATAGGCAGTTCGTCCTTGAGGGCGTCATTGCCGTTTCGGATGTCGTCAACCATCTTCTCAAGCCAAGGCTCGTGGGTCAGGTTATCATATTTCTCGAGGTCATTTATGTAAGCCAGTCCTCGGTTAGGCTTCTTAGCGCAATTAAGCGCAATCTTCTTCAATTTTACTTCTCCCATAGTTTTTAATTCCTTTCTTGTTTTTAATTTGTTAATAATTCCAGTTTCGGTCTCCGTTCTCACATGCGCGCTTCTGTGATCTCCTTCGATCTTGATGCAAAGTTACAAATAAAAAACAGCGCAAAAAAGGGTTTTTTGCGATTATCCGGGGAATGTCAAATGGGTGTCAAACGCGTGTCAAAATGTCAACGAAATGTCAATTCTATGGCATCGGCAATGTCATTTTTGGGGCTTAAAGAGTGGTAAGAAGAGGCATGTGATCTCTTTAATGACCTCTTTGTCTTGGTCGCTCAGGCTAAAATCGTCTTCATCCACTATCGAATAACTCCCACGCTTTGTTCTGCGAATTGAGTTTGGCTTCACCTTGCCGCCAAGCACGTGTTCTATCATGGCTCCAAAGTTGGTCTTGTCAGTCTCGTCCTTAATAATACCTCTTCTTTTCATCACACGCATAACGTGAGGCCAAGTCCAACTGTCCTGGCGCACATCTTCTGGGCGTGTTGCCTTGCGGCTATCTTCTGTAGGAATATTCATCCTGCGATGTATCTCCTTTATGATGGCAACCAGCATCTTTGCATATATCGGATTAGTGCGGAATCGGCCAAGCACGCATCCTTGCAGCACCACCGGTTCTGAGTCCTCTTCGCCATTCATATCTACCACCTTGGCAGGATTGAAGTGCTCATCGATTTCGTTCAGAGCCAGATATCCCTCTGCTTCGTTGTGATTCATGGCAAACCACTGCTCTATCAACGAGCGCAGGGGCAGAGCCTCAGCAGCTGATTTGAGTGCCTTTGCATGCTCAACAACGAAATCAACGGGTATCAGTCGGATGTTTGGCATTGATGCGCGAGGTTATTTTCTTGGTTTGTACATGTCACAGTACCCCGTTTCAATAGGTTCGGAGTTCAGGCGGTCTATAACGTCCCGATAGTTGGTGTCAACCGTATGGAAGATAATCTTCGCGCCCAGCTCCTCAGTATCCAGTATGTTCATGTAGTCCATCAGCTGTGACATCAACTGGCTATAAAGATCATTATGGTCGTCAGCATCGAAATAGGCTTCGAAATAGAATTGGGCGGTATCGGTAGAATAGCAGAAGGCCTCTTTATTGAAATCGTTGATTTCAAGGTCTATCCTGTATTCACGGATCGTCTCTTTATTGCTTGCCCATATTGGCAACACCAGGTCGCTGCCATTCTCGCGCAGTTGGCCGTAGAGCTCGTAAGCCGAAGTAGGTATCTCCTCATGCATGCCCATCTTAACGTATTTGGCAAACTCTCGAGGTGAGATTTTCTGACCTGCACGGCATACCACAGGCGTTTCCATGCATTCATCGCCTGGGGGCAACCAGCCATCGGCCATCTTCTGTCCGCCAGCCACAATAGGGTAGCTCAATGTATCAATGGGATTCTCATCGTTAACCACCATCAGCGCCCCTATCTGTCGGGCAATGATGCCTCCGCTGTATATCAGCTTGTCGCAGTCAGGCATCGACAATATCTTCACATGCTTCATACACCTTATTATTATATTGCGTCTGCAAAGGTAATCCTTTTTTCTGATACTGCCAAGATTTCTGCCATTCATTTTTCTGATTACGTTGCGCGTTGCGAGTGTTGCGTAAGGTGTATATTAGTAGTAAATAATAATTCTATTTATCATAATGTTTGAAATGCTATCCAGTGGGTATTTTATGGTCACTATGGGGTAGGATAATCTGCGCCTTTTTTTGATGCATGGATAGTGCTTAGGCAACGTTGGCAACGCTGGCAACACTTTCCCCATTTTGCTACCATACTAGGAAAAATTTGCGCCCTCGTAGGGTAACAAAAATTCCCTGCCTGGGAAACAAAATGCCCCTTTCTTGCCTACAAAAACGTTGCCTCACAGCCCCAAAACGTTGCCTAAAAACCGCTCAAAAACCCTCAGAAAATATGCAAAAAAGAAGGTGCAACTCATTACGAGCTGCACCATTCTCTTATGATAGCTAATTCTATTATTATTACTTCCAAGGATTGTCGAAACTAACAGGTCCGTTCTCGAGCTTCTGGCATACGATCTCGATCTCCTCGAAGTGCTGCTGGCCATCCTCCCACTTCTCTACGTAGTGGATACAGTAGCAGTTAGTGCCCTTGAGCTCCTTCATGGCTGCGCCGTCAACGGTGTTCACGAACTTCACTGATACGTTCTTTGGACTTGTCGGGTCGAGCATCCAAGCTACCAACTCGTTATTACCGTCGTTCATTGCCTTAACGCGGATTGTTACCTTACCACCACGGGGGATACCTGAAATCTGACCCTCT